>NZ_JBVYWO010000011.1:0-99960 GCF_056032725.1 Methylocystis sp. sgz306128
ATCCCGATGATCTGCTCTTCCGTGAACCGTGAACGCTTCATCCTATCCGTCTCCTCTAGCGACAGACTCTACCAAATTTTTGGAGGAGATTTAGGGGCTCAGGTCAAAGGGCATTCCATCGCTGGTTACATCCGATTCTTTGCCGAAGGCTTTGAAAATATCTGACCGCGGTATGAACCTGACATTTGAAAATTGGCTCGCGTATTTTTGAAGTCGATCGTTTGCATCTGCGCTGAACGAATCCGAATTTCGATCAATCCAGTTTAAATTGAATGTCGATCCCAGCGCCACGGTCCGCCGATATGCCAAGCCGACGTCGAAGTTGAATGTTGTCGGTGAGGGCATTACCAGAATTAACTTGGATCGTTCTGAAAGAACTTTGATTTCATCAAGAACCCCTTGAAACTTGTGTTTCTCAAGCAAGGCGCCCCAATATCCGCCTAATATGATGAAATCAAAATTGCTTGCGTTCGCGGCGAGGTACTGCCGGTCTAGCCTACATTGTTCACTTGCTCGGCTATCAACTCTTCCAACAAAATTGTCGTTGGTCGTTGGATTGCACCAGTTGGTCGATATTGACCGCAAATAGATGCCGGTTTGCTTGGATATTTCTGACCAAAAAGGATCGTACTGCGCAGCAAATGAATCACCGAAAATCAATCCTTTGGGTGCGCCGGCAATGCCTTCAGACAAAACGCATTGCGTACCCTCTGCACCGACCGGCAAGTGGGGGATTGTATCTACGCTGTAAAAACACCAGCCGTTTGAGATCATTGGCATGGAGATTTCAGGGATCTGCGTTTCTTTCAAATTGAGGCCGATCCATCCTTTCAAGGGTCCAAGCTTGTCCTGCGGAGTGACGCCAAAAATTGCAAAAACAATGAGCAAGGCCGGGATCACTACGCCCAGTGTCGGCTGGATCCACTTCGTATGTAAATTTTTTGGTCGCCTCCAAGGCTCTTCCACCCAGCGCCAGGAAGCATACGCGAGGATCAGGGTCGACAAGGTAAGCACAATGGCTTCAATCGTATCGAGTTCCCGGAATAACCTTATGCGAGCGAAGGCAAACACGGGCTGATGCCATAGGTAGGCGCTGTAACTGATTCTGCCGATCAAGAGCATGATTGGCGCTGTCAGTGCTTTGGAAACGAACAGCTCACTCGAACCAAACACGAGAACGAGGCACGTGCCCGTTACCGGAGCCAAAGAAAAAGGAGAGGGAAGCGGGAAAGTTGAATTTAACCCCAAGAGGGACGCAGCAATCAACAAAATTCCAAGTCCCACCAAAATGTTATTTCGTCTCTTCAGGGGTGTGACTGTGATGAACGAACAGAGGGCTCCGGCCAATAATTCCCAAGCGCGAGTTGCAAACCAGAAAAAGTCAAAGCTTGGCCGGTGATAGGCGGTAAACCAGCTTGCAAGAAACGACGCCGCAAAAACTGCTGCAATCGAAAATACGATGAAGCGCCGATTGAATTTCCAAAGACCTACCAACACGAGTGGGAACAACAAATAAAATTGTTCTTCGACGGCCAGGCTCCAAGTATGCAGCAAGGGCTTCAACTCAGAGGAAGTGTCGAAATAATTGGTGCTGTTCCAAAAGAAGATATTGGACAGAAACAATAAAACATAAATGATACTTCGTGAGAACTGCGCTATTTCGTCGGGCAACATCCAAACCGCCGCGAAGGGCAGGCAGGCGGTGATCACGGTCAGCAGAGCGGGCAATATGCGCCGCGCCCGCCGCTTGTAGAACTCGACGAAACTGAATCGATCCTCATTCAATTCGCGGGCAATGATCGACGTAATCAGAAATCCGCTGATGACGAAAAAAATATCGACGCCCAGAAAGCCGCCTTTCAGCAAGGGAAGGCCGGCATGAAACAAGATTACGGAAAGAACAGCAACGGCGCGAAGTCCTTGGATGTCTTGTCTATATTCTTGGTGTGAAATCATTTTTTCGTTAATCGGGGTCATTGCCTAAAGAACGGGAGCGTCGCGAAATCGCGATCTGATCGGGTAACGATTGGTATGACTCGGAATGCGTTGACAACCTTACGCCTCCCGCGAAGGGAACGAAGAAGGCCGATCCTTGCATAGCAGAGGAGTCGACCGTGTTGCGATGACCGTGGAAGAACCGCAGCACTCTGTCAAGCTAAACAAGTGATCGCCTCGAGCTCCGATCGGCATCCTTTTCCGTTAGCGTACGCCATGATTGCCCCCGTCCACGTCGGGGGTGACGGCGGGATGGAAAATTGGTACGAAATGTCATTATAGGTACAAATCGTACTTGACTTATTTGGTACATATCGTACCTTATCCTCAACAAACGCACTCGCGGAGTTGAGAGATGTTCACCATTCCGACCCTTTACACGACTGCAGGCTTCGACCGCGTCGTGATCATGGCCTACGCATGGGAGCTTGCTCACATCTGGCAGGAGCAGGAACACCGCTGCTGGCGTAACCGTCAGCCTGCTCGCCCGCCCTACGGCCCGCAATTCCCTTTTAAAGGCACCCCGCTCGTCGAGCATTTCCGGCAGGCTCTGAAAACCGCTTGGCGCTCTGCCCGCGACCAGAAGGCCGCAGCGGCTGCTGATCCCGTGAAGCTGCGGGCTCTCGCCGAGGCTGAATTCGATCTGGCTTGCGCATATCGCGTCAACAACTGGCGCGAGGCCCGCCCGATCATTGACGCGGCTCAAGCCAAGATCAGCGCGCTTCGTCAATCCATCTTCGCTTGATCTGCAGCCATGACGAGCGCCGCCGAAATCCCCCTCAAGCCTCTGCTGGATCCGAAGGTCAACGTCACCGACCTGCTGATCTTCCAGATGACCAAGGCCCTCGAGGGCGTCGAGAACCTTCTTTCAATCCCTGCCAGCGTCGCCGCGTTTCAGGCGGCAGGGTTCACAAAGCTGCAAATCGAGATCCTCGGCCCGTTCGCGCTGATTGCCGAAACCGGCCGCCGCAACGTTCTCAAACAGGAGGCTTAAACCATGAGAATCAGAGCCTATTCCACTTTCCATTGTGACGGCCCGATCAAGGCCCGCGCGAAATACGTCACCTACAACAATTGCTCGTTCGAGATTGTCGCGCGGGACGGCCATTTCGGGCTTGATGAAATGAGCCTCTTTCTTCCCGCGCGCTTGCTTGGCAAGGCGCAGCGCATTGCCGACGCGATCAACGCGATCATGAGCGAGGGCGAGGGCGAGACATCCGAGCAGGAGGCCGCATGATGATGACCGAACATGAAGCCAGGGGGAAATGGTGCCCGCATGTGAGGTTTCATTCCACTGGACTAGGAAAATCATTGGAAAGCGCCGCAAGTAACCGCGTTAGCGGCGTAGGATACAACGATCAAAACCCGTCGACTTGCCGCTGCATCGCCTCAAAGTGCATGGCGTGGCGCTGGGTGCCCGCGGATGAGAGCGCGGCATTCCGGGCCGCCGTGAAAAAGGCCGGCGGTGAACCCGGCTGCACCACGGAGCGCTGGAATCAGGCCGTGCTCACTGTTCAAGCTGATCCGGCGGCCTATGGCCTGCCACCGGCCCCGACACATGGCTATTGCGGACTGGCAGGCAAGCCATGAGCAAGATCCTCGAGGCCCTCGCGGCATTCAGCATCATTCTCGGCGGCATGGCGGCTTATTGCCTTGTCTGCCCGCCGGAGCCGGTTCGCCCGATCTCGCATCCGGTGTTTCACCAGATTCAGCATCCGCCGGTTCGCCCGCTCCACCAGGGGAGGGCGGCATGACAAGCGCCTTCTGGCATTCGGTCGTGCGCTTCGTGCAGCGCTGGTCGCGTCGCTGGAATCCGCCGCCGGTCGCTGCCGAAATTGCCGAAGTCAAAGCCCGCTACGACGCCAAGCGCCGCGGCCATCGCAACACCAAGCCGGAACTGAAACGTCTGAGACAGATCCAGACGGCCCGGCTGCAACGAGAGGTCAACAATGGCCATTGAGATCATCAAACCAAAATCCCGCGAGGAATGGCTCGCCGGCAAGGAAAAGACCATCGGGGCTTCCGAGGCCGCCGCCCTGTTCGGGATCCATGCCTATCTGAGCCCGTTTGAACTGTTCGCCATCAAGAGCGGCCAGTTCCAGAAGGAATTCGACGAGATCCGAATTGAGGAGAATTCGATCCACCTGCCGCCGACCGAGCGCGGCAACTTCCTCGAGGCCAAGGCCTTCGAGCTGTGCAACATGCTGCGGCCCGAATGGAAAATTACCCCGAACCAGATTCCAGGCGGAACCGTGTTTTTCGACCCAGATATCGACATGTCGAGCACGCCGGACGCCTTCATTGAGGAAAAGGGCAGGGAAGGGCTTGGCGCTTTGCAGATCAAGACCGTCGCACCTCACGCCTTCCGCAAGAGCTGGTTTAACGAGGACGGCCAGTTCGAACCGCCGCTCCACGTTGCGGTGCAGGCGACGATCGACGCCTATATGTCGGGCTGCGCGCGCGCCTATGTCGGCGCCATGGTGATCGACTTCAACGCTGATTTTTATCTGCTCGAGGTGCCCATCACGCCGGGCTTGATCGACATGATCAAGGACAAGATCCGCGACTTCTGGGCGCGCATCCGCGAAAACCGCCCCTACGATCCCGATTACGCCAAGGACGGCGAAGTGCTGGCGGGTCTTTATCCGCCGGAAAAGGGCAAGGTCATCGACCTGACCTTCGATAATCGCATCGGCGAACTGTGCGAGGAAAAACAACGCTGGTCCCGCCGCAGGCTCAATGCCGAGCACGCGCTCGAGACAGTCGATGCCGAAATCATCGACATTCTCAAAGGCGCAGAGGAAGCCAAACACCCCGATTTCAAAATCACGCGCAAGATCCAGAAGCGCAAAGAGACGCTCATTCCCGCGTGCGAATTTGCGGTGCTGCGCGTTACTCGCAAATCCAACAACGATGAACAAGGAGAAGCAGCATGACGAATATGCTTGTTACAGACCAGATCGAACACCGCATCGCGGCCAAGATCGACAATGATGTCACGTCGAACATGGCGATCGCGTCGCATCGCACTGGCGGTCTCGCTTTCGCCAACATGGCCCAGATCATGGAATTCGCCAAAACCATGGCAATCGCCCAGATCGCGATTCCGAAGCACCTGCGCAACAATGTCGGCGCCTGCCTCGGCGTCGCCATCCAGGCCGTCGAATGGGAAATGTCGCCTTTTGCCGTGGCGAACAAGAGCTATTCGGTCAATGACCGTCTGGCCTACGAGGCGCAGCTCATCAATGCCGTGATCCTGCGCCGTGCGCCGATCAAGGGCCGTTTGAAGGTCGAATATCAGGGGCAGGGCGAAGGTCGCACTTGCCGCGTCTGGGCAAGACTGCGCGAGGAAGACGAGATCGTCGAATATACCTCGCCGCCGATCGGCAAGATCCCGGTCAAGAATTCGCCGCTCTGGAAAGGCGATCCCGATCAGCAGTTGTTCTATTACGCCTCGCGCGCCATGTGCCGCCGGCATTTTCCGGACGTGCTGCTTGGCGTCTATGCCGTCGACGAAATGGTGGAGGAAGAGGAAAGGCTGCGCCCGGAAACAGCACGGGATGTCACGCCCAAAGGCGTCGGCGCGAAGCTTGCCGCGCTGGCGGCCGTTCCTGTCCAGCGTCAGGAAGCCGAGGCCGCGGCCGAGCAGGGCTTTGATCCGGAAACCGGCGAGATCCGTGAAGAGGTCGAAGATAGACCGGGAGAGAAAACTGAAGCCAAAGAAACTCCGGCCCGGGAGGACGAGGCCGAATTGCCGCGCGAAGACCGGATACTCGCCGAGGCGCGTGCCGCCGCCATGGAAGGGCGCAAGGCCTACAATGCATGGCTCGAGAAGCAGAAGCCCGAGGATCTCGACCTGCTCAAGCCACACGAGAAGGGCATCCGCGATTTGTTGCGTCAGATCGCCTCCCATGAGCGCCAGGCCGAAGCGGAGCAGAAGGAATGAGCAACGCATTTCCGATCGCGCCTGACACGCCGCTGTGTCTGCGTGCGGCCTGCAGGGAGGCATTTCCGGATGGAACCATGACCCCGATCCGCCTGCGCCGTGAATTGCGGCGCCACGGTCTTGCAATCGAAATCATAGCGGGCAATGAATACGTGACTTTGGCGACTATCAACCGCATGAGGGAACTGTGCCGCGCGAATCCAAAGGAGCAAGGCTCTACTTTCGCAGGGAAAACACCAAAGCGCCGGGTCGATGGGTCATCCGCGACGGTAAGCAATTTATCAGCACTGGATGCTCTGAAAGCGACCGCCAGGGCGCTGAAAAAATCCTCGCGCAATATCTCGCAGAAAAGCACGAGCCGCCGCGCGACCGGGATCGTGATCCCTCTGCCGTCCAAATAATCGATGTCCTGACACTCTACCTAAAAGACAAGGGCGCTAGCGTCGCGCGCCCGGAAGCGCTGGCTTCGCGTGTTCTGGCTCTGGGGGAGTTTTTTGCGGACAAGACACTCAATGACATCAACGGCAATCTGTGTCGCGCATATGCGGCGCACCGCGGCAGTCAACAAGCCGCGCGCCGCGAGTTAGAGGATCTTCGCGCAGCGATCAACCATCATCGTCGGGAGGGATATTGCCGGGCGGTTATTGACGTGGTGCTGCCGCCCAAGGCCGTTCCGCGCGAACGTTGGCTCACACGGTCCGAAGCCGCGCGCCTGATCTGGACAGCCTGGCGCTATAAGGAAAAACAAAAAGGCGTTGTCACGGAACGCAATTCGCGCCGTCACATTGCCCGGTTCATTCTGGTGGCGCTTTATACCGGCACGCGCTCGGGAGCCGTCTGCAATGCCGCCCTGACGCCTGTCGAAGGCAAAGGCTATGTCGATCTCGTGTCCGGAATATTTTATCGCCGCGGCCTCGGCGTTCGTGAAACGAACAAACGCCAGCCAACAATCCGGATTCCTGATCGCTTGCTTGCCCATATGCGCCGGTGGAAAAACAAAGGCATATCAACAAAAGCCGTTATTGAATTTTATGGCCGTCCGGTGGCGAGCGTGAAAAAAGCCTTTGCTAATGTCGCGCGCGATGCCGGCTTTGATGATGTCTCGCCGCATATTCTGCGACATACGGCGATCACATGGGCGATGCAATCAGGCGCCGATCCCTACAAGGCCGCAGGCTTTTTTGGGGTGACGCAAGAACTGATTGATCGGGTCTATGGGCACCATCATCCGGATCATCAAAGGAGCGTGGCGGACGCTCTTACTAATCGTTCAATCTCCCGCACAGTTTCCGCACAGAATAGATAGAACAAAGCGGGACAAAACGGGGTGAAATTGGCATTCAAAATAGAAAAAACTCAATGATTTCAATAAAACTCCCTCGTTTACACCGAGAGGGTCAGCGGTTCGAGCCCGTTACCGCCCACCATTTGTTCCCGTTAAATCGCTGGCCTGAGCGTTTGTGCCACGGGCGCTCGCGTGTTGCTGGGCGGTTCAGGCATCATCGAAAATCCGCAAGCTCTGAACAAATGCGCCTGTTGTCCAGAGTGCGTACAACGCCTTTTAACCATTGTTTATCAAATTTCAAACCGACTCTCTATCTATCGGTGCTGGACTTCGGCATGTATCTGACTTTAAATCATATGATTATTGAGATTCGAGGTCATACATGCGTATTTGGCAGTTCATTGCCTATATTTATGGCTGGCGCAGCGACCCCGATCTGTCTTTGATGCCATCGGCATCGGCGCAGAAGGCGCGGGAGCCCTGGCCGCATGTCCAGCGACCCATAACAAAAAGTGGCAGATATACAGCTGAAGAAATTACAGCTGATCGCATCCGTTTTGAAAATGAAATGTCGGAACGTTTTCGTTCTATTTCCAGAATCAATCGCGAGCATGCGGTATCAAGCGGCTGCAAATATTTTATCTGGCGAACGGCCGAGGACAGCGAAGTTTGCGACGAATGCGCGAAGTTCAATGGCCGGCGCTTTCGTTACTCGGCCCCGCCAAAAATCGGCTTTCCCGGCGACCATCATTGTCCCATCGGATGGTGCCGCTGCGAGGCAGAGCCTGTGAGATTAGGTTAGAAGCCGGAAATCGAGGCTGGTTCTCGGGATTGATTGCCCGGCCTGAGCCAGGCTTTATGATTTTTTGACCGCATAAGTGTGTTCGGGCGCCGGAAAGCTGCGCTCGCGCACCTCATGCGCATAGGCTTCGATCGCGCCTCTGATGTGATCGCCGATCGCGCCATATTTCTTGACGAATTTCGGCACGCGCTCGGAAAGGCCGAGCATGTCTTCCAGCACCAGAATCTGGCCGTCGCAGGCTGCGGATGCACCTATACCGATGGTGGGCGCGGTAATTTCCTCGGTGATGCGGGCCGCCAGCGGTTCAGCCACGGCCTCGACCACAACAGCAAAGGCTCCGGCCTGCGCCACAGCTTTGGCGTCATCGATAAACTTGTTCCATGTTTTTTCGTCGCGTCCCTGCGCGCGGAAACTGCCCAATACATTGATGCTCTGCGGTGTCAGGCCGATATGGGCCATCACCGGCACGCCGCGCTCAACCATGAAACGAATCGTTTCAGCCATATGCGCGCCGCCTTCAAGCTTGATCGCGCCGCAATGTGTCTCCTTGAGCACACGGGCACAATTACGAAAGGCCTGTTCCTTGCTCTCTTCATAGGAACCGAATGGCATATCGACCACGACAAGCGATTTTGTCGAACCACGCATGACCGCATGCCCTTGCAGGATCATCATGTCGAGTGTCACGGGGACTGTTGTCTCCAGCCCGTGCATCACCATGCCGAGGCTGTCGCCCACCAGAATGATATCGGCGAGGCCATCCACCATCCGCGCTGTATGGGCGTGATAGGCTGTGAGCGCCACAATGGGCGTTCCGCCCTTCATGCGGGCTATATCGACACTGGTCAGGCGTTTGGAGGGGGCTGAAGTCGTCATGTCGTGTTCCTGTGAATGGCGCTTCCTAGCACAGCTTGGACGGGCAGACCAGAAGCCGGAAAGCAGAGGCGGCATGACTGGATCGCACGGCCCGCCTGTGGCAACTTAGGCCGTAACGGAGGAGCAGGCATGAAAACGATTCTTTGCTACGGTGATTCCAACACATTCGGTTCGCCCGCCCGCCCGCTTGAGGCGCAGGGTTACCGGCACCCGTTTGAACGGCGCTGGACGAGCATCGCGCAGCGCGAACTTGGCGAGGGCTATCGCCTGATCGTGGAAGGCCTGCCGGGGCGCACGACGGTGCACGACGATCCCGTGGAGGGAGTCCATAAAAATGGCCGCGCCACGCTCCTGCCGATTTTGGAGAGCCACGCGCCGCTCGATGCCATTGTGCTGATGCTGGGCACCAATGATCTGAAGGCCCGGTTCGCTCTTGGTCCGTTCGACATAGCGGCGGGCATAGGCGCTTTGCTGAAGGTTATCCGCGATTTTTCTGCCGATTATGGCGCGGTGAAAGTCTTGCTTGTTTGTCCGCCGCCGATTCTGGAATTGGGCGGCTTCGCGGCCATGTTTGCAGGTGGCGCGGCGAAATCGGCGCAGTTGCCGCATTATTATCGTGAGGTTGCGCAAATATTCGGGGCACGGTTTCTTGAAGCGGGCAGGGTTGTCACGTCAAGCACGGGCGACGGCATCCATCTGGATGAACCTGAGCACGCAAAACTGGGGCAGGTGATAGCTGCAGAATTGCGTGCGATGCTGGACTGACCCTTGCTTCACAATCCGCTCAGGCGGCCATACGTCCGGGCGTGATTTCCTGCAGGGCGGAGGCAATGGAGCGGATGCTGGAGAATGTCGCCCTGCGGAGCAGGCGCTCCGGGAATGTGACATGAAAATGATCTTCAAGGGCCAGAATCAGTTCCACCGAGGCAAAGCAGGTCAACCCGGCATCATAGAGATCTGCTGTTTCTGGCAGGGTCGTCATATCTGCGGTCATTTTACAATGCGTTGCGAGCAATTGGCGGATGTCATTGATCATGGCGAAACCTCTGTATTTCATGTCCGCAATAGAGGCGGCGAAAGTGGCATTTTCATGCGCAGAGGTAAATAATGTCGAAATTTTAATGGTATTCGCTAAAATTTGAACGATATAACGTTAATATTAAATTAATTTAATCTTTCCGGAATCGGGATGGCAAAGTCCCGTACTCCGTTGGCGTCGTGTGCTTATGGCGGCTTTGTCAGGCAGCGGCAATGGTCTTGCGCCGGGCCAGAGTTTCATCCAGCCAATCTGCGCGCATCTCCGGCACGGAGGACAGCAACAGTTCCGTGTAAGGATGATAGGGCGGCGAGAAGACGCGCTGTGTTTCCCCGAAGGAAATGAGCTTGCCCTTCTGCATCACGGCCACCTTGTTGGCGATCCGCTTCACCGTGCCAAGATCATGCGTGATGAAGAGATAGGCCAGACCAAGTTCGTCCTGCAGCCGTTTGAGCAAGCGAAGAATTTCTTCTCCGACAAGCTGGTCAAGCGCTGAGGTCACTTCGTCGCAAATGATCAGGTCAGGCTCGGCAGCCAGCGCCCGCGCAATGGAAACGCGCTGTTTCTGTCCGCCGGATAATTGCGAAGGATAGCGGTTGATAAAGTCTTCCGGCAGATCGATGGCGCGCAGCAGTTCCTTGACACGTTCACGCACTTCCGTCGCGCTGCGGTTGAAATAGAATTGCACTGGCCGGCCAATAACTTCCAGCAGGGTCTGTCTGGGGTTCAGCGCGACATCCGGCATCTGGTAGATCATCTGTATGCGGCGCAACTGATCCAGATTGCGGTCCTTGAGCCGGGGCGGCAGGGAATTGCCTTCGAAGCGGATGTCGCCTGCTTCCCTTGGCAGGAGACCGGTGATGACGCGCGCCAGCGTAGATTTACCCGAACCGGATTCGCCCACCACGGCAAGGGTATCGCCACGGCGCAGGGACAGCGTAATGTCGTCGACGACACGCGCCAGCTTGGAATAGCTGGCTGTGACATTGCTCACGCTCAGCAGAGGCCGGTCTGAATTGGCATGATCCTCGACGAATGTGCTGGCCGCATTGCGTTCCGCCACCAGACGGCGCGTATAATCCTGCTGAGGGTTTTGCAATATCTGCGTCGCCTCGCCGAATTCGACCATCTTGCCGTGCCGCAACACCATGATGCTATCCGCGATCTGGGCCACGACGGCGAGGTCATGGGTTATATAGATCGCTGCTGTTCCATTTTCCCGGATCAATTGTTTGAAAGAGGCGAGAACCTCAACCTGTGTTGTGACGTCGAGCGCCGTTGTGGGTTCGTCGAAGACGAGCAGATCAGGCTTGGTGATCATGGCCATTGCCGCCATGGCGCGCTGCAACTGGCCGCCGGACACCTGATGCGGATAGCGCTCGCCAAAAACATCCGGGTTTGGCAATTCAAGCTTGCGGAAAAGCTTCACTGCTTCCGCTTTAGCCTCTTCCATGGTCAACAATCCCTGCAAAACCGGAATTTCACAGATTTGCTGGTAAAGCGTCATCGAAGGATTGAACGAGGCTGCTGCGCTTTGTGCAATATAAGCGACGCCGCGCCCGCGGATGCCGACGCGTTCGGCAACGGTCATTTCCCGGATGTCGCTGCCGCGAAAAATAACCTTGCCGCTGGTCATGTAACAATTGCCGCGGGTATAGCCGAGGCAGGCAAGACCGATGGTTGACTTTCCCGCGCCTGATTCGCCGATAAGGCCCAGAACCTCGCCGCGGCGTAGGGAAAGACTGACATCGTCGACGAGAACAGGGCCGGGGCCGTCGTCGTTGCGCACTTCGATGCGCAGCTTCTGCACATCCAGAATCGTCTCTCCGAAACGGGACGTTGTCATGCGCCTTCTCCATGGCCCTTTGAATGAATGGACAACATCCAGTCCACCACGAAATTCACGCCGATGGTGAGCATGGCAATGGCTGCGGCCGGATAGATCGGCGCCAGAGAGCCCAGATTGATCATGTCACGCAGGTCTTTCACCATGCTGCCCCAATCCGCCTGCGGCGGCTGAATTCCGAGGCCAAGAAAACTCAGCGCAGCGATGAACAGAAAGGTGAAACAAAAGCGCAGGCCGAATTCGGCCACCAGCGGCGGCACAGCATTGGGCAGAACTTCGCGCCGGATCACCCACCACAGCCCTTCGCCGCGCAGCTTGGCCGCCTCGACATATTCCAGAACGGTGATGTTCATGGCCACGGCGCGCGCCAGGCGGAACACCTTGGTTGAATCAAGCACCGCGATGGTGACGATCAGCACCGGCAGGTCGGTACCCAGCACCGAAAGAACGACAAAGGCAAAAATGAGCGTGGGCATCGACAGCATCAGGTCGACGATGCGCGACAGCAGGATATCCAGCCAGCGTCCCGAGACCGCAGCGGAAAAGCCGCCGATAATGCCGATGCTGAAGGACAGGGCGGTGATCAGCAAGGACAAGCCGATCGACATGCGCGCGCCAAATATCATGCGGGTGAGAATATCGCGCCCGATATTGTCGCAGCCGAACAGAAACTGCCGGCTCGGCTCAGCCCATGCGTCGCAGACAATGTCCGCTTCGCCGTAAGGCGCAAGATAAGGGCCGATCAGCGCGATGATCAGATTGATTGCAATGATGGCAATGCCGATCTGCGCTGTCAGGGGAAGTTTGTGACCGAATAAACGCACGTCAGACTCCAGATCCTCAGCGGGGATGGCGCAATCGCGGATTGCTCATGATGGCGAGAATATCGGCGGTCATGTTCAGCAGAATGAAAGCCGCGGCGAAGATCAGTCCGCAGGCCTGCACCACCGGCACATCATGCTTTGACACCGCATCGACCATCAATTGCCCGAGGCCGGGATACACGAATACGGATTCCACAACGACCACCCCAACGATGAGATAGGCCAGATTGAGTGCAATCACGTTGATGATGGGGGCAAGAGCGTTGGGAAAAGCATGCCGCACCACCACCCGCCATTTCGGCAAGCCCTTAAGGAAAGCCATTTCGATATAGGGGCTGGCCATGATGGAGAGCACCGAGGCGCGCGTCATGCGCATCATATGCGCAACCACAACGAGCACCAGCGTCGTCATCGGCAGGAATGTCAGATCAAGCCTTTGCAGGAAATTCGAATCCGGCGTGACATTGGCGAGGGACGGGAAAACCTCGTGATCAACCGCGAGATATTTGATCAGAATATAGGCCAGAAAATATTCCGGCACCGAAATCGTCATCAGCGTGACGAGGTTGGCGGCGCGGTCAAAAATGCGGCCCTGCCTGATAGCGGCGAGAAGGCCGATGCTGACCGCCAGAGGCACCGCCACCAGCGCGGCATAGGATGCCAGAAACATTGTGTTCTTGAGGCGCGGCATCAATTCCGAGATGACGTCCTGACCATTTGCCAGCGAATGTCCGAAATCACCGCGTATGGCTCCGAAAAACCAATGCAGGAAGCGGATCGTGGCGGGTTGGTCCAACCCCAGTTGCAGCCGCAACGCCGCAAGATTCTCCGGCGTTGCGTTGTTTTGCAGAATCGCGGATGCAAGGTCGCCCGGCAGGATCTCCGTGCCCACAAATATGAGCACGGAAGCCGCTACAAGCGTTAGAAGTCCAAGTCCGAGACGCTGTGCTATCAGTTTCAGCAATGGATCACGCCTTCAGCCAGGCTTTTTCACAGATCAGGCCGTTGTCCATGTCGAAACCGCCGTGCGGGGTATGGCCGCCGACTTTTTCGTTGTGGGCGTCGAGCCAGTCGCGCATCGCGGGAATGATTGCGCCGCCCTCATTGCTGAGCATGGCCTGCATTTCCCAGATATAGGTCTTGCGCTTGGCTTCATCCGTTTCCGCGCGGGCGTCAGCCAGAAGCTTTTCCCACTTGTCGTTTGACCAGTGTGTCTCGTTCCAGGGTGCGCCGCGCTTGTAAGCCACGGCAAGCATCTGCGTGGCCGCAGCGCGACCGCCCCAGTAGGAGCTGACGAAAGCGCCCTTGAGCCAGACATTGTCCCAGAAACCGTCAGCCGGCTCCTTCTTGACGTCCATCTTGATTCCAGCCTTTGCCGTGCTGGCCTGCAGCAGGCTTGCCATGTCGACAGCGCCGTTGAAGGCGGCGTCAGACGCCTGAAGCACGATTTTCGGATCGGTCAGGCCGGCCTTCTTGAAATGGAACTTCGCCTTGTCCGGGTCATACGGGCGCTGCGGCAGTTCTTTGTTGAAATAAGGATCGCTCTGCGGGATCGGATGATCGTTGCCCAGTGTGCCATAGCCCGAGAACAGCGTCTTCAGCATCTGCGTGCGGTCGGTGGCATATTTCATGGCCAGCCGCAGGTCAGGGTTGGTGAAGGGCGCAGTGTCGGTCTGCATGGCCATGACCGGATGCCAGCCGCCGGCGGCGCGAACCAGCTTGAGCTTCGGCGATTTCTGCAGCATGGCCACGATCTTCGGATCGACGCGGTTGACAGCATCCACCTGGCCCGAAACCAGCGCATTGAGACGGGCGCTCGCATCGTTGATGACTGTGACTTCGACGCCGTCAAGGAAGCCGCGGTTCGGCTTATAGAAGTTCTTGGTGGCCTTGAGCGACATGCGCACGCCGGGATCGAATTTTTCCAGCGTGAATGCACCGGTGCCGATCAGCTTGCTCCAGTCCGAATGACCATTCGGCACCATCAGGATGTGATAGTCAGTCAGGGCGTAGGGGAAGTCGGCATCAGCGGATTCGAGCGTGATCTCGATTTCGTTGGCATTGACTTTCTTGATGTCGGTAACCGGCTTCAGATTGGCCGCGCCGCCGGACTTGGTCTTGCCGCGATGCAGATTGAGCGAATAAATGGCGTCGTCGGCGTCGAATTCCTTGCCGTTGCTGAAATGAACGCCCTTGCGCAGCTTGAACACCCAGGTCTTGGCGCCGTCCTTTGCCTCGAAGGATTCGGCCAGATCCGGTACAGGCTTGCCTTCCTGGCTCCATTCCACCAGTCCGTTGCAAACGCCGTGGCTGACATCGATCATTACCGAGTCGGTATAGGAGCCAAGCTCCAGGCTGTCCGTGGTGCTGCCGCCGCCAAGGCCAAGGCGCAGGACGCCGCCCTTGCGGGGAGTCTCGGCAGCGAGCGCGTCGGATGCTGCGAGCATGCTCGTAACCATTGGTGCTGTTGCGCCGAGCGCCATCGCTCTTCCTATGAAGTCGCGGCGGCTCATCCTGCCGAGGGCATGCTGAACTTTGAGATAATCAAATTCGCTCATTATAAACTCCCCTTCCTTCGCCGACCCCGTTTCTTTGCCGGGCTTCCGGGAGCGCTGCTGCACTCCGTTGTAATCTCAGTCCAAAGAATAATGTCGAGATCGTTCCAAGTTATCGTCGCTTCAAAAGCACCAGTCTGTCAAACTGAATTTCAACTGAAGGAACTACACAAAATTTATATTGCTACGCGTTTAAATTGTTTGATGTTTTTTCAGGCAAAAGCTTTCGCCGGCCGAGACTTTTGAAGGCTCGGATCACAACAGTTTTCGAGGTCTCGGAGAGGCGCGCTCTAGTCTTTCAAGGCGGTCATTTCAGCGTTTCCCCTTCCGATGTTTTTATTTCTGGTCTCGGTCTTATCTGAGCCGCTCACCGATTGTAGCTATCTGAAAACTATCAATTCTCATGAAAAGTTTGAACATATACCGACATATTTTGGACATATGCCGACATATTATTGCATAGATGCGACAAAATCGCTTTACGATGTGATTTTGTCGTCAGGCTGTCTAGCACCGGATGTTCCTGTTATCCGGGTCGTAAAATGGCGCGAGGCTGGCACGCGCGGTCACCGGCCTGCCCGCCACTTCAACTGTGAAGGGCAGGGAACTCAGCGAGGATATATCGATTTCGTCTGTCTCGATCAGTGCCAGCGCGGCAGCCGCGCCTAAATGATGGGCGTAGGCACCTGATGTGGTGCGTCCGATAATCTTGCCGCCAAGCAGCACCGGTTCGTTGTGATAGAGCAGCGGTTCGGGATCCTGCAGCAGAATATTCACCAGCCGCCTTCTAAGCGGCAGGGCCAGTTTCTGCTCCAGCGCCGCTTTGCCGATGAAATTGGCCTTGGACATTTTCACCGCGAACATCAGCCCGGATTCGATCGGCGTATCCTCATCCGAAATATCATGCCCCCAATGGCGATAGGCTTTTTCCATCCGGCAGCAATCCATGGCGTGCAGGCCGCAGAGCTTGAGGCCATGCGACGCGCCGGCGGCCAGAACCAGATCGAAGACATGTCGGGCGAATTCCGCTGGTATGTACAGCTCCCAGCCAAGTTCGCCCACATAGGTGATGCGCGACGCGCGCACAATCGCGCAACCGATATCGATCTCGCGCGAGGTGGCAAACGGGAAGGCTGCATGAGAAAGATCAGCATTGGTGAGACCTTGCAGCAGCGCGCGGCTGTTGGGACCCATGATGCTCAGGACCGCCAAGCCGGAACTGACATCGGTGGCGATGCAATTTGCGTCGTCGGGTATATGGCTTTTCAGCCAGTGGAGGTCTCGCCGCGCCGTGCCGCCAGCCGTGACCACCATAAAGGCGGTTTCGGAAAGCCGCGTGACGGTGAGATCCGCTTCAATGCCGCCGCGCTCATTGAGCCATTGCGTGTAGACGATGCGGCCCGGTTTGACCGCCACATCATTCGCGCAGATATTTTGCAGCACGCTTTCGGCGTCGCGCCCCTCGACGCGGAATTTGCCGAAGGAGGACATGTCGAACATGCCGACCTTTTCCCGCACGGCCCTGACCTCGGCGGCGGTATTTGCGAACCAGTTCTGGCGTCCGTAGGAATATTCGTAATGCGGACGGGAGCCGGGTTCATCGAACCAGTTGGCGCGTTCATAGCCTGCCACTTCGCCAAAGCAGGCGCCTTGCGCCGCCAGACGCTCGTGCAGCGGGCTCTGGCGCAGATTGCGGGCGGTTTCAAACTGCCGGTAGGGCCAATGCATCGCATAAAGCAGGCCGAGCGATTCTGTGGCGCGGTCGGCCAGATAGGCGCGCGTCGCCTGATAGGGCAGCATCCGCCTTACATCGACATCCCATAAATCCATTGTGGGATGGCCGTTGACGATCCATTCGGCCAGAGCTTTGCCCGCACCGCCCGCCGACTGGATGCCGATGGAATTGAACCCTGCCGCCACATAAAGACGTTGCATTTCCGGAGTTTCGCCGAGCATGTAGCGCACATCGGGCGTGAAGCTCTCCGGCCCGTTGAAGAATTTGCGGATGCCGACATTCTCCAGAGCGGGCAGGCGCTTCATCGCGGCTTCCAGAATGGGCGAGAAATGGTCGAAATCCTCAGCCAGTTCGCCGAATTCGAAATCTTCGGGAATGCCGTCCATGGCCCAGGGCTTGGCGTTGGGTTCAAAGGCGCCCAGCAGCAGCTTGCCCGCATCTTCTTTAAAATAAGCGCAATTGTCAGTGTCGCGCAGAACCGGAAGAGTGTTGGTCAGGCCCGGAAATTCTTCCGTAACGATGTAGAAATGTTCGCAGGCCTGCAACGGCAGGGCGACGCCCGCCCGGGCGCCGATCTCGCGCGTCCACATGCCTGAGGCGAGCACCACATGTTCAGCCCCGATCGTGCCCTGATCCGTGATGACGCCGCAGGCACGGCCGTTTCTGACCACAATATCCGTGACTTTGACCTGTTCGAATATCTTGGCACCACGCATCCGCGCACCCTTGGCCAGCGCCATTGTGGTGTCGATGGGATTTGTCTGGCCGTCTTTGGGCAGGAACACGCCGCCAATCAGATCGTCGACATTGAGCAGGGGCCATTTCTGCCGGATCTCCGCCGGCGTGATCTCCTGAACTTCAAGGCCGAAGGTCTTGGCCATGGATGCGCCGCGCAGCAGTTCCTCGAAACGTTCTTTGTTGGTTGCCACGGAAATCGAGCCGCGCTGCAAGAAGCCGGTGGCCTGTCCGGTTTCAGCTTCGAGTCCGGCATAAAGCCCGGTTGTATATTGTGCGAGCTTGGTCATGTTCATGGTTGCGCGCAACTGACCCACCAGCCCGGCCGCATGCCATGTCGTGCCCGAGGTGAGGCGTTTACGTTCCAGCACCACAACGTCGCTCCATCCCAGCTTTGCGAGATGATAAGCGATGGAACAACCGATGACGCCGCCACCGACGACGACGACGCGGGCATGTTTAGGGAGATCAGTCATTGCATGGCCTTGTAAGGTGATAACGTGTGTGAGCATCCCCTCTCCCCGTAATCGGGGCGAGGGGGTATGCGAAGGCTAGGCTCTCAGCCTCGAATTATTATGGTCGAACAACGGGTCGGTGCCGATGACCGCGCGTTTCATTTCGCCGATAACCTGCACGGTGAGTGCATTGCCTGTGTGGGCAAGATCGGCGCGCACATAGGCCAAGGCTATACTTTTACCCATCATGTAGCTCCAGCCCGACGAAACGGTGAGACCGACAATATTGCTACCGTGATACACCGGAGAGCAATAGGGCGGTTCCGCTTCGCCAGCCTCGTCGAAGACAATCGGCACCAGCCGTTCTTTCGGCCCGTCGGCGCGCTCTTGAAGCAACGCGGCCTTGCCGATGAAGTCTGGTTTGTCGAAGGCGACGAAACGGTCGAAATTGGCCATCAGCGGCGAATATTCATGGGTGATATCACCCTTCCAGCCGCGATAGCACTTCTCCAGCCGCAGCGAGTCCATGGCATACATGCCGAAATCGCGGATGCCGAATTCCTCGCCAGCCGCCCAGATCAGGTCGTAGAGTGCAACCATGGTTTCGACGGGAGCGTGAAGTTCCCAGCCAAGTTCGCCGACATAATTTACGCGCAGAGCGAGCACCTGCGCCGTGCCGATTTCGATGGTCTGCGCGCTCAGCCAGGGGAAGGCGGCGTTCGAGAGGTCGGCTTCCGTGACTTTGCTCAGCACGTCGCGGGCGTGCGGGCCTGCCAGAATCAGCGAACCGTAGCGCGTTGTCTCATTACGCAGGGTTACCGAGCCATCAGCAGGCAAATGCTTGATGAGATGGTCGATGTCGTGCCACTCGGCGGCTGCGGCGCTGATGAGATAGAACGTCTGAGGCCCGAGCCGCGTGATGGTGAATTCCGAGAGAATGCCGCCGCGGTCGTTCAGCGCCCATGTGAGCGAGATGCGGCCCTGTCTGGGCAGCTTGCCGCAGACGATCCGGTCGAGCCAGGCTTGCGCGCCGGGACCTTCCACATAAAGCTTGGTGAAGCCGCCAAGGTCGAGAATGCCGACATTTTCGCGCACTGCGCGGCATTCTTCGCCCACCGTGCCGAAATAGGCCGTCTCCGCCCGGCGGAACGACAGCTTCTGCGGCTCACTTGTGCCATCCTTCGGGAAGTAGGCTGCGCGTTCCCAGCCGCCGCGCGCGCAGAAAAACGCACCCTTGGCTTTAAGCTTTTCGTAAAGCGGCGTAGTCTTGGCGGGGCGTCCGGCGGGGCGTTCCTCCACCGGAAAACCGATTGCATATTCGTTCTGATACAGCTCAATCGCTTTAGCCACCGTATAGCTCTTGGTGGCGTAATCCGTGTAGCGGCGCGGATCAAAGCCCCAGAAATCCCACTCCGGTTCGCCGTCGATCACCCATTCGGCAATGGTCTTGCCTGCGCCGCCCGATTGCGCGATGCCAAAGGAGAAGCAGCAGCACTGATAGAAGTTTTTCAGGCCATGTGCCGGGCCGATATAGGGGTTGCCGTCTGGCGAATAGGGAATAGGCCCATTGATAACGCGCTGGACCCCTGCGGTGCCGAGAATGGGTACGCGGGCGATGGCGTCCTCGATATATTTTTCCAGCCGGTCCAGATCATCCGGATAAAGCTGGTTGGCGAATTCTTCGGGAATACCGTCCAGCCAATGGGGCGTCGCCTGCCATTCATAGGGGCCGAGCAGCAGGCTGCCGCGTTCCTGACGCAGATAATAGCTGGCATCCGGGTCGCGCAGCAGCGGCAGTTTGGTGGCACGGGCCTTGAGTGTCTCGATTTCTTCGGTCACGAGATATTGATGCGACATGGAGACAATCGGCAGTTTCTGACCAACGAGCGCCATCACCTCGCCAGCGCGATAGCCTGCGGCATTGATGACATATTTCGCTGTGATCTCGCCTTTGTCGGTAACCACGCGCCAGCCGTTATCGAGCGGTTCCAGCGCCACGACCTTTGTGAACCGGTTCACCTCGCATCCCAGCGACCGCGCGCCCTTGGCATAGGCCTGCGTCAGCTGGCTGGGATCGATATCGCCGTCAAAAGGATCATAGAGCGCGCCCTGCAGATCATGCATTTCGATGAAAGGATACATCTCCTTGATTTCATCGAGGCCGAGCAGATCGAAATCAATGCCCTGCGCCTGCGCCATGGCCGCGACATGCTTATATTCGTCCATGCGCTCGCGCGTGTGGGCAAGGCGCAGCGAACCGGTGACGTGATAGTTGATCGGATAATCCACTTCCTCGGCAAGGCGCGCATAAAGCCGTGTCGAATGGCGCTGGAATTTGATCGTGTTCCAGCTTGTCGAGAAATTGGGGCAATTGCCTGCCGCATGCCATGTCGAGCCGGAGGTGAGTTCGTTGGACTCCAGCAGCACGCAATCCGTCCAGCCGCGCTTGGCCAGATGATAGAGCGCCGAGCAGCCGACCACCCCGCCGCCGATGATGACAACTTGTGCCTGTGTGCGCATGTCGGCTCCTATTCGGCAGCGAGAGGGGCGCGGCGCATGGCCTCGCGCGGCAGCTTCACGGGATAGGCCGCACGGATGGCCTCGTCCACATTCTGCGGAATGTGGCCGGGATAATGGCGGCGCAGAATATCCTGCACTTTCACGGCGGCGCGGTCGAGCACATCCGAGGAGCCCTGTTCGGTCCATTCATTCGGGCTCTTGCGGTCGCCGACCGCCGGGTAGATGTAATCGGTCTCCATGCGGCGCAGGGTTTGTTCCGAGCCAAGAAAATGTCCCGGCCCGCCGATACAGGCATCGCGGATGGTTTCGAAGGAGAGCGTATCGTCGCTGACTTCAACGCCGCGGATGGTGCGCTGCGTCGCGCCGATGATGTCATTGTCGATCACAAGGCTCTCCAGCGAGAAGCCAAGCAGACTGGCGTGCATGCCAGCCGATTCATAGATGAGATTGGCGCCGGAATTGCCGACCAGCACGTGGTTGAGGGCCTTTTCCGCGCCCGACTGCGCATCCGCCACCTTGGAATCGGTGATGCCGGACGAGGTGCCGCCGGTCAGGTCATAAAACTGGGCCATCTGCGCCGATGCAGAGGAGAGCAAAGCCTGTTCCGGGCTGCCGCCGGACATGGCGCCGGTGCGCAGATCAGAAACGAAGCACCATGTGCCGAATATGGCTGGCGCGCCCGGCTTGATCGCATTGACATAGGCGAGGCCTGCAAGGCATTCGGCCACTTCCTGCGCCAGCGCACCTGCAAGCGCAGCCGGAGCCGTGGCGCCGGCCTGCCCTGCGGAGAGCAGTAGAACCGGCATCCCGCCTTCCACCGCCATTTCAAGACACCGGCAGGCATCGGCTGCGAATTTCATTGGCGGGACGACAAAGCAGTTGGACTGCGAGACGAAGGGACGCTCGCGCCACTTTTTTTCGCCGCCTGCAATGGCATGGAGCATTTCGAGCGAGGCTTTGAGATGAACCGGATCAACCCAGCTTGTGCCGACATGCTTGGTCGTAGCCGAGACCGCCGCATAGCAGGTGTTGAAATCCATTTCATAAGGATCGGGAATATCGCGCGGCACCACGGCGCGCTGGAAGAAATGGATATGTTCCATCACATCGACGATACGGCCGATATCATAGAGGTCGCGCACGGTCGATTCGCGATAGACGCCCGCAGGGGAAACCATATTGACGGCCGCGCCTGCCGTGCCGAAATAAACCTTCTTGCCCCATGGCTCAAGGTCATGCCGGGGGTCTTGCGCATACAGCGGAAAACGCCGCGCAGCCATTGCCAGAGTATCCTCGATCAGGCTTGCCGGAAAACACAGGCGGTTATGTTCATTTAGATAGCAGCCCTTGGCCAGCAATATCTCCAGGCAGGAAGGTATGGCGTCGGCAAGGCCCACCTCGGAGAGAAGACGCAGCGCCATATGATGCACCTTCAGCACATCGGCATCGCTCAGCACCTTGTAATGGCCACCTTCCATGCCCGGCCATACGGGGCGCACATTGTCGGCGAGCGGATTGGCGCGGAGGCTGCGGCGGGCCTCTCGACCGCCACGGCGGTTGGCATTCTGCTCAGACATGGACTACTCCCTTGAATTGTAAATTTGTATGAGACTGACAAAATTTCCGGTCCGCGACAAATTCTTGAAATTCATTGATTGATGAAAATTATTCATGCATGATCAGAACTCATCAGGAACCGGATCATGGCAAAATTGCCGCATGTACCTTTGACCGCCCTGCGCGCCTTCGAGGCCACGGCGCGGCTTTTGTCGTTCCGGCAGGCTGCCGAGGAACTCGGCATCACACAATCAGCCATCTCGCACCAGATTGCGGCATTGGAAACAGCGCTGAATGTACGCTTGTTTGACAGGCGCACGCGCCGCATCGAACTCGCGCAGGAAGGCGTGTTGCTTTATCCCTATGTCAAATCCGGGTTTGATCAGTTTGCTCATGGCATTTCCGTGGTCAGCCAGGCCGAACGGGTCGATGAACTCACGCTCCAGCTTTATGTGACTGTGGCCATCCGCTGGCTGATGCCGCGTCTCTCCACCTATCGGCAGCATAATCCGAAAATGGCGGTGCGGTTGCTCACCAGCCATCTGGATTGGGAATTTGACCCGCAGCTGGCCGACTTTGGCCTTATCTGGACCAAAAATCCGCATCGCGGCGGCTTTGCCTATACGAAACTGTTCAATGCGCGGCTGATCTGTGTCGGCAGTCCGGCCTTGCTGGAGGGCAGGCCGCGGCGCGATGTCGCCGATCTGGCCCAGATGCGGCTGTTGCAGGTCTATACCGCCCGGGATGATTGGCAACTCTGGTTTGCCGCGCTTGGGCTGGATGCCAATAAAGCGCGGTCGCAGACAAGTTACGATTCTTACCTGCTGGTGATCGAGGCCGCATTGGCCGGACAGGGCGTGGCGGTGGTTCCGCATTTTCTGGTGTCGGAAGATCTCGCTGCCGGGCGTCTGGTGCAGCCTTTTGCGCATGAAATCACGCAGCCCGGCGCGTGGTATCTGGTCTGCCGGCAGGAGCGCGCGCTTGATCCGCGCATCCGCCGCTTCACCGAATGGCTGCTGGCAGAAATTGCCGCAAACCCTGTGGAATGATGAATTTTTCTTGTGTCGAGGGGGGCGGAATGGGCGTCGATTTCCGACAAATTTTGCCGGATTCCGTCGCATAAGCTTGTGTTCAGGACAAACTCGTCATTGCCGACGAAGTGAAGCAATCCAGACACTCTAATACAACGAATTGCTTCGCTTACGCTCGCAATGACGGAAAACGTGCAAAATCAGAAATAAAGTCGGGGAGGCGTTATGAACAATGAAGTGATCATTTCCTGCGCGGTGACAGGAGCAGGCGATACGGTGGGCAAGCATCCTGCCATTCCGGTCACGCCGCGCCAGATCGCGGATTCGGCTCTGGAAGCCCATGCGGCAGGCGCAGCCATCGTGCACCTTCATGTGCGTGACCCGAAAACCGGCAAAGCGGCGCGCGATCCTGCGCTCTATCGCGAGGCAGTCGGCTATGTCCGCGCGAGCGGCGCCGATGTGGTGATCAACCTCACGGCTGGCATGGGCGGCGATTTTTTCTTCGATCCCGCCAACCCCGCGACAGGTGGAGCCGGCACCGATATGGCCAATGCCGCCGAGCGTGTTGCGCATGTCGAGGAGCTTCGCCCGGAAATCTGCACGCTGGATTGCGGCTCGCTCAATTTCGGCAACGGCGCTTTCATCGGCACCGCCGATATTCTGCGTGACATGGCCAGACGCATTCAGGCGGCGGGCGTCAAGCCTGAGATCGAATGCTTTGAGCTTGGCCATATCTGGCTGGCCAAGCAGCTCATTGCCGAAGGTCTGATTGATGCGCCGCCTCTGTTCCAGCTCTGCACCGGCATACCGTGGGGCGCGGAAGCAACCACCGAAACCATGCTGGCCATGCGCAATCATCTGCCCGCGGGGGCGAACTGGGCGGGATTTGCCATTGGCCGCAACCAGATGGCTTTTGTGGCACAATCCATGCTGCTGGGCGGGCACGTGCGCGTCGGCCTTGAGGACAATATCTGGCTGGACAAGGGCGTCTATGCCTCAAACGGGTCATTGGTCACCCGTGCCAGAGAGGTGATCGAGCGCTTGGGCGGGCGGGTGCTGAATGCTGCCGAAGCGCGGGCAAAGCTTGGGCTGTTGAAGCAAAGGTGAGGGCTTAGGCGCATGTCATTGCTTCGCTTCGCTCGCAATGACGGACGGGCACAAAGGAAATAAATTTGGAGAATTAAAGCATTGACCGGAAATAATAATCCACCCCGCGTCACCTCTCCGCTCGAAGGCGTGCCCTTTAGGGGCTGGGACGACGCCGCACCCATTCCCGCGCCGCTTGCCCTGCATTCCTGTTTTGTCAGGCCGGAATGGACGGATTATAACGGCCACATGAGCGAAAGCATCTATCTCCTTGTTTTTGGCGATAGTTCCGATGCGTTCTTTCGCTATTTCGGCATTGATGAAGCCTATCGCGACACCGGCTTTTCGCTTTATACCCTCGACACGCGCATCCGCAATCTGGCCGAGGTTTCCGAGGGGGAACCGTTGCGGCTTACCTTGCAGGTGCTAGATCTCGATGAAAAGCGGCTGCACATATTTCACCGGATGTTGCATGGCCAGACCGGGGCGCTGCTGGCCGTGGGGGAGCAGGTGCTGGTGCATGTCGATATGAAGGCCGGGCGGTCCTGTCCGCTGCCCTCTGATCTCTTTACCCGTCTTTCCGCGATCCGGGCGGCTCATGCCGATCTGCCTGTGCATGAAATGGTGGGCACAACCCTCGGCATCAAACGTAAGGCGCAGCCATGAGTTTTCCCATTTCAGAAGAGCAGCGGATGCTGGTCGAGACGGTGCGCAGCTTTGTCGAGAACGAGCTTTATCCGCACGAAGACCTTGTCGAGCAGCTCGATGATGTGCCGGCGGAAATTGCGCAGGACATCCAGCGCAAGAGCATTGAACTCGGACTTTATGCCGCCAACATGCCGGAGCAGTTCGGCGGTGGCGGGCTGGATGCTCTCAGCTTCACATTGATGGAGCGCGAGCTTGGCCGCGCGGGCTACGCCCTGCAGATGTGCGTCGCGCGCCCGTCCAACATCCTGCAGGGTTGTTCCGGTGAGCAGATCGAGCGTTATCTGATTCCCACAATAAAGGGCGAGCGGCACGATTGCCTGGCCATGACAGAGCCGGGCGCGGGCTCCGACATCCGCTCGATGAAGACACGCGCCGAAAAGCGCGGCGATAATTATGTCATCAATGGCGCCAAGCACTTCATCAGCCATGCCGACAAGGCCGATTATGTCATTCTTTTTGCCGCGACCGGCATGGAAGAGACAAAGCGCGGCAAAAAGGCGCTGATTTCGTCCTTTCTGGTGGATATGGGGACAAAGGGCTTTACGATGCGGCGCGGGCCGCATTGCGTCTCGCATCGCGGCTATCATCAGTGCGAATTGTTTTTCGATGATTGCGTGGTGCATGAGAGCCAGTTGCTTGGCGAGGAAGGCAAGGGTTTCGACCTGATGAACGAATGGCTCGGCTCCACACGCCTGACTGTGGCCGCAACCTCCGTGGGACGGGCGCAGCGTACACTGGATCTGGCGCTGGATTGGGCAGCGCAGCGCCAGCAGTTCGGTGAGAAAATCGGCCGGTTTCAGGGCGTCTCGTTCCAGCTTGCCGATATGGCGACCGAGATTGCCGCGTCTGACCTGCTCACGCTTGCCGCGGCGGACAAACTCGACAAAGGCACGGTTACTGATACGGATTACGCCATGGCCAAGCTCTTTGCCACCGAAACGCTGGCCCGTGTCACAGACAGGGCCCTGCAGATCTATGGCGGCATGGGGCTGATGAATTCGCTCAAATTGGAGCGCTTCTGGCGCGATGCCCGCGTCGAACGCATCTGGGACGGCACCAGCGAAATCCAGCGGCATATCATTTCGCGCGCACTTCTGCGTCCGCTGGGGTGCTGAATATGCCGCGATATTCCCTCTCCCCGCCTGCGGGGAGAGGGTGGGGTGAGGGGCCATGTCTGCCAAAGCGGCAACATTCATAACGGAGATATCGAAGCATGAATCCGCTCACGCGACTGCTGCAACCGAAAAGCCTTGTGGTCATCGGCGGGCGTGAGGCTGAGGAGGTCATCCGGCAATGCGACAAGCTGGGCTTTCGCGGCAGGATTTGGGCAATCAATCCCAAACGTACTGAAATGGCCGGCCGCCCTTGCTTGCCGGATATCGCGGCTCTGCCGGACGTGCCGGACGCAGCCTTCATCGCCGTGCCGCGTCTGGCGCTGATAGAGGCTGTTGAAAAGCTTGCGGCGATGGGGGCAGGCGGGGCGGTCTGTTATGCCTCCGGCTTTGCTGAGCTTGACGCCGAAGGCGCGGCGCTGCAAAGGCGTCTGACGGAGGTTTCGGGGGCAATGGCGCTCACCGGCCCGAATACCTACGGACACATCAATTATCTTGACGGCGCGGCGCTGTGGCCGGATCAGCAGGGCGGAGCGCGCGTCGAACGCGGCGTCGCTATTGTCACGCAATCGGGCAATATTGCCTGCAACCTCACGCAGCAGCAGCGGGCTATGCCGCTCGCCTACCTTGTCACTGTCGGCAACAAGGCCAAGGGCGATCTTGCGGATTATGTCGAGGCCTTTCTCGATGATCCGCGCGTCTCGGCTATAGGGCTGCATATCGAGGGCTTGGAGGATATTCCCGGTTTTGCAGAAGCTGCGATGCGCGCGCGTGCTGCCGGCGTGCCGATAGTGGCGCTGAAAACCGGACGCTCGAAGGTTGGGGCGGCGCTGACTCTCTCCCATACATCCTCGCTCGCTGGCCCGGACCGGCTGTATGATGCCCTGTTTGACCGGGTTGGCATTGCCCGCGCGCCGGACGTGGGCGTGTTTCTGGAAACGCTCAAGCTTTTGCATGTTTATGGCCCGCTGCCGGGGGCGCGCATATCGTCGATGAGCTGTTCAGGCGGAGAGGCCTCGCTCGTGGCTGATCTGGCCGAGGATTTCGGGCTGGAGACGCCGCCGCTTGACGCAGAAACCGCCTCGGCCCTTGCCGTAGTGTTGGGCCCGAAAGTGCCGATTGCCAACCCGCTGGATTATCACACCTACATCTGGGGCGATGAGCCGAAGCTGACGGCCTGCTTTACGGCCATGCTGGGCGGCGGTTTTGATCTCAACCTTCTGATTCTCGATTATCCGCGAAGCGACCGCTGTGATGGCGCAAGTTGGAATGCGGCGGGAAAGGCGCTAGCTGCAGCACGTCAAGCCACCGGCGCGCGTGCCGCCATTCTCGCTTCGATCGGCGAATGCCTGCCGGAGTCCATCGGAAATGATTTCGTCAAGGCCGGAATTGCGCCGCTGATGGGGCTGCGCGATGGGTTGCAGGCCGTGGCGCTGGCTGCGAAAATCGGTCGGGCTTGGGCGCGGCCTGCGCCAATGCCGCTGGCCGGGCCGGGGCCGCAGCATTCGTGCGAACAGCATCTTCTCACCGAATTTGCCGCCAAGCGCGCGCTGGCCGCTTTCGGCGTGCCGGTGCCGCAGGGGGAACTTGTACCGATAGAGCAGGCGGGGACGGCTGCAAAGCGCCTTGGCTTTCCGGTGGTGGTCAAAACTTCCTCCGAAATGCTCGCTCACAAGAGCGATGCGGGCGGCGTGGCGCTGAACCTAAATTCGTGCGAGGCCGTGGAAGAGGCCGCGCGCGGCATGTCGGGCCTTGGCCCGAATGTGCTGGTGGAGCGCATGGCGTCAGGCGCAGTGGCCGAGTTGATAGTCGGAATCAACAGCGATCCGCAATTTGGTCTGGCGCTGGTGATCGGCGCTGGCGGCCTGCTGGTTGAACTGATCGAGGACAGCGCGACCTTGCTTCTGCCTGCAAGCGAGGAGCAGATCGCGGCGGCGCTGCGGGGGCTGAAAGTGTTCAGGCTGCTGCAGGGCTATCGCGGCAAGCCTGGCGGCGATATCGGTGCCGTTGTAAAGGCTATTGCCGCCATTGCGGCCTATGGAGAGGCAAACCGGCACCGGCTTGCCGAGCTTGATGTCAACCCGCTGCTGGTAATGGCGGACGGCGTGACGGCTGTTGATGCGCTCATTCGGGAGGTGGCGGATGTCTGAGGCGGTAAGGGTCAAAAATTTTGGACCGGTCTGTGAAATCATGCTGGACAGGCCGAAGGCCAATGCCATCGATGTCGCCACCAGCCACGCGCTCTATGCGGCTTTTGCCGAATTTCAGCAGGATAGGCGCCTGAGTGTCGCCATTATCACGGGGGGTGGAGAAAGATTTTTTTCTGCCGGATGGGATCTCAAGGCGGGCGAGGCCGTGGACGCCGATCACGGCCCCGGCGGATTTGCCGGCCTGACGGAGTTTTTCAGCCTCGACAAGCCGGTGATCGCCGCGGTGAACGGGCTGGCGCTGGGCGGCGGATTTGAACTGGCGCTGGCCGCCGACCTTATCGTCGCCGCAGACGGGGCAGAGTTTGGCTTGCCGGAAGTCTCGCTGGGCATTATCGCCGATTCAGGTGGCATGCAGCGGCTGCCCGGGCGCCTGCCGCGCGCGATAGCCAGCGAACTGGCTTTCACGGGCCGGCGCATGAGCGCCGATGAGGCTGCCCGCTGGGGCTTAGTGAACAAGGTTGTGCCCGGCAATGAGGTGTTGTCCGCGGCGCATGAACTGGCGGCGCGCATTGCTGCCAACGCGCCGCTGGCGTTGCGGGCCGCCAAGGCCGTGATGCGGGCCGGGGAGGGGAGCCCGGTATCCGGAACCTATGCCTTGATGCGGAGCGGCGGCATTCCCGTCTACAACGACATGCTCGCTTCGGACGATGCGCGCGAAGGCACGCACGCCTTTGGCGAAAAGCGCAGGCCCGTGTGGCGGGGCGTTTGAGCCATATTCACTCCGGCATGGTTGGCTCAATCTTTCTACGCCGCCGCCGTTTCCCTTTTCAGTTCTCCCAGCATCTGCCAGGCCACGGCAGCCAGCACAATAAATCCGCCGATGATAGCCGGTTTGCCGGGGTTTTCGCTGAATGCCAGCCAGACCCAGAGCGGCGAGAGCACGACTTCGATCAACCCGATGAGCCCCGCCTCGGCGGACGGAATCAGCCGGGAACCGACAATGAAGATCAACAGGCCTGCGCCAATGGTGATTGTGCCGAGGGCCGCGAGAACAGCAAGGTCGAACGGTCCCGGCAGAGTGAGGCTGGGCACCATAAAGAGGCAGATGATGATGCCCCAGAAGGCGCCGATGGCATTGATCAGGGCGATGGACTTTCCCGGACGACGGCGCATCAGCACCACGAGAAGCGCGAAGCAGATCGTCATGAGCAGAGAGAGTGCGTCTCCCAGCAGGCGATTGGGGTTGTTTTCCGAACCGCCCACCATGATCATCATGCCGCCCAGCGCCACAACGCTTGCAATCAGGGTACGCGGACCAACTTTCTCGTCGTTGATCAGCCAGCCGAAAATTGCCGAAATGAAGGGTAGCGTCGCATAGACGATCACGACATCCGCCACGCTCGTATAGGCCAGCGCCGAGACATAGGAAAACATCGAAATGGTGCCGAGCGCGGCGCAGGCATAATCGACGGGCGCAAGTGAGGTCAGTTGCGCCAGCAGGCTGCCGCGGTGGCTGACGTAAAGCGAGCAGAGCAGAAAAAGCGCGCCGAAAACGCCGCGCCAGAGCTGAATCGTCCATATATCGAGATGAAGAAGCCGCATGAGCGGCCCCGCCGTGCTCCATATTATGGCAGCAATGAGGACAAGCAGCGCGCCTTTTCTGTGGTGATTCTGCGTTTGATCACGCGGCATCGTTCATCCCTTTTGTTTCGTCGCTTTCTGAGCGGTGCAGGTCGAGAATTGACAATGTTGATCGTCTCCGATGGCCTGTAATGCCGGGTATCATAGGGATAATCATAGGCTGCGGGCAGGACTTGATATGACACAAAGCGTCAAAACAATCGCAATTATCGGCACCGGCGTGATCGGTGCGGGCTGGACTGCGCGCGCGCTTGCGCATGGGCTGGATGTCGTGGCCTGGGATCCGTCGCCCGCCGCTGAGGAAAAGCTGCGCGCCGCCGTGGCGCACGCCTGGCCGGCTCTGGAGAGTATGGGCCTTGCAGCGGGTGCTTCGCAAAACCGCCTGCGATTTGCGGCCAGCGTCGACGCCGCCGTCGCTCATGCGGATTTCATTCAGGAAAATGCCCCGGAACGGGAGGAGCTGAAGCGCGGATTGCTGGCGCAGATCGATGCAGCGGCCCCGCCCCACGCAATCATTGCCTCATCCACTTCGGGTTTGCTGCCCAGTTCGCTTCAGGGACAATGCAAAAGCCCGGAGCGGGTTGTGGTCGGCCATCCGTTCAATCCGGTCTATCTGTTGCCTCTGGTGGAAGTGGTGGGCGGCGACAAGACCTCGGCTGCAACCATTGAATCGGCCAAATCCTTCTATAAAAGTATCGGCATGCGGCCGCTGCACATCAGGCGCGAAATCGAAGGCTTCGTCGCCGATCGCCTGATGGAGGCGCTCTGGCGTGAGGCGCTCTGGCTGGTCAATGACGGCATCGCGACGACAGAGGAAATAGATGCGGCCGTGGTTTATGGCTGCGGCTTGCGCTGGAGTCTCATGGGTACGTTCCTGACTTTCCATCTGGCCGGAGGCGACGCGGGCATGCGTCACATGCTGCACCAGTTCGGCCCGGCGCTCAAATTGCCATGGACCAAGCTTGTCGCGCCCGAATTGACCGAAGATCTGATCGAAAAGGTGGTCGAGGGCTGCGAGCATCAGGCGGCAGGGCGCTCCGTCAAGGCGCTGGAAAAGCGCCGCGACGATTTCCTGATTGATCTTCTGGCGCTTGTGAAGAAGTATTGGCCCGAATCAGAAGGTTTAGAGGGCCGGATCTAGGTGAGTGTTTCTTCTTCGCGCGAGGCCCGGAAGGGTCTGGCCTACGCCGTAACCGCCCATACCTTATGGGCAGCAATGATTGTCTATCTGAAGTTGCTGTCGCATGTGCCTGCGGTCGAGGGAGCGGTTCATCGCGGGCTCTGGGCCTTTCCGGTGGCCGCGCTGACGCTTTTCTGGACAGGGTGCTGGCCGGAAGCACGGGCGGTTCTGCAAAACCCGAAAAAGCTGGCGGTGCTGGCCCTTTCCGCATTTCTGATCGCGTTCAACTGGGCTTTATATATCTGGGCCATTGCCGAGGGGCGGGTCGTGGAGACGGCTCTGGGCTATTACATCAATCCCTTAATGAATGTGCTGATGGGCGTCTGGTTTCTGGGTGAGCGGCTCAATGGCATGAAAAAGCTTGCCCTGATCATTGCTGCCGTGGGTGTTATCGCTCAGACGCTCGTGGTCGGGGTGTTTCCATGGGTGGGGCTCGTGCTGGCCGCCACATTCTGTCTCTACGGCTTTTTGCGCAAGCAGATGGCCGTAAGTGCCGTCGCGGGGTTTTTTGTGGAGACGCTGATCCTGCTCGTCCCCGCAGCGATCTATGTCGGCTCCGGACTGGTGAGCGGTCATAGCGCGTTTTTGCGCAATGTGCCGGACACGCTGCTTCTGCTCGGGCTTGGCCCGTTCACGGCGCTTCCGCTGCTCTTATATGCCGCTGCCGTGCGCCGCATCTGGTATTCGACGGCAGGCATCATTCAATACCTGACGCCAAGTCTGGCTGTGGCGCTGGCTGTGTTTGCCTATCATGAGCCCATGAGCCCGGCGCGTCTTGCCTCTATTGCCGTGATCTGGGTGGCGATCGGCATTTTCTCGGCGGCCTCGCTGCTGGACGAGCGCGCGCGGCGCCTAAGCGCGGCGTGAAATGGGCGCCGGCGCCGCGGTTTTCGGCGCCGACGTATTGCTGCTCTCGGTGCGGTCCTGACGCGGCGAGCGCCCGAAGATCGAGCGATAGGCGCGCGAGAGGCTCGAGGCGGAGCCAAAGCCTGTGGCAATGCCAACTTCCATCACGCTCATATTGGTCTGGCGCAGCAGATGGCGCGCCCGGCCAAGCCGCAGCTTCAGATAATGGCTGGTGGGCGTTTCGTTAAGATGTTTGCGAAACAGCCGTTCAAGCTGACGCCCGGAAACCCCGGCTATGCGCACCAGTTCTTCAGTGCAGAGCGGGTCTTCGAGGCGCGCTTCCATGGCCGTGACAACCCGCTCAAGGCGCGGATTTGCAAAGCCAAGCCGAGCCGGAATATGCATGCGCTGCTGGTTGTGCGGCTCGCGGATGCGGTCGTGGATCAATTGCTCGGACACGTCGGCCGCCAGCTTGTGGCCCCAGCGCGTGGCTATCAGATGCAGCATCATGTCGATTGCCGCTGTACCGCCCGCGCAGGTGAACGTCTTGCCGGCAATTTCAAACAGCTCGTCGGAGACTTCAATGCCAGGGAAATCCTCCCGGAAGGCCGGCACGGCCTCCCAGTGCATTGTCACACGGCCCGAATCGAGAAAACCGCCAGCGGCCAGAATATGTGTCGCGGTGTCCACCGCGCCAAGCACCGTGCCTTTGCGCACCAGACGGCGCAACTGGCTGAACAAAGTGCGGTTTTCAACCGCCTGCGGCTCAAATCCGGCGCAAAGGATGAGCGTCGGTACGAAATCCACCTCTCCGAGTGCGGCATTGGCCATGATCGTCATGCCGTTGGACGCGGCCACGGGTTCGCCGTCGAGCGAGTAGGAATGCCACTCGAACAGATTTCGCCCCGAAAGGCGATTGGCGATGCGCATGGGTTCGATGATGGAAAACAGCGCCATCATGGTGAAGCGCGGTACCAGCAAAAAGCCGATAACCAGTGGATCCTGACTTGACTGACTATGAAACATGCAAAGCCTGTTTGGGCAAATGTGCGATATACGACATCATTTTTGCTTTTATGCGCCATTATTAATGCAAAACGACATAACGTGTCGAATCATGTTTTATTTCATATATAAATTTTCTATCAAACGACAAATGCGGCGCCTCAATGTCGATATGGGACAGCTTACAGAGCCTCAAACGGCTTGCAAGACCACAAAAATCGATGAAGCGGCCCAAAAATCATTCATTTCCATTTCGTCGAAAATGGCATTATCTCGGTCGATGGATTGAATTTTGGAGCGTGGGATGACCGGGTCCGTTCAACAACTGGCTGCAGAAGCGTTCAAGACCGGCACTTTGCCGGATTTGCCGGAACATTTATTCATTGACGGTCGTTTTGTGAAAGCCAGTTCGGGCAAGCGGATGGAAACATTCGATCCCGGCAGCGGCAGGGCTTTCGCCACGTTCGATCTTGCCAGCGCTGCTGATGTCGACGAGGCTGTGGTTTCGGCACATAAGGCGCTCATGGGCGTCTGGCGCCGGACGAAGCCGGCCGAGCGCAGCGCCATTCTTTACCGAGCCGGGCAATTGCTGAGACGCGATATTGCCCGTCTGTCTGTTGTGGAGACGCTCGATTCTGGCAAGACGCTGGATGAAGCGCAATGGGACATTCTCGCCTCTGCCCGTATGTTTGAATATTACGCCGGTCTTGCCGATAAATTGCAGGGTGCAACCATTCCACTCGGGTTGGATTACATGTCCATGACCATTCAGGAGCCGGTTGGCGTCACGGCCCATATCATTCCGTGGAATTATCCCACATCGACAATGGTGCGTGGTATTGCGCCCGCCTTGGCTGCCGGCTGCACGGCAGTCTGCAAGCCGGCGGAGACAACGCCGCTTACGGCGCTGATGATCGCGCAATTGCTGGTTGAGGCGGGGCTTCCTGCCGGAGTCTGCAATGTCGTCACCGGCATCGGCCCCGTGGCCGGGGAGGCCCTGGCGACGCATCCGCTTGTGCGGCACATCACATTCACCGGTTCGGTGCGCACCGGCATTGCCACGATGCAGAATGCCGCTAAAAATGTCGCCAGCGTCACTCTGGAACTGGGCGGCAAGTCGCCGATGGTTGTGCTCGCCGACGCGGATATCGATGCTGCCGTTGAAGGCGCGCGCTGGGCGATCTATTCAAATGCCGGGCAGGTGTGTTCGGCGGGTTCCCGCCTTGTTGTGGAACGGGCGGTTCACGACGAACTGGTCGAAAAATTCGCTAAGGCCTCACGCTCGCTCAGGCTGGGGCACGGGCTGCGTTCCCCCGACGTGGGTGCGATCAATTCGCTACTGCAGCTTGACCGGATCAAGGCGCATGTGGATGAAGCGCGCACGCGCGGCCTTGTCATCGCGGCAGGCGGGCAGCCCGCCGTCGATCCGCAGACGGGCAAGGGCTGGTTCTTCGAGCCGACGATCATCGACAATCTCAAGGTGGATGACCGGCTTGTTCAGGAAGAAATTTTCGGGCCGGTGATGGTTGTACAGGTTGTGGACAGCGAGGAGGAGGCACTCGCCGCCGCCAATGCCACCCAGTTTGCTCTGGCCGCGGGGATTTATACCAAGGATATTTCCAAGGCCCTGCGCTTCGCGCGAGATATCGATGCGGGGCAGGTCTATATCAATGAATATTATGCCGGAGGCATCGAGGTGCCGTTCGGCGGCAATAAATTCTCAGGCTTTGGCCGCGAAAAAGGCTTGGACGGCGTGAGGGCCTATCTGCGTACCAAGGCCGTGACGGCGCGGATTTGAGGCCAGTCCGCCGCATGTCTGCCATGCTTTGCGCACCGTAAGGGCGATGACGTGCGCGGAAAATAGCGCAGAGCGAGAGGCCGCCAGCCTAATCCCGGTAGTCTGGCGCCTCCGCATCAAGGATTTTCTTCATTTCGTCGAAGTGCGCAAAGGGACTGTCCTTGTAATCTTCCCAGTCACGGGCAGTGCGCTCGGCGATCTCGTCCGAAAGCAGGTTGAGAGGCCTGCCGGTGGAATAGGCCAGAACCAGCGTCTTGCAGGCGCGCTCAAGATAATAGAGGTCGTCGAAAGCCTCGGCGACGGTGGGTGCGGTCACCAATACGCCGTGATTGCCCATCATCATCCGCGATTTGTTGCCCATGACCCGCACAAGGCGGCCGGCTTCATCGGGATCGTCGGCAATGCCGCCAAAATGCAGGTCGATGGCGACGCGGTTGAAAAAGCGGGCCGTGTTCTGGTCGACGGGCTTGATTTCAGGATCGGCCAGACAGGCGATCGCTGTGGCATAGGGCGAATGCACATGCAGCACACAGCGCGCCTGCGGCATCTGGGCGTGCATGGCGCCGTGAATGGCCCATGCCGACGGGTCAGGTGCGTCAGGCCGGCCCATGGTGCTGTCGTCGCTGGCATCGAGCAGCAGCAGATCGCTGGCTTTGATGCGCGAAAAGTGCCGCCAGCGCGGATTCATCAGGAAACGCTTGCCATCCTTCGAAACCGCAAGGCTGAAATGATTGGCAACGGCCTCATGCATGTCAAATCTGGCAGCAAGGCGAAAGGCGGCGGCCAGATCGATTCTGTGCTGGCGTTCGTCGGCAAAACTGAGCGTCATCGTGCAAAGCCCCCCTGTTTTCAGGCCAGTTTAGCGCACTTTCTGGCCTTGATGCGACGGCAACCGACTATCAGGCGCGAATTGCGGCGATTGGTGCGCGAATAGCCCTGTTTTCTTGGACTATATCGGCTAGAAGCAAGGCGCGGAGAAAAGATTTCATGGCACGTTTGATCATAGGCATTGATACGGGCGGAACATATACCGACGCAGCGCTCGTGGAGACGCAAGCCCGGCAGGTTTTGGCCAAGGCCAAGGCGGTGACGACCAAGGGCGATCTGTCCATCGGCGTGGGCGAGGCGCTGGCGGCTGTGTTCGAAGCCATGCCCGCGCTTGAAGGCGCCGCCGTGGAAATGGTCTGTCTGTCAACGACATTGGCCACCAATGCGATTGTGGAAGGCCATGGCTCGCAGATCGGCGTGATTCTCATCGGCTTCGACGATAAAATGGCAGCCCGCACCGGGATAGCCGAGGCTTTGCCGGGCGTCAGAATGCTGCGCTGTGCCGGCGGACATACCTATAGCGGCGAAGAAAAGGTGCCGCTTGACCGGGAAGTGATCGCCGCTTTCATCCGCGAAACGCATCCTATGGTAGAGGCCTATGCCATTGCCGCCGAATATTCGGTGCGCAACCCGGCGCAAGAGCAGGCAGTGCAGCAGATGATTGCCGAAATCTGCGGCCGTCCGGCGACGCTGTCCAGTGATCTGGCCCATGCTCTGGATGCGCCGCGCCGGGCGCTGACGGCCGCGCTCAACGCGCGGATCATCTCGCGCATTGTCGCGCTGATCAATGCCGTCCAGAGCGCAATGCACAAAGTGCGAATCACCGCGCCGCTGATGGTGGTGAAGGGCGACGGCACTCTGGCCAATGCCGCGACCGTAGCCAGTCGTCCCATCGAGACCGTGCTTTCCGGCCCTGCGGCGAGCGTCATCGGCGCAAAGTTTCTGTCCGGGCTGGAGGATTTCGTTGTGTCCGATATCGGCGGCACAACAACCGACATCGCCGTGCTGGAGCAGGGCTGGCCCAAGCTGACGCGGGAAGGGGCGCTGGTTGGCGGACACCGCACCATGGTGCGCACCATCGACATGCGGACCTTCGCGCTTGGTGGCGACAGCGAGGTGGATTTCGATGACGTGACAGGCAAGGTGGCGCTGCGGCCAAACCGCATCGTGCCTCTGGCGCTTCTGGGCGCGCGTTTCCCGCAGGTTGTCGGAGAGTTGCGTGCCTTGCTGGCTGATCCGGAAGGCGCGCCCTATGCGAGCCGCTTTGCCGTGCGGCCTTTTGGCGGGCAGCCGTCGGCGCTTCAACTGCCGGAACGTGAACAGCGCGTGTATGACCGGATTGGCGATTCGCCTTGCAGCCTGGACAAGGTGGTGCATAGTCCGCAGGACATGCGAATTTTTCTGCGCCTTGTGAAACTCGGGCTGGCACAACTCTCAGGTTTCACTCCAAGCGATGCTGCTCATATTCTTGATAAGCAATCACAATGGTCGCGTGAGGCTGCGTTGCTGGGCGCGCTGGCATTTGTACGCTGGCGGCGTATGGCCTCGCCACGCGCCGGAGAGGCCGAGGCGCGCGCCTTTGCGGGCGAGGTGTTCGATGCTGTGATTTTCGATAGTGGCCGCGTGCTGATCGAAACGCTCACGGGCCTTGCGGTCAGGCCCGATGATCCGTTCATCCGCGCCGCGCTCGATGGCTCCCATTTCCATCGCGGACTTGATATTGTCATCCGTCCGGCAACGCCGCTTGTCGCCGTGGGCGGCCCCGGCGCGATCTATTATCCTGATCTTGGCCGGCGGATGAAATGCGAGATTGTGCTGCCGCCGTTCGGCGATGTCGCCAATGCGGTAGGGGCGGCGGTTGGCGTGATCAAGGAGCAGTCCATCGTCGAGATCACATCGTCTGGCGTCGGCAGTTACCGCATTCATCACGCCCATGGAATCGAGCCTGCCAGCGATCCGACGGATGCGCTGGCCCGGGCGCAGGAACTGGCCAAAGCGCAGGCGCAGAGCCGCGCGCAGGAACTCGGGACCCACCACAGCGAGCTGAACATTCATGTCGAGCGGGTCGATCTGCCTGATATGAAGGGGGACAAGGGGTTGATCGCAGCGACAATTTATGTCGAATGCTGGGGTGCGCCGGACAGCGACTCCTGAAACGATCTGGTTTATTTGCGCAGAGGCAGGATATGACCAAGCAGGCACCCAATATTCTCATCATCGTCGCTGACCAACTGGCCGCACAGTTTCTACCCGCTTACGGCCATAAAGTGGTCAAGGCGCCAGCTATCGATGCGCTGGCCCGAGACGGGGTTGTCTTCGAGCAGATGTATTCCAACAGCCCGCTCTGCGCGCCGGCGCGGGCTACATTCATGACGGGCTGTCTGTCTTCGCGCACGGGAGTCTACGACAATGCCGCAGAATTTCCTTCGTCCATTCCGACATTCGCGCATTATCTGCGCCTGAGAGGCTACCGCACATGCCTTTCCGGCAAGATGCATTTTGTCGGTCCCGACCAGCTTCACGGTTTCGAGGAGCGCCTGACAACGGACATCTATCCCGCCGATTTTGGCTGGACGCCCGACTGGAGCAAGCCGAACGAGCGCATTGACTGGTGGTACCATAATATGACCTCGGTCAAGCAGGCCGGCATCGCCGAAATCACCAACCAGCTGGAATATGATGACGAGGTCGGCTTTCTTGCCCAGCGCAGGCTTTACGATTTTGCCAGAGCAAAGGAAAAGCAGCCATTCTGCCTGACAGTTTCCTTCACGCATCCGCACGACCCCTATGCCGCCCGGCCGGAATTCTGGAACCTGTACAAGGATGAGGACATTGATCTTCCGGCTGTGCCTGCACTGCGCTCCGACGCAATGGACAGCCACAGCCGACGCCTGTACGAGGCCTGTGCCATGGAGGATTACGACATCAACGAAGATGACGTGCGCCAGTCCCGACATGGCTATTATGCCAATATTTCCTATGTCGACGCGCATGTCGGCAAGCTGATGGCGACGCTGAAGGCCTGTGATCTCGCGGATAATACGATTGTGATGATCACATCCGACCACGGCGATTTTCTGGGAGAGCGCGGCTTGTGGTACAAGATGAGCTATCGCGACCCCGCCGCCCGTGTGCCGCTGATCGTACATGCGCCGGGGCGTTTCGCGCCGCGGCGCGTTAAAACTCCTGCCTCTCTCGCTGATCTTGTGCCGACACTGGTTGACATGGCCGAGGAGGGTGCATCGCGCGACCTTTCCTGGCCGGTGGACGGCCGCAGCCTTCTGCCCTTGCTGAAGGGCGAGGCCGAACACGATGAATTGACGGTTGGCGAATATCTTGCCGAAGGCGTGCCGGAGCCGATGTATATGGTGCGTCAGGGCGACTGGAAATTCATCTCCTGCAACGCCGATCCCGATCAATTGTTTAATCTGGCGACTGACCCGCTGGAAAATGTAAATCTTGCCGCCGATCCCGATCAAACGGCGCGTGTTGAGCTCTACCGGGCTGCGCTGGCGCGCAGGTTTGACCGGCAGGCGATTTATGAGCGGGTCTTGGCCAGCCAGAAGTCCCGCCTTGCGGTGTTTCAGGCGCTCACCAAGGGCAAACTCTATCCCTGGGATTACCAGCCTCTGCGTCTGGCCTCGGAGGTCTACACGCGTAACCATCGCGACGTGACCGAAACCGATGTGTTGTCGCGTTATCCGCTGGCGCCGGAAGCCGTCAAAAAGCCGGGCCGGTAGGGCTTGGCGTGCGCAGCCGGGACGCTATGTTAGGTCGCACAGGAGGTGCCTTCCATGCAGATTTCATCCGGTTCGAACGAGTCCCGTCGCGCATTTTTAAATCTGACAGCGGCAGCTGGCTTCACGCTTGCTGTTCGTCCCCTGTCGGCTGAGACCATTCTGACTTCTGCCGATGGACTGGACGCCGGTATGGTCAGTGTCATGGGTGCCGCAGGCCCTGTTCCGGCTTACCGCGCCCGGCCGAAGGGCGCGGGCAAGGCGCCGGTCATTGTCGTGATACATGAAATTTTTGGTGTGCATGAGCATATCAAGGACGTTTGCCGGCGTCTGGCGAGGCTGGGCTATTATGCTATTGCACCCGATTTTTTTGCCCGTCTCGGCGACGCTACCCAGATCACCGATTTCAAGGTCCTGATCAACGACTTCGCCGCCAAGGTGCCGGATGCGCAGGCGATGAGCGATATTGACGGTACGGTTGCCTTCGCAAAGTCGGACGGCGGTGACACTGGGCGCCTCGGAATTACCGGCTTTTGCTGGGGCGGGCGTATTGTCTGGCTTTACGCGGAACATAACGCGCAGTTGAAGGCCGCTGTTGCGTGGTATGGCCGTCTGGTTGGCCAGCCGACTCCTCTGCAACCGAAATCCGCGCTGGACCTTGTTGCGGATCTTCACGCGCCGGTGCTGGGTCTTTACGGCGGCGCGGATACCAGCATACCGCAATCCTCAATCGATGAAATGACCGCGGCAGCCAAAGCCGCGGGTAAGCAGGTCGAGTTCGTGGTTTATCCCGATACGCCGCATGCGTTTTTTGCTGACTACCGCGCGTCCTACACGCCCGCTGCGGCCAAAGATGGATGGCAGCGTCTGCAGGCGTGGTTTAAGGATCATGGCCTCTGAAACCGAATTATACAGCCTTTGCGGCCATGCGGCACGGTGAGCGCCGCGTGGTGGGAATTTGCTGGTCAATAGGCATTTTTGCCTTTTATCAGCGCGATCGGTGTCAGCAACAGAATATAGAGATCAAAGAAGATCGACCAGTTTTCAATATAACTCAGGTCATGTTCGACGCGCGCCTGCGTTTTCTCCGGCGTGTCGGTTTCTCCACGCCAACCGTTGACCTGAGCCCATCCTGTAATGCCGGGCTTGACGCGGTGTCGTGCAAAATAGCCGTCGACAACCTCGTCGTAGACGCGGCCAGCAGCTTTGCCGCTGACAGCGTGGGGGCGGGGGCCGACAAGTGAGAGATCGCCGATAAAGGCGACATTGAACAGTTGCGGCAATTCGTCGAGCGAACTGCGGCGCAGGAGACGTCCGAACGGTGTAACGCGAGCGTCGCCGCGCGTGACCTGTTTTTGCGCAGAATGATCCAACTGTTCGGCATACATTGTCCTGAATTTGTAGACTATGATGTGCTCGTTGTTGAATCCGTGCCGGACCTGCCGGAAGAAAACAGGTCCCGGCGATGTCAGCTTTACGCCCAGAGCGATGATCGCCATCAGAGGCGCCAGTATCACCAGCAGGCAAATTGCGGCTATGCGGTCAAACAGGGCCTTGAGCACGATATCCCATTCCGCTATCGGCTTGTCGAACACGTCCAGCACGGGCACGTCGCCGATATAGGAGTAGGAACGTGGTCGCAGGCGCAGCTTGTTCATATGTGCTGCCAGCCGGATATCGATCGGCAGAACCCATAATTTGCGCAGCATCTGCAGGAGCCGTGCTTCGGCCGTGATCGGCAGCGAAAAAATGATCAGGTCGAGGTGTGTCCGTCGCGCAAATCTAACGAGATCGTCGACATTGCCCAGTTTGGGATAGCCCGCCAGCTCATCATTTGAGCGCCGCTCGCTGCGGTCATCGAAAAAGCCCAGTACATGCAGATCGCCGTGCTTGCCGCTGCGAAAACTGTTCAGCAGCAATTCTCCGGGCTCGCCTCCGCCAACAATGACAATGCGCCGTTCGATCTTGCCGGCGTCGCTCAACCGCCGAACAATGATAGAAGCCAGACCGCGATCGAGGAGCAGGGCTATCAGACCGATCACATAAGTCAGCGCGAGCCAGATGCGTGAGAAATGGTCGCCCATCTGCAGAAAAACGAGAATGGCCAGCCCGGCGAAGAACACCACCGACCATGCGCCCGCTACGCGCAGGCCATGTTGAGAGACCTGACGAAGATTGCTGTAGCTGTTGACACTCATGATATGGAATATAACAAGGCCCAGAACTGACAAAGCAGCAATGGCCAGTCCGTAGGCCAGCGACAGTTGAACAACCGGCCCCACATATAGCCTGTATGCAAGAAGGGCTGTCAGGATGATGGTCACGACGTCGGCGGTTCGGATCAGGCCATTTATGACGACAGGCGAGATCGAGCGCTTCGCCAGACTTTGCAATAATGCTTCTGCCCTGTCAGGTAACAGTTGTTCAGAAGAGAAGTTGCTATCCACGTCGCAGGATGGTGCCTGCCTCATGTCGTCGGAGGAATTATTCATTATTATGCGCCTGATGACTTAACTTTACTGAACGTCATTCATTATATCGGCACAAAATGAATAAATTAATACTTAAAAATCAGATCGATGCAATTTAAATTGAATGCATATATCAAGAAATACGCTAGGCTGCGCCTGTATTATTTGATTTTCAGAAATAGCGCTCGTTTATGGCTATGCTGTCGCCCGGCATCACCGGCTGCGTCATTGGCACTGTGGCCTTGACTATTTTACCATCGACGGTGCGCGTCAGCGTTGCGTCGGAATGCGCGGCGCGCGGCGTAAAGCCGCCAGCTATGGCGACCGCCGTTTCCACCGTCATGCCATTGACGAAAGGATATTGCCCGGCGTTCGATACTTCGCCCAATATGAAAAATGGCCTGTAGCTCTCGACCTCGACCGAGACTTTCGGATCGCGCAATATGCCGCCACGGAATTTTGCCGCGATTTCGTCCGACAATCGGGACGTCGTGAGGCCCTGCGCGCGAACTGTTCCAATCAACGGCATGGCTATATTGCCGCTGCCATCGACAGAATAAATATTGGTCAGGTTGTCCTGACCGAATACGATAATGCGCAATCGGTCACCGCTGCCCAGGGTGTAGGGGCGGTTGATCTGGTCAGAGCTGAAATAATTCGGGTAGCGCGGAGAAGCGCAGCCGGCGAGACACACTATCAGCAGAGCTGAAGTTATTATGTTTGTGTTTCTCATTCCGTGCGCCGGTTTTATTTAGTTTTCCTTGTACCTGTTTAGTGGATCGCGGTTAACAAAGTGTGCAAATTGCAAGGGTTGCTGATGTGCGCTGCGTGAATTAACCATTGGTCAACCATGCTTGGCTTTAATGGAGCAAAGGATTTGCTCCGTGCCATTGATTCAATTTTTTAAGCGACTCAATTTTGCTCCAAACCTCTCGCCTTTGCGTCTGGCTTTGCTGGCTGCAAATCTTTTCATTGCCTCCGGCCTTTGGTTTGCGTGGCACAGCAATAAGGCGGGCTCTTATGTGGCGACCGCGCATGTCGGGCTATCCCGGCCTGACGCGGATCTGGATGCGGAGCTGACGCGCCTGCGCGCATCTGATTTGTCTCTGGCGGTGATGGCGGAGTTGAATCTGGCCGCTTCGCCAGATTTTTCAGGAATGCGGTATTTTCCCGGATCGAAGTTGATCTCGGCGCTTTTGGCAAATCCCGAGGCGCCGCTGCAGGCGCGCGCCTTGATGTTGCAGAGATGGAGCGAATTGGTGCGCATATCGGGCGATGCCGGTCAGCGCCAGCTTGAAATCGCCGTGCGGGCAGAAGATCCCTCGCTTGCAGCACTTGTCGCCAATAGCTTGGCGTCCCGGTTTGTGGCTGCTGCTGCTTCTGCGCCGCAGGAGGATAATATTTCATCGTCCGTGTTCGGCGGCGGGCCGGTAAATCTGGTTGCTGAAAAACAGCCGATCGTGCCGGAGCGGATTTTCCTGCCGGCACAGGTGAGGCTGATGGGTGGTGGTTCAGGCCATGAAGTTGCCGCGCTCTCGAGTGTGGCGCTGGCGCTGATCGGCGCTCTTGCGCTTTTTGTCCGTCCCTCGCGAAAGGCCGTGCCTGATTTATCGTATTCGCCTCCCGTCACGGTTTGTATTCCGCGGCCCGAAAGAACTGCTGTTCCACACGCGGTGCGCAGGCCGGTCTGCTCAGTGTCAGAACCTGATCTGGTTGAATATTTCAATGTGCGTTATGCAAGCGAAAAGCAGTCCTGCACTTTGCTCCATGGTTTCGTACTGGCGGATGTGGAAGCCGTATGTGGGACTCTGGCGCAAGCCATGCCGATATTGCTCGTCGACATCGGTTTGGCGGAGGACGAATGCGGGCAGAGTCAATGCGCAGGGGCGGGAGGCCAGATATGCTTTGAGCATCTAAGCGCCCAGACCGGGTGCGGATTGACGCGCATGCGGCTTGAAGCATCAGCGCTCGGGTCGTTTGCATGGGCGTCGGCTTTGGCGGTGCTGCAAGAGGCATTCGCGCATGTCGTCGTTGTCAGCAACGCCAGAACCGATATGATCGCGACTGAACTGGCGCCGTTTCTCACGCATGCTGTGTTTTATGATCATCCGGCTCAGGACGTATCCAACGAAGAAATGATCGCTGCGCTTGAGAGCGCAACGGAGTGCGAAATGTGCTTCATGCCGGCGCTGTTGCCGGCGTTGTTCCGCGAGGCAGCCTGACTATGGCCAGTCACTTCGATCATATTGTTGTTGCCGCCCGTCGTCTGGACGATCTGCGCGATTTCTACACCCGTCTCGGATTTCGTGTCGGGTATCGCAATCGTCACCCCTGGGGTACAGAAAATCATATTATTCAATTCGGCGGACATTTTCTTGAATTGATTGCATTTCCGGAAAATACCGAGTGCGTTAGTTCCGGCGCGCCATATTTCGCAAGATTTCTGGCAGATTACATTGCTCGTTTCGAAGGTCTGGCCATGTTGGTGCTCGGCACTGATAACGTCGTGGCCGAACACGGCCGGTTGCGCGAACTGGATATAGTTGAAGGAGATGTTTTCGATTTCGCCCGAACCGGGCGCAAGCCGGACGGCAGTCCCCTGCAGGTGGCGTTCAGTCTGGCGTTCGCCCGTCCGCCGCAGAATATGGATTGCGGATTTTTTTATTGCCAGCAGCATTATCCCGAGAACTTCTGGAACCCGGCATTTCAGAGCCATGAAAATGGCGTAACCGGGTTGACCAGCGTGATTTTTGCCTCCGGCGAACCCGAAAAGACCGCAGGTTTTCTCAGTGCGTTCAGCCGTTATGCCAAATCTGCGGGAGATGAGAGCCACATCTGCCTTTCTTCAGCCGCTGAGACCATTATCATTGCCAGTCCAGAGCGTCTGCGCCTCGACTATGGATTTGCACCAATCACGGCTGCCGCGCGTTCCGGCATGGCCGCCCTGCAATTTCGCGCCGGAGACCTTGCAGCTGTTGCTGCCCGGTTTGATAAAGAGGGAATTGCCTATCTAGGCTACAACGGCCATATCGTCGTTGAGCCTGTTCATGCGTTCGGCGCTGCGCTGATTTTTTCTGGTCAAAACTGACATTTGCGAAAGAGCATTGCTGTACAGGCGTCGGTTTTGTCCGATTAAGCAGTCGTCCGGTCACTCATTTTTTCAGTGTAAATGAATGTTTTGTTTTGACTGCACGGATTTATCTGTGAAAGCGCTTTTCTCTCATGCGTTTTGACCGCCGCTTGCCTCTCGCCTTCCTGAAAAAAATATGCTACGAGCCGCGTTGATTGATGAAGAAAGTTCGCAAAGGACGCTTTGTCTCTCAGCCGGATTGGACGCTTGAGGGGGCCGATATCTTTTCGGAATGTTGGTTCAGGGCCTCGTGGCCCGAGAGCGTCCCATGTGGCCGAGCCGGTAAAATTGACGTTTAACTAGTAGTAAGGAATTGAACGATGAGCGATGTCGCCGAGCGGGTTAAAAAGATTGTTGTTGAGCACCTTGGCGTAGAGCCGGAGAAGGTTGTCGAAGGCGCGAATTTCATCGACGACCTCGGCGCGGATTCGCTCGATACCGTTGAGCTGGTGATGGCCTTTGAAGAAGAGTTCGGCGTGGAAATTCCGGACGATGCAGCCGAGCAGATCCAGACGGTCGGCGACGCTGTCAAGTTCCTGTCCAAGAATGCCAAGGCCTGATCGGCCTTTTTCAGACATTTGCAGAGTTGTTGGGGGTCGGAAAGGCTTGTTCCTGGCCGACCCTTATATATATCGTTGGGGCAATTGGCAGCTTGCTGCATATCGTGTGCAGTCAGGCTGGCAGTGAGGGGTAGGTATGGCATTGTCAAAGATATCGGGGCTGCGTCGTGTCGTTGTTACTGGCATGGGCATGGTTACACCGCTCGGCGGCAATCTGGATCATACCTGGAAGAGCCTGCTTGCGGGCGAGAGCGGTGTTCGTGCAGTTGATTCTTTCGATGTGTCGGATATTGCCTGCAAAGTAGCTGCGCAGGTAAGGCGCGGCGACGGCACGGATGGATCGTTCAATCCCGATACATGGATGGATGTGAAGGATCAGCGGAAGGTCGATGATTTTATCCTTTTCGCCATGGCCGCCGCTACGCAGGCGCTCTCCGATTCCGGCTGGAAGCCGGAATCCTACGAAGATCAGACCCGCACAGGCGTATTGATCGGCTCGGGCATCGGCGGCATCAACGGCATTGCCGATGCGTCCATTATTCTGAACGAACGTGGCCCCCGACGGATTTCGCCTTTCTTCATTCCGGGACGTCTTATCAATCTGGCGTCGGGCTATGTTTCGATCACGCATGGCCTCAAGGGGCCGAATCATTCCGTTGTCACTGCCTGCTCGACGGGTGCGCATGCAATAGGCGATGCCGGGCGGCTTATCGCGCTGGGCGATGCCGATGTCATGGTAGCCGGCGGGACCGAGTCACCTATTTTCCGGCTTTCGCTTGCAGGCTTCGCGGCCTGCAAGGCGCTTTCGACCAATTTCAACGACACGCCGTCCAAAGCGTCCCGCCCTTATGACCGGGATCGTGACGGTTTCGTCATGGGCGAGGGTGCGGGCTGCGTGATTCTCGAAGAATACGAACATGCTGTGGCGCGCGGCGCGCGCATCTATGCCGAACTGGTGGGCTATGGCCTCTCTGGTGACGCCTATCACATCACGTCGCCTTCCCCCGAGGGCGATGGCGCCTATCGTGGCATGAAGGCGGCTCTTGACCGGGCGGGAATCACCATGGCCGATGTTGATTATGTCAACGCGCACGGGACATCAACGCCGATGGGTGATGACATAGAACTGGCTGCGGTCGAGCGTCTGGCCGGAGACGCAGCAGGGCGTCTGACCATGTCTTCGACAAAATCGTCGATCGGTCATCTGCTGGGGGCTGCCGGTGCGGTCGAGGCGATCTTCTCGATCCTCGCCATTCGGGATCACATGGCCCCGGCAACGCTTAATCTGGACAATCCGTCGCGCGAAACCATGATCGATCTGGTGCCTCACGTCGCAAAATCGAAGAAAATCGACACAGTACTGTCAAATTCATTTGGTTTTGGTGGTACCAACGCTTCGCTGGTTTTCCGGCGCGTTTAAATTTCGGGCTATCCGGCCGCCAAAGGTGGGCCGGGTTTGTAAAAGATGAAGAATTATCTTCATTTTCATTCACTTAAACAGCGAGTTTAATATGACTGTGCAACGCACTTTTTCAATTCTCAAGCCTGATGTCACCAAGCGCAACCTCACCGGCGCGGTGAATGCCAAGATTGAGGCTGCCGGCCTTCGTATCGTTGCTCAGAAGCGCATCCACATGACCCGCGCTCAGGCTGAGACCTTTTATGCCGTGCATTCGGCCCGTCCTTTCTTTGGCGAACTGGTTGAGATGATGACTTCCGCGCCGGTGGTTGTGCAGGTTCTCGAAGGCGAAAACGCCATTCAGCGTTACCGCGATGTCATGGGCGCAACCAACCCCGCCAATGCGGCAGAGGGCACCATCCGCAAGGAATTCGCTCTCTCGATGGGCGAAAATTCCGTGCATGGTTCGGACGCTCCTGAAACTGCAGCTCAGGAAATCGCACAGTTCTTCTCCGGCAACGAAATCGTCGGCTGAGACGAGCGCATCGTTCTGCATGTAAAATCAGGCCCCCGCCGTCGCCGGCGCGGGGCTTTTTCTGTTTTGAGAATCGCAGACTCAATGGCCGGTGCTGATTGTCCGGTCCCGGTATATCAACTTGCGCAGCGCGTGATTGGCGCGCATTTTAAACCGGGCAGAGCGTAGCCGATGAGGTTTGCCCGGGAGGGCGCCATCGGCCAGCGGCAGTTCGGCGGCAAGTTGATAGGTGCGGCGGCGCAACTCATCCATCAGTTGCTGCCGGTCCGTGTAGGCGGCGAGTTCCTGATGCTGTATCGGCGCGCCGATCACCACCGGCAATATTGTACCCACTCTGCTGCGCACCTCATGGAACACCAGCGAGAGCCGGAGCGACAGGCTCAGATGGCTGGCGATCTGAAATAATCGGCTGTTCTGGCCCGCAAACCAGATCGGCACCACCGGGGCGCGGCTGCGCTGGATGAGATTGGCGGTAAATGTGCCCCAGGGCGCATCAATGGCGGGTTTGCGTCCCAGCTTGTCCGGCGCCGTGGATATGCCACCAGCAGGGAAAACCACGATCGCGCCTCCGGCGTCAAGATGCGCGCGGGCGCGGGCGCGTGAGCGAATGTTGGTCTGCATTGCTTCCGGCGTGCCGGAAAAATCGACCGCGAGAACATGGTCCTGAATTTCCGGCGCGCGAAGCAGCACGGCATTGGTCAGAACGAGAAAATCCTTGCGCACCTGTTCGATCAGCCATGAAATAACAATGCCATCCAAGACGCCATAGGGATGGTTGGCGACGATCACGAGCGGGCCTTGCGCCGGGATGGCGGTTAGCTTTTCGGCATCATATTTCACATCGAGATCGAGAAGGCGTACGGCATCGCCGAAGAAGCTCGACTGGGCGCAACGGGTGCGCTGACTTTCGAGATAGAGCCTCTTCAGATAGGGCTGGCCCGTCGCTCTCTCGATGATGCGGATGACATGCCGCTTGACAGGCGGCGTGCCGGGTTCTGCATATGAAAAAAGAAAGTCATCCATGACTGGAAATTAGCCCGGCTGGGTGACAATTGCATGACGCCCTCAGGCCGGGGAAGCATCATCCCTGATGACAATGAGCGCATCCCTGCCGATGAGCCTTGCCAGCTGGCGCAGGCGGTTAAGCAGCCGCTCGGAGGCGAGGTCTTCGAGGCTGCGGGGCAGGGTGAGGATGACCTTGTCCTTCGAGCAGACGAGCGCCGTGCGCGCGAGGATGCCCGGCATGGCGGCGGAAAGTATATAGGCCACCCGCATGGCCGCGCCAATGATCCGGGCACGATCCAGCATCCGCGAAGTGACCAGCGATCGCAAGGGTACACTGACGCTCTCGCCCACGCCGAGATGCCGGTAGGCGACCGTCATGGCCAGAAAAGCCCGGCCCGGATGGTCGATGCCCATAAAAGCCGCATGGGCAATTGTATTGAGGGTCAGTTCGCCCCGGTAATCAGGATGCGCGCGCCAGCCGATGTCAGCCAGCAGACATGCTGCTTCCCGCAGGCGCTCCTCCTCCGGCGTTTCCAGCATGTGGGTCGAGCGGATGAATGTGTCGGTCCAGTTGAAAAGGTCAATACCATGATCGGGGCTGCGCGAGCGCAGAAGGTTGAGGTCATGCACAGCGGTGAGCAGAGGGTCCTGCGCGCGGATGTCGGCGGACATGCGCTCATAGAGCAGACCCTCGCGCACGCCCATGGCGGAAATGACGATCTGCCGGGGCTTTGCAATACGGATGATCTCATCGAGCACGACAGCGCCATAGGCGAGCAGGGGGCGGCGCTGCGAGGCCACTGCATCGATGGATACCAACGCGTCCGTTTCGACCCGCTCGACAAGCAAGGCAAAGTCCTCTGCCTCATGGGCAGGGATGACGTAATTATGCATCACGTTGAGCGGATAATTGCGCTGCATCATGTGCAGGCGGGCCAGAGCGCGCCAAGTGCCACCGACAGCGTAGAAGCTCTTGCCTTTGAGAGACTTCAGTTGTGGTACCTGCTTGAGAGAATCGCGCGCTATTTTGGCTGCTGTCTTTATCGATTTACCCGAGCGGTCCATCAGAGCCAGTCCGCCGAGCCCCAGCGATACGCCGGCCCCGATATTCGAGCCGTTGACTTCAATGATTTCCAGCGAACCGCCGCCAAGGTCGCCAACAACCCCCTCGGGCTTATGAAAGGAAGACACAACACCGAGAGCGGAAAGTTCTGCCTCGCGTTGGCCTGAGAGCAGATCGATCGGAGCCCCGATGGCGGCCTGCGCTGCGGCAAGAAAATCCGGGCCGTTTTGCGCATCGCGCGCGGCGGCCGTAGCAATTACGTGCATCTGGCCGATATTCATCGATTGGCAGAGTATGCGAAAGCGGCGCAGCGCCGACAGCGCCTTGGCTATGGCCTCTTCGTTCAGGCGGCCTGTTGTCACTACGCCTTTTCCAAGGCCGCAGAGCACCTTTTCGTTGAATATGGATGTCGGAGCCCGCCCCTCGCCCTCATAGGCGACAAGACGGACCGAGTTCGAGCCGATATCTACGATAGCGGTGGGTTTGCCGCAATCAATGCGTCCGGGCGCGTCCAGAACGACGCTGGGCCGATCACCGCCCCTCGACGCGGCGGAAGAGAGTGCGTGGGCTTGATTCTTTGAGTGATTTTCCACGGCCTGACAAACTCGGATTGGTCATGAAGTAATTATGCGCATTGAAAGGCTCTTCGCCTTCTGTGGCCTCAATACGCGCGCTTGATCCATCAGGCAAGACTCGATAGCTCTGCTGGTTGTCGATCAGGTTGGCCACCATGATCTGATCCAGAACCTGATCATGACAGGTCGGGTTGAGAATTGGCACCATCACTTCCACACGGCGATCAAGATTGCGCTGCATAAGATCCGCTGATGCGATGTAGACATGCGCCTTGGGGTGCGGCAGGGCATATCCGCCGCCAAAGACATAGATCCGCGCGTGTTCAAGAAAGCGCCCTATGATGGATTTGACGCGGATATTGTCAGAAAGGCCGGGCACGCCGGGGCGCAGACAGCAAATGCCGCGTATGACGAGTTCAATCTTCACGCCCGCCTGACTGGCGCGATAAAAGGCATCGATAATCTCCGGATCAACCAGAGCGTTGCACTTGGCCCAGATTGTCGCTGGCTTTCCGGCCTTGGCGAAGCTCATTTCCTGAGCGATATGCTCCAGCAGCCGGGCTTTCATCGAAATCGGCGAGACGGACATGCGCTCAAGGCTGGCCGGTTCGGCATAGCCGGTGATATAGTTGAAAATGTGCGAAACATCGCGGGCAATGGCCGGATCAGCGGTGAAGAACGACACGTCCGTATAGATTCGCGCTGTGATGGGGTGATAATTTCCGGTGCCGATATGGCAATAGGTGGCGAGATTTCCGCCTTCGCGGCGCACCACCATCGAAAGCTTGGCATGGGTCTTCAATTCGATAAAGCCGAACACCACCTGAGCGCCCGCGCGTTCAAGATCGCGCGCCCAGCGGATATTGGCTTCTTCGTCAAACCGGGCTTTTAGCTCAACCAGCGCCGTGACCGACTTGCCGGCTTCCGCCGCCTCGATCAGCGCCCGGACAATAGGGCTGTCGTTTGAGGTCCGGTACAATGTCTGCTTGATGGCGACGACATTGGGGTCGCGCGCGGCCTGTGCCAGAAACTGAACCACCACGTCGAAAGATTCATAGGGGTGGTGAACGACCAGATCCTTTTGCCGGATAGCCGCCAGACAATCTCCGCCATTGTCACGCACGCGCTCGGGGAAACGCGCGTTATATGGCTTGAATTTAAGATCCGGCCGCTCCAATCCCACGATGTAAGACAGGTCGTTGAGTGCCAGCATGCCGTTGACGTTGAACACCTCGTCATCGGCGACATGGAGTTCGTTGGCGACGAATTTGCGCAGCGCTTCCGGCGTATTGGCGTCGATTTCAAGACGGATCACGACGCCGCGCCGGCGGGCTTTGAGGGCTGATTCAAACAGACGCACAAGGTCTTCGGCTTCTTCTTCGATTTCAAGATCGGAATCGCGCAGGATGCGAAACGCACCATGTCCCTTGACGAGATAGCCGGGAAACAACTGCCCCGTATGTGCGGCAATGGCATGTTCCAGCGTGATGAAGCGCGCAACGCTGGAGTTTTCTGCGTCCGGCAGGCGGATAAAACGGTCGATTTTGTTGGGGAGGCGGATCAGGGCATTAAGGCGGCGGCCATCGTTCGGGCGCACCAGTTCCAGCGCAACGCTGAAGCCGAAATTTGGAATGAACGGGAACGGATGAGCCGGGTCCACCGCCAGCGGCGTCAGAACGGGAAAGACATGCAGCAGAAAGTGATCCTCCAGCCATTTGCGTTCTGTGACGCTAAGCTCCGAGGGTTCCACGATAACAATGCCGGCCTGCTTCACGTCTTCACGCAATTCGCGCCAGCGCGCCTGCTGGTCGCTGGCCAGAACGGCAACCCGTTCACCGATACGGGACAATTGCTCCGCGGGGGTCAGGCCGTCGTCGCTCGGCGTGGTCACGCCTTCACGCACCTGACCGCGCAGACCAGCAACGCGCACCATGAAGAATTCATCGAGATTATTGGCTGAAATCGAGAGAAAGCGCAGTTGTTCAAGCAGGGGGTGGCTGGTGTTGGATGCCTCGGCCAGCACACGCCGGTTGAACTCCAGCCAGGACAGTTCCCGATTGATGAACCTGTCTGCGGGAAGCTCTTCGCTTACACTTGAGAGTTCTTCCAGAGCGGGAATGGCCGGTTTCATGGTTTGCATTGCCTGTTCTTGGTTTTCTCTGCGGGTATAGCGTTTCTATGACCGCAACATGACATCAATGGTGGGCATCAGCTATGGAATCGTCAATCTTTTTTACGATATCGGCAGCCATGGCGCGCGTTATCCGCTTGCCGAGTGCCAGCGCCTGCCTGTCGAGCAGACTCACTGCACTGCGCACAGCCTCGAGCGAGCGTTCCAGATGCAGCGCCAGATATTCCACTACGCCGACGTCGACCACGAGCTGTCTGTCTACGAACAATTTGACAATGACGGCCCGGAGCAGGGCATCGTCTGGCGCGCCAATCTCGACCCGGCCAAAAGCCCGCAGGCGCGAGCGCACATCGGCCGTCTTGAAATGCAGCCGGTCGAGATCGAGGCCCGATGTCAGCACAAGCGGCAGGCCTCGTTCCTTTGCGGCGTTGAGCAGATGAAAAAGCGCAGTTTCGGTTTCGTCGGGCAGCCGGTTGATCTTGTCCAGATCCTCGATCAGCAGGGCGGGTGCCTTGGTCAAGGCCAGCGGATCGGTCTGGCCGAGTGCAGTGATCGACAGAACCGAGGCGTGGCTGCGCTGCGACCAAATCGCGCCAAGATGGCTCTTGCCGGACCCCGATGGGCCAACCAGCAGCAATGCCGGAGAGGGCCATTCCGGCCAGCTTTCCATCATGGCATAAGCGGCTTCGTTCGAACTGGAAACGAGAAAATCCTCAGCGCCGAATCTGGGCTTGAGCGGCAGGTCCAGCGGCAATTGCAGCGGCGGGCGTGTCATTGGGCCGACCCGTCGAGATAATAGGGGCTTTTGCGGTATTGCGCGAGCGCAAAGCGCACCAATACGCCCATGGCCGCCGCCACCGGAACCGCGATCAGCAGCCCGATAAAGCCAAATACCGAACCAAAGGCCAGCAGTGCAAACATCAGCCAGACGGGATGCAGCCCAACCGAGGCGCCAACCAGCTTGGGAGAAAGCACGTTGCCTTCCAGAAACTGCCCGGAACCCACCACGCAAAGGGACAGAGTGGTCAAAGTCCAATGCGGCCAGCCCTGAACAATCGAAATCAGCAGCGAGAGAACCAGCGCCGTCAGTGAACCGACATAGGGAATAAAGCTCAGAATACCGGCGCTGAAACCGATCAGGAAGCCAAAGTTCAACCCGATGAGCGACAGGCCCAGACCGTACCAGAGGCCAAGTATCAGGCACACCACGGATTGGCCGCGGATAAAACCGGCAAGGGCGCGGTCGATATCATGCATGATGAGCCGGATCGTCGCGCGCTGCGCCACGGGCAGCAGGCCGTCGATTGTGGTGATCATTTTGTCCCAGTCCACCAGAATGTAGAATGCGACAACCGGCGTCACCACGAGCAGCGAGGCGAGCGAAATGAGTGCAGCGCCCCCGGAGAGCAGCGACCGGATGAAGCTCAGGCCCCATTGGCTGGCCTGACCGGCGAAATCCGCGATCGTCTTTTGCGTATCGAATGCGCCGTTGCTGCCGGCTTTCATGCCCAGTTTCGAGAGAATCGTATCGCCATAAGTTTGGGTGAAGGCATCAACCTGCGTCTGCACCAGTTCTTGCAGACGGGCGGCATAAATCGGAAAATGGTTCAGCAGGCCGGTAAGCTGGCGTCCAAGCACCGGCCCCAGCAACAGCGTCAGAACCACCAGAACCAACGCGCAGATGACAAGAATGAGCAGGGTTGCCCAGAGGCGCGACAGGCCGAGGCGCTCGAGACGGCGAACGAAGGGATCGAGCAAATAGCCGAGCGCCAATCCGGCTACAAAAGGCAGCATGACGCTGCTGAGCGCATAGATAAACCAGCCGGTCAGAGCCAGCAGCAGAACCCAGAATATGATTTGACGGTTTGCATTCACGTGACGGGGCCTCGCGGAGGGTGCGCAGACGTCATATGCCTGAACCATTGGCCAAGGTAAACTGCGGTTGATGTCAGGGTCAGCGCTATGACGATGATCATTGCCACGTCAAACCATATGCCAAGCGGTACCAGGAACGCTTTGGCGCCCAGAATCAAAGCGGCAAAGCCGATCTGCGCCGTTGTGTTTGCCTTGGAGACAAATACCGGTCGGATTTCCACCGGGTTCGACATCAGCCACGAAATGATGATAGCGCTGATGATCATGACATCGCGGAAGACCACGAGCAAAGCCAGCGCGACGGGCACCACTCCGATGATCGCCAGCGCAACATATATGGAGATGAGAAGGGCTTTGTCGGCCAGCGGATCGAGATATGAGCCCAGTTCCGTGCGCAGGTTGAAATGTCTGGCAAGGAAGCCGTCAATGGCATCGGAAACACCCGCCACAACGAAAAGAACAAAGGCGGTCAACCACCAGCCCGATGCGATGAGCGCAATAACCATCGGCACAAGCAGCAGCCGTAAAATGGTTATGACATTGGGGAGATTATTGTAAACTTTCAACGCACCTCTCCTCAAGGACCCGTTATGGCGTCGAATGCAGGCAAAAGTCGATCTTTTTTAGCATTGGGATGTGGTTAAGTCTGTCTACCCTTGCCTTGGAGCATGTAACCTTGTAACCGATCGCCAAGAGGTGACCATGACGCAGGACAAATCCAAACTCACCTATGCCGATGCAGGCGTTGATATCGACGCGGGCAATTCGCTGGTGGAAAATATCAAGCCACATGTGCGCGCAACGCGCCGGCCCGGCGCCGATGCTGAAATTGGCGGCTTTGGCGGTTTGTTCGATCTCAAGGCGGCCGGCTTCAGCGACCCTATTCTGGTTGCGGCCAATGATGGTGTCGGCACCAAGGTCAAAATCGCGATTGAAAGCGGCATTCACACCCATATCGGCATCGATCTTGTTGCCATGTGCGTCAACGATCTCATCGTTCAGGGTGCGGAGCCGCTGTTCTTCCTTGACTATTACGCCACCGGCAAGCTCGATCCGCGTGTAGGCGCCGATATCGTCAAGAGCATTGCAAGAGGGTGTATCGAATCCGGCTGCGCGCTGATCGGGGGCGAAACTGCGGAAATGCCCGGCCTATATGCCGAGGGCGATTATGACCTTGCGGGTTTTGCCGTCGGAGCCGCCGAGCGGGGCAGATTACTGCCGCGCGGCGATGTCGCCGAAGGTGATGTGCTCATCGGACTGGCGTCCTCGGGCGTGCATTCGAACGGATTCTCGCTGGTGCGCAAGATCGTCGCGCGTAGTGGTCTGGGCTGGCAGGATCCTGCACCTTTCGCGCCCGGCGCCAGCCTCGCGGAAGCTTTGCTCACGCCGACGCGCCTTTATGTCAAACCATTGCTCAAGGTGCTGCGGGACGGCGTGCCGTTGAAGGCGCTCGCCCATATCACCGGCGGCGGTTTTCCTGATAATATTCCGCGCGTGCTTCCTGAAGGTCTGGGCGCGGAGCTTGATCTGAACGCCATCCAGTTGCCGCCGGTTTTCCGCTGGCTGGCGGGCGAGGGCAATGTGGCAGAGCGTGAAATGCTGCGCACCTTCAACTGCGGCATCGGCATGGTGGTAGTGGTGGCCGCCGCCGATGCTCCATCCGCACTGGCGGCGCTGGCTGCGGCGGGCGAAAAGCCCGTGCGCTTTGGCCGGGTTACCCGGTCAGGCGGCGGCGAGCGCATAACCACTATCGGGACATTGGCCCTTTGAGCCGCCGCGTTCGCACCTGCGTTTTTATCTCCGGGCGCGGTTCGAACATGCGCAGTCTCGTGCGTGCGGCAGCCTCGCCGGATTTTCCTGCGCAGATTGTTCTGGTCATTTCAAACAGGCCTGACGCCGCCGGGCTCGATTTTGCCCGGGAGCACGGCATTGCCACCTGCATTATCGATCATAAGCATTTTGGCAAGGACCGCGCTGCATTTGAAGCTGAAATCCAGAATGTCCTCACGCGAAACCAGATAGACCTGATCTGTCTGGCCGGTTTCATGCGCCTGCTGACAGCCGATTTTGTCAATCGCTGGCAGGGGCGCATGATCAATATTCATCCCTCTCTTCTGCCTGCGTACAAGGGATTACACACGCATGAGCGGGCGCTGGCCGACGGCGCGCCCGAGCATGGCTGCACTGTGCATTTCGTCGTGCCGGAAATGGACGAAGGGCCGATCATTCTGCAGCGCAAGGTCAGGGTTCTGCCGGGGGATACGCCGGATGATCTCGCGTCCCGGGTGCTTGAGCAGGAACATATTGCCTATCCGGAAGCTCTGGCTCAGGTCGCAAAGACAATTTCGCAGGCCTGACAGTTTTTAGCGCCTCTTGAACTTATCTTCTTCGTTGGTTGACGTGTTATACTTGCTTTGCATTGTATTAGCGCGTAATTACAACCTATTATTGTATTCGGAGAAGCAAGATTCGCAGCGGTCGCAAATATTTCTCCTTCGCGCTGGGAGGTATGCTGGTGCTGGGCATCATAGCCCGCTGGCCGCATGTCAACCCGCGCATGGCCGGGCCTGTGGCGGTGGAGAAATCCGGCGGTAAGCCGGGCCCTTATGAGATTCATTATGCGCCGGCTGAAAATCTGGAGAGGATTGATGTCGGCCTGATCGACAGCGCGCAGCACGATATTGATCTGGCCGCTTATGTCCTGACCGACAAGGCGTTTGTTGAAGCATTAACGCGCGCGGCGGCGCGCAATGTTGTTATTCGCATCTATCTTGATGGAAGCGAGAGGCGCATCAGCATGCGCAATCAGGCTGTCATTGATCGCCTTGTCGCAGCGGGGAATGTTGCGATTCGCTTCAAACCGCCGCAGCCGGCGATCATGCATCTGAAAGGATTCACTGTGGACGGCGCGACCTTGCGCACGGGTTCGGCCAATTTTTCGGCATCCGGCCTAAAATATCAGGATAATGATCTGCTCATATTCCGTGACCGTCAGACCGTTCAGGCTTTTGCTGAAAAGTTCGAGCGGATGTGGAAGCGGCAGGATTACCGCCGCTATTCGCTCGATACGGGCGCGAACTGGCGCTGAGGTCTCAGCCTCTTCCGCGATAGGGCTGCACGCCCTGATCCGGTATCCATATGCCTTTTGGTGCTTCGCCATATTGATAGAAGACATCTATGGGTATGCCGCCGCGTGGATACCAATATCCGCCGATTCGCAGCCATCTGGGCTCCAGCAGGCTGATCAGATCCTTGGCGATCTGCACCGTGCAGCCTTCATGAAATGCGCCGTGATTGCGATAGCCGAACAGATAGAGCTTGAGCGACTTGGATTCGACAAGCCATTGTCCGGGAACATAATCGAGCACGAGGTGGGCGAAATCCGGCTGTCCGGTTACAGGGCAGAGCGATGTGAACTCCGGCGCGGTGAACCGCGCGACATAATCAGCATCGGGGTGCGGATTCGGCACTTTTTCCAGCACATCGGCACGAGGCTCCTGCGGGATGGCTACATTTTGCCCCAATGCCTTGGTGTGCAGACTTGTGTCACTCATGAAAATTCCTATCGGTGAAGCCGTGTTGGTGATATTTAGCGCGCGTTTTGCAACTGTCATGTGCATTTTCTAATACTTTATGCCATAGACACAAGCGATACCGGCCCCAGCGCCAATACAACGAAAGAGGCTCCATATGACACAGATCATCGACGTTCACGCCCGCCAGATTCTGGACAGCCGCGGAAATCCCACAATCGAAGTGGATGTGACGCTGGAAGACGGTTCGTTTGGCCGCGCCGCGGTGCCCTCGGGCGCATCGACCGGCGCGCATGAGGCTGTTGAATTGCGCGATGGCGACAAGAGCCGTTACAGCGGCAAGGGCGTGCTCAAGGCCGTTGAAAGCGTCAACGGCGAAATCGCCGATGCTCTGGATGGCTATGATGCGGAAGATCAGGTTCTGATCGACCAGATCATGATTGATCTTGACGGCACGCCGAACAAGGCGCGTCTCGGCGCCAATGCCATCCTCGGCGTATCGCTCGCCGCCGCCAAGGCAGCGGCCGATGCCGCGGGCCTGCCGCTGTATCGCTATATCGGCGGCACGCAATCGCGCATCCTGCCCGTGCCGATGATGAATATCATCAACGGCGGCGTACATGCCGACAACCCGATCGATTTTCAGGAATTCATGATTCTCCCCGTCGGTGCGCCTTCGGTTTCCGAAGCGGTGCGCTGGGGAGCGGAAGTCTTCCATGTGCTGAAGTCCGCGCTCAAGAAAGCCGGACATAACACCAATGTTGGCGATGAGGGTGGGTTTGCCCCGAACCTGCCTTCGGCGGAAGCTGCGCTGGATTTCTGCGTGAAGGCCATTGAAACCGCCGGTTTCAAACCCGGTCAGGACATGGTTCTCGGTCTTGACTGCGCCTCGACCGAATTCTTCAAGAACGGCGCCTATGTCTATGAGGGCGAGAAGAAGACCCGCACCATCCAGCAGCAGGCGGAATATCTGGCAAAGCTGGCTCATGATTATCCCATCGCCACAATCGAGGACGGCATGTCGGAAGATGATTGGGAAGGCTGGAAGATTCTCACCGATCTCGTCGGCAAGAAGGTCCAGCTCGTAGGCGACGATCTGTTCGTGACCAATGTCCGGCGCCTGGCGGACGGCATCGCCAAGGGCGTTGGCAATTCCATTCTCGTCAAGGTCAATCAGATCGGTTCACTCACGGAAACGCTCAATGCCGTGGATATGGCTCAGCGCGCCGGTTATACGGCCGTCATGTCGCACCGCTCCGGCGAAACCGAGGATTCGACCATCGCCGATCTCGCGGTTGCCACCAATTGCGGCCAGATCAAGACCGGTTCTCTGGCCCGGTCTGACAGATTGGCCAAATACAACCAGCTGATCCGCATCGAGGAAGAGCTTGGCGCGCAGGCGCTCTATGCTGGACGCGGCGCGTTGAAGGCTTTCAACCGCTGAGCTGAGGCACCGGAGACAAATCAGGCGTGAACGGAGCGGATCAGATGAATTTGAGACATATCTTCAATTCGGCTCTTCCGCTTCTTTTCATGTTCGCGGCCTTGGCTTTTGCGCCTTCGCTGGAGGCGCAAAACGCGGCACGCGAAACCATCAGCATCCAGTCGGCAAGCGGCGTGCATCAGTTTTCCGTCGAGGTGATGCGCACCCAGGACGAACTCGAGCGGGGCCTGATGTTCCGGCGCTTCCTGCCGGATGATCGCGGCATGCTGTTTGATTTTCACGCCGAAGCTCCGGTGATGATGTGGATGAAGAATACCTACATCCCGCTTGACATGGTCTTTACCGACAAAACCGGCAAAATTACCTGGATCGCCGAGAATGCCGAGCCCATGTCGGAGGATATTATTTCCTCGCATGGTCCCGCCTATGCGGTTCTGGAGGTGAACGCCGGTACGGCGGCGCGCCTGCAGATCAAGGCTGGCGATGTGATGAAATCGACCATTTTTCAATAATGCCGGCAAATGTATCGATGCGGCCTTATGAGAATGCGCAAGTTTTTGTCCTTGGAGCAATTCAGGTCTTGCCGGTAGGCCGAGGCAATGCTACTCAATCGCGCATCGGGGTATGGCGCAGTCTGGTAGCGCGATAGTTTTGGGTACTATAGGCCGTTGGTTCGAATCCAGCTACCCCGACCACCTACCGCTTGATGTTGAGGCCAAGTCTCCGGCTCTTGAACAGGTTTAAAAAATGAGCGCACGCATTTATTGTCCTGCCAAAACAGCCACGCAATCGGGCGCAGCCAAGTCAAATCGTTGGTTGCTGGAATATGAGGCGGCGCAGCCGCGCAGTTCAGACCCGCTGATGGGCTGGACCTCTTCTGCCGATATGCTCTCGCAGGTCAGGCTCTGGTTCGAAACAAAGGAAGAAGCGGTCGCCTACGCCAAGCGGCAGGGGCTGGCCTTTCGCGTGGAAGAGCCCAAGCAACGTGTACGCAAGGGTATGTCCTATTCGGATAATTTCCGTCATAATAGAATCGGTTCTTGGACGCATTGAAGCGCCATTTCGCTGCTTCGGCCTCGTAGCTCAGCTGGATAGAGCAGCCGCCTTCTAAGCGGCAGGTCGCAGGTTCGAGCCCTGCCGAGGTCGCCAGTCAGCCTGGGCAGGGGTTTGGCTGATGGCGTGAGGAGTGTGCATATGCTTGCCGCAGGCCACGATCGGAAAAGCCATGGACGCTTCGGCTGAAAACCCTAATTTTTTCGTTGTCGTGATGGAATGGGCGCGTATTTCTCATGCGCGGGCCTTTTTGCTACTGTCTGTTGTCGCGCTTGCGCTCTTTTTGCCGGGTTTTTTCTCCCTGCAACCAATGGACCGGGACGAGCCCCGGTTCGCGCAAGCGACGAAGCAGATGCTTGAGACGCACGATTTCGTTTCTATCCGCTTTCAGGATGAGGCCCGCAACAAGAAGCCTGTGGGAATCTACTGGCTGCAGGCCGCCGCCGTCAGTCTGGCTGAAGCGGCTGGCATTCCCGAGGCGCGGCAGCGAATCTGGATCTATCGTCTGCCGTCGCTGGCAGCGGCGCTTGCCACGGTATTGCTGACATATTGGGCGGCGCTTGCGGTAACGGATCGAAAACGCGCGCTGATTGCCGGGCTGTTGATGGCCTCATGTCTGCTGCTGGGCGTCGAGGCGCGCCTTGCCAAGACCGATGCCACGCTCACCATGACGGTGGTCGCGGCTTTCGGCGCGTTTATTCGGCTTTATCTGCGCCGCACGCTGGCCTTTTCCCATGCCTTGATTTTCTGGGCCGCCGTGGCGCTGGGTCTTCTCGTCAAGGGGCCGCTCACGCCATTGTTTTTGCTGCTGGCTATTGGCGTTTTGTCCTTCAAAGAGCGTTCGCTGCGCTGGCTGTTGCCGCTTCGCCCGCTTCTTGGCCTCGCTCTGTGTCTTGTTGTTGTCCTGCCATGGTTCGTGCTGATCGGCCTGAAAACGCATGGCGCCTTTTTTACCGATTCGGTGGGGCAGGACATGATGGGCAAAGTTGCGCAGGGACAGGAGTCGCATGGTGCGCCGCCTTTGACTTATTTTGCTCTGTTCTGGGTGACAGCCTGGCCGTTGGCGCCATTGGCGCTTGCCGCTGCGCCGCTGGTCTGGATTGCGCGTAAGGAGCCGCGCGTTGCTGTTTTGCTGGCCTGGCTCGTGCCGGGCTGGCTGATGTTTGAACTGGTGCCGACCAAGCTTCCGCACTATGTCCTGCCGCTCTATCCGGCAATTGCAATTCTGACCGCTTGCCAGTTCGATTCGATCATGAAGGCGTATAGCGGTTGGAAGCGCTGGCTTTCTGCCATTCTCACGATTCTCGTGCCGATAAGCCTTATCGGTGCGGGCGCATTACTATGGCTGAACAGTTTTGTTCCGGTATCGGTAAAGCTTGTGTCTGTGCCGGCGGATTTGGAGCAGGCAATACCATTTGTGATTTCGATGGGAGTGCTGGCACTGGCGGGAATGTTGCTGCTTGGCCATTATATGCGGTATCTGGGCAGACAGCACGGCGAGAACGCCATCGGCGCTTATATTGCCGCAACCTTCTGTGTATTTGTCATGGCTTATTCCACAGTTGTGACAGGACCGGCCTTTGCTCCTTTTGCCCTCTCGCCACGGCTTGCGGAAATCCACCGCGATATACAGCGCGATCTGTCATGCGGGCCGTTGCAGATGGCCAGTGCCGGTTATGCGGAACCAAGCCTCGTGTTTCTGACGCAGACTGACCTGCAGCTGACAAATGGCGCTGCTGCTGGTGCCTTTTATGGCGCTGGCGGTTGCAGAATGGCCTTTGTCACGCAGCAAGAAGAGCCTGCGTTTCTCGCTCAATTGCCCGTCGGACTGGCAACTGAGCCGGTGTCGCATATTGCTGGAATCAATATCGGGTCTGGCAAGAGGCTGGACATTGCCGTTTATGTGCGCCAATAAGAGCCATGAACGAGGCGTCTCTCTTGAAACCTGAACTCTCCGTTGTCGTGCCGGTGCGAAATGAAGCCGGAAACGTGGCTCCGCTGATTGATGAGATCATTGCGGCCTGCGGCAAAATCGGCGGCTTCGAGATTATTTATGTCGACGATGGCTCTTCGGATGCGACGGCCGTCGAATTGGCCAGATTGCAGCGTGAGCATTCATTCCTGCGTGTGTTGCATCATGAAAAAAGCTGCGGTCAGTCTGCCGCTGTGCGCTCTGGCGTTCGTGCGGCGCGGGCAGATATTGTCGTCACGCTGGATGGCGACGGCCAGAACAATCCCGCCTTCATTCCCGAGATGTTCGCGAAACTGCGCCAGGCCGGGCCGGGGTGCGGGATGGTGCAGGGGCAGCGATTGGGGCGCAAGGATACCGGCTTCAAGCGCTTTCAATCGCGTTTAGCGAATAAGGTGCGCAACGCCGTACTGAAGGATGGAACGCGCGATACAGGTTGTGGGTTGAAATGTTTTCATCGCTCGGTCTATCTGGCGCTGCCATATTTTGACGCCCTGCACAGATTTATGCCAGCTTTGGTGCGGCGCGAGGGCTTTAGCATCGCATATTGCGATGTCGTGGATCGTCCACGTCATACCGGCGTGTCGAATTATGGATTTTTCGATCGTCTGTGGGTGGGCATTGTCGATCTCATGGGCGTACGCTGGCTGATCAGTCGCCGCAAGCGCATTCCGCAATGTGTGGAGATTGGCCATGATTGAGCTTTGGTCGCAGCTCATTGCCTATCTGGACAGCGTGTTCATCCGCTCCTTCGACGGTTGGGTCGTCATGGGCATGGTGGGCCAGTCGATGTTCATTCTGCGCTTTGGCGTGCAGTGGATTGTCAGTGAACGCGCAGGGCGCAGCGTCATTCCGCTCAGTTTCTGGTATCTGTCGATCGGCGGCGCGCTCTTATTGTCCGCTTATGCGTTTTATCGGCGCGACCCCGTATTCATTCTCGGGCAGGGGCCCAATGTACTGGTGTATATCCGCAATCTCATGTTGATTCAAAAAGAGAAAAAATATTCTCAAACCGCTGAATGATCACATGTTTTTGCGATATTGGATAAAGCCGGATTGTTCCGCGATCTGATCATAGAGCGCCATGGCCGCCTGATTGGTTTTGTGGGTCAGCCAGTAGACGCGGCCGATGTTTTCCTTTTCGGCAACTTGATACACGGCTTCGATCAGGGATTTGCCAATCCCGCTGCCACGTCTGTCTTCAGCAGTGAAGAGATCCTGTAGATAGCACACCGGTTCGACAAACCATGTGCTGCGATGAAAAATATAATGAACGAGCCCGGTTAGCCGCGATCCTTCTTCCGCCACGAGGCCATAAACAGGCTCGTCCGGCGAGAGCAAACGCTGCCATGTTGCAGCTGTCACATCATCTGAAGGCAGGCTCTGATAAAACCGGCGATAGCCGAGCCACAATGCCAGCCATTGCTCGTGATCATCAGGACGAAGTGCGCGGATTATTTTGCTCATGAGGCATTATTGCATATTAAAAGGCCCGGATAAAATATCCGGGCCGCAATGGCTGAAACAGCGGGCAGTCAGATTGCCGGGATCCGTCGGCGCCGTTTTTCTTCTTCGGCGAAGGCGCTTGATCGGCATAACTCCAATCTTGAAGTCTTCTGATTGCCTTCTGCTTTGAGATTATGCGCGGCGGCTGATCGGCGTATAATCGCGGCGGGTTGCACCAGTGTAGAGCTGGCGCGGGCGTCCGATCCGTTGGCCGGGCTCTTCGATCATTTCCTTCCACTGGGCAATCCAGCCCACCGTGCGGGCCACGGCAAAGAGCACCGTGAACATCGAGGTGGGGAAGCCCATGGCCTTCAGCGTGATGCCGGAATAGAAATCGATATTCGGATAGAGCTTCTTTTCGATGAAATATTCGTCGCTAAGCGCAATACGCTCCAGTTCCAGCGCTACATCGAGAAGCGGATCATCCTTGATGCCAAGCTCGGCGAGAACCTCATGAGTCGTCTTCTGCATGATTTTCGCGCGTGGATCATAGTGTTTGTAAACCCGGTGGCCGAAGCCCATCAGACGGAACGGATCGTTCTTGTCTTTGGCGCGGGCGATATAATGCGGAATGCGATCGACAGTGCCGATCTCGGCCAGCATCTTGAGGGCCGCCTCGTTGGCGCCGCCATGCGCCGGCCCCCAGAGACACGCGATGCCGGCAGCAATGCAGGCGAAAGGATTGGCGCCGGATGATCCCGCAAGACGGACTGTCGATGTCGAGGCATTCTGCTCGTGATCGGCATGAAGAATGAAAATCCGATCCAGCGCCCGGGCAAGCACCGGGTTCGGCACATATTCCTCGCATGGCACAGCGAAGCACATATGGAGGAAATTCGACGTGTAATCGAGATTGTTGCGCGGATAAACGAACGGCTGGCCGATGTTATATTTATAGGCCATGGCCGCCAGTGTCGGTGTTTTCGCGATCATGCGCATGGACGCGATCATGCGCTGCGTCGGATCGGAAATATCGATTGAATCGTGATAGAAGGCAGAAAGCGCGCCGACGGAAGCCACCATCACGGCCATGGGATGTGCGTCGCGGCGAAAGCCCTGAAAGAAGCGGGCCATTTGTTCGTGCACCATTGTGTGGCGCGAGATGCGGAAATCGAAATCGGCCTTCTGGGTGGAGGTCGGCAATTCTCCATGCAGCAGGAGATGGCAGGTTTCCAGAAAGTCGCCGTTCTCAGCCAACTGTTCGATCGGATAGCCGCGATACATCAGAACGCCTTCATCACCATCGATATAGGTGATTTTGGATTCGCAGCTTGCCGTCGATGTAAAGCCCGGGTCATATGTGAACATGCCGGTCTGGCCGTAAAGCTTTGAAATATCGACTACATTCGGACCAATCGTTCCGTTCTTCACCGGCATTTCAACCGATTTTTCGCCAATTTTGAACGTTGAGGTTTGTGCACTCATAAAAAGGCCCCTTTTTCTGGAAGTGTCGACCTAGCATGTTGATGCATGGTCTACGAAATTGTGCGTTGCGGAAAATCTAGACTATTGCGTACGTCCGTTCAAGTCGAGCTATGGCTTACAGATTGACAGCATTATTTAGTCTGATCAGGCTCTCTTCTCGGCCAAGAACTGCTAAAACATCAAATATACCAGGAGAAGTCAGTCTTCCCGTCAAGGCCGCACGTAAAGGCTGCGCGGCTTGCCCCAGCTTTATTGTCGCAGATGCGGCATAATCTCGCACGCAAGCCTCGGTTTCAGCCGCGCCCCATTTGGGCAGTGCCGAAAGTGCTGGCAGCATTGCCTTGATATGTGCCGCGCCGCCGTTCTTCAACGTTTCTATAGCCTTGGCGTCCATCGGAATGGGGTTCCTGGCAAAGAGAAATGCAGCGCCATCCATCAGTTCATTCAGCGTTTTGGCGCGTTCTTTCAGGCCGGGCATCGCGGCAAGCAACTGCGCTTTTTTGCTTTCATCCATGTGCTGCGCCAGATGCGCGTAATTTTCTAGGTAGGGCAAGGTGCGCAATAATTCATCCAGCAACTCGCCATCCGGCGTGGCGCGCATGTAATGCCCGTTCATGTTCTCCAGTTTGGCAAAATCAAAACGCGAGGGCGAACGGCCGATGCCGTTCAGGCTGAAGGCTTCGATCATTTCTGCGGTATTGAAATATTCGCGATCGCCCTGGCTCCAGCCAAGACGCACGAGATAATTGCGAAGGGCCGCAGGAAGATAGCCCATGCTGCGATAGGCATCGACACCCAGCGCGCCATGACGCTTTGACAATTTGGAACCGTCCGGCCCATGAATCAGCGGAATATGCGCGAAAACCGGAATATCCCAGCCGAAGGCATTGTAAATCTGTGTCTGTCGTGCCGCATTCGTCAGGTGATCGTCGCCGCGGATGACATGGGTCACGTCCATATCGTGATCGTCGACCACAACAGCCAGCATGTAGGTGGGCGTGCCGTCGGAGCGCAGCAGGATCAGGTCATCGAGGTCCTTGTTCGCCCAAGTGACGCGGCCCTGCACCTGATCGTCGACCACTGTCTCGCCGTCGATGGGCGCTTTGAGCCGGATGACAGGTTTGACGCCGGCAGCGATCAGAGACTCGGCGTCTTTCGGGTCGCGGTCGCGCCAGCGCCCGTCATAGCGGGGAGTCCGTCCTTCCGCCCGTGCACGTTCGCGCATTTCTTCAAGTTCCTGTGCGCTTGCATAGCAATGATAGGCTTTGCCCTGCGCCAGAAGGCTTTCGGCTGCCTCGCGGTGCCGCTGCGCGCGGGCAAACTGATAGACGACTTCGCCGTCCCATTCCAGCCCAAGCCACTGCAGGCCATCGAGTATGGCGGAAATGGCCGCATCGGTTGAGCGCTCGCGGTCGGTATCCTCGATGCGCAGATGCATTTTTCCGCCCATCTTCTTGGCGAAAAGCCAGTTGAACAGAGCCGTTCGTCCGCCGCCAATATGCAGAAAGCCTGTCGGCGAGGGAGCGAAGCGAGTGACCACGGGACGTGACATTGAAAGTTCCAATTGGCAGAATGGAGACTGAACGCCGCGAGCGCGCCAGCCTGCTGTTGCTAAATAGGTTCGGGCATGGTGTTAACATGACATTTGGCTAAGTAAAGAGGTGATCGCCATCGTGAGCCACGGCAATCGGACGCAGAGTGCTTTGTTGAGCGGCTACCGCGCCCGATATAGCATCGGATTGGCGCTTGCGGCCAGAATGCGTCGTCTGCTGGAGACATATCAGGCCGCTTGGGCTGTCGAATGCGCCGAACGGCGGCTTTTCCTCTGGCTTCCAGTTGCGGCGGGCGCCGGTGTCCTGCTCTATCTTTCGGCCGAACAGGAGCCATCGCTGGTGTTCGTGTTCGCGCTGTGCCTGCTTGCAGCGGGCGGCGCCTATCTGGCGCGCAGGAAGCGGGCGTTATTCGCCGTATTCATGATGGCATTTGCGCTCTGGGCAGGCTTTTTCAGTGCGGGATGGCGCACGGCGCGTGTGGCCGCCCCCGTCATCGATCATATCCGGATCATGGATGTCGAAGGCATGGTCGAAACATTCGACAGGCGCGCGGATGGAGCGCGCTTTGTCTTGCGGGTGGGCCTTGCCGTGGGCAGCGATGGGAAAGTGATGGATTATTCGGGGCATCCGCTGCGCATTCGCTTGTCCACGCGCGGCCCGGCAGATTTTGCTGCGGGTGATCATGTGCGTGTGCGTGCGCGGATCCTGCCGCCTTCGCAACCGAGCATACCCGGCGGCTATAGTTTTGCACGCGATGCTTATTTTTCCGGCCTCGGCGCTGTTGGTTCTGCCCTGGGACCTGTAACCCGTATCGCTGAACGCGGCCAGCTTGGTTGGCGCGATTGGTTTTGGACCGGAATCGATCACATCCGTGACCGGCTGGCGGAACGCGTAAGCGCCAGCATCGGCGGGCAGGAGGGCGCGATTGCGGCCGCTATGGTGACGGGCAAGCGAATGCTGCTCAACGCCGATTCGCTTGAGCTTATCCGGCAGGCGGGCATATTCCACATCATCACCATTTCCGGCATTCAGATGACGCTTGTCGCGGGCATAATATTCTGGCTTTCCCGCCGCCTGCTGGCGCAATCCGAATATATGGCGTTGCATCTTCCCATCAAAAAGCTGGCGGCAATCATCGCAATCATCGCCTCTGCGTTCTATGATCTCGGTACCGGCTCACGCGTTGGCACGGAGCGCGCGCTGCTGATGACGATCATCATGCTTTGCGCCATTTTGTGTAACAGGTCGGCGCTGACGATGCGAAATCTCGCGCTTGCCGTGCTGGTTGTGATTGCTTTAGAGCCCGAAGTGCTGACAGGAGCGAGCTTCCAGCTTTCTTTTGCCGCAGTGGCGGCTCTTGTTGCGGTGCATGAGCAGCGTCAAACCCGGACGGCTTCGCTGATCGATAATGTTCAGAACGGTCTTGTCACGCAAGGCAATCCGCGCGCAGTTGGTTTTATTGGAGTGTTCCAGCGCAGTTTCAGGAAAGTGTTGTATCTTCTTCTGGCCACGGTCTGCGCGACATCGGCAACGGCCTCGTTCATGGCTGCGGATTTTCACGAACTGAGCCCCTATGTTGCGATCGGTAATCCGCTGACCATGGCGATCATCGAATTTTTTGCGGTGCCAGCCGCGCTGATCGGCACTTTGCTTTATCCTCTGGGTCTGGACGGGCTGGTCTGGACCTATCTCGGCCTTGGCATCAGGCTCGTTCTGGCTATGGCGCGTGTCATTGCGTCCTTGCCCGGCGCTTCCCTTCATGTTCACGCCTTCGCCGGATGGGCGCTGCCTTTTCTGACACTGGCGATCCTGAACATGGTGATATGGCGAACCTGGGCTCTTCGGCTGCTCGCATTGCCATGCGCTATCGCTGGCCTGTGCGGCGCGGTTATGGGTGCGCCGTTTGACATCATTGTGCCGCCCTCCGGCGATTTTATTGCTGTGCGGCAGGCCGACGGACGGCTTACGATTGCCGGGCGGCATGTCAGCGAATTTGCCGCGAACCAGTGGCTCACGGCGGATGCCGACGGACGCGCGGCCTCCGACGCGATGAGTTCGAGCCAGTCCTGCGATGAGCTTGGCTGTGTCATGCCGATGGGGAATGACAAGTTTGTTTCAATTGTTTACCGGGCTGAGGCGTTCGCGGAAGACTGCCAGCGTGCCGCCCTGATCGTATCGCCGCTTGTTGCGCCACCCGATTGCGCCGCCAGCCAGATATTTGACCGCAACCGCCTGGCCATGTCCGGAGCAGCTACCCTCTCGCTGCCGGGGTTGCAGCTTGTTGCTTCTGAGCGGGGGATAACAACGGACAGGCCCTGGCTGCCGAAAATACGCGCATCAACGAAGCCGCATGTTCCAGCGCCTGCAGTCGAAGCCAATGACCAGACCAGCGAAGCCGTAAAGCCGGAAGATGCTTTGTCTTTGGCTGATCCGGCTTCTGACGATTCAGCCATTGAGCTCTCGCCATAGCCAACGGCCCGGTGATGCCGTCGGCATGCCAGTTCAGTGCGAACACGCGCCTCAGTACCGCCGCATCAGACTGATCAGCTTGCCCTGAATATTCACGCGGTCCTGCGAGAAGATCCGTGTTTCATAAGCCGGATTGGCGGCTTCCAGCGCGATCGAGGCACCGCGTTTGCGCAACCGCTTCAGAGTGGCTTCTTCGTCATCGATCAGCGCGACGATGATGTCGCCCGTATCGGCGCTGTCCTGCCGCCGGATCAACACCGTGTCGCCGTCAAGAATGCCCGCATCGATCATCGAATCGCCGCGAACCTCCAGCGCGAAGAATTCGCCCTTGCCCAATATTTCCGGCGGCACTGAAATGGTCGCCATGCGCGACTGAATCGCCGATATCGGCGTACCTGCCGCGATACGGCCCATGACGGGAACGGCAATCGTCTGCTGTACATCATCCGGCTGGCTCTGGACCGGAGTCTGGCGAACCTTGCCAAGATTACCCTCGATAACGCTCGGAGAGAATTTCTGCCCGCGCGCCGAAGCAGGCATGGACGACTCTGGCAGACGCAGGATTTCCAGCGCCCGGGCGCGGTTGGGCAACCTTCGGATGAATCCGCGCTCTTCCAGAGCCATGATCAGCCTGTGGATGCCTGATTTGGAGCGCAGATCCAGCGCTTCCTTCATTTCCTCGAAGGAAGGCGGTACACCCGTTTCCTTCAGCCGTTCATGAATAAATCGCAAAAGATCGCTTTGTTTTTTTGTGAGCATTTAACCGACCCGCTTAACATTGTCTGGTACAGAACCAAATCAAACCGTGAACATATCATAAAGGTTCATTTTGTGTTCTGCAAGTGCGGGTAGAAAAGCATCGAAATATTAATGCAAATATTTCAGGATTCGCTCAGCTTGAACAGAACAGAACGATCGCGCGTGAAATTCTCCAGAAACGGCAGAGAAGCGCCGCCGATTGCACGGGCCTGAACACCGACAGTCCCTTCCACGACCAAAAATGGCGCCGTACCCTGCAAGTCGAAACTTTTGATGTTCTCATTGGTCAGGGCAAGGATGCGCTGGCGCACCCATGCAGGCACAGCCCCATCGATGACAGCGGCGTCGAAATCTATGATCGCGACGGCGGAGACGATGGCATGGGCGAGAGCCCGGGATGTGTCCTTCATCCAATCTTCCAGCACGTCGCCAAAGCTTTCCCAGTTTTCCGGCGTCATCCACACGGGGGAGGGATCAATGCCCGCCTCGCGCAATCGGTTTTCGAGAACATAGGTCGAGGCGTGACGGATGATCTGCTGGTTTTCCCAGCCGCTTTCGGTTTTAACGGCGATCGGCATCGGTCCTATGGCGCCCGCATAGCCGGTTCGTCCCTGATAGAGATTGCCGTCGAGCACGATGCCGCCGCCGATGAACGAACCGATGAAAAAATAAACGTAGGAATGGTAGGTCCAGCCGCGTCCGAACGTGAGTTCCGCGGCGCAGGCGGCCGTGGCATCATTGCAATGGCTTACGGGCCACTTGCAGAATGCGGCGACTTCTTTTGCAATGTCGAAATTGCGCCAACGGTCGAGAATATCGCGCGGGGCGGCAACCTCCGTCTCCCAGTTCCATAATTCGAACGGCGCCGCGATCCCAAGCCCCGCTATGCGCTCGATCTGCGCGGCTGTCATGGTCTCGTCGAGTTCGGCGAGATTCGCGCGCACGAATTCCAGCACATCGGAGGGCAGGGGGAATTTGTAGGTCAGCCTTTTGCGCAGCAGGACATCGCCGACGAAATTGATCACGACGAAATCGGAAGTGCGGCGGCCTACCTTGAGGCCGAGCGAGAACGCGCCTTCGGGCTTGAGACGGAACGGCACAGTCGGCTGGCCGACGCGGCCGCGCTGCGGCGCTTCACGCAACAAAAGGCCGTTGCTCTCCAGATTATTGACTATGCCGGAAACGGTTTGCGCCGAAAGGCCGGTCATATGCGTTATGTCGATTTTTGAGAGTGAACCGTTGCGGCGGATCAGGGTCAGGATAAGACGTTCGTTATACAGGCGCACGCCGGTTTGATTGGTGCCGCGGCTGCCTTCCGCGGTCAGAACGTCTTTGCTCGGCGTAGCCGAGGCCTGTTTTGTCCTGCCGTTTGCTGAACTGAGGTATTTGTCGCTTGCCATTATGACGGACCCTTATTGCGGGCTTCTCCCGGTTACACAATCGGTCGATATGATCAAGCTGTCAATTATTAAATCCGATTGATTTATTAATTGACAGACGTAAAAACTTGGTGTTTCCTGCCATTGCAATCGGTGCTGATTGGGTGTTGACTTCTCGATGCGCCCAAGCCTGAGGCATTAGGAGCGTCGGATGATGGTTGAACCGGCCATTTCTGATAAAAACTTACTGGGAGAGAACTCGTGTCTAAAAAATTCAACATTTTGTCCGCCACAGCTGCGGCTGTCTTGTCCCTCGCCGTTTTCGGCGCTGGCTCGGCTTCGGCAGCCGATACCCTCGTCGGTCTCATCACCAAGAACAACACCAATCCTTTCTTCGTGAAGATGAAGCAGGGCGCTGAAGCCAAGGCCAAGGAAATGGGTCTCCATCTCCAGTCCTACGCTGGCGTGAAGGACGGTGATGCCGGCCCGCAGATCAAGGCTATCGAAGACCTCATCGCCGCTGGCGCCAAGGGCATTCTGATCACCGCAAGCAATGACTCGGTCATCCCGGCCCTGAAGAAGGCCCGTGCTGCCGGCATTCTGGTCATTGCTCTCGACACGCCCATCGGCGACAAGGACGCCTCGGACGCGACTTTCGCAACCGACAATTTCAAGGCTGGCACGCTTATCGGTTCCTGGGCCAAGGCAACGCTGGGCGACAAGGCCGCATCCGCCAAGATCGGCATGCTCGACATCAACAAGGACAATATTTCCGTTGACGTGCAGCGCGACACTGGCTTCCTCACCGGTTTTGGCATCGAAGTGCCGAACCTCAAGGTTCTCGGCTCCGAGAAGGACCCCCGCGTCATTGGCCACCAGTCTTCGGAAGCCAATCCGGAAGGCGGTCTGAAGGCGGCTGAAAACCTGTTCGCCAAGGAACCCGGCATGAACCTGATCTACACGATCAACGAGCCGGCTGCCGAAGGCGCCTATCAGGCCATCAAGAAGATGGGCAAGGAAAAGGACGGCATCACCATCGTGTCGGTTGACGGTGGCTGCCCTGGCGTCAAGGACGTCAAGGATGGCATCATCGGCGCGACCTCCATGCAGTTCCCGCTGCTGATGGCGTCGAAGGGTGTCGAGGCTATTGCCGAATTCGCCAAGACCGGCAAGAAGCCCGAGCCGACCCCCGGCCTGAGCTTCTTCAACACCGGCGTCGAACTGATTACCGATCATCCGGTTGCAGGCATTCCGTCCAAGACCTCGGCTGAAGGTCTTAAGCTCTGCTGGGGCTAATAACCTGGCGCGATTGAGCGATCTTTTGGGCGGCCCTCGGGTCGCCCTTTCTTCAACATGTTGCGACGCGTAGATCGGGAGGGCATGTGTCCATGAATGACTCGTCTTCGACCCAGGCCAAAATGGCCGAGCACGAAAAGGTGCTCAAGGATGCCGACGCCAAGGTAGCGTCGTTCGAGCAGGGCCCGAGCGGATTGGTGGCTTTTTTCCGCGGCTTCCTACACACCAATCCGACACTTATTCCGGCCATCGTGCTCGTGCTGAGTGTTCTTGCTTTCGGGCTGATTGCCGGCGACCGGTTTTTCCGGCTGGCCACTCTGTCTCTTATCCTTCAGCAGGTTACTGTTGTGGGAATGATTGCGCTTGCGCAGACCATCATCATCCTGACGGCCGGCATCGACCTTTCGGTTGGGGCTATCACCGTCGTCTGTTCGATCATCATGGGTCGCCTTGCGGTTGATTCAGGTGTTCCTCCGCTCGTTGCCATTGCCATTGCCATGGGCGCTGGCGGCGTGATGGGGCTCGTGAATGCCTTGCTGGTCACTTATGTCGAATTGCCGCCCTTCATCGTGACGCTGGGAACGTTCAACATCTTTGACGCGCTCAAGCTCTGGTATTCCGGCTCGGAGTCCATTCGCGCCGCCGATGTCGAAAGCCAGGCGCCGACGCTGATCTGGTTTGGCAAGACATTCGGTATCTTTGGCGCAACGGTTACTTATGGCGGTATCGCGCTGATCCTGCTGGCGGCTTTCCTCTGGTATGTGCTGAACTGGACGTCATGGGGTCGCCATGTTCATGCCATCGGCGACGACATTGATTCAGCAAATCTTGCCGGTATCCAGACCAAGAAATTGCTGATCTCGGTTTATGTGGTGGCTGGCCTGATTTGCGGCTTCGCCGCATGGGTGCTCATCGGCCGTGTTGGCGGCGTCAATCCGCAGGAAATCGCGACAGCCAATCTCGACTCCATCACCGCTGTGGTGATCGGCGGCACATCGCTCTTCGGCGGGCGCGGCTCCATTGTGGGTTCAGTACTCGGCGCCCTCATCGTGGGCGTGTTCAGCACCGGTCTTTCTATCGCCGGGCAGGACGAATTGTGGAAGTCCTTCACGGTTGGCGTGCTGATTATTGTTGCTGTGGCTTTGGATCAATGGTTGCGGAGGGCTACGAAATGAGTGAGCGCAAACCTGTTCTTATGGCGCGTGGCCTTTCCAAGCGCTACGGCCATGTGGTGGCACTGAACAACTCGGATTTTGATTTGTATCCGGGCGAGGTGCTGGCCGTGATCGGCGATAACGGCGCTGGCAAAACCAGCCTGATCAAAGCTCTGACCGGCGCTGTTATTCCGGATGCAGGCGAAATTCGCCTCGATGACAAGGTGATTCATTTCCGCTCGCCGCAGGATGCGCGCGAGGCCGGTATTGAAACGGTGTATCAGAACCTCGCCCTGTCGCCGGCCTTGTCCATCGCCGACAATATGTTTCTGGGGCGTGAGCGCCGCGCTCCGGGCCTGCTCGGCACGCTGTTCCGAAAACTCGATCGCAAGGGCATGGAGCGGATGGCCCGCGACAAACTTTCCGAACTGGGTCTCCTGACCATTCAGGATATTTCCCAGCCGGTGGAAACGCTCTCTGGCGGTCAGCGTCAGGGCGTCGCCGTGGCCCGCGCCGCGGCCTTCGGCAGCCGCGTCGTCATTATGGATGAACCGACAGCCGCATTGGGCGTGAAAGAGTCACGCCGCGTGCTCGATCTTATCAATGATGTGAAATCGCGCGGATTGCCGATCGTGCTCATCAGCCACAATATGCCGCATGTCTTCGAGGTTGCTGACCGCGTTCATATTCACCGTCTGGGCCGCCGTCTGACCGTCATCAATCCCAAACAGCATTCGATGTCGGATGCCGTGGCCATGATGACGGGCGCTATGGCGCCGCCTGCCGAACATGAATTGTGATCCTGCAGACTGTCAAACAAGGTTTGAAGGCCCGTGCCACAAGCGCGGGCCTTTTTTGTTGCGCCAAGCCCGGCAAATCTATTTGAAACATCGCACGCCTGCCTTATCGTTATAGACAGTTGATTTTTCAGGCTAGGGGTATTAGCCCTTTAGGCCGTCTGTTTTTTAAAGAGAGCTTTCATGCCCGCTTATCGTTCCAGAACATCAACCCATGGTCGCAATATGGCCGGAGCACGCGGATTGTGGCGCGCTACGGGCATGAAGGACGGAGATTTTGGCAAGCCGATCATCGCCATTGCCAATTCATTCACGCAGTTTGTGCCGGGCCATGTGCATCTCAAGGATCTGGGCCAGCTGGTGGCGCGCGAGATCGAGGCAGCTGGCGGCGTCGCCAAGGAATTCAACACCATAGCGGTCGACGACGGTATTGCCATGGGGCATGACGGCATGCTTTACAGCCTGCCGTCGCGCGAGGTTATCGCCGACAGTGTCGAATATATGGTCAATGCCCATTGCGCCGATGCTTTGGTCTGCATATCCAACTGCGACAAGATCACGCCCGGAATGCTGATGGCATCCCTTCGTCTCAACATCCCGACGATATTTGTGTCGGGTGGACCGATGGAAGCCGGCAAGGTCAATCTTCGGGGCAAGGTTATGGCGATCGATCTCGTGGATGCGATGGTTGCTGCCGCCGATCCAAGCTATTCGGATGAAGAGACATTGGTGATGGAGCGTTCGGCTTGTCCGACCTGCGGCTCGTGCTCCGGCATGTTCACCGCCAATTCCATGAATTGCCTGACTGAGGCTCTCGGACTTTCCTTGCCCGGCAATGGCTCGGTTCTGGCAACACACGCTGACCGGAAGGAACTGTTTCTGGAGGCGGCACGCCGGATTGTCGATCTGACCCGCCGCTATTACGAGCAGAATGATGAAAGCGCTCTGCCGCGGTCCATTGCCTCGTTTGAGGCGTTCCAGAATGCCATGACGCTCGATATCGCGATGGGCGGATCAACAAATACCGTGCTGCACCTGCTGGCCGCTGCCTACGAGGGTGAAGTGAATTTCACCATGAGCGACATTGACGCGCTGTCCCGCAAGGTGCCGGTCGTGTGCAAGGTCGCGCCTTCGGTGCCGGATGTGCATATGGAAGATGTGCATCGGGCCGGCGGTGTCATGTCCATCCTTGGGGCGCTGAACAGGGGCGGGTTGATTCACAATCATTTGCCGACAGTGCATAGCTCAACCCTGGGCGAGGCTCTAGCCAAGTGGGATATCGCCTCGACCAACGACCCTGATGTGCAGCGCTTTTATCGCGCAGCGCCCGGCGGCGTGCCGACGCAGGTTGCTTTCAGCCAGAACCGCCGTTTTGAAGAACTCGACCTCGACCGTAAGTCGGGTGTTATCCGGTCGGTCGAGAATGCCTTTTCCAAGGATGGCGGGCTTGCAGTTCTGAGCGGCAATCTGGCGCTCGACGGCTGCATCGTCAAGACGGCAGGCGTGGATGCATCCATCCTGAAATTCACCGGCCCGGCCCGGGTTTTTGAGAGTCAGGATGCCGCTGTGGAAGCAATTCTCGGCAACAAGATCAACAAAGGCGATGTTGTCGTTATTCGCTATGAAGGTCCGCGCGGTGGTCCCGGAATGCAGGAAATGCTGTATCCCACCAGCTACCTCAAATCGAAAGGGCTCGGCAAGGCCTGCGCTCTGGTTACGGACGGGCGCTTTTCGGGCGGTACGTCCGGCCTGTCGATCGGCCATGTTTCACCCGAAGCCGCTGAGGGCGGACTTATCGCGCTGGTGGAAGAGGGTGATACGATCGAGATCGATATACCTGAGCGCAAGATTAATCTTGCCGTGCCGGAGGCTGAGCTTGCTCTGCGGCGCCAGCATATGCTGGAGCGTGGCGCAAAGGCCTGGCATCCGTCCGCGCCCCGCAAGCGCAAGGTTTCAACTGCGCTCAAAGCCTATGCGATGCTGGCCACCAGCGCTGCGCGCGGTGCCGTACGCGATCTGAAAACCGCGCATCAGAACGATTGAACGGCGGATTTGCCCGCTCGCAGAAGTAATGAGTGTTTCGAATAAAAAGCCCGCCAACTGGCGGGCTTTTTTAGTTATTTTGCAGAGCGGATCACGTCCGGGTGGGGTAATTCGGGCTTTCCCGCGTGATGGTCACATCATGGACATGGCTCTCGTGCAGACCCGCCGAGGAGATGCGGACAAACTGGGCCTTTTTCTGCAAATCCTCGATGGTCTTGGCGCCGACATAGCCCATGGCCGCGCGCAGGCCGCCGGCAAGCTGATGCAGCACGCTTGACACCGGTCCGCGATAGGGCACCTGACCCTCGATGCCTTCCGGCACAAGCTTGAGGCTGTCTTTGATGTCCTGTTGAAAATAACGATCAGCCGAGCCGCGGGCCATGGCCCCGACAGATCCCATGCCGCGATAGGATTTATAGGAACGTCCCTGATAGAGGAAGACTTCGCCCGGACTTTCATCCGTACCTGCCAGCAATGAACCGATCATGGCGCAATCAGCGCCCGCTGCGATGGCCTTGGCCAGATCGCCGGAGAATTTGATGCCCCCGTCACCGATAACCGGGATATTTTGTTTATGGGCTTCTTCGGCCGCGTCCAGAATAGCCGAGAATTGCGGCACGCCGACACCCGCGACAATGCGCGTCGTGCAGATGGAGCCCGGACCAATACCGATTTTGACAGCATCCGCGCCAGCGTCAATCAAGGCCTTGGCGCCTTCCGATGTCGCGATATTGCCGGCAATGACGCTGACGGAATTAGTCAGGCGCTTGATGCGCGCGACCTGATCCAGCACCATCTGGCTATGGCCGTGGGCTGTATCGACAACGATGCAATCCACACCGGCGTCGATCAGCATTTCGGCTCTGGTAAAGCCTTTGTCACCGACGGTTGAGGCCGCAGCCACGCGCAGCCGGCCTGACTCGTCCTTGCAGGCGTTGGGGTTGAGCGTAGCTTTTTCAATGTCCTTGACGGTGATAAGGCCGACACAGTGATAGGCTTCGTCGACAACCAGCAGCTTTTCGATACGGTGCTGGTGCAGAAGGCGTCGCGCCTCTTCCTTGGAAACGCCGCCCTCGCGCACGGTGATGAGCTGCTTGGTCATCAATTCCGAAACCGGCTGGTTGGGATTGTCGGCAAAGCGCACATCGCGGTTGGTGAGAATGCCCACCAGCCGCCCGGGCTTGCCTGTATATGCCCGCTCAACAACCGGAATGCCGGAAATACCGTGATATTTCATCAGTTGCAGCGCTTCGGACAGCGGTTGCTCCGGATAAATGACGATTGGGTTGACCACCATGCCGCTCTCATAGCGCTTGACCTTGCGCACTTCCTCGGCCTGTTGCTCGGGTTCGAGATTGCGATGAATGACGCCGATGCCGCCGGCCTGTGCCATGGCGATGGCGAGCCGCGCTTCCGTCACCGTGTCCATGGCCGAGGAGATGATCGGCAAATTCAGAAAGATGTCGCGCGTCAGACGGGTGCGGATATTCACCTCCGAGGGCATGACTTCCGAATGACCGGGCTTGAGCAAAACATCGTCGAAAGCCAGCGCTTCAACGAAGCGGGAAGGGGGCGGGGATGAATCTAACATTGCCTACTCCTGATGAGGCGGGTTCCCGCCTGTGAGATGACGACCCTTTAAACAGCCGCGCGTTTGCAAATATCGGCTGGGGTGGATGTCGAATGAGTTGGCGTCGGGTCATAGCACGAGAACGTCACAAGTCAAAAGACTAATGACGCGATGCAGCAGGTAAATTGTCATTGTCGGCCGGACGCTCTGGCGGCGGCTAAGCGCCGGTCAATGCGACTGGGGCAGGCGGCTGCCTTCAAGCGGCCGCACCTCGGAAGCCATGAGCCCGTTCTTGCCATCGCCGAAGCGAACCAGCACGCAATCGCCGGGCTTGAGTTCGGCAATGCCATATTTGCGCAATGTTTCCATATGCACAAATATGTCCTCGGTGCCTTCGCCGCGTGTCAGAAAGCCAAATCCCTTGGTGCGGTTAAACCATTTCACCACGGCAATTTCAAACCCGCTCGTGGGCACCACCTGCACATGGGTGCGCGGGGCCTGCGTCTGCGAGGGGTGAACTGCGGTCGATTCGTCGATATTGATGACGCGGAAAACCTGAAAGCCTTTTTCCCGGCGCTGGATCTCACAGACCACGCGCGCGCCTTCCGCCACCGATTGGAACCCGTCGCGGCGCACGGTTGTGACATGAAGCAGGACATCAGCCATGCCGTTGTCCGGCACGACGAATCCGTAACCCTTCGATACATCGAACCATTTGATGTGGCCGGAGATTTCGATAAGCTCGACGGAATCGCGATCATGCGCCGCTGCCTGCTTGTCTGAAGTGCCAAGCTCAATATCAGCTATGGTTGACGAATCCTTGAAACCCACCTGAAACTCCCAAAAATCGCAAAGCGCGAATCAAACCTGACCCGATTCACTCATAAACAATACCATCGTTGATTACTCTGCAAACAACAATCTATAGGCTGCCCACACATATCTCAATTAACGATACGTTAGTCTTGTGAAGTTTTTCCGATCAAAGTTAATAGGTTTCTGTTAACTTAAATTCATATCCGGCAAGTTTACAGCGCGATCCGGTGTCAAGCCATGTGTAACAGAAATTTCTGGCAAGAAGGGCAATTTCCAACATGACGAATTCAAAATTAAAATTACTGCTCGTCGGCGCAAATGGTACGCTCGGCAAGGCGGTTCACAGCGAACTCGGCGCCCGCCATACCATCATTACCTCGGGCCGCAACTCCGGAGATATTCGTATTGATATCAGTGATCCGGAAAGCATAGCCGCTGGTCTTGCCAAGGCAGGTCCGGTCGATGGCGTGATGTGCGCCGCCGGCAATGTGGCATTCGTGCCGCTGGGCGAAATTCAGACGGCGGATATTGCCAGTTCGGTTTATGGCCTGGGCTTGCGCGACAAACTGCTGGGTCAGGTCAATCTGGCGCTTGAAGCGCGCAAATATCTGCGCGAGGGCGGCTCCATTACTTTGATCTCGGGCATAACGGGAGATCATCCCATTGTCACTGGTTCGTCGGCCAGCATGGTCTGCGCTGCGCTGGCCGGGTTTGTGCGCGCGGCCGCGATCGAGATGCCGAAAGGTTTGCGCATCAATCTTGTCAGCCCCACTGTCTTTGATGAATCGATGGATGTGTATGGTCCCTATTTTCGCGGTTTTCCGCCTGTTCCGGTGGCGCGCGCCGCGCTCGGCTACAGCCGCAGCGTTGAGGGCGCGGAGACAGGGCAGGTATATCGGTTTTTTGGATTGAACTGAATTTCGGGCGGCGGGTTGCAAATTCTTCTCGCAGGCGGGCGGTGAAGCGGCTATGCAGGAGGAATGACACCAACAGCACGTTTAACCGCCGCCATTGAAATTCTTACCGACATCGAGAGCCGCCGCCGTCCCGCGAGCGAGGCCCTGAAGGATTGGGGCCTTGCCCACCGTTTTGCCGGATCGAAAGACCGTTCGGCCATAGGTGCTCTGGTCTTTGACGCGATGCGCGTCAGGGCCTCGGCAAACTGGATCATGCAGGCGCAGACGCCGCGCTCGGCCATGATTGGCGCGCTGGCTCTTGCCCGCGGGATGTCGACCGAAGATATATCGGCTCTGTGCAAGGAGGGAGAGCGTTTTGCCTCTCCGGCTCTGAGCGGCGAAGAGGCCGAACAATTGTCCCGGCGCGATCTCTCGGAAGCGCCCCTCTGGGTGCGCGGCAATTTCCCCCGGTGGCTGGAGCCGGCATTCGAGTCGGTTTATGGCGAGGATGCGGAAGCCGAGGCTCGGGCACTGGCGCAGCGTGCCCCGGTGGATCTGCGCGTCAATACGCTCAAGGCCAGACGGGACGAGGTTCTGGCCGCCCTGGCTCATCTTGGCGCGCAGACAACCCGTTTGTCGCCATTGGGACTTCGCATAGCCATTGGCGAGGATGGACGTGGACCCGCTCTGCAGGCCGAGCCCAGTTTTGCGCTCGGGCATATTGAGGTGCAGGATGAAGGCTCGCAACTCGCGGCCCTGCTCGCTCAAGCGCGCCCGGGTGCGAACGTGCTGGATTTTTGCGCCGGCGCCGGCGGCAAGACGCTGGCTTTGGCGGCGCAGATGCAGAATAAGGGCCGGTTGATTGCAACCGATGCCGACGGGCGCCGTCTTATGCCGATATTTGACCGCCTGACACGCGCGGGCATTACCAATGTCGAGGTGCGCAGTCCGCGCGGCAAACAGGTCGATCTCGATGATCTTCTTGGCACGCAGGATATGGTTCTTGTCGATGCGCCTTGTACTGGCAGCGGCACATGGCGGCGCAATCCCGATGCCAAATGGCGTTTGCGCCAGCCCAATCTTTCGCAGCGCCTGAATGAGCAGGACGCGGTGCTGAGCCGGGCTCAGCAATTTGTGCGGCCTGCTGGGCGGCTGGTTTATGTCACGTGTTCGCTCTTCCGGGATGAGAATGAAGACCGTGTTTCACGCTTTTTGCGCAATCATGAGGGCTGGTCGACCTTAGGCGCGGAGCAGGTGCTGTCCGATGCGCGTTTGCCTCAGCTTGCGCCTTTTGCGTCGCGTTTCGGGCCGGGGTTTCGCTTTTCACCCCATTCGAGCGGCACTGACGGCTTTTATGTCGCGGTTCTGCAAAATAATGGATAAGCCGGACTGCTGGACATTTGCATTTCGGCGCGCCATTTTCATCCTGAATGAAATGAAGGTCATACCTCTGAAAGAGAGAAAGCCATGTCGGATTTCGTGAAATTGAACATTATTGATCTCAAGGATCAACTTTTTCCCAAGAGCAAGGCCAAGAAGGATACGCACGCGCTGGTCATTTTCGCCGGGGCTGATCTTAGCTTTTCCGAAGGCGCGGAAGCTGTGCTTGGTCAGGCCATGGCTTCTGTCAAATCCGCAGCAACGGCTGCAAAATTCTCCGGCAAGGCCAACTCGGCCATGGAATTGCTGAGCCCTGCTGGTCTCGATGCCGGGAGGCTGATCGTGGTCGGCACGGGCGCGGCCAATGCGGATCTGGATGCCGTGACATTGGGCGGCTTCACGTTCGGCAAGATCGGCGCTGGCCGTGACGCCACGGTGATCGTCGATCTGCCCGGGCGCGCCCTGAGCGCAGAGCAGGCTGCGGATATCGGGCTCGGCATTCACCTGCGCGCTTATAAGTTTGACCGTTATCATACCAAGAAGCCGGAAGGCGAGGAAAAGACCGGTGTCGGTGTGGTTTCGCTGGCCTGCTCGGCACCTGCTGCGGTGCAAAGCGCCTTCGAGGCGCGCGAAGCCGTTGCCGAGGGTGTCATCATAGCGCGCAACCTCGTCAATGAGCCGCCGAACGTGCTTTATCCTGCAGAATTTGCCAACCGCGCCGCTGAGCTGAAAAAGCTCGGCGTTTCGGTGGATGTTCTCGATGAGAAGGATATGGAAAAGCTCGGCATGCGGGCGCTTCTGGGTGTTGGTCAGGGTTCGTCGCGCGAGAGCCGGGTTGTCATCATGCGCTGGAACGGAGCCAAGGGCAAAGACAAGCAGCCGGTGGCTTTTGTGGGCAAAGGCGTTACTTTCGATACGGGCGGCATTTCCATCAAGCCGGCTGCGGGCATGGAAGACATGAAGGGCGACATGGGCGGCGCTGCCTGCGTTGTGGGGCTGATGCATGCCCTCGCCAGCCGCAAAGCCAAGGTCAATGCAATCGGCGCGATCGGTATTGTCGAAAACATGCCGGACGGCAATGCCCAGCGGCCCGGTGATATCGTGACGTCGATGTCAGGCCAGACGATCGAAATCATCAATACAGATGCCGAGGGGCGTCTCGTGCTTGCCGATGTTCTCTGGCATGTGCAGGACAAATTCAAGCCGGCGTTCATCGTCGATCTGGCCACGCTGACCGGCGCTATTCTCGTGGCGCTCGGGCAGGAATATGCCGGACTGTTCTCCAATAATGACGAACTCTCCGAGCGGCTGGCCGCCTCGGGTAAATCAACTGGCGAAAAAGTTTGGCGGATGCCGCTGTGCAAGGCATTCGACAAACTCATCGATTCGAAATTCGCCGATATGAAGAACACCGGCGGGCGTTTTGCCGGTTCGAGCACTGCTGCGCAGTTCCTGCAGCGGTTCGTCAATGAGACGCCTTGGGCGCATCTCGACATTGCCGGCACCGGCATGGCGTCAAATCCCAGCGACATCAACCAGAGCTGGGGTTCGGGGTGGGGTGTGCGTCTGTTGAACCAGCTTGTGGCAGACCATTACGAAGGTTGACGCGCGGCGTATGGGGACCGTCACGATCTGAAGCTTCCCTCAAACGCAAAGCGGGCAAGGGGCGCGGTTTCAGACGGGCCACCCAATCAGGATATGCGCCACCGATATCCGGTTAGGCTCGCCGTGCGCGGAATTTGTGCGTGTATCCACGTGTGAGCCGGGCGGTAATCATCGGCCCGGCATGACGTGAAAGATCTGAATCTTGGAAATCTGGTTCTATCATCTCACGCGGCAACCATTGGAAAAAGCCTTGCCAGCCTTGCTGGAAAAGGCTCTGGAACGGGATTGGCGCGTGGTTGTGCAAACCAGCACGGCGCGGCTCAAAGCGATTGATGAACTGCTCTGGTCTTATGCTCCGGAGAGTTTTCTGCCGCATGGCACCGAGCCGGATGCCGATACACCGATCCTGCTGACCGATGACCATACGCCGATGTGCGGCGCTCAGCTGCGCATCTGCCTTGACGGAGCCGATGTCGCCCCGGCGCTTGATGGCGGATATCAGCGCATCATCGTCATTTTTGATGGCAATGACGAAGCCGAACTGACTGCAGCCCGCAGGCAATGGTCGAGCCTCAAGACCGCTGGCCATGTTTTGGCCTATTGGCAGCAGACTGAGGGGGGAGGCTGGCAGAAGAAGGCTTAGCCCGTTGCCTCTTCCATCTGGGCGGACAGATCCAGCCATTCGGTTTCCGCCACATTCAACATACGCAGCAACTCGTTGCGCTGCTTGGCAAGTTGCCCGGCCTTGACCGGGTCCTTGGCATAGGTTTCCGGATCAGCCAGCGCCTGATCGATTTTTTTAACGAACTCTTCGAACTTGGCAATTTTGTCTTCAAGCGCCCATATTTTCTTGCGCAGCGGCGCGATGTCCTTGCGCGTGCGGGCAGCCTCGCGGCGCACTTCGCCTTTTTGCGCGGTCTCATCTTCGGGCTTCTGCTTTTTCTGCCGGTCGGAGACGCCCGCTTTGCTCAGAACGAATTTTGTATAATCGTCCATGTCTCCGTCGAAAGGGCTGACCCGTCCTTCATCGACCAGCCAAAGCCTGTCGGCCGTGGCCTCCAGCAGGTGGCGGTCATGCGAGACGAGGATGATTGCCCCCTCATAATCATTGATCGCTTCGATCAGAGCGGCGCGGCTGTCAATATCGAGATGGTTGGTCGGCTCGTCCATGATAACGAGATGCGGGCCGTTGAATGTGGCAAGACCCATCAGCAACCGCGCTTTTTCGCCGCCTGAAAGCTGTTCGATCGGCGTATCGGCTTTTGCGCCGGTAAAGCCCATCTGTGCCGCACGCGCCCGTTTTTTGGCTTCCGGCGCTTCCGGCATCATGGCGGCAACATGGCTGTACGGGGTACCGCCGCGATCGAGGTCATCGATTTGGTGTTGTGCGAAAAACCCCACTTCGAGCTTTGACGAGCGCTTCAGTTCGCCGCTCATTGCCTGCAGGCGACCGGCGATGAGCTTGGCAAAAGTCGACTTTCCGTTGCCGTTGGCGCCCAGAAGACCAATGCGGTCGTCATTGGCGATGGAAAGATTGAGATGATGCAGCACCACGCGATCGCCATAGCCAACGCTGACCCTGTCCATTGCGATGATGGGCGGCGACAGCGGGCGGGCCGGCGAGGGAAAGTTGAAGGGCAGGACGTCGCCATCGATCATTGCCGGAATCGGCTCCAGCCGCGCCAGCATCTTGAGGCGGCTCTGCGCCTGCGCCGCCTTGCTGGCCTTGGCCCGGAAGCGGTCAACGAATGCCTGAAGGTGCGCGCGCTGTTCTTCCTGCTTTTTCTGATGCTTGAGAAGAATGGCCTGCTGTTCCCGGCGTTGCTTTTCAAAGCTGGAGTAATTGCCCTTCCAGAGCGTGAGCTTGCCGTGATCGAGGTGAAGAATATGGTCGCACACTGCATCCAGCATGTCGCGATCATGGCTTATGACCAGCACTGTTGCCGGATATTTCTTCAGATAATCGATGAGCCACAACGTACCTTCCAGATCGAGGTAGTTGGTCGGTTCGTCGAGCAGAAGAATGTCCGGTTGCGCGAACAGGACGGCAGCAAGCGCCACGCGCATGCGCCAGCCGCCCGAAAATTCAGACAGGGCGCGGTGCTGGGCCGCATGGTCGAAGCCAAGTCCGGCCAAAATGCTCGCCGCGCGCGCCGGGGCAGAATGGGCGTCAATATCAACGAGCCGTGTCTGTATATCCGCGATACGGTGCGGATCGACCGCCGTTTCGGCCTCGCCCAGCAGGGCCGCGCGCTCCTTGTCGGCGCCAAGGACGAAATCGATCAGCGTGCCGGGACCGCCGGGGGCTTCCTGCTCGACACGCCCGAGCCGCGCCTGTTTGGGGATGCTGATCGTGCCTGATTCAGGCGCAAGTTCATCGCTGATGATTCTGAACAGCGTGGTCTTGCCGGTGCCGTTGCGCCCGACAAAGCCGATACGGGCAGAATCGGGCAGTGCGGCGCCTGCATTGTCAAACAACAGGCGTGAGCCGAGCCGGTAAGTCAGATCATTGATATGCAGCATAGCGCGCTTGTGGCTGAGACATGCCGGATTGGCAAGAAAAATCGCTAACCTTGTTCGCTACGGTCTTTGTGTTCCATCCATTTGACCAGCGGCATGATGGGCAAAATCCAGCCAAGCCCGATGCATACATAGAATATGCTTTGCAAAAGCCCGGAACTGCTCTGAATGAAGCGGGCCTGCGCCAGCGCCATGGCCAGCAGTGCGTAAATGCAGACAAACAGCAGCATGGCTATGGTGCCGAGGAATTTTCGTGTGCGTCGTGACATGCGGGAGCCTGATTGCGATAATATGTAACAGTCGCCGCGCTCGACGACTTGCGTTATACGCTCTATCTGAAGGCTCAGGCGCAAAAGATCAAGCAAGCAAGGCAAAATGACAGACAGGCACAACAGAATTCCTGAAACGGCAGCGGGCGTGAGAATTTGGCTTTGGGGTGTCGCCGCCATGGTTTTTGCCATGGTTGTGGTTGGCGGCGCGACCCGGCTTACTGAATCCGGTCTGTCCATCACCGAATGGAAACCCATAACCGGCGTCATACCGCCGCTTACGGCGGCGGACTGGGCGGCAGCTTTCGAAAAATACAAGCAAATTCCGCAATATTCGCAGATGTTCCCCGATATGGATCTTGCTGCGTTCAAAGGCATCTTTTTGTGGGAGTGGAGTCACCGGCTTCTTGGCCGTCTGATCGGGCTGGTCTTTGCAGTGCCGCTGATCTGGTTCTGGGTGCGGGGGCAGCTTTCGTCCTGGCTCAAATGGCGTCTGGCCGGGCTGCTGGCTCTGGGCGGGTTGCAGGGCTTCGTCGGGTGGTGGATGGTCAAGTCAGGCCTCGTGGGCCGGGTTGAGGTGTCGCAATACCGGCTGGCGACACATCTGCTGCTGGCGACATTGACATTCTCCCTGCTTGTCTGGATTGCGACACGTCTGAAGCCGCGGCGGAGCGAGGCGAATTTGCCGGGGCAGGCGCGGCTCAGCTTCACCGCCGGGCTGATACTGGTTCTTGCGCTTCTGCAGATCGGCATGGGTGCCCTTGTTGCCGGATTGCGCGCTGGGCTCACCTACAATACCTGGCCATTGATGGACGGGCATTTCATTCCGCCAACTCCGGATCTGACGCGGGAGACGCCGTTCTGGCGCAATCTGTTTGAAAACATTACCACGGTTCAGTTCGATCACCGCATGGGCGCCTATGCGCTGCTTTTGCTTGCGGTGTGGCATGCGTTCGATGCCACCAGATTGCGGCCCGGTAGCCATACGTCGCGGCGCGCTGTTGCTAATGCCGGTCTTGTGGTCGTTCAGGCAACAATCGGCATCGCGACTTTGGTGCTTGTTGTGCCGATCTGGCTTGGCATTCTGCATCAGGCCTGGGCCATGGTGGTCATCGCCATGCTTGTGGCGCATCAGTGCCGCACATCTGAACGGTGATCGCATGAAGGCCGCAGCGCTCGTAATGGCTTTGCTTTGCGGCCTGTGTCAGGCTGCTTATGCGATGAGCTTTTCGCAGCGCGGATCGACGGTTTATTTGTCGGGGGTTATCGTCCCGGGTGATGGGGACAGGTTTGCCGTCTATCTCGAACAAACCCCGTCTCATCAGATCACGGACATTGATCTTGACTCCACGGGCGGGCAGGTCAACGCGGCCATTCATATCGCCCTTCTTGTGCATCAGGCCGGGCTCAACACGGTGGTGGATGCCCGCCGCGCCCAGTGTGACAGCGCCTGTACTCTGATTTTCGCTGCAGGCGTACAGAGATTTTACGTGCATGGCGACGAAGTTTACGAAGGATATTCGTCCATGACCGGGCTGGGCTATCATTCTGCGCATATCAGAAGCGATGGCGTTCATCGAAGCCATAAGTCCGAGCGCGGCACCGACCGCATGCGAGAACTGTTTTTGGCCTTTGGCCAGCCTGCCGCAGCCGAGTTTTCTGAAAATGCGCCGTTTAACGCTCTGTTCAGGCCGAACGGTGCCACGGCCCTGGCGACGCATATCGCCACAAGCCTTGCACCGCCGCCTTCCGGCCGCTAATCCGCGGCAGTCTTATTTGCAGACAAGAACCGGGATGGTGGAGTGGGTGAGAACCTTCACCGTCTCGCTGCCCAGCAACAACGCCGCCACGCCGCGCCGCCCGTGAGACGCCATGACGATCAGATCGCAGCCGTTTTTGGCGGCGGCATCGTTAATGGCTTCATAGGGATATTCGTGTTCGACATCGAGCGTCGAATAAGGAACATGCGCGGCTTCCGCCATTTCGCCGACGCGCTTGAGGATGGCATCAGCCGCCGCCTTGGATTGCTCGTCATATTGGCCGGACATTTCGGCCAGACCGCTCGCCTCCAGCGTGTAAACATAAAAGGGCATGCGGATGGTGATGAATGTCAGCTTTGCGCCGAGTTTGGCCGCAAGTTCAACTCCGCGACGCTCGGCCTCGCGGGCAAGCGCTGTTCCGTCGGTGGCGACAAGAAGATGTTTGAACATGACGTGATCCTTTGTGCTTGGGGCGGGACGCTTTAATGTAGCTATTTTAGCCCCGCCCGGGTGCGTGGCATTGACGCATGTCAAGCAGCCAATGCCCGGATTTTACCACTACCCGCGGGCAGCGGCCAGCGCCTGTTCCAGATCAGCGATGATGTCTTCCTTGTCTTCAAGGCCAACAGACAGACGCACAACGTCCGGACCGGCCCCGGCAACGGCTTTCTGCGCGTCCGACAATTGTCTGTGGGTTGTGGACGCAGGATGAATGATCAAAGAACGCGTGTCGCCGACATTGGCGAGGTGCGAGAACAATTTCACCTTGCTGACCAGCGCCACACCGGCATCATAGCCGCCCTTGACGCCAAAAGTGAAAACGGCACCCGCTCCCTTGGGCGTATATGTCTTGGCGCGATGATGATATTTGTCGCCCGGCAAGCCCGGATAGGATACCCAGTCCACGCCTTCATGTTCAGCAAGGAAACGGGCAACGGTCAGCGCATTGTCACAATGCTTCTGCATGCGCAGAGGCAGCGTCTCAATGCCCGTAAGCGTGAGAAAGGCATTGAAGGGCGAAAGCGCCGCGCCAAGATCGCGCAGGCCCAGAACGCGGCAGGCAATAGCAAAGGCAAAATTGCCGAAGACGTCGCCCAGCACCATGCCGTTATATTCCGGCCTTGGCGCGGAGATCATGGGGTAGCGCTCGTCGCCCTGCCATTCAAATGTGCCGCCATCGACGATCAGGCCGGCAATGGAATTGCCGTGACCGCCGAGGAACTTGGTTGCCGAATGAACGACGATGTCCGCGCCATGCTCAAACGGGCGGATCAGATAAGGCGTCGCCAGCGTATTGTCGACGATGAGCGGAATGCGTGCCTTCTTTGCGATTTTCGAAATGCCGGCAATGTCTGTGATCACGCCGCCGGGATTGGAGATCGATTCTATGAAGATGGCCTTGGTCTTAGGCGTGACGGCGGCTTCCATCGCCGCCAGATCATCCGGATCGACCCATTTCACGGTCCAGCCGAAATTCTTGTAGGAATGGTTGAACTGGTTGATCGAACCGCCATAGAGTTTGGTGGAAGCGATGAACTCGTCGCCCGGCTTCATCAAAGTATGAAAGACAAGGTGCTGGGCGGCATGGCCGGATGCGACGGCAAGGCCGGCTGTGCCACCTTCCAGCGCGGCGATGCGTTCCTCGAGCACGGCTGTGGTGGGGTTTGTTATGCGGGTGTAAATATTGCCGAATGCCTGGAGGCCGAACAGAGAGGCCGCATGATTGACATCGTCAAAAACAAAGGACGCTGTCTGATAGATGGGCGTGACACGCGCCCCGGTGGTGGGGTCGGCGTGGGCGCCGGCATGAATGGACTGCGTTGCAAAACCTGGGCTGCGCTGCTCGCTCATCTTAATAATCCTATCTATTTTGTAGACTGATTAAACGCTAGACAATTCATGCACCTTAGGCAAGCGTAAATACAAAGTCAGCAGGTCGGCTTGACTCTTTTTGCGACCGGTGCGACTCGAAGGCAAAAATCCGGAGTTTAAAATGACGACAGCACTGATTTGCCCGGGGCAGGGATCGCAAGTTATTGGAATGGGCAAGGCGCTTGCCGAGCAATTTTCAGCGGCGCGCGCCGTCTTCGATGAAGTTGATTCCGCGCTTGGCGAAAAGCTCTCGGCTCTGATGTTCGAAGGACCAGAAGCGGACCTCACGCTGACCTACAATGCCCAGCCCGCCCTGATGGCGTCGAGCCTTGCCGTAATGCGCGTTCTTGAAACCGAATGCGGTTTTGACCTTGGCAGGGAAATCGCCTTTGTTGCGGGACATTCGCTTGGCGAATATTCAGCCCTTGCTGTTGCGGGCAGCCTGACCATTGCCGATACGGCGCGCCTGTTGCGCATCCGCGGCAATGCGATGCAGAAGGCCGTGCCGGTGGGGCAGGGCGCCATGGCAGCGATTATCGGTCTGGACTTTGACGCGTTGGCCGCAGTGGCCGCATCTGCGGCTCAGGAAACCGGGGGCGTTTGTCAGTCCGCCAATGATAATGGCGGCGGGCAGGTGGTGATTTCCGGCGCCAAAGCCGCGGTTGAGCGGGCCATGGAACTGGCGAAGGCGGCGGGGGCCAAAAGGGCACTTGCCCTGCCGGTATCCGCACCGTTCCATTGCGTGCTGATGCAACCTGCCGCCGAGGCGATGCAGGAGGCGCTGAGTTCCGTGCGGATTGCCGCCCCGCGCGTGCCGCTTGTGGCCAATGTCACTGCCGCGCCGATAACTGATCCGGAGGAGATACGCCGCCGGTTGGTGGAGCAGGTCACGGGTACGGTGCGCTGGCGCGAGTCCGTCGCCTACATGGCCGCGCAGGGCGTCAATCATTTTATGGAAGTGGGTACAGGCAAGGTGCTGGCCGGGCTGGTCAAGCGTATTGCCGAAGGGGTTACGGCGGTCTCGATCGGCACGCCGGATGATATTGCGGCCTTCAGGGCCGGCAGAAACTAAGGAGCCGCCATGTTTGAACTCAACGATAAAAAGGCACTCGTCACAGGCGCGACCGGCGGTCTGGGCGGGTCCATAGCCCGCGCGCTGCACAAGCAGGGTGCGACCGTGGCGATTTCAGGCACGCGTCGCGATGCGCTTGATGCTCTGGCTGCGGAGCTCGGCAGCCGCGTTCATGTGCTGACGTGCAATCTCGGCAATAAGGACGAAGTGGAGGCTCTGGTGCCTGCCGCAGAGGCTGCCATGGGCGGGCTGGATATATTGGTCAACAATGCAGGCATCACCCGCGACGGGCTGTTCATGCGCATGAAGGACGAGGACTGGGACTCGGTGCTCAACGTTAATCTCACCTCGTCGTTCCGCCTCGCCCGCGCGGCATTGAAAGGCATGATGAAGCGCCGCTACGGCCGCATCGTCAGCATTACCTCGGTGGTGGGCGTTACAGGCAATGCGGGTCAGGGCAATTATGCCGCTTCGAAGGCCGGCATGATCGGCATGTCGAAGTCGCTCGCGCAGGAAGTTGCCAGCCGCGGCATCACGGTCAATTGTGTTGCGCCGGGCTTCATCACCAGCCCGATGACAGATGCCCTGAACGACAAACAGAAGGAAGGCATTCTGCAGAATGTGCCGATGGGCCGCCTTGGACAGGGCGAGGACATCGCCGCTGCCGTGGTTTATCTTGCAAGCGCGGAAGCTGGCTATGTCACTGGCGTCACGCTGCACGTCAATGGCGGCATGGCCATGGTCTGACCAACGTCGTTGTGGATAATATCATAAAGTTCTGATAAGCTGTTGCACAACTTGGTTTTTACCTGCCTGCGCCCCGGCCAGGCAGGGAGGTGGTTTGTGTGACAAGAAAGATGAATGATTTGAATCAGGCGTGCCTTGGCGCGTCCGGTTCAAATGGCTCCGGCATTGCCGTGTCTGATGAACGGGCTCGCCTCTTTCCGGCAAGCACGAAGAATGTCTATGCGGCTCTGGATCTCGGCACCAATAATTGCAGGTTGCTCATTGCGCGGCCCAATCAGGACGGGTTTCGCATTGTTGATGCATTCTCGCGCATTGTGAGGCTGGGTGAAGGTCTGTCGCAGACGGGACGTCTGAGCGAATCCGCGATCGAGCGCACATTGTCTGCGCTTTCCGTATGCAGCGACAAGATGAATCTGCGCGGCGTTACCCGCGCGCGGCTGATCGCCACCGAAGCCTGCCGCACAGCCGAAAACGGTCAGGAGTTTCTTGATCGTGTCTTTGACGTGACCGGGCTGCGGCTTGAAATTATCGATCGCGAAACAGAGGCGCGGCTTGCCGTGGCCGGATGTTCAACTCTGGCTGATCCCGACGCAGAATCCGTTCTGATTTTTGATATCGGCGGCGGCTCTTCGGAAATTATCTGGCTCGAACGCGAGCCGCTCGCACCAACGAGCGGCCGCTTGCGCGCATGGGCATCGTTGCAGATGGGCGTTGTCTCTCTCGCCGAGAAATTCGGCGGCATGCATGTGACGCCCGAAACCTATGAAGCCATCGTCGCGCATGTCATGGAAAATATGGGCGATTTCATCGAGGCAACAGCGGATTTGCGCCGCTGCGGACGTTTTCATCTGCTCGGAACATCGGGTACGGTGACAACCATAGCCGGAATTCATCTCAATCTGGCCAAATATGACCGGCGGCAGATCGACGGCCTTTGGATGAGCGACGACGAGGTTCAGGAAGCGATGCAGCGGCTGAAGGCCATGTCCTATGCCGACCGGGCTGGCAACGCCTGCATCGGGCCGGAGCGGGCCGATCTGGTTCTGGCGGGTTGCGCCATATTCGAGGCCATACGGCGTGTTTTTCCGGCCGGACGCACACGCATTGCCGACAGGGGATTAAGAGAGGGCATTTTGACGCAAATGATGCGAATGGACAGGGTCTGGGGTCTTGGCAATATCGGGGGAGCGCAGTCTTGACGCAAAAATCAGGCACGGGGCGGGAAGGCGGACGCTCGCTCAAGGTGCGCGTGAAGACAGCCCGCAAGCGCTCGCTCTCTTCAACGATCTGGCTGGAACGCCAATTGAATGACCCCTATGTTGCCTTAGCTAAGCGCGAGGGATATCGCTCCCGCGCCGCCTTCAAATTGCTGGAGATGGATGACAAATACCATCTCTTAAAGCCGGGGATGAGGATCGTCGATCTTGGTGCGGCGCCGGGCGGCTGGTCGCAGGTAGCCGCCAAGCGCGTCAACTCAATTGGCGAAGGAACTGGGCCTGTGGGAAGGGTCGTCGGCATCGATCTGCTGGATATCGATCCGATTCCAGGGGTGGAATTCACCGTGATGGATTTTCTTGATTCGTCAGCGCCGGAGCGCCTGCGCGCTCTGCTTGGTGCCAATGGCGAGGAGATTCGCGCCGATGGGGTCATCTCAGATATGGCTGCCAATACGACCGGCCATAAAAAGACCGACCATCTCAAAATAATTTCGCTCATCGAACTGGCGGCCGATTTTGCCCGCGAAGTGCTGGCTCCCGGCGGTTTTTTTATCGCAAAAGTGTTTCAGGGCGGCACGGAGGGCGAGCTTTTGGCCAATCTGAAGCGGGATTTTGCCGTGGTGCGCCATGTGAAGCCCGCAGCCAGCCGTGCGGGCTCGGCGGAGCTTTACGTGCTTGCCACGGGTTTTCGGGGTTAATGTGAAAATATTGTCATTAGCGCTTGCCACAATGCGTTCATGCCAGTATACGAACCAACGTTCGCGGACGTAATGGTTCGTGACGGTGCGGAGCGGCGTTCGTCTATCGGTTAGGACACCAGCCTTTCACGTTGGTAAGAGGGGTTCGATTCCCCTACGCCGCGCCATTCACCCTTTGATCAGTCAGTTTCCATTTATGGTCTCTCCTCAAGTTGAAGGCTGCATTTCATGGCCATGATGATTGTGCTCTTTCTGGCAGCATTGTGGGCCGGTGCGCAGAATGCTTTGGCCGGAGGCGGGTCGTTTATCACTTTGCCGGCGCTGATTATCTCTGGACTTGATCCGCGCGCCGCGAATATCGCGTCTACCGTCGCGCTTTTCCCCGGGCAGATATTCACCGGTCTATCCGGGCGAAAGATGGTTTCAGGCACGGCAAGCCTGCCTTTTTATGTCCTGTTTGGCCTGAGTATCGTCGGCGGTGCCGTCGGTGGCATTCTGTTGCTGGCCACACCCGCGTCATTTTTTGCCCATCTCGTGCCCTATCTCGTGCTATTTGCTACTGTCATGTTCGGCTGGGGCAGCTTTGGCCCGAAGGCAAGCCATGCGTCGAAGGATCTCGGCCCGGTCGGCACCGCTGTCGCTCAGTTTCTGATCGCGATCTATGGCGGATATTTTGGTGGCGGAATTGGGTTCCTTATGCTCGCTGCGCTGACAATGGCTGGTCTGCCCGTGCGCAACGCCGGGGCAACGAAGAACATGCTCGCCGGCGTCATGAATGCTTCCGCCGTGGCCATTTTCATCTATTCGTCGCCCATTGCCTGGCCGAAGGTGCTCGTGCTGGGTGTCGGCGCCATCATTGGCGGGCAGGTTGGCGTCTGGGCGCTGAAGCGGGTGAACGAGCGCGTATTGCGTATCGCCATAATCGGCATCGGCGTGCTTTTGACCATCGGGCTCTTTTACCGCAGCAATTAGGCGGGGCGTGGCGTCGTCAGGCTTCGCCGCGCCAATGCCACCGTATCGGCAACGCTGACGCCGCGTATGTCCGTGGCTCCGAGTGCACCTTCATCATAGCGCGTCAGCAACTGCACTATGTCGCCATGAACGCGGGCAAAGAAGAGCTGTTTGCCCGATTTATCGAGTTGCTGTTTGAACTCGTGCAGAACATCGGCGGTTGTGCTGTCAAAATCCGGGCTTTCCTCCAGACTGAGTATGACGGCACGCACGGATGATCCGGCGCTGAGCGTGGCGCAGTGCTGGAGTATTGCATCGGCATTGGCGAAAAACATCGGCCGCGCCGGGCGAAGCACCAGAATTTCGGGGTCCTGTCGGGCATCGGGGTAGTGGCGCAGATCGACATAATCGTGGCTGTCGCCCAACTGGCCCAGAATGCTCACTTTGGGCTGGGCGAGCCGCCTAACCAGCGCAAAGAGCGAAAGGCCGATGGCGATCAGCATGCCATACAGCACGCCAAGTGCCAGAACCGCTATTGCCGAGGCGATGACGACATATTGATCGCGGTTGATGTCCCATAATCTGAGGATCGGGCGCGGGTCCAGCGCGTGCAGAAGCACAGAAATGACCACTGCCGCCAGAACCGCTTCCGGCAGGCGCCCGATAATCTCTGGTATAAGCAGCATGAGACTGGCGAATGCCAGCGCCGCGATGACCCCCGCAAGGCGTGAGCGCCCGCCCGAGGCTTCGTTGGCCGACGAGGCGGAGAAACCTGCGCCTACCCCCAGCCCCTGAATAAGACCCGCGGCTATATTGGCAAATCCCAGCGCCAGAAGCTCCCGGTTGGCATCTGTCTTGTCGTCGTGGCGGAGCGCGAGAGTTCTGATGGAGCCCCAGGATTCCGCAAAAATAATCAGAAAGAGCGGCGGCGCCAGTTGCGCCAGACTAAGCCACTGGTCAAATGAGAGCAGGGGAATTTGCGGCGTTGCAAGCGGCAGCCTGATGAGTCCGACCAGATGAACGTCATAGGCCTGCAAGGGCAGGGCATATGCTGCCAGAATGCCAAATATGATGACAAGTAGTGCCGATGGCAGGCCATGTACACGCCGCAAGGCGACAAGCAGCGTCAGGGCGGCAATGCCGAGCAGCGTCGAGACGTGATTCCATTCGGCGACGCGCTTCAGGCACTGGTACACAACCGAGATTGGCGTGCCGCTGATATGATCTAAGCCGACAATCAACGGAATTTGCTTGATGATAATGGTGAGGGCTAGACCGAAGGCAAAGCCCCGAAGAACCGGTCTTGATACGAAGGAGGCGAGCGCGCCTAGCCGCGCAAGGCTTGTTGCGACGAAGAGCACGCCGCACAACAGCACCAGCCCGGACATTGCGATGATCTTCTGATCTGGCCCGACAAAGCCAAGCGACAGGGCCGCAGCCGCAAGAATGGCTGCTGCTGACGAGGTCGGCGCGACAATGGCATAGCGGCTGCGGCCCAGCAGTGCATAGACCACAAGTCCGATCAGGCCGGCCATGATCGCGTGGGCCGGGCCGACACCGGCAATCATGGCATAAGCGATGGATTCCGGCAGCAACACGCCTGCTACTGAAATTCCCGCAAGAATGTCCCAGCCAAGGCCCGGCAATTGAAATCCTCCATAGGTTCCAGCGCACAGTGCCGTTTTGTCTTGGCGAGGGCAATCATTTTTGCCATTGAGAACAGGGCTGGATTTGCCGTGAGTCGGGCCTTATCCTTCTGGTGTAAGGCGAAATTCCCGCATGTCTTCTCTTGTTTCAGAAAATTCTCTTTGGCGTAAGCCGAGCATTGTCCGCTTCCTTTCGGTGCGGGTGCTGATGGCTTTTGCCGCGCAAATGCAGGATGTGGCCATCGGCTGGCATATGTATTCGATTACGGGCAGCGCCCTGAGCCTTGGTCTTGTAGGTCTGGCGCAATTTCTTCCCTTGCTGCTTTTTGTCGGCCTTGCCGGTGATACGGCAGATCGCAGGGACCGGCGCCGCATTGGGATGGTGTGCAATATTGCCCAGACCGGATGCTCTCTGGCATTGCTGGGCTTTGCCCTGATGCCGGGCCTTGGCGTCTGGCCGATATATTTGTGTCTGTTCGCGCTTGGCACGGCAAGGGCTTTCAATGCGCCCGCAATGTCGGCAATTTTGCCTAATCTCGTCGCCAAGGAGGAATTTTCCCGGGCTGTAGCGGTCAATTCGTCGGCCTTTCAGGTTGCAACTATTGTCGGGCCGGCGGCTGGCGGGTTGCTTTATGCTCTGATGGGAGATGCCATTTTTATTCTTCCGGCTCTTCTTTTTGCCAGTGCGGCTCTGATAATGGCCGGACTGCCCGAAGTGCGGGCTGTATCGAGCGAGGCGCATCTCACGACGATGCAGCGTGTCAGGGCTGGCGCACGCTACGTGTTCAGCAATCCCATTGTTCTGGGCGCGCTCTCGCTCGATCTTTTCGCGGTGCTGCTCGGCGGCGTAACGGCGCTGCTGCCGATTTATGCGCGCGACATTCTGATGATCGGCCCCGGCGGGCTGGGAATGCTGCGCGGTTGTCCGGCGATCGGCGCGGCTCTGACCGGCATTTTTCTGGCCTATGTGCCCCTGCGCCGCAGGGTGGGGCGATTGATGCTGGTGTGCGTGGCGGGCTATGGCCTTGCAACCATCGTCTTTGCCCTGTCGTCCAATTTTGCGGTTTCGGCCTTGGCCATGATTGCTCTGGGCGCGTTCGATATGGTGAGCGTTGTCGTCCGCCAGACATTGGTGCAGATCGCAACGCCCGATGACATGCGCGGCAGAGTTACGGCCATCAACTTTGTGTTCATCGGAGCGTCCAACCAGCTGGGCGAATTCGAATCGGGTTTCGCGGCCTATTTTATGGGTGCCGTTGGCGCGGCGTTGCTGGGCGGGGTTGGCACGCTGCTTATTGTGGCGCTCTGGGCCCGGCTGTTTCCGCAACTGCGCCGTGCCGACGGTTTTGAAGGGCCAGCCTAGGGCCGCAAGATGAATTTGGCGCGACAGGCCAGTTTTTGGGGTTTGGCTGTTGCCGGCTCCGAGCGAATAAGCTATTCAAACATCATAACAGGCACCCGTAGCTCAGCTGGATAGAGCGCTGCCCTCCGAAGGCAGAGGTCACAGGTTCGAATCCTGTCGGGTGCGCCAATATTTTCAATAGTTTAGCAAAATTTTTCCGAACTGGCAAAATTACCTAGCTAGCAGATAGCTAGCAAACTTTTTCCTTAATCGATTCGATCACGGCTTCTGGCGTTGATGTGAGATTTGTGCAAATGCCTGGTCACGTGGGTACGATGGACCAGGAAAAGATATCTGGCGGGATAAAACTGCTCTAAATTTTGGCAATCTTTATCAGCCGTTGGAACTGCGGACGATCCTTTTCATGGAATGTTCCGGCTATCTGCGCTTCGAGCATGATACGTAAGCGATCGCGCTCATCTGACGATAATCTGGTGAAATCAAAATCGTCCGTGATGTGTCGTTTTGGCAGTTGTACCTGCGCGATGCGCTTAGCCAATATCCTTGATCTGACCATGGTGTAAATGCTCCTCAATCAGCTTGATGCGCATGGCCAGTTCATTGGCTTCGAGAGCTTTGACAAAGGTATCGACTAAACGCGCCAACTCATTGGCTTCCGCCGGCGTAATCTCGCTCTCGGCAACTGCTCGGAGGATCGCCCGCATCGCCGCCACGGCATCGCCCGCTTCATTCAGATGCGGTAAGTCGAAAGCAACCGTGCGATCTTTTCGCGCCGGGGCAATACGATCCAGCACCAATCTGACGGCGGCAATATCCCCGTCTAAGGCCTTGCTGATGGCCACCTGACCAATGGCCTCGCCTTGACCTTCCAGCAAGGTTTCAATTGCCAATGTCGTCCGGTTTCGCGCGCCCTTGGGTTTCCCGGCGGGATTGCCCGACTGACCCGGCTGGAAGGGCCGTCCTGGTCCTCGCTGTTTTGCTGTTGAATTTGCAGCCATCGCCGCGTCTCAAATTCATTTCGATACCGTAACAAATATCATAATTGGCCGTTGCGTTCAAATCTTATTCGAGGGCGCTAATCAACGAGCACTGTTTACATTGGCCAATGCACGCATTCCCTGTCTTTGGGAGAGGGGTCCTACAATTTTCAATTGGTCTTGATTGCCATCAGATTGGCCAACTGAGCCCTTGATTTGCGACAATTGCTCGTGCTGAACGAGTTGGCTTGCCACTCATTGCCAACTCGACGATCGTGTGGTGCGTGCCGAGTTCACCAAGTCCATCCGGATAAGCGCAACAGGTTTCATTTAAAAATCGAAGAAATTCAGTCCATCTATTGCATTAATGATGAAGCCAGAAAGCAGAACCGCAACAGCGAATACACGTTCGAGAGCGTGCTCTAACGCGCCATCGTTGGCGCCGCGTTCTGCGTCGAAACGTTCACTCAATTTCAGCTGCGCGAGTTTATTAAGAGCACTTCGGCGCACCCAAAACATCGTACCCTCAAAGAAATTTGGCTTGATTTCTTGCGGATCGCCACCGAGTTCGCGAATAATCTGTGTCATTTGGCTAAAATTCGCTTTCCAGAATATGCCAAAATCCCTTTTTCGGTTGAGATGAAAGGCTTTGGAGCCGATCATTCCCAGTTTGGGTTCGGTGCGAAAGCGTTTTACGATATGCGCGATCACATTTGGTGCGACCAAAAGATCAAATAACATGCGACGACGGCAAATATCACCGAGATTTCCCGAAGGGTCGTTGGCCAATGATCTTTTGCCGTGGATTTTGCAGACTAAATCATAGGGGGCCAATGTTCCGTCTTCCAAAAGGCGCAGAAAAGGTCGGACATCACGACCGCGATTTTCAAACACTTTGATTTGCGCTTGCGGAAAGTCGGCCTTCATTTGTGCTATCAGTTCTGTTCGGTCAGAAACAGTGGTTATGAACAGATCGTACCGATAACTGATATGGCGCAACACCTCCGCCAATTCTGGCCAAGTTTCAGGATAATAGACATGCACAACGACGGCGAGCCAGGTTGAAGGAGTTGAAACTTCACGTGGCTTTGCCAGCTGGACAGCGTTTTCGCCCCAGCCAATGATTAATTCTGGATGCTGCTTAATTGTTAATGAATCGAGTCGTGATCTAAGTCGTGTCAGGAGCTTGTTGGTGCGGATTAACAGCTTCTTAGTGTGTTCGGGCCCATCGAACAAAATTTTGCCGGAACGAAACTTGAGAATTTTCTTCGCTTTGAAAGTGGTTAACGCACGCAGGCGCGCGCCAAGACCTTTCCGAAATGACAAAATCTGGATTTCGAAATCATTACTGTCGAAACCTATATTCGTTGCTCCAAAAAAACTGGGCACAAATATAAAGCTCGCTTTTGTGCCATTAAGTAAATTTATATATTCTCCACCGGAGTCCGAGTTAATATTTAACTTTAGAACAGGAAATAAGAAGGGATCACGTTTTGATTTAAGCTCAAAAGCTTTAATATTTAATTCGAGCACAGTTATTTAATTCCTATTTACTTTTATGAGGAGCAAATTTGCCAAATTTATTGGATGTGCTTCTTTGTGCATTCAAAAATCTATCGTCCGTCATTTTTAAGCCGCATTTTTAACACATGTCAAATTTCAAATGAAGAATGGGTCGGGGCCTAATGGTCGTTTTGTTAAAAAGCAAAAGATTTAACGACAGCCGGGGCTGGTTCAGCGAAACCTATAATCAGGCGCAGCTTGAGGCGGTCGGCATATGCTGCGGCTTCGTGCAGGATAATCAGTCTTTGTCGCGCGCCGCAGGTACGGTGCGCGGTCTGCACTTTCAAACTCCACCCTATGCGCAGGATAAGCTCGTGCGCTGCATCCGCGGCCGGATATTCGATGTTGCAGTTGATATACGCGCTGGCTCCCCAACCTACGGCAGATGGGTAGGTGCGGAATTATCGGCCGAGAATGGGGCGCAGCTTTTCGTTCCTGCCGGGTTTGCCCATGGCTTCATGACGCTGGAGCCGGATACCGAAGTTGTCTACAAAGTTTCCGAATATTACGCCCCCTCGCATGACGGCGGCTTGTTCTGGAATGATCCCGACATCGCCGTTCAATGGCCGCTGGCGGCGGGGCTGGCCCCTGTTTTGTCCGCCAAGGACGAAAACCTCCCCAGATT
>NZ_JBVYWO010000012.1:0-69129 GCF_056032725.1 Methylocystis sp. sgz306128
ATAACCCGCAACGTAAGCATGTCAGAAACGGCATGCTGTCACCGGCTGACTTCGAGCAGCAGCAAAAATTGAAACTGTAAGGTGTCTAGAAAACTCGGGGCTATTCACTTGCCAAGCCTGATGTAAAGCTCAACGGCGCGAAGCCTGTCTGCGTAGGAATACATGAACTACCTCCCGGTGGTCCAAGTTTTCGTCCGCACCCCCATTTTTCCATTTAGTGGTGATCTGCGTTATCGAGAAATTTTTGATAAATTTCAGTGATTTGATTAAGTCAAAACGGATCAGCGTAGAGTGACAAAATGGGTCAATCTGAAGCGAAAATTACCACCCACACCTATCCTTGGACCGCCTGAGGGTAGAGTTTCCGGCTTGTGACCCCTTTGGAGAGAGAGGAGAGTTTCGATCCAATGACGACAAAATGCACGATCTTGACAGCGTTGAACATCGCCGCATTTTGAGAGCGGTTGCCAATCATCGCTAGCGAAATTACCTGTCTGATAGTGCTATTGGATTGCCGCAGTATTGGTTCGAATTCCTCCGGCTTGGCCGGGAATAATCTGTCTTCAGCTCGTATTATCTCTACTGCGGCTAATCCGGTCGGGCAATCAATTGGTGATGGGCATTGACTCCGATCTTGCCGCGCTCGGCACCATGAAAGCGGCTGTCGCTGTGATAGACGAGAAGGATCGCGTTGACATGCGTCGGTACATCTGGCGCCTTGATTAAAATCTGTGCTGAGCCGTCGGCGCGGGCGATGAAATTGTTCCTGATGCCTTTACCGTCGAGCGGCGTAAAACCGGTGGGTGACTGATCGAAGTGATTTTCGAAAAGGCTGTAATGGCCGCGCGGACGCAGGTCCTTGAATGACAACGAGATCAGCGCTCCGTCAGGCTCAGACTTGATTATCGCCCGGCCGCGGGCAGTAAGCCATTGCCCCAGATTAAAGCCCAGCGGCTTTGCCTCAGCATTGACCAGTGGCGTGTTCTTGCCGTCATCAGCAATGAAAGCGGGGCGAACACCCGGTGCGTGCGCAATGTTTTGCGGCCCAATTCCGGCTGCCACACCCGAATCAGCGACAAAGGCTTGCGGATCAAGCGCCTTTGCCTGTTTCGTTTCAGCGGAGAAAAAGGCGGCATGCGTTTGAAACTCCAATATGACGACGGGTGCAGCAGAGGCGGGGGCTGCGACGATGCCGGTTGAAATTACCAATGCTGCGCTGAAGGCAAATGGTCTCATATGGTTCTCCAGTTCTGATGCTATATTGCACATTCAAATGAGGGCGATTGCGTGGCAATTGCTCGTCAGATGTCAGCGCAGTGCCTTGCTACGGGTTTGGCGTCCATGCATAGGCCGAAAAAGCAGCATCCAGTTCCGGCATGTTCACGTGGTTTGCATAATTGCTAATGGTCTTAACAGCCAAGGCCAGAACGATTTCCAGAACCTGAGATTCAGTGAAACCAGCCGCGAGAAATTTACGCAACTGGCTTTCGGCCGGTCGGCCACGTGTGGCGAACATGTGTGAGGTGAAGGAGCCCAAGACCGCGAGTTTTTTATCGGGAACGTCGGCGTCGGAGCGCAGGGCCTGCAACACGTCGGACGGCACTTTTGAAACCCGGTCTGCGATCATACTATGCGCCGACATACAATATTCGCAGCCATTTTCCCGGCTGATTGTCAGGAAAATTACTTCTTGCTCTGCCGGTGTGAAGCCAGAATGCGCACGAAATGCATTGTAGCCTTCGAGATATGTATGTAACAGCCCCGGCGAATTCGCCATACCGGCATACATGTTAGGAATGAATCCCACCTGAGCCTTTACTTTTTCCAACATCGCTCTGGCCTGTGGATTGTCCGATTCAAGCGTTTGCGGGGCGAGTGATAATTTTGCATTTTCGGACATTTCATTCTCCTTGGAGTGCTTTTTACCTTGGCGGGCGCAGCAAAGATCAGATTGCCGCGGTTTAAAATCGAATATTTGAAAATTGAACACGGTTCATTCAGCGCTGAACCAGATATTTCCATAATAGGCCACAGCATCGCCGCCGTGATTGTCGGTGTCTGTCATCAGTGCGGCGGCATCGATTTCTTCGATGTCTTGACCAAAGGCCTGATGCAGGTCGGCGCGCAGGTTGCGCTTATGGCTGGTCCAGGTACCAAGATTCCGTGTTCCGGAATCGACAGCAAACAGCATGACCTGGCCGGTATAAGGGCTTGGCCAGAGACTTTGCGCCGGGTGCTCGCTCGCCCAGACATAATTGAGCGAGAGCGAACGCATAACCATTATCCCGCGCTCGGCCACGACGTAAATACGCGCCGGAAAATCATCGCCGGCTTTCGAGCTTTCGTCTATCCCCGGGAAAATATTTTCGACTTTCCAGGACCAATTGATGAATGGCGTCTTGGAGAGATCGACCTTGATTTTGCGATAAAGGCCGGAAGCCGAGTCATGCGCCTGCGCTTTCAGCACATTCACATGTTGATCCGAATCCGGCACGAAGGAATATGCCGTCTCACCTTTGAACAGCTTCGTTTCCCAGCCCTGCAACTGGCTCGCAGAAAAATCCCCCACCATAATTCTGGACGGCATATCTTGAGCTTGTACTCCGCTAGCAAATAAAAACAGAAAAACTAAAATGGCTTCCCGGCACTTGGGCATGGGTTATCCCTCTGACTTGCGCTCTTGTCCTGGTGAAGGTCGCTCATGCCGTGTCCTTGTCCCGGAATGGCTGAGTCAGCATTTTATCAAGACGCTGTTCTGCGGAGTCACGAAATTCATTAATGCCGAAGATCATGTGTGATTGCCCAGCCTCGGGTTCGGCGCGGTAAGTCCGGAACACGAAGTCCCACCAGGGCAGGTTGAAGCCGAAATTGCTATCTGTTTCGGCGCGGACCACCGAATGATGTACGCGGTGCATGTCCGGCGTGACCAATATCCAGCGCAACAGCCCCTCGAGCCAGAAAGGCAGGCGTATATTGCTATGATTGAACATGGCTGTGCCGTTGAGGAGGATTTCGAAAATAATCACAGCAACAGGCGGAGCACCGAGAAGCGTTATGGCGCCGAACTTGATTATCAGCGAAAGCAGAATTTCAACCGGATGAAACCGCAGGCCCGTCGTCACATCGAATTCGGTATCGGCATGGTGGACGCGGTGCAGGCGCCAAAGGACCGGCACGAAGTGAAACAGTACGTGCTGGCAGTATATAGCCAGATCGAGCAATATTACCGAAAGGATGACGGCCAGGCCGCCGCCGGGCTGGATTGTGTTGAACACGCCCCAACCCGCCTGCTCGGCATAAAGTGCAACCCCGACAGCGGTGGTTGGAATGAGCAACCTGACCAGTAAAGTATCCAGAATCACAAGGCCGAGATTTGACGGCCAGCGCGTGGCGCGGCCAAGTGTCTGAACCCGCCGTGGCATGGCCAGTTCCCAAAGAACCATGAGCGTGAAAATGCCGATAAAAAATATCAGCCGCAACTGGCTAGCGTGATGGTTGATGGCCTCAAAACCCGATATCACTCTTGCCCCCATATTGTCGCGCATTTTCCATCCCGGCTAAATCCGCCGAGACAAATTAGAAGATGCCAAGCAGTGCTCATGACCATTTGTCGCGCCAAGGCTCCAGATCTTACAGGCCGCGTGCAATAATATTTGAGGCGCAGGCGGTGCGGCTCATGTGAATTAACTGCGCAGGGCAACGATGTTGCCCCCGGCTGCGGCGGCATCGGCTTCGTCATGAGTGACCATCAACACCGGAAGATTTTCCGCCAAAGCATGTTCAAACACAAAGGACCGCACGTCCATGCGAAGGCTTTGATCGAGTTTTGCGAAGGGCTCGTCGAGTAATAGAGCTCGGGGCTTTGACAAGAGCGTGCGCAGAAGCGCGACGCGCGAGCGTTGTCCGCCAGACAGGGAGGCCGGATCGCGCCCGGAAAAGCCGGACAGTCCGGCGTTGATCAGCGCCGCGTCCACCCGTTCCTTCCGCGCAGCCCTGCCGCGAATATCTGATGGCAGTCCAAACATGAGATTTTCACCGACCGAAAGATGTGGAAATAGCAGATCGTCCTGAAACATGATGCCGATATGCCGCTTCTCGGGTGCGAGATGAGTAACATCTTGCTCGCCGATCCTGACAGTGCCTGTTGCCTGGAATGCCGGATCGAGATGTCCGCCGATGAAGGCCAGCAAGGTGGACTTGCCGATACCGCTTGCACCCATGATAACCGCTATCCTGCCCGGCAATACATGAAGATCGAGATCGTCAATAAGCGTCTGGCCGGAATTGCGCAGCCGGATCGTCACATGGCATAAGTGAAGCGCATTCATATGATATCTCCGCGCAGGGCTGCGCGCCGCGCATACACGAATCGTGGAATCAGAAACGCTGCCGCGTAAGCTAGCATCGGCAGAAAAGCCTGTAGCACCGCATAGACACCCTGCAGACGTCGGTCTGCGCCGCTTGCGAGCGCGACAGCTTCTGTCGTTAGCGTCGGCACGCGTCCTTCGCCAATCACGAGGGTTGGTAAATACAAGCCAACGCTCACTGCAAAGCCAATGGCGGCGGCGGTAAGAATCGGTCGAAGCAACAAGGGCAATTTTATCCTCACGAGGATATGCACCGGGTCGGAACCGAGCGCGGCTGCAGATCTGATGTAGCGCGGGTCCAGTGCGCGCCAAGGATCGGAAAGCGCCATCATAACGTAGGGGAAGACGAACAACACCTGTGCCCAGGCTACTGCGACAAATGACCCGCTCAATCCCCATCGCAGAAAGATGACATCAAGGCCGAACAGAAATGCAATTTGTGGAATGAAGAGCGGCAGGAAGACAACAAAGAGCAAAGCCGCGCCAGAGCCGCCTCGTCCTGATCCAGCCCCTTCAAACCATGCAATGGCAAGGACTAGCGCTGTCAGAGTTGTCACCAGCCCGAGCCAGATCGTGTTGGTAATGTTATCATACCCTGCGGTGACTGCTTCATGCCAAGCATGCCACGACCATACCGTGGGTGCGACGGCAGGAAAAGGCCAACGCCAGGCGAGCGACCACAATATGAGAGAGAAGAGCGCCAGCGCCGCCAAAGCAAAGAGAACCAGAACGAGGAACGAGGCGAAACGCAATCCGGGCTCACTCGTCAGGCCGCGCCCACCGCGCACGATCCACCAGCGTCCGATCCGGATGAATACGCGCTCAACCCACCACCAGAGCGCAATGGCTGCGACAATGATCAGCGTTTGCAGCATTGCCGCGGCAGCCGCCGGCTTCAGCAATGCCGTATCCGGGGCCTCGAACCATCGCATCGCCGCCACGGCGAGAGTCGGTGGATTGTTCGGACCGAGAATGATGGCCATGTCGACGACCGAAAAAGCGAAGGCAAGAACTACATAGAGGCTGAGGCGTATCTGAGGATAGACCTGTGGAAAGATGATCTTGACCCATACGAGGCCGCGAGCATAACCGAGGGCTTGTCCGGCCGCCAGATATTCGCGCACGGCGATCTGATTGAGCGCTGCCAGAATGACCAGCAGCAGAAACGGAACCTCTTTCGCGAGAAGACCAATTATCAGCGACATGCCCCAGCTATCGTGGATAATCACAATATCCGGGGGGGTCTGCCAACCAGTGGCCCAGGGGCTGACCAGACGGAACAAGAGCCCCGAAGGCGCCAGGAGGAAGGCCAATCCTATGGCCATTGCGGCGTGCGGAGTGGCAAGAAGCGGGGCCAGCATCCGCTCCGCAGCATTTCTGCCGATGCGGCCATGGACGATAGCGCAGAAACTCATGGCAAGCGCGAGGGCCAGCGCGGTTGAAGCGAATCCGGTGCCAAGGGTCAGCCGAAGACTGGTTCCGAAGCCAGGCATACTCACTAATTCTCGCCATGGCCCAAAATTTATCTCATTATCGCCAAGCGCTGGCATATAGCCGAATGCCGGCAATAATGTTTGCCAGAAACCTAGAGCGACAGGCGTAAGAAAGCCGGCGGCCAGGCACAGCGCTAAGCCCAGTCGATATCCAATTACATGGGTTGAGATCATCTGGTGTAGCGTTCGCTCCAGGCTTTGGTGAGGCGGGTCATCCACGAGGCATGCGGCTCCAGCAATGTTTTGCCGAGTTCGGCATTGGTGGGGAGCGCTGTTGATTTAGGCAGCGCCTTGAATGCAGCCGCTTGATCCGGATTCAGCTTTGTCTGGTCAAGCACCGAAAAACTGCCAAGAACATGGATATCCTGCGCATGGGCCTGTGTCGCGGGATCCAGAAGGAAATTGGCAATGACCATAGCCCCTTCCTTGTGGGCTGCGTTAAAGGGAATGGCGACAAAACTGACATTGCCAAGCGTTCCATTGGAGAGCGTATAGGTCTTGATGCTTTTCGCCAATTTACCATCCGCTATGGCCGCCGCCGCGCTGGCCGGGTCAAAAGACATTGATATGTCAATTTCGCCATCGGCCAGCAATTGCTGCTGCGCGGATTCACTGGCCGGAAAGTCATTACCTTGATGCCAAAGAGCCGGGCGCAGTTGGTCATACCAGGCCCAGAGCGGAGCGGTTGCTGCTGCAAAACTTGCATCGGTTGCGGGCAATTGCAGGACAGAGGGATCGGGCGCGAGTTCAATCAAAGCCTGTTTGAGAAAGGTGGCACCCATGAAATTAGAGATGACTGGATGGGTGAACCGGCCTGGATGCGCTTTGGCCCAGATGAGCAGGTCCTGCATGGTTTTGGGTGGCGACTCGACACGGGCGCTGTCATAATTGAAGACGAATTTTGCTAGCCTCCATGGCGATTCATACCCCTGCACAGGAACGGTAAAATCCACCGAGGCTGGGGATGCAGGGGAGAGATCAACAAAGCGTGCGTTGGGCAGATCTTTCACGAATGGTCCGGCAAGTAAGCCTTTCTCTTTCATAGACAGGAAATTAGGTCCATTGATCCAGATAAGATCCACGGAACCATCGCTGGTCTTGCCCGCTGTCCTTTCGGCGATCACACGCGTGACGGCCTCTGCTGTGTCCGATAATTTCACCTGTTGCAACCTTACGCCGTAGCGCTGGCTCACTTCGTCGCCAACCCAGTGAATGAAGGCGTTGGTGCGCTCGTCACCGCCCCATGCGTTCCAATAGACTGTCTGTCCCTTTGCCTTTGCCAGCGTTTCATCCCAAGAGCCGGCGGCTTGCGCGGTACTGGCCAAAATCATACATCCAACCGCGGCTAAAAAAACCGGACGAAACATGGATAATACCTCTCTCAAAATGACAAAAAACTCAGATTTAAAGCTTTGCTCATTAGTCGTGGTGACGCAGCGATTTGTTACAGAGTGTTACACATCATTTCGGCTTGAACGTCGTCCAGCCTTGATGCCAACGCATGAGCGTGGTGATCACGCATAAAAGCGCAAATCCATAGGCAAGCGGGGCAAACCAACTGGGCCAAAGACACATCGTAATGAAAAGAGCAATTGTCTCTGCGCCTTCGGTTAGCCCGCCGAGATAATAAATGCCTTTGTTGAGATGATGCTCCGCCTTCATCTGTCGCTGCGCGGCGAAAATCGCGAAGGCGAGAAAACTCGTCCCTGTGCCCACAAAAGCCGCGATCAGACTGGCCGCGGCAAGTGCATTGCGCGTAGGATCAGCAATTGCAAAGCCGAGTGGCACAATGGCGTAGAAGACGAAATCCAGAGCTACATCCAGAAAGGCGCCCCTGTCGGTTGGGCCTTCGAGTCGGGCAACCGCGCCATCAAGTCCATCGAGCAACCGATTGGCCAGAATGAACCAGAGCGCGATCCGGACATGATCGGACGCGAGCAAAGGCACAGCAAGCAGGCCGGCCGCAAAACCTGCCAAACTAATCTGATCGGCCGATATTCGCCCTGCGCGCAATAGCCGGGCTGCAGGCTGCAGCAGAATTTTCTGACCCGGCAAGATATAACGATCAAGCATGTCACGCGCCTCTTCGCCAGCGATGATACCATTCCATCAAGCTGCGTGCTTTTTCTGGGATATGCGCGCGTTTCCACTCGCCCGCGGCATATTTGTTCGCTTCGGCGAAGGTTGGATAGGCATGGATAGTGGCAAGAATCTTGTTAAGGCCAAGGCCGTGCCTCATCGCCAGAACAAATTCGGCCAGCAGGTCGCCGGCGTGTTCGCCTACAATCGTGACGCCAAGAATAGTGTCCTGGCCCGGCGGTGTCAGCACTTTGATGAAGCCACGCGCAGAGCCATCGGCAATGGCGCGGTCAAGTTCTGCAAGATCGAAGCGGGTCACTTCAAATTTTATGCCCTGTTGCTGGGCGTCCTGTTCGTTGAGGCCGGCACGGGCAATTTCGGGATCCGTGAATGTGGCCCAGGGAATGACCCGGTAATCAACCCGGAATTTGCGGAATATGCCGAACAGGGCGTTGACCGATGCAAACCACGCCTGATGTGCGGCAATATGAGTGAACTGATAAGGGCCGGCAACATCCCCAGCCGCAAGAATATTCGGATAAATCGTTTCAAGAAAATCGTTGGTATCAAGCGTCCGCTCCAACGAAATTCCGAGTTCTTCCAGGCCGAAGCCGGTTAGCCGCGGCGTCCGACCCACCGCGCAGATCAGTTCGTCAAAAGCGATCCGGCTTTTAACGCCATTGCATTCGATGTCGATCAGCTTTTCGCCGTCCTGAATGGCGCATGAGAGCGCCTTGTGCCCGGTCAGGATGGCGACGCCGTCCGCCTCAAGCGCGCGCCGCGCAAATTCCGATACATCCTTATCTTCCCGCACGAGCAAGCGAGGCGCCATTTCAATCTGCGTCACCTGCGCGCCCAGCCGGGCAAAGGCCTGCGCCAGCTCGCAGCCGATGGGGCCGCCACCTAGCACGACAATCCGTCGCGGTGGCGCGTCATATTGTGCAAATGTCTGCCACAACGTGTCGGAGGTGACATAACCGGTCTCCTCTAGTCCAGGCAGCTTCGGAACAAAGGGTCGCGCGCCAGTCGCAATGATGATGGCGCGCGTGGTAAGCCGGCGCGAGACGCCATCATTCAGTGCAATATCCACTGTCCAGGGATCGATGATGCGGGCATAGCCTTGCAGGACTTCGGCGCCCAGCGCCGTGTAGCGTGCAATGCTATCATGCGGCGCGATGGTCTCGATAACGTCTTGTATACGTGCCATGACCTTGCGGAAGGACGGCGGATTGGCGGAGGCGACAAGTCCATATTGCTCAGCATTGGTAAATTGATGCATGAGTTTGGCGCTTTTGATCAGGGCCTTGCTTGGCACACAGCCATAGTTGAGGCAGTCTCCTCCCATCTTATGAGCTTCAACAAGTGTCACTTTTGCTTTTACGGCAGTGGCGATATAGGTGCTGACCAAGCCGGCCGCGCCAGCGCCGATCACGATAAGGTTGCGGTCGAAATGTTTTGGCTTCTTGAAACGTTTGTAGATCCGCCGTTTGCGCCAAAGACTAATGCTGGCTTTGCCCAGCCAGGGGAACAATCCTAACAAAGCGAAAGACGCGATGAGCCCCGGAGATAGCACGCCCGAAAGCGAATGGAGGCGGCCAAGCTGAGTGCCTGCATTCACATAAACAGCTGAACCCGCCAGCATCCCGGCCTGACTAACCCAATAAAACGTCCATGCCGTGAGCGGCGTGAGGCCCATGGCCAGATTGACCAGAAAAAACGGGAACACCGGAATGAGCCGGAGGGTGAAGAGATAAATTGGGCCATCGCGCCTGAATCCTTCATTCATGCGTTTCAGACGCAGGCCTAGGCGTGTCTCAACCGCTTCGCGCAAGAAAGTGCGGGCGCTGAGAAAGGCGAGCAACGCGCCGAGGCTTGATGCAAATGAGACGATCAGCAAGCCCTGAATAAAGCCGAATATTGCTCCGATCGCCAGAGTCATGAGCGTGCCGACCGGCAGGGAAAAGGCCGTGACCAGCACATAAATAACAAAAGTCAGAAGAATTGAGGTGAACGGCGATTGTTCCCGCCAGACTGTCAGATCTGAAAGATGGGCTTTGAGATAAGCCAAATCCGGCACTTGTGCCCGAAACAAAAAAATACCCAGAGCAAGAGCGCCAGCGATTGCGGCAAAGAAGAGCGGACGCTTCATGGCAGGGCTGTGGGATTGACGCAGAGCCCTATGACGTTCGTAAAATCACTGATTGGGCGGATCAGATCCTCAAACTGAATTTCGGCCAGAACCATATGCTCTCTCGCGTCGACAAAGTGATCTTTGTTAGGTTTGTCGCGCGAGCGGGTAAATTCTTACACGGCACGCCGAAGATGGCGTCATTTTTCCGGATCGGGACTATCGGACCGGTTATCGGCCTCGCCCTGACGCATATAGGTGCGGGTGATCAGACGCAATTCTTCCATCTGTCTGGTGAAATGCCGGCATCCCTTGCAAAAGGCAATATGCATCTGGAGCGCGACCTGTTCCTTGATATTCAGACGGCGATCCAATTTTTCTGAAGAGAGACGGGAAACATATTCGCAGCTCATCATCTGTCATTACTCCCTGCAAACCAATGCAACTCGAGACACTCGCGCAAGCGCAGGCGTGCGCGATATAGCATGACATTGAGATTGGAGATGGTAATGCCGACCTCGCGGCAAATTTCATTTGAGTCGAGTTCGATCATTTCCCGCATCATGAACACACGACTATGCTGGGGCGGAAGATGGCTCATGCAGGTTTCAAAGACGCGCCAGAAATCCTGCCCAAGTAACGCAATCTCTGGGTTACCCCAGTCGGCAGGCTTATGCTGCGAAGACCACATGTCGCGCTCATTAAAATAGTTTTCCGTCCCTCGATCGGACTCATTGTCGGAATGCTCATCAATTGAAATCATCCGCCGCTGGCGTGCCCTTAAAATGTCGCGGATCTTATTTTTCAAAATGGCATAGACCCAAGTCTTGAATGCGGCCTGTGCACGAAATGAACCTGCATTTTTTAATGCACCCATCAGGGCTTCCTGGACAGCATCTTCTGCGAGCGCGCTATCTCCGAGCTGCTGGGTAGCAAATCTCAGCATCTGCTGCCGTAGTTCCTTGATAAATGCGCCGTCGGAGAAGATCACGTCGGCCTTTGCGCTGGCTTGAGAGGAACAGTCCGTGCTCATCATGTTTGCTCTTCGTATGGTCAGAAATTTGAATGAAGCTTAGGCGCACAGCACTTTAACTGCAAACGGGGGTAACCTGAGTCCCTAAATCTGCTCTAAAATTTGGTAGAGCCGGCTGCTCGGGGACTCTGCCTCAAAAATGGAGGGCATGCGGCTTTCAGGTCAGGCTTGCTTGTTGAATGGCCTGTCACTAAAATGACCTTTGTCGCGGCGGACAATTATCTTGAGGCGACATGAGCGACTTCAGCGCCTTCGCGGATACGGAAAGTTCGGCCTGGAAGGAAAATACTCGGGCTGCCGATTATGTGCAGCTTTTCGCTGGCGTTCCCCGACAGGCAATACCGGATCTGCTCGCTTCAGTTGATGTTCATGCAGGCGAGGATGCGTTAGACCTTTGCTGCGGTCACGGTTCTGTGGCGGAGGCTTTGGTCGCCGCTGGCTGCAAAGTAACGGGCCTTGATTTTTCTCCCGCCATGCTGGAACTGGCGCGGGCCAATGTCCCCGATGTCAGCTTTGTTGAAGGGGATGCACAGCGGATGCCTTTTGCCAGCCAGCACTTCGACATCGTACTCTCGAATGTTGGTATTCCGCATGTGCCTGAACAAGAGTTGGCGCTCAGGGAAGCCTATCGCGTGCTGCGTCCGGGCGGCCGTTTAGCGATGACCGCGTGGTTCGGCCCTCAAGACTCGCCCTGCATGGGAATTTTATATGCCGCGATACGTCAATGCGGCAGCCCGGACGTCGTCTTGCCTCCGGCTCCGGATTTTCATCAGTTTGCCAATGAGGATTTTGCTCGCGATGTGCTGAAAAGCATCCGGATCGAGCGCATAGCGTTCCGGCGCGTTGAATGCGTTTTGCGGCTCAGCTGTTGATTACCGTTACGATTTAATCGACTTTTTCATTTAACCGTAGCCTAGTGCTACGTCTGAATATTTCACAAAAACATATACTTAAATATCTCTTGAATGGATCAGCGCCACATGAAAAAGTGGATCAATTACTAGCGAATTTCTACAGTATTGCATTTTGGCTCGAACTAGCATTGCGACCTGGATGCACGATCGGCAATTTGTAAAGCGATCGGGCAGGACGGTATAAATCGTTCCAAGTGCAATTTTTGATCTGGCGCAAGGTCTTCGCCGAAAGATCGGCCTAACCTCTTCACACTTTGATTTGCCCGAGCAGGCTCCGGCATTTGTTATTATCTCGAACTTCTGTGCGAGGGATCATGCGTCTTAAAGACAAAATCATTCTGGTCACGGGCGGCGCCAGCGGTATTGGTCTGGCGACTGTGCAGCGCTGCCTTGAAGAGGGTGCCAGTGTGGCGATTGCCGATCTTCCTGGACATAATGGCGAATTCAGAGCCATGGAACTGGACAGGGATTATCGCTCACGCTGTTTGTTTTTTGCCGCAGATATGACCTCGAGTGATCAGGTGGACAAGCTGATATCGTCCGTATCCGCTGACATGGGCCGGTTGGATGGGGTGTTTAATAATGCCGGAATTGGCGGCATGAGCGCGGCTGAATCTTATCCGGACGGAGATTTTTTGCATGTCCTCGACGTCAATCTGACCGGAGTTTTCCGGGTGGCGCGTGCGTCCTTGCGCCAGATGTATCGTCAGGGCAGGGGCAGTATCGTCAATTGCGCCTCAATTCTCGGCGTTTTCGGTCAATCGATGACGGCGGCCTATTCTGCGGCGAAAGGCGGCGTCGTAAATCTAACTCATACACTGGCGCTGGAGGCTGCGGGCAAAGGCGTACGTGTCAATGCGGTTGGCCCCGGCTATATTGACACTCCCCTACTGGCTGGGCTGGATCAGGCCACCATGGATGCCTTGATCAAATTGCATCCCGTTGGCCGACTTGGGCGTCCGCGGGAGGTGGCCAATGCTGTTGTTTTCCTGCTCAGCGATGAGGCGAGTTTCATAACGGGCGCGCATCTGCTGGTTGATGGCGGATTCACTGCCGGCAAATCCTGAAAGGCAATCCCGGTTCGGTATCGGCAGGCCCAGAAAAAATGGTAAAGTTTCAAGGAAATGGCGTCCGACAACAAAGGCAGCACGGAATTGCTCATGAAACTGGCGCAAGCAACAGGTATTGTCCGCTCTGTTCGTGGCGCTATCGTCGACGTCGGATTTGACGCACCGCCGTTGCCCGAGATCAACAGCGCCCTTATTGTCGAATGGGATAGGCCGGGATCGCTCGTGCTGGAGGTTCACAGCCATGTTGGCAATGATATGGTCAGGTGCATCGCGTTGCAGGCCACAGCAGGTCTTGCGCGCGGTACGAAGGTTTGTCTGACCGGTGCGCCTATATCAGTGCCGGTGGGCGAGGCGCTGCTGGGGCGTCTGCTGGATGTGGTTGGCAATATCTGCGATCCGGGAGTGCCGCTTCCGCCTGACGTGCCGCGCCGCTCAATACATGCGCTGCCGCTGCCGCTGGAACGTGAAACATCGATCAATGAGATATTCGACACAGGAATCAAGGTCATCGATCTTTTGTCACCGCTTGCACAAGGTGGCAAAGCTGCCATGTTTGGCGGGGCGGGCGTGGGCAAGACCGTCCTTGTAATGGAACTCATTCATGCAATGGTTGAGAAATCGAAGGGCATTTCCGTGTTTGCTGGAGTTGGCGAGCGCTCGCGCGAGGGGCATGAATTGCTCACCGACATGCGGCGCTCGGGAGTTCTTGCCCGCACGGTTCTTATTTATGGCCAGATGAATGAGCCACCTGGCGCCCGCTGGCGGGTGCCTCTCTCCGCGCTCAGCATCGCTGAATATTTCCGCGATCAGAAGCACCAGAATGTGCTGCTGCTGATGGATAATGTGTTTCGCTTTGTTCAGGCAGGCAGTGAATTGTCGAGCCTGCTGGGACGGCTGCCTTCACGCGTGGGGTATCAGCCAACATTGGCAACGGAAGTTGCGGATCTGCAGGAGCGGATCGCTTCGGTTGCTGGTGCCGCTGTGACGGCCATTCAGGCGGTCTATGTGCCGGCGGATGATTTTACCGATCCTGCCGTCACTGCAATTTCCAGCCATACGGACAGTATCATAATGCTCTCGCGTGATATGGCTGCACAGGGTTTCTATCCGGCCATTGATCCGCTTGCCTCGAGTTCCGTGCTGCTTGATCCGCTCATCGTTGGCGCCGAACATTATGCGATTGCTGAAAGGGCGCGTGAGGCGCTTGCCCGTTTCAAGGATTTACAGGACATTATCGCCTTGCTCGGGATTGAGGAACTGGGCGCAGCGGACAGGCTCGTCGTGCAGCGGGCGCGGCGGCTTCAGCGATTTCTCAGCCAACCCTTCGCAGTGACGCAAGCTTTTACCGGCAAACCCGGACGCAGCGTTTCCCGAACGGACACTTTGGCCGGATGTCGTGCAATTCTTGATGGAAAAACGGATGATTGGGCTGAGAGCTCGCTCTATATGGTGGGCACGCTGGAAGAGGCGCGCCTGCGGGAGATCGCAAGCCGGGAGCATGCCGCATGAAATTGCGCGTCATCACGCCGTTGAGTATCGTTGCAAACGTCGATAATGTTTTGGCCATTCGTGCCGAGGACGAAAGCGGCGGATTTGGTATCATGCCCGGTCATGCACCGTTTCTCACCAGCCTGACATTATGCATCGTTAGCTGGCGCATTGCGGAAGAACGGCCGCATTATTGTGCTGTGCGTGGAGGAGTGTTGTCGGTTGCCCGTGATGGAATAGTAACCATTGCCACGCGCGAGGCGGTGCCGGGAGACGATATGGCGCGTCTTGATGAATTAATCCTCGTGCGATTCCGTGCAGATACAGAGGCCGAACGCACTGAACGCACCCAAAGCACTCGACTGCATCTGAATGCCATACGACAGATTATGCGGCATCTTAGGCCCCAACAGCAGGGCGGGCTGTTTTGATGACCGCACCTTTCCAGATGGATCCGCCTGACGGCACTGATGACGAGCAGGATCCGCTTGTCGGTCATGTACGTGTCCGCAGCAGGCGCTATCTGCGCGCGGCGCACGAAGGTGACCCTTCCGTGGCGCATCGTCTGGCGCAGATCGGCGTACTCGGCTGGATTATCGTCACCCCCATGCTGACCGGCATTTTCATTGGTCGTTGGCTCGATAGTATGTTCCATTCCGGGATATTCTGGACTGGTCCGTTATTGTTGATCGGGGTCGTGCTCGGTAGCTGGTCGGCATGGAAATGGATGAAAAACCCATGATCGGTCTGCTATTCCATCACTTGCCGTTCTGGGTGCTCATGCCTGTGCACCTGATGTTTGGATTTGGCGTTGGACTTATCTATTTCTGCTCGTTGTGGTGGAATGTGCGGCGTTTCGCTGGTGGCGGCCGGATATGGCCGGTTTTGATTGTCATGCCAGTCCGCCTAATGCTGCTGGGCATCGTGCTCGCGCTGGCCGCGCTTGCAGGTACTTGGCTCTTGCTCGCCACTGCGCTCGGCCTGCTTTTGGCCCGGCCCTGCGTTGTCAACAAAATCCGCGGGACATTGCCATGATTTCACCGCTAATTAGTACTCCGCTGTTTCATCTCGGGCCGGTGCCCGTCACCAACGGTGTCGTCACGACTTGGGTTATCATGGCGGCGCTGACATTTGCAGGTTTTGCCCTGACCTGCCGTCTCAAGCTGGCACCCACCCGTGTCCAGACGTTCATTGAAATGATTGTGCAGACGCTCGACGGTCAGATCCGCGATACGATGCGGGTGGAACCAGCACCATACCGAGCCTTTATTGGCACGTTGTTCATTTTCATTTTCGTTGCCAACTGGTCATCCTTGTTGCCAGGTATCGAACCGCCGACTGCCCATCTTGAGACTGACGCCGCGCTGGCTCTGCTGGTGTTCGGCGCGGTGATCTGGTTTGGGGTGCGTGCCGGCGGCATACGTGGGTATCTGCGCACATTTGCTGCGCCGAACCCGCTGATGATCCCGCTTAATTTTATCGAAAGTTTAACGAGGACATTCTCTTTGCTTGTGCGCCTTTTTGGCAATGTGATGAGCGGGGTCTTTGTTGTCGGCATCGTACTTTCGCTGGCGGGACTGCTCGTCCCGATTCCGTTGATGGCGCTTGATCTGCTGACTGGCGCGGTGCAGGCGTATATTTTTGCCGTTCTTGCCATGGTTTTCATCGCAGGTGCCGTCAGTGATGCAAAATCCGCGTCCGAACATACCAGCAAGAGGATATCTCCATGAACTGGCTCGCGTTCATCAGTATCATCGCCGCCGCTGTTGCGGTCTCATTCGGAGCCATTGGCCCGGCACTTGCCGAGGGGCGAGCTGTTGCCGCTGCCATGGATGCCATAGCCCGCCAGCCCGAGGCCGCCAACACGATCTCGCGGACACTGTTTGTCGGTCTGGCGATGATAGAGACTATGGCGATCTATTGTCTTGTCATCGCCCTTTTGCTGCTCTTCGCCAACCCTTTGCTGAAATAACACATGAAGATTGATTGGTGGACACTTGCGCTGCAGACGGTCAATGGCCTTGTTCTCATATGGCTGCTGGCCCGCTTTTTCTGGCGTCCCGTCGCTGCGATTCTGGAGCAACGGCAGAAGGCCGCGTGTGACATACTCGAATCGGCACGGGCACAGAAGGCCGCAGCCGACAGCGCATTGCAGGATGTTACTCAACTTCGTGCAAAATTGGAGGCTGAGCGGGCGCAGATCGCCGCTTCGGCGAAGCAAGCCGGCGAGGCCGTGCGCGACGAAATTCTCTCCGCAGCCCGGCGCGAAGCAGAAGCCATGTTGCAAGCCGCGCGGCTGGACATAAAAACTGAAAGCGCGGCCGCCCAGCAGGTTTGGCGCGAACAGGCGAGCCGTCTTGCCGTTCAGATTGCCGGGCACTTCTTGGCGCGGTTGAGCAAATCGGGCTTGAATGAGGTTTTCCTTAACTGGTTGGGGGCTGAACTTGCGGCTCTGCCGCAGGACAGGCGCGCGGCATTGCACGATGGAGTGCCGGTACGCATCATAAGCTCGTCACCGCTGCCGCAGGCTGAACAGGATAAAACCCGAAAAGTCATCGAAGATGCGGTTGGCGCAAAACCTCACCTGACGTTTCAGGTCGATCCCGGATTGATCGCTGGTCTGGAGCTGCAGTCGCCGCATCTTATTATCTCCAACAGCTGGCGCGCCGATCTTGCGGCCATTCAAGCGGAACTGGATCATGACGGCAATCTCTGATCCGATTGCGGAGCATTGGCTGGACAGCGCGGTGCGCAGGCTGCGTAAGCTCAGTCTTGGCCCGCATACGCAAGAGATCGGGCGTGTAGAGCGGGTGGGGGACGGCATCGCCCTTGTGTCCGGACTGCCGGGCGCGCGGCTCGACGAATTGCTGCGTTTTGAGGGCGGGCAATTTGGATTTATCCAGATTCTGGATCAGCACGAGATCGGCTGTGTGCTGTTTGATGGGGTTGATCAGGTCAAGGCTGGAGACATCGTGCGCGGCACCGGTGATGTTGTGCGCGTGCCGGTGGGGCCGGCCCTGCTTGGCCGTATTGTCGACCCGCTGGGAAGACCGCTTGACGGGAAAGGTGCTATTGCCGCTATCCGTAGGGAGCCGGTGGAGCGGCCTGCGCCGGCTATTCTGGAGCGTGACCTTGTCACCCAACCGGTACAGACCGGCCTGTTGGTCGTTGATACTTTGTTCGCTCTGGGTAGGGGGCAGCGTGAACTGATCATCGGCGATCGTGCCTTGGGCAAAACCACGATCGGCATCGACACGATCATCAATCAGAAAAACACCGATATGGTTTGCGTCTATGTCGCCGTTGGCCAGAAAAGTTCGGGTGTGCGGCGTGCTATCGATGCCATTAACGCATTTGGCGCGCCGGAGAGGTGCATCATTGTCGTGGCCGAGGCAGCGAGCTCGCCTGGTCTGCAATGGATTGCACCTTTTGCGGGCTTCACCATGGCGGAATATTTTCGTGATCTGGGCCAGCATGCGCTCATTGTCATTGACGATCTGACCAAACATGCGGCGAGCCACCGTGAAATTGCTCTGCTGACCCGCCAGTCACCAGGTCGGGAGGCCTATCCCGGCGATGTGTTCTATATTCATGCGCGGCTACTGGAGCGCGCTGCCAAACTCTCGAAGGAAAAAGGTGGTGGCTCGCTCACCGCGCTGCCCATTGCCGAAACTGATGCGGGCAATCTGAGCGCCTATATTCCCACAAATCTTATTTCGATCACCGATGGGCAGATCGTGCTTGATGGACGGTTGTTCCATGAGGGTCAGAAGCCTGCTGTCGATGTCGGACGAAGTGTCAGTCGTGTTGGCGGCAAGACACAAGCTCAGGCGCTGCGGGTGGCAGCTGAAAATCTGCGACTGGATTATGCTCAGTTTCTCGAGCTTGAAACCTTCACGCGATTTGGCGGGATGCCAGATGCCCGGGTCAGGGCGCAATTAACACGTGGTGCGCGCATCCGCACCCTGCTGTCACAGGCGCAACATGCACCGTTGCGGCTGTGTGACCAGATCGCCGAGATTATGGCCGTGCAGGCCGGGTTGCTTGATGACTTGCCGCTACAAGCGCTGCCCTTGTTTCGGCAAGGACTGGCAGCCTGGCTGGATCAGAATTTCGCACAAGTCGTCGCGGGGATCGAGTCCGCCGGCGTGCTTGGCGAAGTCGACCATGCTGCGCTGCTGAATGCTCTTGGTCGCCATGCACGCACGTTCCTTAAGCCTTCCGTGCCAGAGAGCAGCCAGTCATGACCGAGCGTCTGGCCGATATCAGTGCACGCATTGCCGGGATTAGTCAGCTTGGCACGGTGGTCAGTGCCATGCGCGGCATTGCGGCAGCGCGTGCGCAACAGGCACGCAATCAGTTGGCAGCCGTCGATGCTTATGCGGCAACCATTGTTGCGGCGATCGGCCAGACTTTAGCGCTTATGCCGCAAGGTTATGCCGAGACCGGAGAAAGATCAGCGGCCCGGCAGGCGTTGGTTCTATTCTGTGCTGAGCAGGGCTTTGCCGGCGCGTTCAGTGAGCGGGTCTTTTCCAGTGTGGCTGACGAATTTGGACAATCGGAACTTATCATTATTGGCACGCGCGGCACTGTTCTGGCCGAGGAAAAGGGGCTGAGAGCATTTTGGAGCGCGCCCATGCCGTCCCATTCGCTCGCTATTCCAAAACTCGCCGATCATATTTGCCTGGCGCTCGAGCGCCTTCTGACCAACGGTTCGGTAAACCGCCTGGATACAGTTTTCAGCCAATGGCATCCGGGCCAGGGCATTCATATCGAACGGCACCGCTTGTTTCCGCTGGATTTTTCGGCAATGCCCGTTGCGGCGGCGCTCATGCCGCCCTTGCTTAATCTTTCGCCACAAAAGCTATTGTCCGATCTGACCATGGATTATGTACAGGCCCAGTTATGTAACCGCGCGCTTCATGCGTTTGCAGCGGAAAATGAAGCACGTATGGAAGCTATGGCCGCTGCTCATAGTCAGATCGAACGTCGGCTGGGCTCTCTGGAGGCGCGCCAACGCATCGTGCGCCAGGATGAAATAACTGCAGAAATCATCGAGCTTGCAGCCGGTGAGACGGCAAGCAGAGGCTGGTCTGGCGATCAATGATCTGAATTCTGCTCTGTTGCGAGTATCAGTTGATGTAGCCTGTGCTTTCTGTTCACAGTCAAAGAGCCTGCAAATCAAAGACGTTCAAACTTCCACACATGTTGGATCGACGCGCCGACAAACCATTAATTGCCGCGACCTGAGACCCGAATTCGCTTCATTTTCTGGGGACAGATTGACAATTTTCGCTTCAGATTGACTCATTTGTGCATTTGGCGTTGATCTGACCTAACTCGGTCAAATCACTGAAATTTATCAAATTTTTTAGATAATGCGGATCATGACGAAATGGAAAAATGGGTCGATACGAGAGGTAAATCAATATCCTAAAGGTGAATAGATGGAGTGGTTGCCGCCCTTCCTAAACGATAATTCTTGTTTGAAGATTGTTGCGTTCAATTCATTCAACGGGAAGGATGGCAGACATGAAGACAGAGACGATGATCGGTATCGATCTGGCCAAGAGCGTTTTCCAGGTGCACGGAGCCTCCATGACGGGGCAACTTAAATTCCGCAAAAAGCTATCCAGGGTGCAATTTCGCAAGTTTTTGGCGGAGCATCCTGTGGCGAGCGTTGTGATGGAGGCCTGCGGCAGTGCGCATTATTGGGCAAGAGAGATAGCCAAACATGGCCATCGGGTAAACCTGATCGCACCCCAGTATGTACGCCCATTTGTAAAGCGCCAGAAGAATGATGCCGCGGATGCCGAAGCGATTGTTATCGCCGCTCAGCGACCGGAGATGCGCTTCATCGCTTCGAAGACAGAGGAGCAGCAGGCTAAGGCGCTTCTTTTCCGTGGAAGAGAACGGCTCGTCCGCCAACGCACAGAGCTGGTCAACGCACTACGGTCGGCCCTTTATGAGTTCGGCCTGTTGATTACCGTTGCGATTTAATCCATTTTTTCATTTAACCGTAGCGTGGCGCTACGTCTAAATAGTTCACAAAAAAATATACTTAAAGATCTGTTGAATGGATCAGCGTCACATGGAAAAGTGGATCAATTACTAGCGAATTTCAACATGAGTGAACAAGTGATTCAATCTGCAGCGAAAATTAACAGCGCTGGTGGTTTTAATGCTCCATAAACGCGGCAATCTGTGCTTCGAGATCGCCGGGCAGCTGGAACAAATTGGCGTGCCTCGAACAACATTCTATCGCTGGTATGACCGTTATCTCACGGGTGGCCCGGAAGCGCTTGGCGACCGCCCAAGCAGACCTGATCGCATTTGGGACCGTATTCCCGACGCAATTCGATTGGACTTTGTTCGTGAACAGAGCGTAGCTGTTTTTGACGCGGCAGCGATACCTGGCCGCGCTCCACCCTGCAGGCTGATGCCATTGCGGGGTCGTGTTGGTGACAGCGGATGCTGTTGCAACATCTGGAGCCAGAACAATGTCGAAGCTCACAAATATTCAAACCATGATCCTCATTGATGCCGCGTCGCGTGAAGATGGCGCGGCCATTGTGCCGTGGCCGATGGGTTCGGCCCGTTTGGTGGATTTAGCCGAAAACCTTCTCCTGGAAAGGCTGATGCGGGAGCGGACGGCGGAACCCGGCATGCCGGCTTGGCGCCGGGCAGAGAATGGGCGCGTGATCAGCCTCGTGATTACGCGAACAGGTCGCAGGTTGGTCCACAGCCTGCATGGGGCAAAGGCTGCGGCAGAAACCGACAGTGAGGTCGTGGATTGGAACGATCAATGGCCGCAGAATGCGATGCGGCCTACCTTGGTGCCTGAGCCTGTATCAACCCGGCCGACGTCGTCCAGCGCGGCACCGTCCACGCCTGCATCGTCCAGCGCGGCACTGTCCTTGCCTGCACTGTCCATGTCTGCATCGTGCACGCCTGTTTCGACCCTGTCTGCACCGTCGACGCCGGCCATCGACGAGAGCGCGGCACAGTCGGAGGCCATTGCTGTGGCGACCGTGAACTGCAAAATTTCCAAAAGGCAACTGGTCATCACGCTCCTGTCGAGGACGGACGGAACGACAATCAAGGCGCTCGCCGCGGCGACCGGCTGGTTACCACATACAACGCGGGCTTTTCTGACGGGCTTGCGCAAGCGTGGGCTTCGCATCGATTCCCAACGTCCGAACAAGACAGAGCCGAGCATCTATCGGCTTCTGAGCGATCAGAACGAAGCGGCTTAAGTCCATGCCCAGACCGTCAGCCAGAGAGGAGGTTGTCATGGCGACCGCGATTGGCACCGGTTTGGCCCCGCGGCGCGATGAATTACCTGAGCGCGCGCTCGAGGCAGATAAAAGCCCTGGCTCAATTGAGGTCGAGCACGATTTCGACCGGCTTGATATGGCGTTGCTCCGCCGGCGTTGGCGCGGAGTAATGGGGCGCGCGGCACCAGTCGGACTTTCAAGGGTCTTGTTGATCCGTATTCTTTTCTGGCGCGAGCAGGTGGCCAAGTCCGGCGACCTTGATGCGCAGGCGCGGGCGCTGTTGGCCGCGTATGCCGAAGCTAAACCGGGGGCAGGGGGAGCATCTGTCCCTCGGCCCGATCTGTCCGGGCCGAGATCGGGTAGCGTGCTGGTGCGTGAACATGCAGGGGTTCATCATCGGGTCGCAGTTCTCGATCAGGGCTATCTTTGGAATGATCAAACCTTCGGCAGCCTCTCGGCAGTAGCCCGGGCGATTACCGGCACCAATTGGAACGGTCGGCGCTTCTTCGGTCTTGATCAGCCTGTCGGCAAGACCAAGGGGCAAGTGCAATCATCGTCCGCAAGCCGCGGCCAGACAAGGGCGAGGTCGACCTGATGACCACTCTGCGCTGCGCCATCTACACCCGTGTATCGAGTGATTCCGGCCTCGAGCAGGAATTCAACTCCCTTGATGCCCAGCGGGAATCCGCTGAAGCCTATATCAAAAGCCAGGCGCATGAAGGCTGGCGGCTGGTTCGCGACCGCTTCGATGATGGTGGCTTCTCGGGCGGTTCGATGGAGCGCCCGGCACTGCAACAGCTTCTCGAGCGAATTCGCGAGCGTCGTATCGATATTATCGTTGTTTACAAAGTTGACCGATTGACCCGCTCGCTGGCGGATTTTGCCAAGCTCGTTGACTTGTTCGACCTGCATAAAGTCTCCTTCGTATCGGTGACCCAATCCTTCAATACGACAAGCAGCATGGGGCGCCTGACCCTGAATGTGCTGTTGTCCTTCGCGCAGTTCGAGCGTGAGGTGACCGGCGAGCGTATCCGCGACAAGATCGCCGCCAGCAAGAAGAAGGGGATTTGGATGGGCGGGGTTGTCCCCCATGGTTATCGGGTCGAGCAGCGCAAATTGATCGTTGTTGAACAGGAAGCGGATGAGGTCAGGCTTATATTCGAACTCTACCGCAGATATGGCTCGGTGCGGGCAGTTCAGCGTGAACTCAAGGCCAGACATATCCGCACCCGTCCGCGGGTGCTTTCAAGTGGCCGCGCGATCGGCGGCATATTCTTCACCAATGGGCCACTCGCCCATATTCTGACCAACCGCCACTATCTGGGCGAGATCAATCACAAGGGCCAGTTTTTTCCGGGGGAACATGCAGCGATCATCGACGTCGACGGCTTCGATGCGGTTCAACTCAAGCTTCAGCAGCAACGTCGGTTCAAGCTGGCGGACCGGGCGGCGTCAGGGGCCTTGCTGCTTGGCCGGATATTCAACAGCGACGGAGAGCGGATGACTCCCTCCTATTCGGTCAAAAAGGGTGTGCGCTATCGCTACTATCTGTCGATCTCAGCCGCTCAATCGCGGGATCGCGCCAAGGACAGTATCCATCGTATTCCGGCGCAGGCGATCGAAATACTGGTGCTGCGCGCCTTGCAAGCACATACGTCCACGCCAGAACAGGTCACTGGCCTTGATGCCTCGGCATCGTCTAAATCTGCGCAGGTGCATTTGAGCCTTGGCAAAGGCGAGCCCTCCGCTCAGGCGCGACGACAGGCCCGGGACTTGATTGAGCGCCGTCTCGCGCGTGTCGTGGTCAGTCACGATCATGTCGAAATCCTTCAGCGCCATGAAGCGGGCTCAGATGCGCCGCGCGATATGATACGTGTGCCTTGGAATAAACCTGTGCGGACACGCCAGCGCGAGATCCTGCTTCCCCTCGATGCACGAGGTGGCGAGCGGCGGATGGAAGGGGAGGAGCGGGGACGGTTGTTGCATGCGATTGCCCGTGCTCATCGATGGGTCGCCGAACTCACACAGGGAACCATCACTGATTTGTCGGCCATCGCGCTGCGCGAGGGCAAGACTGAACGGTCGATCCGCATGACGCTGTCTCTTGCTTTTCTGGACCCGGCGCTGATCAAAGCCGTCATACACGGTCATCTGCCGCGTGGCTATGGTGTGACACGTCTTGCCAATCTGCCGTCACGCTTTGCCGATCAATGGTTGGCGCTGGGTCTGCCCCGCCCAGATTGATCGCGCAGTTCTCGCATTCGCAAAATAGTCCTGCGAGCAACTAAGCGGCATGTCGCATCGCGTTGCCCATTGCTCCGCGCCTTGCACCTCGCTACTTCGTATCGCGTCTCGCACCTCGCGCCTCACACCTCACACCTCCCGGCCTCAAAACCCTTTTTTCCTTGACTGGTTTGAGCCAGGTCCAGCCCCGGCGCCATGGCTCAATATCCCAATACGTGACGCCGCGGAAAATCGAAATTCGCGCCGTGAGACGGCCCCGCCATTCTCGAAATATTCTCGTGAATCGTGCCCGCAGAGACTGGTTTTGCCGCCATAGGCTTTGCAAGCCGCTGACATGTCGTTGGAATTTTCTCAACCCGGAAAAGCCGGTAAATGAGCCGAATACGTGGTGGGCCGGGAGGGACTCGAACCCCCAACCAGACCGTTATGAGCGGCCGGCTCTAACCATTGAGCTACCGGCCCGGTAGCGCGCAGAGAGATATACCTGAACAGCAGCGTCGTGCAACTGGCCATATCACATTTTATTCGTGTTTATTCTTGGTTCTTTCGAGGAGGCAGCGTAAATCCGCACCAGAGAATTATTCAGTCGCGCGGGATGACGCGCGGTTTGCCATTGTCGTCCACCGCGACGAAGGTGAAGGTTGCGTCGGTGACCTTTTCCTGAATGTCTGTGCGAAAGCGGGTGGCCCAGGCTTCAATATGGATTTTCATCGAAGTGCGGCCGATGGATTCGACATCCGTGTACACAGAGAGCACATCGCCCACCTGCATGGGCCTGATGAAGGTCATTGCATCCACCTTCACGGTCACGACGCGGCCTCTGGCGCGGGTGACCCCGGCAATGCCGCCGGCCTGATCCATCATGCTCATGACCCAGCCGCCGAAAATATCGCCATTGGCGTTTGTGTCTGCCGGCATGGCGATGCAGCGCACCGATAATTCGCCGTGAGGTTCTGTCTGAGCTGTCATGTTTCCTCGCTTTGGAGCAAGTTTAGCGGGCGGTTTACAGGCGGGCAAGGGCCGCACCCTCTCGGGTGCCGCGAAGGATTGCAACCTGTCAGCTTTACCGGCATGTTGCATCCATGATGACGACACATGAAACAGCAGCAAAAGCTGCGCGCGCACTCCGGCTCATCGGGGCGTTCAAAGCTCGCCTTTCAACTTTTCGGGGTGAGGGCGTACATGAAGTGCTGGCGCGGCTTGATCAGCAAGACCTTGAGGAGGCGCGGACGGTTCATCCGAAATCTTTGGAGGTCGTGCGTTTTCTGGAGGAACGCCTGGACGCGGCTGCCCCGTTTGATCGGGAGATTGCCGCCAGTATCGCGGATCTTGCGCCGGATTTACAGTGGATGCAGTCTAGTTCCTATACGGATGAACTGTTGGGCGATGGGTTCACCGCCAATTATGGCTGGTGCGAGATCATAGGACCGCGCGGCTTTTTCAAGGGTGACGATTTTCTTCTCGGGTTGCTGATGCTCGGTCCGCGGCGGCATTATCTCGACCACCACCACCCGGCGCCCGAACTCTATTGGCCGCTGACCGGTGGCGCGCTCTGGCGCAAGGGAGATTCGGATTTGATCGAGCGTGCGGCTGGCACACCGATCTGGCATCCGCCCCATGTTGTCCATGCCACCAAAACGCTGGATAAGCCGCTGCTCACATTCTGGAGCTGGACGCGGGACACAGGTGTGGCGGCGCGGTTGGTGTGAGGGGCTTTGCATAACACAACCATCATGCTGAAGCGCCAGCTTGCAAGCGTCTTAGCATGAAGTTGCGGCCCACCCCGCATCCTTCGAGAGCCTCAGGATGAGGGGTGGGGGAGAGACTAATTATCCAGGAAGCTGCGCAGCTTTCTCGAGCGGCTCGGGTGCTTGAGCTTGCGCAGCGCCTTGGCCTCAATCTGGCGGATACGTTCGCGCGTCACCGAGAACTGCTGGCCGACCTCTTCGAGCGTGTGGTCGGTGTTCATGCCGATGCCGAAGCGCATGCGCAGCACGCGCTCCTCGCGCGGCGTGAGCGAGGCCAGCACACGCGTGGTGGTTTCGCGCAGGTTGGACTGGATCGCCGCGTCGATGGGCAGCAGCGCGTTCTTGTCCTCGATGAAATCCCCGAGGTGTGAATCTTCCTCGTCGCCGATCGGCGTTTCAAGGCTGATCGGCTCCTTGGCGATTTTCAGCACCTTGCGCACCTTTTCGAGCGGCATGGCCAGCTTTTCGGCCAGTTCCTCCGGTGTAGGTTCGCGGCCGATCTCATGCAGCATCTGGCGGCTTGTGCGCACGATCTTGTTGATCGTCTCGATCATGTGCACCGGAATGCGGATGGTGCGGGCCTGATCGGCGATGGAGCGGGTGATGGCCTGCCGGATCCACCATGTGGCATAGGTCGAGAACTTGTAGCCGCGGCGATATTCGAATTTATCGACGGCCTTCATCAGGCCGATATTGCCTTCCTGAATCAAATCAAGGAATTGCAGGCCGCGGTTCGTGTATTTCTTTGCGATGGAGATAACGAGACGCAGGTTGGCCTCGACCATTTCCTTCTTGGCCTGACGGGCTTCGCGCTCGCCCTTCTGCACCATATGGACGATCTTGCGGAATTCCTGAATCTCAAGGCCCGTCTCGGTGGCAAGGTCGTGAATGGCCGTGCGCAGATCCTTCACGCCGTCCTTATCCTGCGCGATGAGTTCGCGCCAGCCACGTGAGCCGAGCTTGGAGACGCGCAGCACCCATTTGGGGTCGAGTTCGGAATTCTGATAATTCTTGAGGAAGTCCTCGCGCGACACGCCATAGCTTTCGCACAGGCGCAGCAGTCTGGTCTCAAGGCCGATGAGGCGTTTATTGATGTCGTAAAGCTGTTCCACCAGCGCATCGATGCGGTTCTGGTTCAGCGACAGGCTCTTGACGTCCTGCACGATATCCTTTTTCAGCGCCTTGTACTTGCGCTCCTGCGCCGGGGTCAGGGCCTCGTTCTTGAGCTTGTTCTCGACATTCTGGTCCTGCAGGCGGCGCAGTTTCTTGTAGGTGTCGGCGATGCGGTCGAAGGTCTCGAGCACCTTGGGTTTGAGTTCGGCTTCCATGGCCGAGAGCGATACGGAATTTTCCATATCGTCCTCATCCTCGAAAACTTCCTCGCCGAGCGGGCGCTCGCCGTCCTCGCCATCGAGTCCGGGGGGCGGATTGCGCGGCGCGGTGGGCGCGGCTGCGGCGCGGGCGGCCAGCGCCTCCTGCGCGCCGGGCGCGGTCATGTCGATCTTGGGCGTATTGCGCCCGTCCGGTCCTGCATAGGTGGCCTCAAGATCGATAATGTCGCGCAGCAGCACCTTGCCGTCGTTGAGTTCGTCGCGCCAGATGATGATGGCCTGGAAGGTCAGGGGGCTTTCGCACAGGCCGGCGATCATGGCCTCGCGGCCGGCCTCTATGCGCTTGGCAATGGCAATTTCGCCTTCACGCGAGAGCAACTCCACCGAGCCCATTTCGCGCAGGTACATGCGCACGGGGTCGTCGGTGCGGTCAGTGGGTTCGGATTTTGTTGTGGCGACAGCCGTTGAGCGCGATGCTTCCACCAGATCGCCGCCCTCGACGGTCTCCTCATCGTCTTCCTCGGCCTTTTCGGCCGGGCGCTCGACCTCGTCGGCTTCCTCGCCGTCGGTGACGCTGATGCCCATATCGTTGAGCATGGCGTAAATATCTTCAATCTGGTCGGAGGAGACCTCTTCCGAGGGGAGAACGGCGTTCAGCTCCTCATGGGTGACAAAACCGCGCTTCTTGGCAAGTTTGATCATCCGTTTGACGGCGGCATCGGAAAGATCAAGCAATGGACTATCTGCGGAGGATGTTTCCAGTTCCGCTGTTTCGTCTTTTTCTGCTGCCTTATTCGCCATGTTCACTCTAACTCCTGCCGATGCGAATGCGCCACGCGCCTGCTCATCTGCCAATGGGACAGTTTATGGTTCCCTGAACCGCACATCAGCCGACAAAGTCAGCCTGCGTTACGATTCGGGAGCCTAATGTGGATTCATCTTGTTTAAGCGCCGGTTAACCATTCGAACCTTCCATTCATAAAGATCGGATTGCATCCGGATGCATATCAACCGCTTCGCTTCTCATCACGTGGCCTGTTCGTCATTCCGGAGGGAATTTGCCACCCCCGCCGGATAATGCTCACGCGCGATTATACTCTGCTCTTTGCGCTGTCAGATAAATGCTTATTTGTCAAGACCTTGCAGATATGTAGTGCGTATTATGCGCTATACAAGTGCAAGCGGCTGGACTTGTCCACAAAAACTGGCAATTTTCGGCCGGAAATTTCTGTTCCCCTGCAAGAGGCGACCCGGTGGCGAGTTCATTGCGCATAGCGCTCTATCAACCTGATATTCCACAAAATTGCGGCACCATTCTGCGCATGTGTGCGTGCCTCGGCGTGGGGGCGGATATTATCGAGCCTGCAGGCTTTCCGACATCCGACCGGCACTTTCGCCGCTCCGGCATGGATTATCTCGACCGCGTGCATCTGGAGCGGCATATATCCTGGACAGCGTTCCGCGCAGCGGTGCAGCCCCGGTTCAGGCTGATCCTGCTGTCCACCAAGGCCGCTCAGCCCTACACGGAATTTGCCTTCCGCCCGGACGATGTGCTGCTTCTGGGCCGCGAGTCCGCAGGCGTGCCGGAGGACGTGCACGCGGCAGCGGATGCGCGGGTTCTCATTCCCATGCAGCCGGAGATGCGTTCGCTGAATATTGCGCTTGCAGCGGCCATGGTTTTGGGTGAAGCCATGCGCCAGACCGGCGGTTTTGGGGAGATGGATCATGGATGAGCTTGAAGAGCGCAAGGGCAAGGCCGCCGCGTGGTTTATGGAATTGCAGGAGCTTATTCTGGCGGCGCTGGAGCGGCTGGAGCTCGATTGTCAGGGTCCGTTCGCAGAATCGGTCAGGCCCGGAAATTTTGTCGTCACGCCCTGGACGCGGACAAACCATGACGGCGCACCGGGCGGCGGAGGCCGCATGGCCATGTTGCATGGCCGGTTGTTCGAGAAGGCGGGTGTGCATACATCCACCGTATACGGCACCTTCGCGCCGGAATTTGCCCGGCAGATTCCCGGCGCTGAAAGCGATCCGCGCTTCTGGGCCGCCGGGATTTCGCTCATCGTGCATCCGCGCAATCCCAATGTGCCGACTGTGCACATGAACACGCGCTTCGTCGTGACGTCCAAGGCATGGTTTGGCGGCGGGGCCGATCTGACGCCGGTGCTGGACCGAAGGCGCGTGCAGACGGATGCAGACGCCATCGCCTTTCATGCAGCCATGCAGCGCGTGTGCGGCAGCCACGGCGCCGATTATGCGCGCTACAAGCAATGGTGCGACGAATATTTCTTTTTGAAACACCGCAATGAGCCGCGCGGCATCGGCGGTATTTTCTACGATTATCTCGAAGGCGACTGGGAAAAGAATTTTGCGTTCACCCGCGGCGTGGGCGAGGCTTTTCTGGAGATTTACCCGCAGATCGTGCGGCGCAATTATCATGAGGGATGGAGCGAGGCCGACCGCGACGAGCAACTCGTGCGCCGTGGCCGCTACGTGGAATTCAACCTGCTTTACGACCGCGGCACGATTTTCGGCCTCAAGACCGGCGGCAATGTCGACAGCATCCTGTCATCCATGCCGCCCGTGGTGAAATGGCCGTAAATGCTGCGCCGCGGGTTAGAGCGGCGGGCTAGCCCTCGAGGCTCTGCCCCAGAAACAGCGCTGCTTCCTCGCCAAGTTCCATATCCATGCTGTGGATGGTGTCCTGCAGGCGGTGAAGCTCGGCACGGAAGCTGGTGATGCGCAGCATGGCGGCCTCGTCCTCGCCGTCGAACACGCTCACCATGGCGCGCAATTCCTCTTCAAGCAGGCGCAGGGTGATCTTGTCGCGGAACAGCCGGAAAAAGCGCTCGATGAATTCGCCGGAAGGCTCCGCCGCCAGAACCTGATAGAGCTTTGTCAGCCGGTACCCGTAGGGGCGGGTCTCGTCGCCCTTGCCATGCACCGCATCAAATGCCGCCGCAAAGGTCGGTTCGGCATGGGCATAAAGCGCCGAAGCGGTGGCGGGCTCGAATTCGTCGTAGAGATGCAGCACTTCATGCAGCAGCGCATCGTGGCTGACGTCACCCGTGCTGCCCCTGAGCGCCAGCCGGGCCAGATCGTGGCGGTAGCGGCGCCCCAGTTCGGGATAGGCGATGCAAAGGGCAAGCAGCGTCTGTTCGGCGTCATCCTGCCGGACTGAGGAAGGCACGCTGGCGGGTGCGCCGGGGGCGGCGCGGTTGCCGCGCTGGCGCGGTTCCCAGGGCTTGAAATCACTGGCGCGGAAAAGCTCGCGCAGCGCCGTGCCGGCCTTGCTCTGAAAATGTTTGAGCAATGTCGGCTCTTTGATTTCCCTCAGCAGTTCGAAAAGCTTCTTTTCCAGCATGGCGCGCTGCTCGGGACGCTGCACGGCGACCCCCGTCGTCTCGCGCTGCCAAATCACGTCCCAGAGCGGCTTGGCTTCGTTCAGCACCTGCCTGAACCGTTCAATCCCGCCGCTCTTGATCAGGTCATCCGGGTCCTGCCCGGCGGGCAGGAAGGCAAAGGAAAAGGAATTGCCGACGTTCAGCACCGGCAGGATACGGTCTATGGCGCGGAAGGCGGCGGCTGTGCCCGCCCGGTCGCCGTCAAAGCAGATGACGGGTTCGGCGGCAAAGCGCCAGAGCGTCTGAATCTGATCTTCGGTGAAGGCGGTGCCGAGGCTGGCCACCACGGCCTTGAACCCCGCCTGATAGACCGAGATGGCGTCCATATAGCCCTCCACCACAACCGCCGTGCCAAGTTCATGCGCGGCGGGGCGGGCGCGATGGGCGTTGAATACCATGCTGCCCTTGTGGAACAATTCGTTCTCGGAGGAATTGAGATATTTCGGCTTGCCATCGGGAAGCAGAGTGCGCCCGCCGAAGGCCACGACACGGCCCTTCGAATCCTGAATGGGAATCATCAGCCGCCCGCGGAAGCGGTCATAGGACGCGCGCCCGTCGTCGGGCGCGATCGTCAGTCCGGCGCGCAGCAATTCGTCCTCGGTAAAGCCCTTGGCGAGCAGGTGGGCTTTCAGTCCGTCGCGCGCATCCGGCGCAAAACCGATCCGGAACTCCGCCTGCGTCTCAAGGCTGATGCCGCGTTTGGCCAGATAGGCTCTGGCGGCTTCGCCTGCGGCGGTCTGCAGTTTGCCTTCAAAATAGAGGCAAGCGGCCTCCGTCGCGTCATAAAGATCCTTGCGGCGCTCGGCGGCCTCGGCCATTTCCGGCGTGGCCTTTGGCAGATCGACACCGGCCCAGCCTGCAAGCTGCTCCACCGCCTCGGGAAAGCTCAGACCCTCGGTTTCCTGCAGGAATTTGAAAATATCGCCATGCCGGCCGGAAGAGAAATCGTGATAGAATCCCTTCTGGTCATTGACAAAAAAGCTCGGCGTCTTCTCCGCATTGAAGGGCGAGAGACCGGCCCATTCGCGGCCCTGCTTGCGCAATTTCACGCGCCGGCCAACCACCTCGGAGACGGGCAGGCGCGCGCGAATTTCATCAAGTAGGTGGGGTGGGAACCGCATGAGATGTGTATAGCGCGCAGATGCACAGACGGGAAGCGTCGTCGATAGTGGTGAAGTTCAAAAGCGTTAATGTCTTTTGTGCTGCGCTCCAGCGTCATTGCGAGCGCAAGCGAAGCAATCCAGTTTAAAATGGATTGCCGCGTCGGCTTCGCCTCCTCGCAATGACGAAACAGGATGGGGAACGTCGACAGCGCGCTCATCGAAGGCAGCGATGGTTTCGTTTGCCCGCTCCCCCGCCTTTCGACAGGCTCAGTGTGAGGGAGCAGGTGAAGCCGTCATGCGCGGGCTTGACCCGCGTATCCACAGTTTTTGCGTGGATGGCCGGATCAAGTCCGGCCATGACGGCTCTGTCTCAGGCTATTAACCCAGCTTGCCCACGGCCTGCTCCACCGCGTCGATCAGCCGGTTTGAGCGCACGAGATTGATGGCCTGGTTCATTTCCGTGGCATACCAGCGGTCGCCGGAAAGCGCGGGTTCAATTTCCTTGCGCACGGCCTCCAGAGCGGCGCGTGTGCCGATGCCGATGGGATGATCCTTGGCCAGATCCTCGATAAGCGAGAGCGCCTGACAGCTCATCAGGATTTCTCCGGCAATGACCATTTCGGCATTTTCAACGATGGTGCGGGCCTTGCGTCCACAATAGGTGGAGTTGGAAACGTGATCCTCGGCATTGCTCTTGCCGGGGATTGAGTCCACCGAGCCGGGGTTGGCCAGATGGCGGTTTTCCATCACCAGCGCCGACATCGAGCATTGCACGGTGGCAAAGCCGGTGTTGAGCCCTTTCTTGCCGGCAAGCAGGTTGCGCGGCAAGCCATAGGACATGGTGGGGTCGATGAGGCGGGCGAGACGGCGCTCGGAAATGGAGGAAAGGTCGGCGATGGTAATGCCCAGCACATCCATAGCCTGAGCGATATATTGTCCGTGGAAATGGCCGCCGGAAATAACGCTATAGGTGCTGTCGCCATTTTCGAAAATCAGCGGATTGTCGGTGGCCGAATTCATCTCGCGCCCGACGATGCCGTCAACATAATCCAGAGCCTCGCGCACCGGCCCGTGCACCTGCGGCGCACAGCGCAGCGAATAGACATCCTGAATGCGTGGCGAGGGCTTGGTGCCCGGAGCGCGGCTTTCTTCCGGATAAACGGTCATGCGGGCGGCTTCCGAGCAGCGCTTGGAGTCCTGTGTCAGTTTCAGGATATTGGCAGCCGTCTTGGCCTGTCCGGGATGCGGGCGCGCCTTGTGGACGCGCGGATCGAAGGCGGCAAGTTCGCCGCGCAGGCATTCCAGCGTCAGCGATACGGCGATATCCGAGAGCTTGAGCAGGCGCTTGGCATCTTCAATGGCGAGCGCGGCCAGAGCCAGCGAGACGGTCGAGCCGTTGATGAGGGCCGAGGCGTCCTTGGCGCCGAGCGTGAAATCAGGCGTGAGGCCGGCCTTCTGGATGGCGGCGCGCGCGGGCATGCGCCTGCCCTTATAGATGATCTCAGCTTCCGGCACGCCGCAGAGCGCGCCGCTCATATGCGCGAGCGGCGCAAGGTCGCCGGATGCGCCGACCGATCCCTTCTGCGGGATGACGGGATGGAGGCCGGCATTGAGAAAGGCAAGCAGGCGCTCCACCACCTCGACACGTGGGCCGGAATAATTGGAGGCAAAGGCATTGGCGCGCAGCAGCATCGTGGCGCGGGTGACATCTTCAGCGAAGGGTTCGCCGATGCCTGTGGCATGGGCAAAAATGCTCTTGATCTGATATTCGGCCATGTCGCTCATGGCGACCCGCGTATCCTTGAACAGGCCGACGCCGGTGTTGAACGAATAGATCATCGGCGCTTCGTCATGCATCCAGTTGGCCTCGAGATAGGCGCGTGTTGCGGCGATCCTGTCTCTGGCCTTGGGCGCGAGCGTCGCCTTTTCATAACGGCCCGATGAAGAGGGGCGGGCGATCTGCACCACCTTTTTGGAACTGAGCGTGTGGCCGTCGAGGGCAATGGTCATTGAACGTTTCCTTGAAGAGACTGGACGAAATCATGAAGAATGCGCGCGCCGAGGCTGATATCCTCCATGGCGGCAAATTCCTCGGGGTTATGGCTGATGCCATCCTTGTTGCGCACGAAAAGCATGGCCATGGGAATGCGACCGCGAAAGGCCATGGCGTCATGCCCTGCGCCGCTGGGCAGATGAAAGACGGGCAACTGGTTCCGGGCGAAAACGTCGTCGAACTGCCTCATAAGGCCCGTATCGCAAGGTGTCGCGGCAGCGTCGTAGCTGATGTCGAGCTTCGCGGTCGTGCCGCGACTGGCACTGATGCGGGCGATTGCCGCCTTTATGGCGTCCAGCGCCCTGAGCCGCGCCTCATCCTGCGGCGCGCGCACGTCGAGCGACAGCTTCACCGCGCCCGGCACCACATTGACCGCGCCGCCCGGCACTTCAATGCGGCCGATGGTGGCGACGAGATCGGGAGTTGCACGGGCAATCTCCTCCACGGCCAGCACGATCTCCGCCGCGCTGGAGAGCGCATCCTTGCGCATGGACATCGGCAGCGTTCCGGCATGGCCGGCCATGCCCCTGATGGTGATGGTGCCGCGGCTTGCGCCGTTTATGGCGGTTACGATGCCGAGCGCGAGATTCCTGTCCTGCAAGACCGGGCCCTGCTCGATATGCAGCTCGACATAGCCCAGCGTTGCCGAGGGATCGAGCGCTTCCCCGGCAATTCCTGTCGGATCGATGCCGAGCTTTGCCATGGCGGCGCGGCGCGTGATGCCATCGGCATCCTCGTCGTCGAGGCATCCGGGATCAAAGGTTCCCGCCAGCGCTTTCGAGCCACTCAAGGTTGAAGGAAAGCGCACGCCTTCCTCATCCCCGAATGCGGCGACCTCGATATGGAAGGGCAGCCTCTTGCCTTGACGGTGCAGGCTGTCGACCACGGCAATGCCGGTGATCACGCCCAGATTGCCGTCATATTTGCCGGCATTTCGCACCGTGTCGATATGCGAGCCGATCACGAGCGTTTTTGCATTGTTGTCAGCTGACCTGTAAATGCCGCGCACCGAGCCGGTGCCATCGACGCGGGTGCTCATCCCGGCCTCGTTCATCCAGCGCGTGACAAGCGCGATTGCCTGCCCATGGGCGGGCGAGAGATAAAGCCGAGTGAGTTCGTCCGGCTCATCCGTCAGGGTGGCGAGTTCATCGACCCGGGCCTGAAGCTGCGGGCCGGTCAGTGGGAGGTAGGGATCGCTCATGACGGCAGCCTGTCCTGAAGGCGCAGCAGGGCAATGCGCTCGATCTGCGTCAGGGCTTCGGCCATCTCGGCTTCGGCGCTGTTGTTCAGGCGGCTTTTAAACGCGCTCAGAATGTCGGCTTTGGTTTTTCCCTTCACGGCAAAAATAAACGGAAATCCGAATTTGCTTTTGTAAGAGTCGTTTAGCGCCGTAAATTCGCTTAATTCCTCAGCCGAGAGGCGGTCGAGCCCGGCAGAGCTTTGCTCTTTTGTTGAGTCCTCGGTGAGCTTGTTGGCCAACGCCAGCTTGCCCGCGAGATCCGGATGCGCCTTGATCAGATCAAGCTTCTGATCCGGGCGCGTGCCTCTCAAAGCCGCGACGAAGGCCGCATGAAGGCCGCCGGCGGTGTCGTGCCGCGCATCGAGGCCCGCCGCATAAACCATGTCGGCGAGATAGGCGCTATGCTCGAAAACATCGCCGTAAACCTCGCGGAAAAGCGCCGGCCCCATGTTTGACGGCCTGTACCCGCCCTGTGGCGGATGATGTTTTATCCAGTGACGGGCGATGTCGAGACGCGTCGCCACCCATACGCGATCATGTCCCTGCACATAATCGAGGAAGTGGGCGAGGGCAGCCGCGCGGCCGGGACGCCCGACAAGACGGCAGTGCAGGCCGATCGACATCATCTTTGGTGCGGTGTCGCCCTCGGCGTAAAGCGTGTCGAAACTGTCTTTCAGATAGGCGTAGAACTGGTCGCCGCTGTTGAAGCCCTGCGGGGTGGCAAAGCGCATGTCGTTCGCGTCCAGCGTGTAGGGCACGATGAGCTGCGGGCCTTTGGCACCTTTCATCCAATAGGGCAGTTCATCGGCATAGGCGTCTGCGGCATAGACGAAGCCGCCTTCTTCCGCCGTGAGGTCAAGCGTATTGAGCGACGAGCGGCCCTGATACATGCCCAGCGGGCGTGAGCCGCACAATTCGGTATGCAGGCGTATGGCCTCTTGTATATGGGCCATTTCGGCCTCGCGGCTGTAGTCGCGGTAATCGATCCATTTAAGGCCGTGCGTCGCGATTTCCCAGCCGGCCTCATGCATGGAGGAGACGATTTCCGGATAGCGGCCAAGAGCCGAGGCCACGGCATAAACAGTGACCGGCATCTTGCGCTGCGTGAACATGCGCCAGAGACGCCAATATCCGGCGCGTGAGCCATATTCATAGATTGATTCCATGTTCATGTGGCGCATGCCGGGCCAGGGTGCCGCGCCGACAATTTCGGACAGAAACGCTTCCGAGGCGGCGTCGCCATGCAGGATGTTGTTTTCGCCGCCCTCTTCGTAATTGATGACGAACTGCACGGCGATGCGGGCTTTGTTCGGCCAATTGGCGAAAGGCGGGTTGCGGCCGTAGCCGACCATGTCGCGGGGGTAGGAAGTGCTCATTTAACTGCCTCTATAGGTGGAATAGCTCCAGGGTGAGACCAGAAGCGGGACGTGATAGTGGCCTTCGGAATCCGAAATGCCGAAGCGCAGGGGCACAGTGGACAGAAACGGTGTTTGCGGCAGGTTGGCGCCCTGTGTCGCAAAATAATCCGCGACATCGAACACCAGTTCGTAGATGCCGGTTTTCAGGGTACCCGACAGCAGCGGCGCGTCGGTGCGGCCGTCCTGATTGGTGCGGGTCTCCAGCAGCAGCGTGCGGGCTTCGCCATTAAGTGCATAAAGCGCAACGCGCATGTGCGCGGCAGGCTTGCCGCTGGCTGTGTCCAAGACGTGGGTTGACAGGCGTCCCATTTGATCTCCGTTTTGTTTATCCCTCACCCTGAGGGAGAGGGGATGAATGGAACCGGTGCTTCTCTCCTTGGGAGAAAGTTGGGAAGAGGGCCCTCATGCAAACACTCTCGCCGCGCTGGCGTGGTCGGCCAGCAGTTTTGGCAGATCCAGCCCCGCCACATGGCCATCAACCACCCGCCATTGGCCGCCCACCATCACGCGGTCGGCGCGGTGCGCGCCGCATAGCACGAGGGTTGCGAGCGGATCATGCCCTCCGGAAAAACGCGGCTCGTCCAGCGTGAACAGCGCGAGATCGGCGCATTTGCCAACCGCGATTTCGCCAATGTCGGCACGCCCCAGACAGCGGGCAGATCCTTGTGTCGCCCAGCGCAGAACATCGAGATGCGTGACAGCGGCTGCGCCATATTTCAGGCGGCCGATCATCAGAGCATGCCGCACCGCTTCCATCATGTTGGACGAGTCGTTCGAGGCTGAGCCGTCGACGCCGAGCCCCACTGCTGCGCCTGCCGCCTCCAGTTCCTTTGTGGCGCATATGCCGGAGGCCAGCACCATGTTGGATGTGGCGCAATGGCAGATGCCAACACCATGTTTGCCAAGACGGGAGATTTCGGCGTTGTTGAAATGGATGCCATGCGCCAACCATGTACGGGGGCCGAGCCATCCGGTTTCTTCGAGCAGATCCACAGTGCGGCAGCCGTATGTGGCCAGACAGAAGTCTTCCTCGTCAGTGGTTTCGGCCAGATGCGTGTGCAAGGGTGCGTCGTATTTTGCGGCCAGTTCGGCGCTGGCCTGCATCAGGCTTTTGGTGACGGAAAACGGCGAGCAGGGCGCAAGGCCGATCTGCGTGTAGGACCCATGCGCACGGTCATGAAACAGGTTGAGAACCCTCTCGGAATCCTGAAGGATTTCATCCTGTGTCTGCACTACGCTGTCAGGCGGCAGGCCCCCGTCTTTTTGCGAGAGGTTCATTGAGCCGCGCGTGATGGTCATGCGGATGCCAAGCTGTCTGGCCTCATCGGCTTCAATATCAACGGCGTTTTCCAGTCCCGCCGGGAACAGATAATGATGATCTGCCGCCGTGGTGCAGCCGGAGAGCAGAAGCTCGCTCAGGGCAAGCCGCACGCCAATGCGGAACGTCTCCGGCGTCAGGCGCGCCCAGATCGGATAGAGCGCCTTGAGCCAGGGAAAAAGTTCTTTATTGATCGCCTGCGGATGAGCGCGGGTCAGCGTCTGGTAGAAATGGTGATGCGTGTTGATCAGGCCGGGCAGCACCACATGGCGGGAAGCATCAAACACCTGATCAACCTGCGTGACCGGCCCGGCGCCGGCAGCCACGCATTCGACAATCCGGCCATCGGCCACAACAATGCCGCGCGCGGCATTGTCGGCGAATATGGCCAGCGGGTCTTTGATCCAGAGGTTCATAATGTGTGTTCCAGCAGCGGGCTGTGACGTTCGCCCATGACATAGGTTTCGAGAATGGCGCGGTCGTCGCCCAGTGTCATGAGCACGAACAGTTCTTCCCAGAGGTGCTGTGTCCTTTCCATGCGATGCGCCATGGCGGGGGTGGCGCGGGCGTCGAGCACGACGAAATCGGCCTCCATGCCCGGCTTGAACGAACCGATCCGGTCTTCGAGACCGAGCGCGCGGGCATTGCCGAGCGTCATCGTGTAAAAGGCCATGAGCGGCGAGAGGCTGTGTCCCAGCAATTGCTGCACCTTGTAGCCTTCGGCTGCGGTTTGCAGCATGGAATAGGACGTGCCGCCGCCGACATCGGTCGCCATGGCGATGCGCACGCCGGCCTGTTCGGTCTTTTTCCAGTTGAACAGACCGGAGCCGATGAAGAGGTTTGAGGTGGGGCAGAAGACAGCGACGCTCTTTGTCTCGCAAAAGCGCGCAAGCTCGCGCTCCGAGAGATGAATGCAATGGCCGAAAAGCGATTTTTCGCCCAGCAGGCCATAGGTGTCATAGACGTCGGTGTAATCCTTCGCCTGCGGAAAGAGTTCCTGAACGAATTCGATTTCCTTCAGGTTTTCAGAAATATGCGTCTGCACATAGCAATCGGGGAATTCGTTTTTCAGTGCGCCGGACGCGAGCAGTTGCTCGTGGCTCGATGTGATGGCGAAGCGCGGACTGATGACATAGAGCTGGCGGCCTCTGCCGTGCCATTTTTCGATCAGGGTTTTTGTCTCGTCATAGCCGCGCTGCGGCGTATCGCGCAGGCCCGGCGGACAATTGCGGTCCATCATCACCTTGCCGCCGAGCATGCGCACATTTTTGGCGGCGGCTTCGGCGAAATAGGCCTCAGCCGACTCGGGATGTACCGAGCAATAGGAAACGGCAGTGGTGGTGCCGTGGTTGAGCAGGGTGTCGATGAAGAATTTTGCCACCATCTCGGCATGCAGCGGGTCAGCAAAACGCTGTTCCTCGACGAATGTATATTTATTGAGCCATTCGAGCAGTTGCGCGCCATAGGAGGCGATGACCTGCGTCTGCGGAAAATGAATATGCGTGTCGATGAAGCCGGGCATCACGAGATGCGGGCGATGGTCGATGATCTGGGTGCTTTCGTCCAGTTCGAAGCGCAGCGCCGAAGCCTCGCCGGCAGCCCTGACCATGCCATTCTCGATGACGAGCATGCCGTCCTCGATATAGCGGTAAGCGGCATCGCCCTGCACAGCAGGGTCGCCTTCAAACCAAAACAGCCGGGCGCGTATCGCGCGTTGAGACATTCCACCCATATTGAACCCGCGTTGCTGCTTCTGAGCCTGGCCGGAAACGATGCAGCTTCCGGCAAGCCTGGCATTGTCTTATGCTTGGCATTTGCAAAGGCTATGCCATACTAACGCGAGAAATCACCGTTCGGCTACGACAGAACGCGGCAGATTTGGGCCAAAAATTTGAAAGTCCTTCTTCGCGCTTTGTTCTTTGCGGTGGCTTGAAGCGTGGCAGGATAGTCCGGATTTGCTCCGGAAAGGACGACGATGCGCCAAACTCTGCGGTTTTACTTCGGCGATGATCTTGTGGAGCTCGGGGCCTGCCCGCCCGCGCGCACGCTGCTCGACTGGCTCCGGCTCGACCGGCAGAAAAAAGGCACGAAGGAAGGGTGCAACGAGGGGGATTGCGGCGCCTGCACCGTTGTTGTGGGACGCGTTGAACATGACCGGCTGACCTATCGCGCCGTGAATGCCTGCATCACCTTCATGCCGATGCTCGACGGGTGCCAGATCTGGACCGTCGAACATCTCAAACAGGATGGCGCGCTTCATCCGGTGCAGCGCGCCATGGTGGCCTTTCATGGTTCGCAGTGCGGCTTTTGCACGCCGGGCATCGTCATGTCGCTATTTGCGCTCTGGCTTAACGAGGTGCATCCGCATGTGGCGCGGATAGAAGATGCGCTTGCCGGCAACCTCTGCCGCTGCACCGGATATCGTCCGATCATAGATGCCGCGCTCAACATGTATGAGTTCGGCGCGCGGGACGAGGATCGTTTCATTCAGAGCCGGGCGGACGTGGAATCGCGCCTGCTGGCGCTGCGCGATCATTCGGGCGTACACATGTCGGGTGAGGGTGGAACGCTATTCGTGCCGGCAAGCATCGACGAACTGGCGCGTCTTTATGCTCAGAACCCTACGGCTACTCTGGTGGCCGGCGCAACGGATGTCGGATTATGGGTCACCAAGGGATTCCGGCAGCCTGATCCGGTGATCGCGCTCAACAGGGTCGATGAATTGCGGCGGATCAGCGAGAGTCCCTCTCAGATTGTTTTTGGTGCGATGGTGCCGCTCGGCGAGGTCAAGGCGGTGCTGGGCCGCCAGCACCCGCATATTGCCGAGGTTCTGCGGCGTTTTGGCTCCGAACAGGTGCGCAACAGCGGCACGATCGGCGGCAATATTGCCAATGGTTCGCCCATCGGCGACCTGCCGCCAGTGCTGCTCGCTCTGGGTGCGCGCCTCGTTTTGCGCAGGGGCGAAGCCGAGCGCGTCGTCGCTCTTGATGATTTTTTCATCGGTTACAAACAGCAGGATCGCGCCGAAGGCGAATTTCTGGCGCGCATCGAAGTGCCGCGGCTTGATCCGGCGGCGCTGTTTCATGTGTCGAAGATATCCAAGCGGTTTGATGAGGATATTTCGGCGCTCTGCGGCGCATTCCGGCTTGAACTGGCCGATGGCATCGTGAAGAAGGCGTATCTGGCCTTCGGCGGTATGGCCGCCATTCCCAAAAGGGCGCGCGCTGCCGAAGCGAGCCTGATCGGCAAGCCATGGGGGCACGCGAGCGCGTCCGATGCGGCTCTTGTGCTCAGTCTTGATTTTACACCGCTCACCGACATGCGCGCGACGGCGGACTACCGGCTGAAAGTGGCTGGCAATCTGATCCGGCGCTTTGCGATGGAGACGCTGGAGCCCGGGGTTGAAGCCCGCGTGACACGGATGGGAGGCCGCCATGCGTGACGAAGTGACAATGAAGGCGATCGATGGGGCGATGGGGCAGGCGCCCTACCATGATTCCGCGCACAAGCACGTGGCGGGCGATGCCGTTTATATCGATGACATGCCCGAGCCAAATGGTCTCGTCCATGTCTGTTTTGGTCTTTCCGACCGCGCCCATGCCCGGATTGTCAGCATGGACCTCTCGGATGTGCAGGCTTATCCCGGCGTGGTCGGCGTCCTGACAGCGCAGGATATCCCCGGTGAAAATGATATTTGTCCCGTGGGGCTGCATGACGAGCCGGTTTTTGCGACGGAATGCGTCATGTTTCATGGCCAGCAGATATTTGCGGTGGTGGCGAAATCGCGCGAGGCCGCGCGCCGCGCCGCACAAAAGGCGCATGTCGTTTACGAGGATCTGCCCGCGCATCTGGATGTGGCTGCGGCCCGCGCCGCCGGAGGCGATCTTGTCACGGCGCCGCTCAGGCTGGAGCGCGGCAATGTCGCGTTGGCGATGGCACAGGCGAAGCACCGTCTTAAAGGCTCGATGAAAATCGGCGGGCAGGATCATTTTTATCTGGAGGGCCATATCGCGCTGGCGGTGCCGGGCGAGGACGGCGACGTGACCGTTTATTCCTCGACGCAGCATCCGAGCGAGGTGCAGCACATGGTGGCGCATGTTCTGGGCGTTCCCTCGAACAATGTCACTGTGGAAGTGCGGCGTATGGGCGGCGGATTTGGCGGCAAGGAAACGCAATCCAATCTTTTTGCCTCGGTTGCCGCTCTGGCCGCGAAGAAATATGGCGTGGCGGCAAAGTGCCGGCCAGACCGCGACGACGACATGATCATCACCGGCAAGAGACATGATTTTGTTGTCGATTATGAAGTGGGTTTCGACGACGAAGGCCGGATCGAGGCCGTAGATTTTACCTATGCCGCGCGTTGCGGCTTTTCCGCCGATCTGTCCGGCCCGGTGACGGATCGCGCTTTGTTCCATTGCGACAATGCCTATTTCTATCCTGCGGTGCGTGCCGTTTCGCAACCTTTGCGCACGCATACCGTGTCAAACACCGCCTTCCGCGGCTTTGGCGGGCCGCAGGGCATGGTGGGGGCCGAGCGTGTGATCGAGGAGGTGGCCTTTGCTCTGGGTAAGGACCCGCTGGACATCCGCAAGGTCAATTTTTATGGCACATTCAGCCAGAACATTACGCCCTACCATCAGGAAGTGAGCGATAATATCATCCATGAGCTGGTGCGCGATCTGGAGAAAAACAGCCATTACGCCGAGCGCCGGGCGGCGCTGCGCGCAGCCAATGCGCGAAGCCCCGTGATCAGGCGCGGCATCGCGCTGACGCCGGTCAAGTTCGGCATATCTTTCACAGCCACCTGGTACAATCAGGGCGGGGCGCTCGTGCATGTCTACACGGATGGCTCAATTCAGATCAATCACGGCGGGACGGAGATGGGGCAGGGCCTGCATCTCAAGGTGGCGCAGGCCGTGGCCAGCACGTTCGATGTCGATCTGGCGTCCATCCGCATCACGGCGACGAATACCGGCAAGGTTCCCAACACATCGGCGACGGCCGCCTCTTCTGGTGCGGACATCAACGGCAAGGCGGCACAGAACGCGGCTCTCGCGATCAAGGAGCGTCTGATTGCCTTTGCGGAGAGCAAATGGAGTGTTCCGCGCAACAGAATAGTCTTCGCCGCCAATGAGGTGCGCGTGGGCGACGAGGTGATGAGCTTTGCCGCTCTGGTCAAGGCGGCCTATATGGCGCGGGTGCAGCTTTCAGCCACCGGTTTTTACAAGACGCCGAAAATCCACTGGGACCGTGCGGCGGGCAAGGGCCATCCGTTCTATTATTTTGCTTATGGCGCGGCGGTCGCAGAAGTTGCGGTCGATACGCTGACCGGCGAATACAAGGTCGAGCGCGTCGATATCCTGCATGATGTCGGGCGCTCCATCAATCCGGCGATCGACAGGGGCCAGATCGAGGGCGGCTTCATTCAGGGCATGGGTTGGCTCACCACCGAGGAATTGTGGTGGGATGAGCGCGGCCGCCTGCGCACTCATGCGCCGTCCACCTATAAAATCCCTGTCGCGTCGGATATTCCGCGCATCTTCAATGTTGAACTCGCGCATGGCATCGAAAATCACGAGGATACGATCCATAAATCCAAGGCCGTGGGCGAGCCGCCGCTGATGCTGGCCATGTCTGTTCTGCATGCGCTTTCCGATGCCGTGGCCAGCGTCGCGGATTACAAATATTGTCCGCGCCTTGATCCGCCCGCAACGCCGGAAGCCGTGCTTAATGCCATCGAGGCTCTGAAGGCGAAGTGAGCAGAGCCGCGCGATACACGCTCCTTTCACCGCGCGGGGGAAGGGGAGCCGGCCCGGGGTCCTTTGGTGCTGGCCGGATACGGGCGTTGGCGAGATGAGTCCATCGCGCCATCTTGCTGCTCTGCTCGCGCAGGGCGAGCCTGCAGTCCTTGTTGAAATCATCGGGGCCGACGGTTCGACCCCGCGCGAACAAGGTGCGCTGATGCTGGTGAGCGCGCAGGCCTCCTCTGGCACCATCGGCGGCGGCCAGCTTGAGTTTCATGCCATCGATCTGGCGCGGGAGATGATTTCGACCGGAGAGATGCAGCGGGAGGTCGTGCTGCATCTGGGGCCGCATCTGGGCCAATGCTGCGGCGGGCGGGTGACGCTCAAGCTCTGGAGGGCACAGACGGCCGATGCGACGGCGCTGGCTGCGCGCGAGCTTGTGCAGGCGCAGCGGCAGCCGGTGGTCGCGATTTTTGGCGCAGGCCACACGGGTCTGGCCTTATGCCGCCAGCTTTCGCTTCTGCCTTTCAGCACCGTGCTGATTGACGACCGCCCGGCAATATCGGGTGAAGTGCCAGCTGGCCTTGCCATGCTGCGGCTTGAGCAACCGCGCGAATGGGTGGCCGGGGCGCCGCCGGACACAGCATTCATCATTCTGACCCATAGCCACGCGCTCGATTACGCAATTGCGGAAGCCGCGCTCAAGCGCGATGACGCCGCCTATGTGGGGATGATCGGTTCCGCCACGAAAAAAGCGCGCTTCTCCGGCTGGTTCCTCCAGAGCGGCGGCAGCGCGGCGCAACTGGCGCGCCTGACCTGTCCCATTGGCGGGCATGATGTAAGGGATAAGCGCCCGGAGATCATCGCGGCACTGACTATTGCCGAAATCATCAGGGTGTTCGCAATGTGATCTGCCCTTATCCCCGCCTTCTCCCTGAGGGAGAAGGCGGGGTGTGAGCTTTGCCGCCTTCCTTTGGAAGAGGGATAGGCTTAAATCAGTTGAATATCGCGGCCCCCTGATCGGCGCGGCCGGCATTGGCGCGGAAAGCGGCGAAGAGTTCCCGTCCGACGCCAAAACCTGATTCCGTCAGGTCGGCGGTCACGGCTTCGCGCGTGTCCCAGATATCGGCGGCTACAAGCACGTCGATACGGCCGTTGATCGTATCGAGGCGAAGCATGTCGCCGTCCCGCAATCTCGCAATGGGGCCGCCGTCGACGGCCTCGGGCGTGACATGCAAGGCGGCGGGCACCTTGCCCGAAGCGCCGGACAGGCGTCCGTCGGTGACAAGAGCCACCCGGTAGCCTTTGTTCTGCAGCACGGTGAGCGGCGGCATCAGCTTGTGAAGTTCCGGCATCCCATTGGCCTTCGGGCCTTGAAAGCGCATGACGACGATCACGTCGCGGTCCAGTTCTCCGGCGCGGAAGGCTTTCTGCACGCTTTCCTGATCGTGAAAGACGCGGCAGGGGGCCTCTATGACCAGCCTGTCCGGCGGACAGGCCGAGATTTTGGCTATGCCGGTGCCGAGTGCGCCATGCAGCACCTTCAGGCCGCCATTGGTCTGGAACGGCTCCGTCACGGGGCGCAGAACGGTCTGGTCGCCGCTTGTCTGCGGACCGTCCACCCAATGCACATCGCCCGAGGCATTCAGGCGTGGTTCTTGCGTGTAGAGGCTAAGTCCCTCGCCGGCGATGGTGCGCACATCGTCATGCAGCAGCCCCTTGGCGAGCAGTTCCCGGATAAGGAAGCCCATGCCGCCCGCAGCGTGGAAATGGTTCACGTCGGCCTTGCCGTTGGGATAGACGCGGGCAAGCAACGGCACAAGATTGGCGATATCGGCGAAATCCGCCCAGGTCAGGCGAATGCCGCCCGCTGCCGCCATGGCGATGAGATGAATGGTGAGATTGGTAGAACCGCCGGTTGCATTCAGCCCGACAATGCCGTTGACGAAGGCGCGCTCGTCGAGGACCTGGCACAAGGGCGTATATGAATTGCCTTGCGCCGTGATCTCGAGCGCGCGCCGGGTGGCTGCGCTGGTGAGGGCGTCGCGCAGGGGCGTGTTCGGATTGACGAAGGACGAGCCGGGCAGATGCAGGCCCATGATTTCCATCAGCATCTGGTTGGTGTTGGCCGTGCCGTAGAATGTGCAGGTGCCGGGGCCGTGATAGGAGCGCGCTTCCGCCTCCAGCAATTCGGCACGGCCAACCTTGCCTTCGGCATGAAGCTGGCGGATATGGGTCTTCTCGTCGTTGGACATGCCGGATGTCATCGGCCCGGCAGGCACGAAAACGGCGGGCAGATGGCCGAAAGCCTGCGCGCCGATGACCAGGCCGGGAACGATCTTGTCGCAGACGCCGAGCAGCATGGCGGCGTCGAACATCTGATGCGAGAGGGCAATGCCGGTCGCCATGGCGATCACGTCACGCGAGAACAGCGAAAGCTCCATGCCGGCCTCGCCCTGCGTGACGCCGTCGCACATGGCGGGCACGCCGCCCGCCACCTGCGCTGTGCCACCCGCAGCACGTGCCGCTGCCTTGATGAGGTCGGGGAAGCGCTCATAGGGCTGATGCGCGGAGAGCATGTCGTTGAAGGCGGTGACGATGCCGATGTTGGGCGTCTCGCCGGCGCGGATGGCGGCTTTGTCGTCAGGGCCGCAGGCGGCAAAGCCATGGGCCAGATTGGCGCAGCCAAGCGCGCCGCGTTTCTTGCCGTGCCGGGCGGCATGCTCCATGCGCTCCAGATAGGCTGAACGCGAGGGCTTCGAGCGTTCGATGATGCGGTCGGTTACGGCTTTGAGGGCAGGGTGCAGGGACATGGTCAATCCTGATACGACGAAAGTTGGATCGTTCTTAAAGCGCTTTTAACGAAAAATCACGTCAGAAATTTTGCAGAGCGGCGCGGGCGCCGCCTTCGAACAGGCCGCGCGCCGCGGCGCTGACGGTTTTGCGGAACAATTCATTGTCGCGCAGATCACCAAAAACAGCGCCAATATCAAGAATTGCGTCGATGAAATCGCCGCTGCCTGAGGTTTCGCTTCTGATCTGCCCGAAGGTGGTGCGCAGCGGGTCCCGGATATCGATCGGCTGACCCTTCTCATCCGTGCCGTAAATATAGCGGATCCAGGCCGCGACACCGAGCGCATGCGCATCGAAGCCGTGTCCAGCCTCCATGAGGTCTCGGATGCTTCCAAGCAGCCGTTGCGGCAGCTTTTGCGAACCATCCATGGCGATCTGCCAGGTGCGGTGTCTGAGGGCCGTGTTGGCAAAACGCGCGATAAGCTGCGCCTGATAGGCGGCAAGATCGATGCTTTCCGGCATAGTGAGGGTTTTCGCACTGTCGCGCATCAGGCGGCCGATAAAGCGTGCAATGTCGGTATCGGCAATGGCTTCGGCCACGGTCTGGTGCCCGAGCAGATAGCCAAGATAGGAGAGCGAGGAATGGCTGCCGTTGAGCAACCGCAGTTTCATCAGTTCGAACGGGGCGACATCCTCGACGAACAGCACGCCAAATCTGTCCCAGGCCGGACGCCCCATGCTGAAGCGATCCTCGATCACCCATTGGCTGAAGGCTTCCGTTACGACAGGCGCTTCATCGTACAGGCACAGAGCCTGCGATATGCGGGAACGATCTTCAGCAGTTGTGGCGGGTACGATGCGGTCCACCATGGAATTGGGACAGGCAATTTCGGTCTCGATGAACGAGGCCAGATCATGTGATTGCAGCGCCGCGAATTCGGTCAGGATGCGGAGCAGAGTCGCGCCATTGGCGGGAAGATTGTCGCAGCACAGAATGGTGAAGGGGGCGATTCCGGCAGTGCGGCGACGGGCAATGGCCGCAGCCAGAAAGCCCAGAGCCGAACGCGGCTTTTCAGGATTGGCAAGGTCGTGCAATACGTCCGGATGTTCGCGGTCAAGGCGGCCCTTAGCCGGATGATGGCAATAGCCCTTCTCGGTAATGGTGAGGCTGACGATCGCCGTCGTGGCGTTGCTCATCAGCGCGATCAGCGCCTCAGGGTCTTCCGGTGCAACGAGCACCTCCGCAATTGAGCCGATGACGCGCAGGCTTTCGCCCTGTGTGCCGCTGACCGAAAGCGTGTAGAGCGCATCCTGCGGCGCGAGTGCGTTGCGCACATCGGGACTGCGCAGGCTCACGCCCGTGATCGCCCAGCCCATGTCGCCGCTGGCCAGCACATCGTCGGTATAGGCGGCCATATGCGCCCGGTGAAATGCGCCAATACCAAGATGAACGATACCGGCCTTCCGCGTGTCCAGTGGATAGCGCGGCCGTACGGCCTCCGGGAGCAGCGGCAGATTGGCTTTGTTCAGACGCGGAAGGTGCATGGCGAACCCTGTAGAAGACCTATTTTGCGTTTTTGCGGGATATTTGCCGGAGCGGCAAGGCCGGGCCGGCATCGAAAATAAGGTAAAATAATACCTTTTTATCTAAATATATGAAAAATATGATTTATTTTATAAGACCAGCAGAAAAATCCGTTTGACAATACAGGGTGGCCTCTCCTATAAGCGCCCATCTTCGGAACTTGGATTCATCCGGGCTCCGTTTCATTTAAAGATGGAAAGACACATGTTCGGCAAGACCTTTCAGGCCAATGCTGGCAATGTAGACAAAAAATGGGTGCTGATTGACGCCAAGGGCCTCGTTGTGGGCCGTTTGGCAACTATCATCGCTCTTCGTCTGCGCGGCAAGCACAAGGCAACCTTTACTCCCCACGTTGACTGCGGCGACAACATCATTGTCATCAATGCAGAGCACGTAGTGTTCACCGGCCGCAAGCGGGACCAGAAGGTGTATCATCACCATACCGGCTTCCCGGGCGGCATCAAGGAGCGTTCGGCCAAGTTCATTCTGGAAGGTCGTTTCCCGGAGCGTATCGTCGAGAAGGCTGTGCAGCGCATGCTGCCGCGTGGCCCTCTGGGCCGCCAGCAATTGTCCAACCTGCGCGTGTATAAGGGTGGCGAGCATCCTCACGCAGCCCAGACCCCCGTTGTTCTGGATGTTGCAGCCCTCAGCCCGAAGAATTCGGTGCAAAATGCCAAGCGGAGCGCCTGAACATGGCTGATACCATTTCCTCCCTGCAGGACCTCAAGTCTGCAACCTCCGCACAGCCGGAGGCTCCCAAGCATGTCCAGAAGCTCGACAAGCTCGGCCGCGCCTATGCCACCGGCAAGCGTAAGAATGCCGTTGCACGTGTCTGGCTGAAGCGCGGCAGCGGCAAGATCACCGTCAATGCCCGTACGCTGGAAACATATTTTGCCCGTCCGGTGCTGCGGATGCTGCTGAATCAGCCGCTGGTCGTGGCTAACCGTCAGACCCAGTATGACGTGATTGTCACCTGCGCCGGCGGCGGTCTCTCCGGTCAGGCAGGCGCCGTGCGTCACGGCATTGCCAAGGCTCTCACCTATTTCGAGCCGGAACTGCGTGCCGTACTGAAGCCGGAAGGCTTTCTCACACGCGATTCACGCGTCGTCGAGCGCAAGAAGTACGGCAAGAAGAAGGCCCGCAGAAGCTTCCAGTTCTCGAAGCGCTGATTTTTCAGACTTTCGTTTCAGGCCGCGCATCACTCATGCGCGGCCTTTTTGCTTTCCGGGGCAGCAATGCCGAACCGGTCGGCCGCGCGCCTTATTTGGTCGGCAGAACCTGTCCGCGAATTTCGCCGCCGCCATTGGCCGCGGTGTGGATGTTGAGATAAAGCTTGCCGGCCTTCAGATCGGCAGCCTGAGAATCGCTGAGCTGCGCCGAACCCTTGAGCGGGTTTGTCACTGTTTTCAGCGGAACTTCAACGCCAGCGCTTTTACCGGCTTCTGCCGGACCATGAAAATGCGCCATTGTGGCCGGGCCGGTCAGGCCAGAATATGTGCCGCTCCAGCTCAGGGTCTTGGTGGCTGTGTCATAGGTTATTTCGACCGTGCCAGTACCGGTGGAGGTTGTCGGCGGCACTTCCTGAGCGCCACTCAGTTTCGCTTCGAAATGCATCATTTCTGCAAAGGCCGGGCTGGCGGCGAGTGTGCCCGCGAGTGCGGCTATCATCAATCGGGAGGCGATTTTCATTGAAATTTTCCTTCCTGTATTGTTCAGGCCGGCGGATAATCTGGCCTGTTATTCATAAAATGAATCAAGTTGGGCTGGCAATTTACTGATCTGTAAACACTAATGCCGGCCAGTGGCGCTGGCTCTCGTCCGGCGCCTTATTGTTTGACGTTGTAATTAGGCGAGAATTGCGCCCTCTCAATGGCAGCGAAGCGATAATTGATCAAATGACGCGAGATTTATTCCGTAACGTTGGGCGGGAGAATTTTACTTTATGAGGCAAGGTCACGTGAAACACGTTGAAACAGCTCCCGAATTGGCATAAATCGAAGCTCGCTGTGCGGTGCAGCGAAAGGATCGCGACGTGAAGCAGATATTCATCGATGGAGAGGCCGGAACAACCGGGCTCGGAATCCGGGCGCGGCTCGAATCCATGCCCGGCGTGGTGCTGCGCAGTCTGGCGCCTGATCTGCGCAAGGACGATGCCGCCAAGGCAGCATTGATGCAGGAAGTCGACCTCGTCATTCTGTGTCTGCCGGACGAGGCCGCCAAGGCCACGGTCGCTATTGCGGATAAACTGGGCGACAAGGCTCCCAAAATTCTTGATGCATCCACTGCGCACCGGGTGGCGCCCGGCTGGATCTATGGCTTTGCCGAACTGGCCCGCAGCCAGAGCGCGGCCATTGCCTCGGCGCGGCGCGTTGCCAACCCCGGCTGCTATGCGACGGGTGCGATTGCGCTCTTGCGGCCGCTGACGGATGCCGGGCTGCTGCCTGCCGATTTTCCGGTTTCGATCAATGCCGTCTCCGGCTACAGCGGTGGCGGCAAAAGCATGATTGCCGATTATCAGGCGCATCGCGCGCCAAGTTTCGAATTATATGCCCTGGGCCTTGCGCACAAGCATGTACCGGAAATTCAGGCCTATTCGGGCATGAGGCAGCGTGTTTTGTTCGTGCCGTCGGTGGGCAATTTCGCGCAGGGCATGCTGGTGTCGGTTCCGCTTTTTCTCGATGCCTTACCGGGGCGGCCTAAGGCAGCCGATCTTGAGGCGGCGCTGAGGGCGCATTACGGAACAGATGGTCCGGTTCTGGTGCCGTCGGCGCAGGACGTGACCAAGCTTGAGGCCGAAAGCCTCAACGACACCAATAATATGGAGCTCCGCGTGTTTGCCAATGAGTCGGCGCGTCAGGCCGTTCTGGTGGCCAAACTCGATAATCTGGGCAAGGGCGCATCGGGCGCTGCTGTGCAAAACCTTAAATTGATGCTCGGCCTGTAACCATCCTTGACAAAGGCGAGGCGGCATGTACCTCTCGCCTCGCAAAATTCAACTCTGAAAAGTAGAAAAATGTCGCTGCTGAAATCCAGATATCGCACCCATACCTGCGCCGAACTGACCGTGGATTCCATCGGCCAGGATGTCAGTCTTTCCGGCTGGTGCCATCGTATCCGCGACCATGGCGGTGTGCTGTTCATCGATCTGCGCGACCATTATGGCCTGACGCAATGTGTTGCCGACCCGGATTCGCCTGCCTTCCGCGACGTTGAAAAATTCCGTGCGGAATGGGTGGTGCAGATCAACGGTCTTGTGCGCGCGCGCCCCGCCGGAACGGAAAACCCGAATCTTCCCACAGGATTGGTGGAAGTCTTTATCAAAAGCGTTGAAGTGCTGGGCGCTGCGGCCGAACTGCCGCTCCCTGTTTTCGGCGATGTCGATTATCCTGAAGAGACGCGGCTCAAATATCGCTTCCTTGATCTGCGGCGCGAGCGCCTGCACAACAACATCATGCTGCGCGGCAAGGTGATCAGCTCCATGCGCAGCCGCATGATGGGGCAGGGCTTTAATGAGTTCCAGACACCGATTCTGACAGCCTCCAGCCCCGAGGGTGCGCGAGATTTTCTGGTTCCGAGCCGCATTCATCCTGGCACGTTCTATGCGCTGCCGCAGGCGCCGCAGCAATACAAGCAACTTCTCATGATGGCGGGCTTCGACCGCTATTTCCAGATTGCGCCGTGCTTCCGCGACGAGGACCCGCGCGCCGACCGTCTGCCCGGCGAGTTCTATCAGCTCGATCTGGAGATGAGCTTCGTCGAGCAGGAAGATGTTTTTGCAACAATTGAGCCTGTCATTACCGGAATCTTCGAGGAGTTCGGCAAGGGTAAGCGGGTCACCAAGGGCTGGCCGCGCATTCCTTATGCCGAAGCCCTGCGCAAATATGGTTCGGACAAGCCGGATCTGCGCAATCCGATTGAAATGCAGGACGTGTCTGAGCATTTCCGCGGTTCGAACTTCAAAGTGTTCGCGCGGATGCTGGAGACAGCGAAAAATGCCGTATGGGCCATTCCGGCGCCCACCGGCGGCCAGCGCACATTCTGCGACCGCATGAACTCATTTGCGCAATCCGAGGGCCAGCCGGGTCTTGGCTATATTTTCTGGCGCGAGACAGAGGGCAGGGCCGAGGCGGCAGGGCCGATTGCCAACAACATTGGCCCCGAGCGTTCCGAGGCTATCCGCGTTCAGCTCGGCCTCAAGGCGGGCGATGCGGCCTTCTTTGTCGCGGGTGATCCGAATGTGTTTTATAAATTTGCTGGCGTCGCGCGCAACAAGGTGGGCGAGGAGCTCAAACTGATTGACGAAGACCAGTTTGCTCTGGCCTGGATCGTCGATTTCCCCATGTTTGAATGGAATGAAGACGAGAAGAAGGTCGATTTCTCGCATAATCCGTTCTCCATGCCGCAGGGTGGGCTGGATGCACTGGAAAATCAGGATCCGCTGACCATCAAGGCCTTCCAATATGATATTGCCTGCAACGGCTTCGAGATTGCCTCGGGCGGCATTCGCAACCACAAGCCGCAGGCGATGGTGAAGGCCTTCGAAATCGCGGGCTATTCCGAGCAGACGGTGATCGATCGCTTTGGCGGCATGTATCGCGCCTTCCAATATGGCGCGCCGCCGCATGGCGGCATGGCGGCGGGCGTCGACCGCATCATCATGTTGCTGGCCGGTGAGCAGAACCTGCGTGAAGTGGCGCTGTTCCCGATGAACCAGCGCGCAGAGGACCTGCTGATGGGCGCGCCGACAGAGGCCACCCCAAAACAATTGCGCGAATTGAGCCTGCGGGTGAATTTGCAGCCGAAATGAACCAGCGCAGTCCCTGCCGTCCATGGTGAGAACAAGATGCACATTCTGATCGTCAACCGGGTTCCTGTTCCAGTCTTTGCTTATGGCGGAACCGAGCGTGTCATCTGGGATCTTGCGCTGGAACTCACCAAACTGGGGCACCAGATCACCTTCATGGTGCCTGAGGGCTCGCACTGCGATTTTGCAAGGGTCGTTCCCTACGATAAAAAACGGCCTCTCAAGCCGCAGATGCCGCGCGATGTGGATCTGGTGCATTTCAAGTTTACGCCTGATTTTGATCTCGATACGGACTTTGATCTGCCATATCTCGTTACCGAACACAGCAATCTGAAAATTGGCCACTCGCGCCCGTTCAACACGGTGTTCGTTTCTCAGGATCACGCGAAGCGCCACAGTTCTGATCAATATGTTTATAACGGCCTTAACTGGGATGCTTACGGGGAGGTGGATTTTAACCGTCCGCGCACCTACTTTCATTTTCTTGGCAAGGCCTCGTGGCGCGTGAAGAATGTCGTCGGCGCGATCAAGGTGGCGCAGATGGCCAAGGTGACTCTGGCGGTGCTGGGCGGCAATCGTCTTAACCTGAGCCGCGGTTTTCGTTTCACGTTTACGCCGCGGGCCAGGTTTTACGGCATGGTCGGCGGGCAGCAGAAGTTCGATCTTCTCAACGGCTCGCGCGGTTTTATCTTTCCCGTGCTCTGGGAGGAGCCCTTTGGTCTGGCGATGATCGAAAGCCTGTTTTTTGGTGCGCCGGTTTATGGTTTCCCGAACGGATCGTTGCCGGAGATGATTGTTCCTGACGTTGGATATCTTTCCGCTTCGCGTTCGCTGGATGATCTGGCGCAAGCGATCCTCAGCCGAACCTACGATGCGCGAACCTGTCACGAATATGCGCGCGATACGTTCAGTTCCAAGCGCATGGCGTTGCATTATCTCGAAAAGTTTGAGGCGATTCTGGATGGCGTCAAACTGCACCAGCATCGGCCGTTCCTGATTCCGCCGTCGCCGACGCAAGGATAAGTCCGACCGTATATCGACAGTGATGTGCTGCGGCTAACTTTTCCACTCTGCGAAAAGTTATCCGTCCACCGGCATTCTCCCTTTGGTCTTTTGCGCATTTGCCGCTAAAAAAGCTTGCTGATAAAGGGGTGTCGTATGGCTTCAAATATGTCGGATGATCTGCGTTCTGGCGCGATGGTCTATCATCGCTTTCCCAAGCCGGGAAAGCTTGAGATTCAGGCAACGAAGCCTCTCGGCAACCAGCGCGATCTGGCGCTGGCCTATTCTCCCGGCGTGGCTGCGGCCTGCGAGGCCATTGTCGAAAACCCGGCAGTGGCGGCGGAAGTGACCGTGCGGCAGAATCTGGTCGCTGTACTCTCCAATGGCACGGCCGTTCTTGGGCTTGGCGATATCGGCCCGCTGGCCTCGAAGCCGGTGATGGAGGGCAAGGCCGTCCTGTTCAAGAAATTTGCCGGTATCGATGTGTTCGACATCGAAGTCGACGAAAAGAATGTCGATAAATTGGTCGATGTCATTTGCGCGCTGGAGCCGACATTTGGCGGCATCAATCTTGAGGATATCAAGGCGCCCGAATGTTTCGAAGTGGAGCGCCGGTGCCGCGAGCGCATGAAGATTCCGGTTTTTCACGATGACCAGCACGGCACGGCTATTATTGTCGGCGCGGCGGTTCTTAATGGCCTTGAACTCGCGGGCAAGGACATCAGCAAGGTCAAGGTGGTTGCCAGCGGGGCGGGGGCTGCGGCGCTGGCTTGTCTCAACCAGTTGGTGGCGCTGGGCGTCAAGCGCGAGAATGTCTGGGTAAGCGACCTCGAAGGGGTTGTTTTTGAGGGCCGCACCAAGCTGATGGATCAGTGGAAAGCGGTTTACGCCCAGAAGACGGAAGCGAGAACCCTTCGGGACGTTATTGGCGGGGCTGACGTGTTCCTCGGCCTGTCGGCCGGCGGGGTGCTGAAGCCCGATATGGTTGAGACCATGGCCGACAAGCCGCTGATTCTGGCGCTGGCCAATCCCAACCCGGAGATTATGCCCGAAGAGGCGCTGAAGGTGCGCCCCGATGCGATGATCTGCACCGGTCGTTCGGATTATCCCAATCAGGTCAACAATGTCCTGTGTTTCCCGTATATATTCCGGGGCGCGCTGGATGTGCACGCCACCACGATCAACGAGGAAATGAAACGGGCTGCGGTTCATGCCATAGCCGAGCTCTCCCGCGAGGCGCCGAGCGATGTTGTGGCGCGCGCTTATGGCGGCGAAGCACCGATGTTTGGCGCAAATTCTCTGATCCCGTCGCCGTTTGATCCGCGCCTGATCCTGCGCATTGCGCCTGCTGTCGCGAAAGCCGCCATGGATACGGGCGTGGCGCGCAAGCCGATCGATGATTTCAAGGCCTATGCCGAGCAGCTTTCGCGCTTTGTCTTCCGCTCCGGCTTCATCATGAAGCCATTGTTTGAAAAGGCAAAACTCAACCCCAAGCGCGTGATCTATGCCGATGGCGAGGAGGAGCGCGTGCTCCGCGCCGCGCAGGTGGTGATCGAAGAAGGGCTGGCCATTCCGATCCTTATCGGGCGTCCGCATGTCGTTGAGTCGCGTCTGGAGCGCTTTGGCCTGTCGATACGCGCCGGACGGGATTTCGAACTCGTCAATCCGGAAAATGACCCGCGTTATCGCGAATTTGTTGCAGAATATGCCGAAGCCGCCGGGCGCAAGGGTATTTCACCCGCTGCCGCGCGCACGCTGGTGCGCACCAACAGCACGATCATTGCCGCCATCGCCGTGCGGCGCGGTATTGCCGACGCGATGATCTGTGGACTGGAAGGGCGTTTCCGTTCGCGGCTCAAGCATATTAAGGACATTATCGGACTGGCGCCCGGCGTGCAGGATTTCTCCGCCATGAGCCTTCTGATCACGTCGCGGGGAGCTTTCTTCATCGCGGACACGCATGTGCGCGAAAATCCCAGCGCGGGCGAATTGGCCGATATGACCATTCTTTGCGCCGAGCACGTATCGCGTTTCGGGATGGAGCCGAAAATCGCTTTGCTGTCGCATTCCGACTTTGGCGAAGCGGACAGTGCGTCTGCCATGCGGATGCGCGAGGCGCTCTCCCTTATCCGCGAGCGCGCGCCGCAACTGGAAGTGGACGGCGAAATGCAGGCCGATACGGCAATGAGCCAGATGATCCGCGATATTGTTTTGCCAACATCGGCGCTGAAAGGCGAAGCCAATGTGCTGGTGATGCCGAACCTCGATGCAGCCAACATCGCCTTTCAACTGACCAAGGTTGTTGCCGATGCGCTGCCTGTCGGCCCGATCCTGTTGGGTCCTGCCAAGCCCGCGCATGTTGTCACCGGCTCTGTCACGGCGCGCGGCATTGTCAATATGACGGCCATTGCCGTTGTGGAGGCACAGGCGCAGGACGCATAAGACGGACGACGCCGAAGCTGTCCGCCTATGCGGGCAGCAGCGGTCTTGCTGACAATCAGGGATCGACCTTGGCGATGAATCTGGCGATCACCTCGCAGGAAGGCGCGTCCAGCAGAAGTGGCGCGTGGCCCTGTCCGTTGATTTCATGAAATTCTGCGCCGGGATGGCGGAGCATCATTTCCTCAACCGTCGCAGGCGAAAGCAGGTCTGATGTCGAGCCGCGCAGAATCAGCAGTGGCACGTCGGCCAGAGCCTCATAAAGCGGCCAGATGGCGGGCAGCGGATTATCGCGCGTCACCGCTTCAAAGGTTTTTGCGACGGCGGGATCGTAGCGCATGACGATGATGCCATTCTTTTCAACGAAGGTGATGCGGGCGTAAGTTTCAAATTCCGCGTCGGAGACAGCAGGAAAATGTTCAGCCATGCTGGCCTTGAGAATTGCGACAACATCCTTCCATTTCGATACGGGCGGAAATTTGCCGACATAATCCTTGATCCGCATCAAGCCTCCAATTTCGATCACGGGGCCGATATCGTTCAGCACCGCAGCATGCACCAGAGCCGGATCCTTGACAGCCGCGAACATGGTCTGAATGCCGCCGCGTGACGTGCCGACGAAAATGGCCCGGGAAATTCCCGCATGGGCGAGAACCGTGCGCATATCCTCATATTCCACCTGAATCGAGTAATTATCGGAGTTCTTATCCCATTCAGACAGGCCGCGGCCGCGATAGTCGATGGCGATGATGCGGCGCGCCCTGCCGATCTTTCCTGAATTCAGCATTCCGCCGATAAAATCGAAATCCGCCGCTGGACGTGAGACGCCGGGCAGGCACACGACGGGCAGACCGCCGAGCGTTTCGCCGATCTCGCTGTAATGCAACTGCAAACCGTCGGTTGAGGTGACGAAATGATGTCGAATAGGGTTGGAAGAGGGGATCATGCTGCCTCCTGTTTCGAAATTCACAATAAAGGCAGGAAATTCTCAGGCAAGGGGCACGACAAAGCTCTTTCCCTTTTCGGGTCTAGCCTTTATGTCTGGCAGCACTCTTGAAAAAAATTATCGGACTCAAGCCCATGTCATATGCGAATAAGTTTAGAGGCTCAATGACCGCACTGGTGACGCCATTCAAGCATGGCGCGGTGGATGAGGCGGCCTTCCGGAATTTCGTGAACTGGCAGATCGAATCCGGCACACATGGTCTGGTTCCAGTCGGCACCACGGGCGAAAGCCCGACCTTAAGCCACGATGAGCATAAGCGTGTCGTTGAAATCTGCATTGCAGAGGCGCGGGGCAGGGTGCCGGTACTGGCCGGCGCCGGCTCGAACAACACGCGCGAGGCCATTGATCTCGCCCGCCATGCCGAGAAGGCCGGGGCCGATGGCGTTCTTGTGGTCACGCCCTATTATAACAAGCCCAATCAGGAAGGGCTGTACCAGCACTTCAAGGCCGTGAACGACGCGATCGGCATTCCGATCATCATCTATAACATTCCGCCGCGCTCCGTCGTCGACATGTCGGTCGATACGATGAAGCGGCTTTATGAGCTGAAGAATATCGTCGGCGTGAAGGATGCCACCGGCAATGTGGCGCGCATCTCGCTGCAGCGCGCCGCCATGGGGCCGGATTTCATCCAGCTTTCGGGCGAGGATATGACCGCTCTGGCGGTGATGGTGCATGGCGGGCATGGCTGTATTTCGGTGGTCTCCAATATTGCGCCGCGCCTTTGCGCGGACCTGCAGGAGCAGTGTCTGGCTGGCGATTTCGCCACCGCGCTCAGGACGCAGGACAGGTTGATTCCGCTTCACGCCGCTGTATTCACCGAAGCGGGTGTGACGGGCGCCAAATATGGCCTGTCGGTGCTTGGACGAATGCGCAACGAAGTGCGCCTGCCTCTTGTGCCGGGCACCGAGGCAACCAATATGATTATCCGCAAGGCTATGGCTCACGCCGGCATCTTGCAGGAATAGAGGTTCACTTTGGCCGCCAAGCCGCAGACAAATTTCAAGATCGTTGCCGACAATCGCAAAGCCCGGTTCAATTATGAAATCGGCGATGTGTTCGAGGCAGGGCTTGCCTTGACCGGCACGGAGGTGAAAAGCCTGCGCGGCGGCAAGGCCACTATCGGCGAATCCTACGCTCAGGTGAAGAATGGCGAGCTTTTTCTCGTCAATGCCGATATTCCGGAATATTTGCAGGCCAATCAGTTCAACCATGAGCGCCGCCGCCCGCGCAAGCTGCTGTTGCGTGGGCGCGAGATCGCCAAGCTGGCGCAGGCGGTTGAGCGCGACGGCATGACCATTGTGCCGCTCAAGGTGTTTTTCAACGACAAGGGCCGTGCAAAGGTTGAGATTGCCATTGGCAAGGGCAAGAAACTGCACGACAAGCGCGAAACCGAGAAGCAGCGCGACTGGGGCCGCGAGAAATCCCGATTGCTGAAGGAACGGGGCTGACGGGCGCGCATGCCTGTCTGGTACTGTATTTCATGGGCGAAAATCAGAGATTGTCGCAGCAATCGCCGGGTGATCTGGACGGCCGCGGATGGGATTACGTAACAAACAGTTCACAAAACAACGATGTTGCACTATATTATAGCTGGATAAACCATGCAGGGCCGATGAATTTGCCCGTTGCTGAAAGATAGGATCATATGTCGAAAGAAGAATTGCTCGAGTTTCCGGGTATCGTGTCCGAACTGCTGCCGAATGCCACCTTCCGTGTGAAACTGGAAAATGAGCACGAAATTATCGCGCATACCGCCGGAAAGATGCGCAAGAACAGAATTCGTGTGTTGACGGGTGATAAAGTTCTGATCGAAATGACACCCTATGATTTGACCAAGGGCCGGATCACCTACCGCTTCAAATAAGTTGTTTGTCAGGCCTTATCCCATAAACAGAGAGGCGTGACACAATGAACGATCAACACCCGGCGCAGGTGGATTTGTCGCAGATGTTCGCTATGTCATCCGCGCCGCAACCAGAGCGGCCGCGGCTTGTGCTTGCGTCTGCTTCCGCGCGCCGGCTGGCACTGTTGCAGCAAATCGGCATCGAGCCGAGCGCCCTGCTGCCGACCGATCTCGATGAAACGCCGCAGCGCAATGAGTCGCCCCGCGGCCTGGCCGAACGCTTGTCCGCTGAAAAGGCAGAGGCGGCTTTTAAGGTGGCGCAGGCCCGCCCCGAACTTGCAGGGGCCTATATTCTGGGCGCGGATACGGTTGTCGCTGTCGGGCGGCGCATATTGCCCAAATGCGAACTGACGGAAGAAGCAGAAAGCTGCTTGCGGCTGCTCTCAGGGCGCGCGCACCGCGTTTATACCGGCGTGACCCTGATCACGCCAAAGGGCGGGCGAAGGCATAAGCTCGTGGAAACGCGCATGCGGTTCAAGCGGCTGTCCGCGGCTGAAATCGATGCCTATCTCGCTAATGGCGAATGGAGCGGCAAGGCTGGCGGTTATGCCGTGCAGGGGCTTGCAGGCGCGTTCGTGTCGCGCATGATCGGTTCCTATTCCTCTGTTGTCGGCCTGCCGCTAAACGAAACCTACGCCCTGCTGATGGGCGAGGGCTATCCGGTTCTCTCCAGCTGGCATTCTGCCTGAGGCTCCTGATTCCATGGACAATGAAATTCTATCCTCCTTCGGAACCAGAAAATGTGCGCTGTGCGACCGGCCTGTGGATAAAAAATATCGGCCTTTCTGCTCGAAGCGTTGCGCCGATATCGATCTTCATCGTTGGTTTTCAGGAGCTTATGCCGTTCCGGTTGAGGAGACTGACGAAGAATTTTCAACAAATGATGCAGAAGATGCGTGAGGGCGCTTGACTTCGCCGTCTGCCCCAAGTATCTGAGCCTCCTCTGCAACGCACTGCGAAGCATTGCTGCGGGGGAGTAGCTCAGTTGGTTAGAGCGCCGGCCTGTCACGCCGGAGGTCGCGGGTTCGAGCCCCGTCTCTCTCGCCATTTTTTATTTGATTTCAATCATAAAAAATTGGCGTGTTGCTGGTTCAGACCTTTCTGACCAGCGCGTTCAGATATTTTCCCCCTTTTTTGTTCTGTCTGATCTTGTTGCTTCCTGCCATAAGCAGGCGGTTTCGTTCCGGTTTCCGGCTAATCGATATGTTTTTAAAGCGCTTTCATTAAATCTGAATTCCATCAGAATTACAGGTGAGAGGTGGGCTAATTATCCATCGCGGATCGGGTGGTCAGCGCGATAAAGGAAAATCTGCATTAAACTATTCAAATGCCGTATATAATTCCAATCGGAATTTAGATTTTTACCTCGCGTCTGCATTAAAATTTTTCGGAAACTGGCGCCGCCTGAATTTGCGCTTGACTCATCTGTGGCTTTTTGTGACGTTGTTTCTAAAGCGCTTTGAAAACGTTGTAGCCTTATAATCAGCGGTTGGAGCGGCTTCATCCGGAGATGAGGGTGATTTTGCCTCCGGAAAGCACAAAATGTCTCGGGAGGACAAAGTGAAATTCAAATCTTCTCTGCTGTGCGCCCTTGTCGGCGCGACCATTCTGTCGGGGCCGGCGCTCGCCGTGGACCTCTCTTACGTTTCCGGCGCGACCGGAAAGGATATAGAGTTTCTCAAGCAGCAATTTGCGGTGTTTGAAAAGAAGACCGGCAATCACGTCACGCTGGTGCCGATGCCGTCGTCGACGACGGATCAGTTTGCCCAATATAAATTGTGGCTCGCCGCTGGCTCGACCGACATAGACGTGTATCAGACCGATGTGATCTGGGCGCCGCAACTGGCCGCGCAGTTCCTTGATCTGACGGATGCAGCAAAGGATGTGGTCAAGCAGCATTTTCCGTCCATCATCGAATCGCAGACCGTGAACGGCAAGCTCGTGGCGCTGCCCTATTTTACCGATGCGCCGGCGCTTTATTATCGCAAGGACCTTCTGGAAAAATACGGCAAGACCCCTCCCAAGACCTGGGATGAAATGGCGGCGACAGCAAAGGAAATTCAGGACAAGGAGCGCGCAGCCGGAAACAAGGACATTTATGGCTTCGTGTTTCAGGGCAATGCCTATGAGGGACTGACCTGCGATGCGCTCGAATGGGTGAAATCCTCCGGCGGCGGTCAGATTGTTGAAGCTGACGGCACCATTTCCATCAATAATCCGAAAGCGGTTGCCGCGCTGGACCGGGCCAGGGGCTGGGTTGGCGCTATTTCGCCCACCGGCGTTCTGGCTTATGGCGAGGAGGATTCTCGCGGCGTCTGGCAGATCGGCAATGCCGTATTCATGCGCAACTGGCCCTATGCCTATGCGCTGGGCAACAGTGCGGATTCGAAGATCAAGGGCAAATTTGATGTCGTGCCATTGCCGGCCGGTTCGGCGCAGGACAAATCTGCCGCGACGCTGGGCGGCTGGAATGTCGCCGTGTCGAAATATTCAAAACATCCCAAGGAAGCGATCGAACTGGCGCTGTTCCTCGCATCGGCCGAAAATCAGAAAGCCAATGCCATTGAGGCATCGCATCTGCCAACCATCATCTCTCTTTATGATGATCCGGATATAGCTAAAGCCCAGCCGATCATTCCGCGCTGGAAAGAAATCTTCCTGAATGCGGTGCCGCGCCCGTCAGCACCAACGAAGGTGAAATATAACGAAGTGTCTTCGCTGTTCTGGAATGCCGTGCATGACACCATTTCCGGCAAGGGCTCTGCCGCAGACAACCTTGAGGAACTCGAAGCCAAACTGACCGAGCTCAAAGGCGCGAAGTGGTAGCTGCAGCCTGAAGTGACAAACTGAACGCGGGCGGTTGCTCAAAGCGCCCGTGTCTTTTCGGCCCCCTGCATGGGAGACGAGTCAATGTCGCAAAATCAGACAGAACCGGATGTTGCTCTGGTTGTCGTGCCCGGCGTTTCGGACCTCACGAAGGAACGGCTCAGGGCAGCGCGCCTGTTCCTCGTTCCGATGCTGATGGCGCTCGCCGTTGTCGCCGGCTGGCCCTTGGCAAGGACGATCTATTTCTCCTTCACCAATGCCTCGCTGACCGATCTCTACCACAGCTCCTATGTGGGCTTTGGCAATTACTTCGGCTGGATAACCTTGAAGAGCGGGCGGCGTATCTATTCCGGCCTGCTGGCTGATCCTGCCTGGTGGAACGCCGTATGGAACACGATCCGCTTCAGCCTTGTTTCCGTCACGCTGGAAGCCTTTTTCGGCATGATCGTGGCGCTGTTCCTCAATGCCGAATTTCCGGGGCGTTCGATCATCCGCGCGGCGATCCTTATCCCATGGGCGATTCCCACCATCGTCTCGGCGCAGATGTGGCGCTGGATGCTGAGCGACCAGTTCGGCATCATCAACGATATGGCCAAGCATCTTGGCCTGATTGATCATAACATCGCCTGGACGGCGACCAACGAGACGGCCATGCTTGCCGTTCTTCTGGTGGATGTGTGGAAGACGACGCCATTCATGGCGCTGCTCATTCTGGCCGGTCTGCAAATGGTGCCGAAGGATATTTACGAGGCTGCCGAAATAGACGGCGTGCATCCGGTAAAGCAGTTTTTCCGCATCACGCTGCCGCTGGTTCGTCCGGCGCTGATGGTGGCCATCATTTTCCGCATGCTGGACGCGATGCGCATTTTTGACCTCATTTATGTGCTGACGCCCAACTCCTCGGCGACCAAGACTATTTCGGTGCTGGCGCGCGAAAACCTGATCGATTTTGACAAATTCGCTTATGGCTCCGCGGAATCGACCATGCTGTTCCTGCTGATCGCGCTGATGGCGGGGCTCTATATCTGGATCGGCGGTGTGCGCTTTGACGGGGGGGATCGCTGATGCTGACTGATATCCTCAAGCGCGTGCTGTTCTATCTCGGTGTTGTCATCATTGTCGTCGTGTCGGTTTTCCCGTTTTATTACGCGCTGCTGACAAGCTTTAAATCGGGATCGGCAATTTTTCTCATTGAATATTTCCCGAGTTCATTTGATTTCGGCAATTTCACGAATGTGCTGAGCAATGGTAATTTCATTGAAAATCTCGGAAATTCCCTGCTCGTTGCCAGTCTTACGGTTGCGCTTTCATTATTTCTCGGCGTGACGGCTTCCTTTGCTCTGGCGCGGGTGCGGTTTCGCGGGCGTTCTCTCATATTGATGACCATCCTCGGCATTTCGATGTTTCCGCAGATCGCGGTGCTGGCCGGATTGTTCGAACTGGTCCGCTTCTTTCATATATTCAACACGATATGGGCGCTGATTTTTTCCTACACGATCTTCACTCTGCCGTTTACGGTCTGGGTGCTGACCACTTTCATGCGAGATCTGCCGGTTGAGGTGGAAGAGGCGGCTATTGTCGATGGCGCAAGCCCGTGGATCATCATCACCCGCGTTTTTCTGCCCCTGATGTGGCCAGCGCTGGTGACGACGGGCCTGCTTGGATTCATCGGCGCGTGGAACGAATTTCTTTTCGCATTGACCTTCACCAGTTCCAACACCACGCGCACCGTTCCGGTGGCGATAGCTCTGCTTTCCGGCAGTTCGGAACATGAGATTCCCTGGGGGCTGATCATGGCGGCCTCGGTTATCGTCACGGTTCCGCTTGTCGTGCTGGTTCTTGTTTTTCAACGCAAAATCATCTCCGGCCTTACGGCTGGCGGCGTCAAAGGTTAAGGGGGCGACTGATGGCCGCTATTCAGATCAAAAATCTTCGCAAAAGCTTCGGCGCGGTCAATGTGATCAAGGGGGTCGATCTCGAAGTCGAGTCGGGCGAATTCATGGTTTTTGTCGGTCCTTCGGGCTGCGGCAAATCCACTCTGCTGCGCCTCATTGCCGGGCTTGAGGATATCACCTCGGGCGAGCTTATCTTTGACGGGCAGGTGGTCAATCATCTGGCGCCCTCGAAACGCGGTATCGCCATGGTGTTCCAATCCTATGCGCTTTACCCGCATATGAGGGTTTCGGAGAATATGGCGTTTGGCATGGAACTCGCCAAGGGCGACAAGGCGCAGATTGAAAAGCGTGTGGCCGAGGCCGCCAAGCTGCTCCAGATCACGCCATATCTCGACCGGCTGCCTAAGCAGCTCTCGGGCGGACAGAGGCAGCGCGTCGCCATTGGCCGCGCCATCGTGCGCGATCCGCGCATTTTTCTGTTCGACGAACCGCTGTCGAATCTGGATGCCGCGCTTCGTGTGGCCACACGCCTCGAAATTGCCAAGCTGCACCACGACATGAACAACACCACGATGATTTATGTCACGCATGATCAGGTTGAGGCGATGACGCTGGCGGACCGTATCTGCGTCCTGCGCGACGGTGTGGTGGAGCAGGTGGGCACGCCGCTGGAACTCTACGAAAAGCCCAATTCGGTTTTTGTCGCGGGCTTCATCGGTTCGCCGAAGATGAATTTCATCACCGGTTCCAGGGCGGCGGTCTATCAGTGCCACACGGTGGGCGTGCGGCCCGAGCATCTGCAGATCACGCGCATGGATGGAGTCTGGTCCGGCCCTGTTGTCCATACCGAGAATCTTGGCGCCGATTCGTTTGTTTATGTCGACATCGGCATGGAGGAGCCGCTGACCGTGCGTGTTGTCGGAACTGTGCACCACGCACCGGGAACCATATTGCATGTGACGCCGGTTGAAGGCCATATTCACAGGTTCAATGAGCAGGGCAGGCCGTCCCGGTCATGAATGGTCAGATAAAGGAAATTTGATAATGACGACGCGCGCGACAGTCTGGGGCGAGAATATTCACGAGCATATCAACGCCGTGGTCGGCGAAATCTATCCGGAGGGTATGCATCAAACCATTGCAGCATCGCTGCGGCAGGATCCTGATATCGTTGCGCGCACAGCCACGCTGCAGCAACCGGAGCATGGACTGAGCGAATCCGTTCTTGCCGAGACGGATGTGCTGTTGTGGTGGGGCCACAAGGATCATGGCGCTGTTGCGGACGAGATCGTTGAGCGCGTCGCGCGTCGCGTCTGGGAGGGCATGGGGCTGATTGTGCTGCATTCGGCGCATTATTCCAAGATTTTCAAGCGGCTGATGGGGACGCCCTGTTCGCTGAAATGGCGCGAGGCCGGCGAGCGCGAGCGCTTATGGGTCGTCAATCCATCGCACCCCATCGCGCAGGGCCTGCCGGAGCATTTCGAGCTCGAAAATGAGGAAATGTATGGCGAGTTCTTTTCGGTGCCAGAACCGCTGGAGACCGTGTTCATTTCGTGGTTTCAGGGCGGGGAGATCTTTCGCTCTGGCCTGACCTATAAGCGCGGGGCAGGGCATATTTTCTATTTTCGTCCCGGTCACGAGACCTATCCAACCTATCATGATGCGCGAATTGGGCAGGTTTTGCGCAATGCGGTCAAATGGGCCCATAATCGCGCGCCTGCCTACACGCAGGTGCATGACGCACCCAACGTGCCGGTTGAAACGGCGCTGGAGCCGATTGTCGAGCGCGGCGGCAAATTGCACATGGCCGGAGAGGCCGGATATAAATAGGAGCTTACATGCGTTTGCTGATTTTGGGCACGGGCGGCATGGCCAACAGCCATGCCGAACATTTTGCAAAAATAGACGGCGTGCAGTTGGTTGGCTGTGTCGATGTGGCAGAAGAGCGCGTAACGGCTTTTGCCGACCTGCATCATATCGAGAAGCGCTTCACGTCGCTTGACGCGGCGCTGGACTGGGGGCAGTTCGATGCCGCCACCAATGTAACCCCCGACAACGTGCACCACGACACGACATTGGCGCTGCTGGCGGCCGGTAAGCACGTCCTGTGCGAAAAGCCGCTCGCCACCAGTTTCACCAGTGCGATGGAAATGACGGAGGCAGCGGAAAAATCCGGCCTCGTCAACATGGTCAATCTCACATATCGCAATGTCGCGCCGCTGCAGCAGGCGCGGGCTATGGTTATGGCCGGAGAGATCGGCGTCGTCCGGCATGTGGAAGCGTCCTACCTGCAAAGCTGGCTGGTGTCGAAAGCCTGGGGCGACTGGCGCACCGAATCAAAATGGCTCTGGCGTCTTTCCAGAAAGCACGGGTCCAATGGCGTGCTGGGCGATATTGGCATCCATATTCTGGATTTCGCCAGTTATGGCAGCGGTCTTGATATTGACCATGTCTTTGCCCGGCTCAAGACCTTTGATAAAGCACCCGGCAACAGGATCGGCGAATATGATCTCGACGCCAACGACAGTTTCACCATGTCGGTGGATTTCGCAAATGGCGCGCTCGGCGTCATCCATGCGTCGCGCTGGGCGACCGGACACCTCAATGAACTGAAACTGCGTGTTTACGGGGACAAGGGCGCGCTCGAGGTGATGCATCGCAAGGATGGCTCGTTTCTGCGCGCCTGCATGGGGGCCAATGTTGAGAATGCCGATTGGGAAAATCTCGATGTTCCGCCGGTGGAGACAAATTACCAGCGCTTTGTCGCGGCGGTACGCGCAGGGCGTAATGGCGATCCGTCATTCCGCCATGCGGCGAAGATCCAGAAAATCCTTGATCTGGCGATGGTGACGGAGGCTGACCGGCGCGAGCACGAAGTCTAGGCTTTTGCTTCAGCCATCTGGCCCGGCCTAGTCCACAAGACCGGGCGGGTGGTTCACCGGCCTTCCATGTCGGCCAGCGTGAGATAACGTGCGCTCAGCATGCCTATGACCATTGCACAAAGGAAGATGACAAGCGGCAGTCCGGCACTGCTGACCGAAGCCACGGCCGGGCCGGGGCAATAGCCGGAAAGACCCCAGCCGATCCCAAAGAGACTGGCGCCCAGAACGAGCTTTGCATCTATCAGCGCGCGTGTCGGGAGGCTGAATACAGGCGCGAATTTGGGCCTTTCCTGCCGCAAGATCAGGCGGAAGCCGAAAAAACTTACGACAACAGCGCCGCCCATCACAAATATCAGCGCGGGATTCCACGAGCCAGCGAAATCAAGAAAACCCAGCACGACAGCCGGATCCGTCATTCCGGCAAGGGCAAGGCCCGTTCCGAACAATGTGCCTGCGCCCAATGCCGACAGGATAAGGCTGATCTGGTTTGGGGCGGCCGCGAAGCGGACCGGGGTTGAGTCAGAGGACATGGCGCACCACATAGACTGTAATGATTGCTGTCAGCATGAAAATCGCAGTTGCCGCGATGGAGCGCGGCGCGAGGCGGGCCAGTCCGCAAACACCATGACCCGACGTGCATCCGCCGCCGGTGCAGGTGCCCATGCCCACGAGGAACCCGGCAATCGCCAGCACAGGCGCCGACGCCGCAGGAACGCCGATAACTGGGTGGCCGAGCAGGGTCTGAACCAGAACCGGCCCCAGAATCAGGCCGATACAGAAGGCCGCGCGCCATATGTTGCTTTTGATCTCGGGATGAAACACCCCTGAAACAATGCCGCTGATGCCGGCGATCCGGCCATTGAGGCCAAGCAGCAAGACAGCGGAAAGACCGATCAGAAGCCCGCCGATTGTCGGCTGGATATATACAAGCATGAATTGCCTCATTTCGCGTGAATATGACGTGGTTTCAATCCGCCCTTATTCATCTTATAAAAAAGCTTATATGTTTCATTAGATTTTATGCATATTTCGCTTTAGTTTGGCAATTCAATGGTGGAGGGCTGGAAAATTGGGGTTACTCATCAACGGCAAATGGGAACGTCAGCAGCATCTCGCCAAGACCGAGAACGGCGCCTTTGTGCGGCCGGCGAGTTCTATCCGCAACTGGATCACGCCCGACGGTTCGGCTGGTCCCACGGGCAAGTCCGGTTTCAGAGCGGAGCCGGGACGTTACCACCTTTACGTGTCGCTTGCCTGCCCCTGGGCTCATCGCACCCTGATCTTCCGGCTGATCAAGGGACTTGAACAGATGATTTCCGTTTCCGTGGTTCATTGGCTCATGCTTGATGATGGCTGGACTTTCACGCCGGACGAAGGCGTGATCGCCGATCCGATCCAGAATGCGCAATATTTATGGCAGGTTTATGCCGCGTCCGATCCGGTCTTTACGGGGCGTGTCACCGTGCCGGTATTATGGGACAAAGTACGAGGCGAAATCGTCAATAATGAATCGGCCGATATTATCCGCATGTTTAATTCGGCCTTCGATGATGTCGGTGCGGCCGCAGGCGATTATTATCCTGCGGCGCTGCGGGCCGAAATCGAGGAGGTCAATCAGCGCATTTACACGACTTTGAACAACGGTGTCTATCGCGCCGGATTCGCCTCGACGCAGGCGGCCTATGAGGCGGCTGTGATTCCCCTGTTTGAAACGCTAGACTGGATCGAGCGCCGGCTTTCGACCCGGGAATATCTGTGCGGGGAGGCGCTGACGGAGGCCGACTGGCGGATGTTCACGACGCTGATCCGCTTTGACATCGTCTATTTTGGTCATTTCAAATGCAATCTTCGGCAAATTCGTGATTATCCGCACATCAACAATCTGATGAAAAAGCTCTTTTGGTACGGCCGGGTGCGTGAGACGGTCAACTTTGCGCATATCAAGGGCCATTATTACGGCAGCCACCGGCATATCAATCCAACTGGAATCGTGCCTCTGGGCGGAGAACCCGATCTCGCTTTATGAACCGGCTCGCCAAATAGGCTTCTGCCGGCGAGCGCCACGCGGCTTTGGTTCATCTGGATTGGACGGAGTCTTTTTCTGATCGGAATCGAACTCATCATCGATTTGTCACGTGTCTGGAAAAACGCCGATTTTTGAGCGACTTGTCATTTTGTTTTCATTTGATTGCAAAAATTGTTTGACACATCGAAGACGATTTTGTAATCACCACTACATGGACAGCGACGCCGCTGAGAGATACAGCGGGCGGCGCGGTTTTGCTCCTCTGGACTTTGGTTCAGTTTGCTTGGTTGCAAATTTACGGGGTGCGGGTCGCGCAGTTCATTGTATGGTTGCAATTGCAATCTTGCGGAGTGGCTGGGTTTTTAATGAATGGCATCTTGAAGATGCCGGACGTTTTAGAAACTGAATGTGTCTTGATGGCGAGAGTCATTTTGAGGCGCTGTTGTTTGACAAGTATATCGGAAGAAAGAGAAACGTAGGCGGCGGGGTTCTTGCGGCCTGACCTTTATGGGT
>NZ_JBVYWO010000013.1:0-60569 GCF_056032725.1 Methylocystis sp. sgz306128
TGAAGAGCTACTGCAAAGAGTGGTTTTTAACGCGGGGTGGAGCAGCCCGGTAGCTCGTCAGGCTCATAACCTGAAGGCCGCAGGTTCAAATCCTGCCCCCGCAACCAGAATTAAGCCGCCAAGTCAATGACTTGGCGGTTTTTTGTTTTTGCGCGTATATTTGACCTTTTAAATTGCCGCGTTCGTTGCTGCTTTCGACCCATTGACCGCCGCGCACAGCAGGAATCTCAAACCCAAATTCGGCGGCTTCCGCCTTTAAACTCAGCATTCGGAAAAGCATTTTTGCCACGCTCAAACAAGCCGGGAAGCGGGCTGTTCCGATGCGTAATGGCAGCATATGCTGCGTGATTGCTCAAAGCGTAGGTGCCAGCAAGTCGCTTAATCATCTTAAACTACGCTTGTCCATAAAGCTCGCCCGCAAATTTAGCCACAAACCGCAGGCTGAGCCAAGGCGTTTATGTCGCATCAGGCTTGGACTTTAAAAACTGGCTCGCCGAGTTCCGTAAAAATGGGTGTGCAGCCCAGACCGGGACTGTTGCTCGCAGACATTAGGCCGTTGACGCGGGCAGGCGCGCCTTCGGCGATTTTGCGCGTTCCATAGCTGTTGAAGTCGGTTGTGGACAGCAGAAACTCCTCAGGCGTCGATTGTGCCAGATGGGCAATCGCCGCTGTGACAAAGTCACCGCCCCACGTATCCTCAATTGTCATGACAACGCCCGTCGCAACGCACAGATCACGAATGAGGCGAGCCTTGGTCAAGCCGCCGATTTTGGAGATTTTGAGGTTTATGCCGTCGAATGCGCGATCCTGGAGCCCGCGCAGCAAGGCCTGAAGGCTATCGATGTTCTCGTCGAGAATAAAAGGGAGTGCCGTTTTCTGGCGGATGGACAGGCATTCCTCATAGGTGGGGCATGGCTGCTCGATATAGACATCCAGATTCTTGACGGCAGAAACCACGCGCATGGCCTCATGCATTGTCCAGCCGGTATTTGCATCGGCAACAAGCAGATCGCTGGCGTCCAGAATTTCCCGGCATTCATGAATTCTCCGGATATCCTGATCGGCATTGCCGCCCACTTTCAACTGGAATTTGGTGTAGCCCTCCGCCTTATATCCGGCGATCTTTTTCGCCATGATGCTAGGCTCTTCCTGCGATATTGCCCGGTATAGTTTCAGGCTTTTCTGGGATTGCCCGCCCAGCAACCGCCAGATGGGTTGGCTGGAGGCTTGCCCCAGTATGTCCCAGCACGCGACATCTATGGCGGATTTAACATAGGGATGTCCGCGCAAAGTCTCGTCCATGACCCTGTTCAGCACCGATAGATCGCGCGGATCCATGCCGAGAAGCGGCCTGGCGATCTCCTTGATTCCGGTTCGCACGCCTTCGGCATAGGCGGGAAGATAGGAGGCGCCCAAGGGCGTGCATTCTCCGTAGCCGACGATGCCGTCATCCGTCTCCACTGCCACGACTGTGGCATCGAAAACGGCAATGGAATTATTGTTTGACCAGTTATACCGCCCTTCCTTGAGGGGCAGGTCTGTCTTGTAAACCGAAATTGATTTTATTTTCATGATGCACCGGTTGTTTGGATGTTATCGCGTTTACGGAGAAGTTTTACCAGCGTATTGCCGGCATTGATGATGTGCAGGCGCAATAAACGCGAGGCCGCTTTGAACTCGCCGGCCTCGCACAGTCTGACGATTTCATAATGTTCGTTCTGGGCTCTTGCCCGCCCGTCTGTGTAGAAAAGTTGCATACGGGTGAAGCGGTCCGTGCTTTTCAGCAATTGTTGCGCCATTGAATACATTTTTGGGCTGTTGGCATGACGATATAAAATGCAGTGCAATTCAGTATTCAGTTCACCCCATCGGCTGATATGGCAATTCAGCAGTTCATCGCTATATTCGGTGAGAATTTTTTTTAATTCGGCAAAGTCTTCTGCGTTCAGATCCGGCGCCGATTTTTCAAGAAGTCTGGGTTCGATCAAGGACCTGAGTTCGAAAAGCTCCTCAATGTCATCGGCAGATACTTCCGAGACGATCGCACCCTTGTGCGCCTCCAACTGCACGAGGCCTTCAGCTTCCAACTGGATCAAAGCCTCGCGAAACGGTATCCGGCTGATGCCGAATTCTTCAGCCAGCACGGCCTGCTTCAGTTGCGTGCCGCCGGAATACACGCCTTCGAGAATTCTTCGCCGGAGTTCATTCGCAGCCGCCGTTGCTCTGGTTTGCGGTGGTATCATTCGCTTTGTCATGAATACCTGTTGCGGAGTGGCTTTCCGATGTTGAATTTTTAGGCCTGTTCACGCCGCCGTTTACATGGATGTCATTCTCCGGAGCGCGCCCCGATATAAATTGTATAAAATATACGAAAATTGTCGTCCAGAACTTTGTTGTATGTTGCAGAAATTCCTGCGCCCTTCCCCGGAACGCAATTGGACTCGCTCGCCACTAAGTCATTAAAAAATCTCGTGCTTGCGTTTTGGAACCGATCTCATTTTTGCTGTTTGGCTGTTGACTCGGATGCAAATTGTATAAAATATACAAACCAGCATCAATCGGGGGTGCTTGGGGGTTTTAAAAATTCCCTATTCGCAGAGGAGAGCAGTCAATGAGATTTTCGGTGATCATCGCGACCGCAGCGTTAATTTCTGCGGCTGTCGTTCCAGCAAAGGCGGATAAGCTCGACGATATTATCGCCTCAGGAAAACTGAGATGTGCGGTCGTTCTTGATTTTCCGCCCATGGGCTCACGGGATGCCAATAATAAGCCGGTTGGGTTCGACGTGGATTATTGTGCCGACCTGGCCAAGGCTCTCGGCGTCAAGCCGGAATTTGTGGAAACGCCGTTTCCGGATCGAATACCGGCGCTTGTCTCCGACCGTGCCGATGTGGGCGTGGCCTCGACGTCAGACACTCTTGAGCGCGCAAAGACAATCGGCTTTACCATACCGTATTTCGCGTTTAAATTTGTTATCGTGACCCGCGACAATCTCAATATCGATAAATACGACAGTCTGAAGGGGCACAAAGTTGGCTCGACCAGCGGAACCTATGAAGCCATCGCTCTTGAGAAGGACGTAAAAAAGTGGAATGATCCGAACGGGTTATTCAGATCATACCAAACACAGGCTGACGTGTTTCTGGCAATCAGCCAGGGGCAGATTGACGCAACGGCTGTCACGTCGACAGTGGCTTACGCCATCGTCAAGGACGCAAAATACAAAGGTCTGGTCGTAAAGGGCGAGGCTCCTTACGATATTGACTATGTATCGCTGATAGGGCTCCGGAATGAGCAGGGATTGCTGAATTATCTTAACCTGTTCATCAACCAGCAGGTTCGGACGGGACGCTACAGGGAACTGTATAACAAGTGGATTGCCGCCGGTGACCCGCCTGATCTGATGGTGCCGGGCGTTTATCGTTAATGCGGATTTCTGCTCCCCGTCGTTTTGACGGGGAGCCTTCATTTATCGGCGGAGAGATGATCCGTGCACTATACCTTTCATTGGTATCCTGCCTTTCGTGCGCTCCCGGCCATGTTGTGGGGCTCATTGGTGACTGTCGAAGTCGCCGTATTATCGATGATATTTGGCGTGGTAATCGCGATTTTTCTGGCCGTCGCCAGCGGATCAAAATTCAGGTTACTCCGATTTCTGTCCACAAGCTGGGTTGAGATTGCGAGAAATACTCCGGCGCTCTTTCAGATATACATGGCCTATTTCGGGCTTGGTTCGCTGGGTATCCACCTTGACTCCCTGCCGGCTCTGCTCGCCGGCATAAGCTTCAACAATGCGGGTTATCTGGCCGAGACTTTTCGCGGGGGACTGCGCGCTGTTCCGGCCACGCAAAAGCTTGCGGGCCGTTCGCTGGGGATGGGGCCAGTCAAAACGTTCCGGCTGATCATCCTGCCGCAAATGTTTCGCATCGTTTTTCATCCGATGACCAACCAGATGGTCTGGGCCATTCTGATGACGTCTCTGGGCGTTGTGGTCGGGCTCGACAATGACCTCACCGGCGTGACGCAGGAACTGAATGTAAAATCGTTCAGGACCTTCGAGCTGTTTTCGCTGGCGGCGGTGATTTACTATGCGATAGCCAAGCTCTTCACCCTGTCAGCGCGTCTTATCGCCTGGCGCTCGTTTCGGTATTGAGGGAGGAGCGGCATGTTTCAGACATCCTTCTCCTTCAATGATCTGCTGTTCATGCTGAAGGGCGCCGGCGTAACGCTGTCCCTTACATTCTGGGCGATGCTGGGCGGCACGATCATCGGCATCCTGCTGGGTGTAGTAAGGTCGACGGCGCCTTGGTGGCTCAATCTGCTTATTGGCACTTTTCTTGACATCTTCCGGTCAATTCCGCTGCTGATACAGTTTGTGCTGGCAAATTCGTTCAAGTCGATCATTGGCCTGAAATGGTCGGCATTTACGGTTGGCAGTGTCGTTCTGGCAGCTTATTCCGCCGCCTATTGCACGGAAATAGTACGGAGCGGCGTTCTTTCCGTTACGCCGACAACGCGCCGGGCGGCCCGGTCTCTTGGCATGACCTATCTCCAGGATCTGCGGCTTATCGTATTTCCCATGGCAATCCGCGTCGCATTGCCGAGTTGGATCGGCCTCATTCTCGGGGTCATGAAGGACACGTCGCTTGTTCTCTGGATCGGGATTATTGAGTTGCTTCGCTCCTCGCAAACCATCGTGACGCGCATTCAGGAACCGCTTTTTGTGCTTTCGATTGTGGGGCTGATCTATTTTCTGATGAGTTTTCCCATTTCCCGCCTCGGCAAACGCCTTGAAAAACGCTGGCATGAAAGTGAATGAGAAAGAGCCATGATTCAGGTTGAGCAGGTCTATAAGTCGTTCGGAGCGCTTGAAGTCCTCAAGGGCGTGACGATGACTGTTGAAAAGGGCGAAGTTGTTTCGATCATCGGTGGCTCGGGCTCCGGCAAGTCGACTCTTTTGACATGCATAAATGGCCTCGAGAGCATTCAGGGCGGGAAAATTCTTATTGATGGCGTCGAAGTTCACGCAAAAAGCACAAACATAAACAAGCTGCGACAGAAAATCGGGATCGTGTTCCAGCAATGGAACGCTTTTCCACACCTGACAGTGCTGGAAAATGTGATGTTGGCACTGCATCATGTTCTGGGAAAGACGCGTGCTGAAAGTGAGGCTATCGCTGTCGAACGCCTGCAACATGTGGGATTGGGCGATAAGCTCAAAGTCTATCCCTCGAAACTTTCCGGTGGTCAGCAGCAGCGCATGGCCATTGCCCGCGCGCTGGCGATGTCGCCTGATTACATGCTCTTTGACGAGGTGACATCCGCGCTTGACCCGCAATTGGTCGGCGAGGTTCTCGATACGTTACAGCTTCTGTCGTCGGAAGGTATGACCATGGTGATCGTCACCCATGAAATGCGGTTTGCGCGTGAGGTATCGGACCGGATTGCATTTTTTCATCAGGGAAAAATTCACGAGATCGGGCTGCCCGAGCAGGTTCTCGATCATCCCCAGAAAGCCGAAACAGCCGCATTCCTGAAGGCAGTGCTTTGATCCGGGGGAAATCAATGTGTGGATTGCCACCTTGAATTTGACGTGTACCCCAATTTTAGGCCAGCAGGAGCTGGATTTATCCGGGGTTTTTGATCCGAGACCCTTCTCTGGACCGCCCGATGGTGGAGTTTTCGGGCTTAAATCACGTTAGCGGGCTGGATGCGCCATCGGGAATTTGGAACGAGGATGGGCAATAGGGGATCGGTAAGCGCGCTCATAAACTCGTGCTGGTCGATCTTGTGTAGTTTTCCAGCATGTCGCTGGCGTCGGCGGCGAAATACTCGCGCTTTTCCGTAATGAGGCGGCGTATCGTCAAGAATACCCGGTCAAGATGTACCTTCATGCCAGCTGCCGCCGCATCCGGATCCCTCGTTTTGAGGCCGTCGACGATTGTCTGGTGCTCTGCCAGCACGATTTCGAGGTGATGCGGAGCGGGAAATGCAAGACGGCGAATGCGATCCAATTGCGCCTTGGCTTCATTGATCACCTTCCACACGCGAGATGACGAGGCGAATTCACAAATCATGCTGTGAAATGCCTCATCCAATTCATAGAATCCGTTGTAGTCAGCTTCGGCTGCAAGAATGCGTTGCTGGTGCATGTTGAAGTCAAGCTGGCGTTCGAACAGCGACGTCATCCGAACCGCAGCCAGACGCACTACCTTCATCTCGAGTGCATCGCGTATGAGTTGCCCGTCAAAGACGGTCTGCAGGTCAATCTTTGACACATAGGTTCCGCTGTTGGGGATAACCGTCACAAGCTGTTCGGCATTGAGACGAAGCAACGCTTCGCGCAGGGGCGTCCGCGAAATAGAAAATTGTTCGCATAGCATCCGCTCGTTTATGATGCTGCCTGGCTGAAGGGCATGCATGATGATGGCGCGCCGCAGCACGTCATAGACCTGACTTGACTTTGGCTGCGACGGATCAATCTTTTCGACAAATCCAGGTGGAATAACCGGTATTTTGGTTTCAAGATTGATTGATTCTGACGTATGAATCTTTTTTGGTCGGGGCATCTTCTATCCTTCTTGCCCTGCTTTATCGGATTTTCCCGCTTTAGGCAATATTTTGCATTTTTCAGGAGCGGCAGGTTTCTCCCGGAAGGGCATTTGACAAGTTAAAAATACCAGTATATTGGTTTTTTAATAGACGGCACGCTCCAAATTGATCGTCATCAGAATGTTCAGGGAGGTTGGGTTGATGGCCAGGCAAGCCGCATCCGCTGTCGGGAGTGCAATAGGCGCACAGCGCAAGCTTGCGATTCTCCGGTCTCGCGGATTTCTGCTGGTTCTGATCAACGCTGGAATTTTTATGGTTCTCGCGACGCTGCGTCCGGATGCTTTCCCCACCTGGACGAACCTCAAGGCGGTGCTGTCGCTTATGTCCTACGATCTCCTGATCGCAGTGGCGATGACCGTCGTCCTTATCGCCCGCGGCCTCGATCTGTCCGTTGGATCCGTGCTGGCACTGACGTCGGTTGTCATCGCGCTGGCGCTGCGTGATCAATATCCGGTGCCGATTGCGCTGCTTTTCGGTCTGGGCGCCGCGCTTGCTTGCGGTCTTGTCAATGGCCTGCTGATAGCTTGGGGCGGCATTCTGCCGTTTTTAGTCACGCTGGGCATGATGTCGGTCGCGCGCGGAATAGCAATCGTGCTGACGACCGGCCAATATATCAGCTTCCCGAATGCGGCGCCTTGGTTCAGCCAGATGGGCCGATTCGAATTCAGCTTTGGTTTCGGCTCGGCTCATTATGGCCTGCCGCTGACGCTTTGCCTCACTTTGGCGGCTGTGCTGGTTTGCGGCGTGCTGCTCGCCAATTGGACGCCGCTGATCAAGATTTTCTATGTCGGAGAAAATCCCGAGGCGGCGCGCCTTTCGGGCATAAATGTGCCGCGCCTGACGGTCGTCGTTTATCTGATCTCGGCTCTTATCGTATGGATGACCGCCGTACTGCTGACCTCTGCCAACAAGATCGGCTACGCCAATTATGGCATTGGCGCCGAACTGCGCGCCCTTGCCGCTGCGGTTGTCGGTGGCGCGAGCATGGTCGGCGGCGTCGGCAGCATTTTCGGCACGCTGCAGGGCGTTCTCATGCTGGCCTTGATCGGCAACGGCTTTGTGCTGCTGAACGGAGATCCAAACTGGCAGCAAGCGACGATCGGCATCGTTCTCATCGCTGCCGTAGGCTTCGATGCTGCGCGCACATATAGGAGCCGGCGATGAGTTCCCTCCTGCACATTCAGAATCTTTCGAAAAGCTTTCACGCCAACAAAGTGCTGCGGTCGGTCAATTTTGACGTGCGGCCGGGAGAAATTCACGCGCTGATCGGCGAGAACGGCGCAGGCAAATCGACCTTGGTCAACATCATCGCAGGAATTCATCAAGCTGACGAAGGCTCAATCCGTTTCAATGGCAAGCCGGTGCAATTTTCTCATCCGCTTGAGGCGATGGAAACCGGCATCAGTCTGATGCATCAGGAATTGAGCCTCGCACCGAACGCCACCGTGGCGGAGAATATTTTTCTGCGCCGCGAAAAGCGTAACCGCCTTGGTTTTAACGATTGGGCGGCCATGAACCGCGATGCGGCGCAAATATTTCAGCGTATCGGCATTGATATAGATCCCGGCGCGCTGGTTGGCACGCTTAGCGTCGGCATGCAGCAGATTGTCGAACTGGCCAAGGCCATTTCGCTTGAGGCGCAGCTGATCATAATGGACGAACCGACATCGTCGCTTTCGGAGAAGGAAACAATCGAATTCTTCCATGTGATGCGCGATCTGAAGAGCAGAGGAATTGGTCTCATTTTCATTTCGCACAAGCTATCGGAACTTTTCGAGATAGCAGACCGGATCACAGTCCTGCGGGACGGACAGCATATATCGACCGATGACATAGCTACCGTTTCCTCGGACGAAATCATTCGCAGAATGGTCGGACGGCATATTGAGGATCTCTATCCGCCGCGCGCCAGCCGGATCGGCGATATCGTGTTTTCCTGCCGGCATCTCTCGCGCTTTGGGTCAGTCCGTCCGATCAGTTTTGATGTCCGGCGCGGCGAGATTGTCGGCATCGCAGGTCTGGTCGGTGCCGGACGCACCGAGTCGATGCGCGCGCTGATCAACGCCGACCGCCGCACATCTGGCCAATTCTGGCTAGGCGGGGAGGAGATAGAGATCAAAGATCCGGGTGAGGCCATGCGGCGGGGCATTGTTTATCTCTCGGAAGACCGCAAGGGAAGCGGGCTGTTTCTTTCATTCGATATAGCAAGAAACGTCGGAGCCGCGACGATCGACCAATATTCGGCCGCGGGCAGCTTTTTCAGTTTGTCGGCGCTGCGTCAGCGCGCGAAGGAATACATTACGCGCCTCGACATCCGGCCGACGGACGATACCGTGCCTGTCGTCACCCTTTCGGGTGGCAACCAGCAAAAAGTTCTGTTGGCGAAGGCGCTCGACGCCAGCCCCGAACTTCTTATCATTGACGAACCAACCCGGGGCGTCGACGTTGGCGCGAAATCGCTCATTCATGCGCGCATCAGGGAACTGGCCGAATCCGGTTTGGGCGTAATCGTCATTTCATCCGAAATGCCCGAGGTCATCGGCATGAGCGACCGGATTCTCGTTTTCCGCAACGGCGGCATATCAGCCGAAATCGATAATCGTAAAGGCGACGTCACTCAAGAAATGGTGATGAAGCACGCAGTCATAGGCTGAGAGGATTCGATGAACTTAATGGTACGCAACGCTGTCCGTAATATCGCGTTCATCCAGTATGTCGGACTGACGCTGGTGACGGCGGCAGTGCTGTTCGGCGTGCAGATCGGGTTTGGCAACATCCTGACATCCGCCAATATCGAGGTCATGGCCATGAACTTGGTGTTCGAGGGCATCATGGCGCTCGGTATGACCTTCGTTATCCTGATGGGCGGAATTGATCTTTCGGTTGCCTCTGTCTTTGCTTTTGCGGAAATTATTGCCGCTAAACTGATGATCAGCGCGGGGCTGCCGATAATCCCATCCATCCTGTTAACTCTGGCTGCCTGCTGCGTGATCGGGGCCGCCAACGGGGTGCTGACCGTTCTGTTCCGCGTGCATCCGCTGATCATTACGATGGGCACGCTATTGACGCTGCGCGGGTTCAATCTTGCCATCACCAATGGCAGATCGATCTCGGGTTTTTCAGGTGAATATCTGTTTCTCGGTCAGGGCAGGGTGCTGGGCGTCAACGTACCCATCATTTTCTTCGTATGTGCCGCTCTGGTCCTTGGCTACCTCCTCGCGCATCACCGTTTCTTTCGTCAGTTATATTTCATCGGTGGCGGTGAACGGGCCGCGGCGCTTTCGGGCGTCGACGTCGCGAAAGTCAAAATCGTCATCTACATGCTGTCCTCATTCCTCGCGGGCTGCGCCGGCATCATGGCCGCGGCCAAATATGGCGCGGCTCATTGGGGACATGGGAATCTGGCCGAACTCAAGGCCATCGCTGCCGTCGCAATAGGCGGAGCCAATATCAATGGCGGCAGCGGGACAATTGGGGGAACCGTGCTCGGGGTCATCTTTCTGGCGGTCATTCACAATGCGTTCGTCACCTCTGCGGTCAATCCGTTCTGGTACGACGTGGCCAATGGCCTGATGCTCCTGGTGGCGGTTCTCCTGAGCAGGTTCATCTCGCTGCGCAACGCGCGCGCAATGCTCGCGCTCAAGCAAAGCAAGATGGACAATATTGAACTAAAACATTATAAAATAAGGGAGTAAGGCAATGAATTTATTGAAAAAAATATTAACTGCAGCGGTAATGTCCGCCTCGCTGGCGACAGCGGCCGGCGTCTCGGGGGCGAGGGCGGAAGACTCCAAGGAACATTACGGCATGGTGGTGTTCCTCAAGGGATCTGAATTCTTCAACTGGGCCTATGCCGGGTTCCAGGACGCCGCCAAAACTGTGGGGGCCACAACCGAGCTTCAGGGGCCGGCCGACTGGGATGCTTCCGCGGAGGCTCGCGCCATCGATCAGCTCGTCGCCAAGAAAGTGAAGGGCATTGCGGTGACGGCGGGTGATGCCGACACCATGGTCGCCTCGATCGACGGAAGCATGAAAGCCGGGATTCCGGTTCTGACTTTCGATTCCGATTCGCCGAAATCGAAACGGATGCTGTTTGTCGGAACCGACAATTACAATGCCGGCTTTGCCGCGGGCAAGGCGATTGGCGAAAAGATCGGAGACAAGGCCAGGATTGGCATTTCGATGATACCGGGTCTTGATTCGATCATTCACCGCGTGGACGGCTTTAAGGCCGGTCTTGCCTCTGTCGCTCCCGGCGCGAAGATTGTCGCAACCGTAAATGACGAAGGGGATCTCCAGAAGGCCGAGCCGGTCAATACGGCAATGCTGCAATCACATCCTGAAATCAATGTTATCCTGTGCGCGCATGGCAATCCAGGCACCGGAGCACTTGCGGCAACGCGCAATGTTGGGCGAGACAAGGGAGACGACAAGGTCAACGTGCTGGCCTGGGCCATCGACGCGCCGATCCTTCAGGGCGTGCAGGGCGGCGAATATTTCGGAACTGTTGCACAGAATCCTTACATGATGGGTGTTCAGGCTTTCTGGCAATTGTGGTCGGCCGCCCACAAGACCCAGTTTGACAGTCTGACGAATCCGGGCTTCGGCCAGGTGCCGACATCGCCGATCGATACGGGCGTCAAAATTCTCACCAAGGGTGACGCTTCGATCAAAGCCTTCCAGAATCCTCCCAAGATTTGAGCGCTCTGAGAAGATCAGGCCGCCGGCTTGTCCGGCGGCTTTCCCTGAATTTCAATCAAGAAAGACCTATGCCATGATCGCCGTACACAATGTCGATCTCGCCGGGAAGGTTGCCGTTGTCACGGGCGCTCTTGGCGCGATCGGGATGGCCATTGTAAGAAGTCTGATGTCGCAGGGCTTGCATGTCATCCTGATGGACAAGGCCGACGCGCCGGCCGAACTCAAATCCGACAGCCGTCTGACCTGCGTGCGGCTCGATTTGTCCGACCACGACGAAGTGAAGCGGGCTGCGGACGAGATCGGCGGGCGCTTCGGGCGTGTCGACATCCTGGTCAATAATGCTGGCATTTTGTCGAATAACAAGATGAATGCCACCACGCTCGATGAATGGCGCAAAGTGCATGCCGTCAACGTCGAGGCGGCCTTTGTTCTCTCTCAGGCTTTTCTGCCGGCGATGCGTGCCGCGAAATGGGGCCGTATCATCAACGTATCGTCCTATGCGGCCAAATCGGGCGGGCTTACCGCAGGGACGGCTTATTCTGTGTCGAAAAGCGCGTTGATCGGGCTCACTTTTTCAATCGCCCGGGAGGCCGCGGGCGAAGGCGTGACTGCGAATGCGATAGCGCCTGCCTATGTGATGTCGCCGATGATATCCGACCAATTGTCGGAAGAGCAAAGACGGCACCAGCTTTCCCAGATTCCGGTGCAGCGCTTTTGCCAGCCGGAAGAAGTGGCCCATGCGGTTGATTTTCTGGCTTCTCCGTTAGCCGGCTTCATCACAGGCGAGGTTATCGACATGAATGGCGGGCTGCATTTCGATTGAGGCAATCATGAAACGTTATGGCATGGTGATCAGCCTGCATTCTGACAAGGTCGACCTTTACAAAAAGTTGCATGAGGCTGTGTGGCCGGGCGTGCTGAAAACGCTGACCGACAATGGCATCCGCAATTTTACGATTTTTCTGAAAGAGCCCGAAAATCTGCTGTTTGGTACGTTCGAATATCATGGCGACGATTATGCCGGGGCCGCCCGGCGCATAGCCGCCGACGAGTTGACCCGGCAATGGTGGCAATTGACGGAGCCATGCCAGAAGCCATTTGAGACGCGCCGCGACGGAGAATGGTGGGCGTTCATGGACGACGTCTTTCATCTCGATTAGCCGGATCAGGATAAACAGTGACTTCTCAATTGATTATCGACGCGCATCACCATGTTTGGAACCCCGATCATGGTGATTACTCCTGGATGACAGACGCGCATGCGCCGATCCGGAGAATTTTTACTCCAGAGCATCTGCGCCCTGAACTGCAGCGCGCAGGCGTTTCCAGAACCATCCTCGTGCAAACATGGTCGAGCGTCGAGGAGACGGCGGAGTTTCTCAAAATCGCCGACCGGACTGATTTCGTCGCTGGCGTGGTCGGCTGGGTGGACCTGACCTCGTTCAATGTCGGCGCATGCCTTGACGCGCTACTGGCAAGCCCCGAAGGAAAGTGGCTGGTCGGCGTCCGTCATCAGGTTCATGACGAAGCCGATGCTGAATGGTTGCTTCGCCCCGATGTTCGCGCCGGGTTGGCCGAAGTCGGCGCAAGGGGACTTGTCTATGATCTGCTCATCCGTCCCCGTGAAATAAAGGCAGCACTGAAAACCGTCGAGGACTTCCCGCACATGCGGTTCGTCATCGATCATCTGGCCAAGCCGGAGATTGCCGCTGGTCGGTTCGAGCCCTGGCGAAAGGCGATGGAGCCGTTTCGCCAGCTCCGGCGTCACGTCTGGTGCAAACTTTCTGGCATGGTGACGGAAGCGGATTGGGGCAATTGGCGGCCCGCGCAGATGACGCCTTATATTGATGCTGCGATCGACATATTTGGAGCTGACCGTTGCCTGTTTGGCTCTGACTGGCCCGTGTGCCTGCTCGCCGCATCATACGATTCAACGGTCGATCTGTTACGAACGGCGATCAGATCGCGGTCGGAAATTGAGCAGCTGCACATTTTGGCCGCGTCCGCAGTCGCGGCCTATCGTCTCGACCGGGGGCGGCTGTGATGAGGCAGAGGTTGACCGGAGCGACGCTTAACACACTGCCTCCGGCCGTCGCAGTTCCGGGCTATGACCGCAACGCGATCGTGCCCGGCATTGTCCATCTCGGCATTGGTGCGTTTCATCGCGCGCATCAGGCAGCGTTTGTGGATACGTGTCTGGCGCGCGGCGAGAGCGGCTGGGTGTTGATTTTCACTCAGAACTAAGCCGAGTGTCGAGTGCCGCCTACATGAACCTCTGGATTTCATGAGCCTGTTGATTTTCTTCTCAGAGTGACCCGTTTTTCCATTTAGTGGTGATCCGCTTTATGTAGAAATTTTTTGATAAATTTCAGTGATTTAATTAAGTCAAAACGGATCAGCGCTGAGCGAATAAATCGGTCAATCTGAAGCGAAAATTAATAGCCTCAGGCCGGAGCGCATGGTTAACAGTTGCAATGTTAAAATCGAGAGCGTTAGCAAATTTTGTGCTGTCCAAATTGGCGTATAGACAACGCACTGCATGCCGTCTTACTATTAATTGCTTGGAGAGCACAGTCGGCCACGGAAGCTGCAATGCTTCAATCTCAGGTAAATTGAAGGGCTAGACGATGATTGAAAGATTTTTCAAAGTTTGGGCTTCTTCCGCGAAGCATATGGCGGGAACCATCAAGTTTTTGATGTTCAGTTCAATCCTCGCATCGCTGCAATTCCTGACAATTCAGCAAGCCCACGCCGGCCCAAAACCCAACATCCTTTTGATTGTTGCCGACGACATGGGCTATTCGGACATCACCAGTTTTGGCGGCGAGATCAAGACACCCAACCTTGACGCACTGGCGCAGCGCGGGCTGAGATTGACGGACTTTTACGCCACCCCCACCTGTTCACCGACGCGTTCGATGCTTTTGACCGGGGCCGACAATCACGTCGCCGGGCTTGGCAACATGGCTGAAATGCTCGGGCCAAAGCAGAAAGGTCAACCAGGTTATGAAGGTTACCTCAATGATCGCGTTGTAACCATCGCTACTTTGCTGCACGATTCTGGCTATCACACTTATATGGCCGGCAAATGGCATCTCGGCGAGAAGCCTGAACAGTGGCCTGCGGCCAAGGGGTTCGAGCGTGATTTTACGCTGATGCAAGGTGGTGGCAGCAACTGGTCTGACATGGGCTATCCCAATCCCGCGCACCCGAAATTGCTGTTCACCCTCAATGGCAAGCCGCTCGATAAACTGCCTGACGATCACTTTTCGGCTGCTGCATTCAGCGATTTCATCATGAAGTCGGTGGACGAGCAGAAGGATGACGGCAAGCCATTCTTCGCCTACCTCTCCTTCCAGGCCGTGCACAGCCCCTTCGCTGTGCCGGACGACTGGCGTGATAAATATCACGGCCAATACGACATCGGTTATGATGCTGTACGTGCTAACCGCGTCAAGAAAATGAAGGAGATGGGGCTTATCGGCAAGGACGTTGTGCCCTTCCCGCGTCTGCCGAGCATTCCGGCATGGGCCACGCTGTCGAAGGAAGAACAGAAGAAGTCTGCGTTGCAGATGGAAATCTATGCGGCGATGCTGTCGAACATGGACTATCACATCGGCCGCGTGATCGATCATCTCAAATCCATCGGCCAACTCGACAATACCCTTATTGTGTTCATGTCTGACAATGGCCCAGAACCCACTGCCTTGCTCGATCTGGCTGAAAAAATTGACCCGAAGATGAAGGCTTGGCTCCTCGCGAACTGGGATACGAAGCCAGAGAATTGCGGTCGAAAGCTGGCAATATGCGACTACGGACCAGCCTGGGCACAGGTCGGATCAACACCGTTCAGTTTCTTCAAAGCCTATTTGACTGAGGGTGGAATTCGGGTTCCCATGATCGTTGCAGGTCCCGGCGTGCAACACAGCGGTGACACGAGCGGCGCGCTGCTCCACGTGACTGACGTGGTGCCAACCTTGCTGGAAGAGGCCGGCGTATCACATCCATCCGCAACAGCTGGCAGCAAACTGGCGCCGATTGAAGGCAAATCGATGGTGCCGCTTCTTGCCGGAAAAGTGACAAGTGTGCGCACCCAGCAAGACTGGGTTGCGTGGGAGCTTTTCGGTAATCGCGCAGTCCGTCAAGGCGATTGGAAGGTGATCAATTTGCTGAAGGGAGCAGGCGGCTCAGGCAAGTGGCAGCTGTTCAACGTTAAAAAGGACCCGTCCGAGTTGCATGATCTTGCCCAGAAGGAGCCTGCACGACTGAAGGTTATGATCGGTCTGTGGAAGCGATATGCCAAGAAAAATGGCGTGATGCTTACGGGCGATGGGCCCTTCAAAAAGCAAACTGATCCCGATATCATCTGGGATGAATGATCGCGCCCAATTCAAAAGTGTGGCGGCATACGTCTAGCGTATGCCGTTGCACTCGACCTGCTAAATCATATTACCAGTTCGCGGCAGATGGTCCGTTAAAATAGCTGGCTGACTGGCTCACGTGGGGTAGCCAACCAAAAAAGCGCGCCTCTACGCCACTGCGGATCCGGCCAATGCACTTGAATGGGAAAAGCCATAAGCAAGGCATGTCCGACGTCAGATAATTTGGAACTGAAGGCTGCCTCATCGATTGGAGGATCAGGCGCATCTGAGCTTATAGCTCAGCCGGCATTCTCATAAGGATCGATCCGTGTGGGTCTTCTATCTGTCGATCCATCCTCCAATCACGCAATCAGAGTTGATCAGAAATGTCCCACTGGTACCGCCTTTCACACATGAAAAATTAATTGCCTCCGAGGCCGTGAGCCGATCATGCCGGTTCTTCGTTGTAAACGCAGCTGAACTTTATGCTTTATTAAATTGACAAAACGGCGGTGGAGAGGAGCAATTTGAATTGGTTGCCTGCCCCCGCAACCAAGTTTTAAAACGCTGCGCCTTTGCTGGTGCGGCGTTTTTTGTATGAAGCCGCCCGTTTGCCTGCTGCAAGCTGCGCTGTCCGCTCAAAGCTCACCGCGCCAGGCGCATAGGCCGAAAGATTGCGCCCGGTAGCTCTCAACGCCATCTGCCAGTATTGACGTAACTCACACCAAAAAACATAGCGTTCCAACTACGCCCTGCAACTGCTTGCGCACCCTGTGCGTATGCGAGGTGCGCAACACGGCCGAATAGTCCTGATGCAAATGGCTGGATGCGCCGCGATCTTGCCCCCGTACCAGAACCCGATTCTTCTGCCGCCCATAAGTCGCTTTCCAGCGCTCGATTCATGCGCTGGATCAGAGGATGATCGAAGGCACGGTCAGATTGAACCGGCACGCGGACATGCGCCAGCTTCGCCCGGCGCATGTCGTGATATTGCGTGTAGCTATTTTCCGGCACCCATTGAGCGCAGGACAAAATAGATGATCCCGGCGATACCGACGCCGAAGAACCAACCGTATACCCCCCACCAATCGGGCAGGAGATGCGTGAAATTCGGCAGGATGCTGGAGAACAGAGCGCCTATGGCGGCCGCTATGATCGCGTTCCAGTTCCAGCCGTCGCTGTAGCGGTATTCGCCGTTTTCCTGATAGAGCGCTGGCACATTCACCCGGCCCTTGGCGATAAGGTAATAATCAACCATCATCACGCCAAAGATCGGCCCCATCGTCGCGCCGATCAGGCCGACGAACGAGGCTGCATTCCCCTCCCACGGCGCTGCCGGATAAAGGATGAGTGCGATCAGCGCTGCAATATAGCCGCCGCGTTTGAACGTGATGTATTTTGGAAAAACATTGGCGAAATCGAACGCAGGCGAGACAAAATTCGCTACGACATTGATGCCGAGCGTAGCAACGGCAAAGGTGATGGCGGCCAGCAGAGCCAGGAACCAGCTGTCGAATTTGGCCGAGATCTGGTCAGGGTGCAGCAGCACCTCGCCATAGACCTGAAAGGCTGCGATCGTGGTGACGCCCGCCACCAGCGAGAACAGGATCAGATTGACAGGCAGGCCCCAGATATTGCCGGTTCGGACCGCTTTTTCATCTGGCGCATAGCGCGAAAAGTCGCAGAAATTGAGATAGAGCGCCGCGAAATAAGTAATCCAGGTTGCAGCGACCGCAGCCAGCGATGCGAAAGAGCCCGGCACACCCGGCACACCGGCATCCTTGGTCTTTTCAATCAGCACATCAGCGGGGATGGCATGAGAGAAGGACAACCCGCCGGCCTTGACCACAAGCCCGATGGCCAGCACCAGCATCATGAACCAGACGGCAGGGCCGGCCCAGTCCTGAAACTTGCGCACGGTTTCCATGCCGCGCTGGATGATCAGAAGCTGGGCTGCCCAGACCACGACGAAACAGATCACTTCCAGCCCGGAATGGCCGAGAACATGCGTTGTTTCATGAAAGTTGCGCAAGCCGTCCGAGCGGATGAGCAGGGCGACGATGGCGCCCGATGCCGCGCTGGTCTGCGCGCCATACCAGAAACAGGCGACGACGGCGCGCACGAGCGCCGGAATATTTGCGCCCCAGATGCCGAAGGAGGCGCGCGCCAGCACCGGATAAGGTACGCCGGTGCGCACACCCGCATTGCCGACCAGAGTCATCAGGAAATAGATGACAAGCGAGCCAAGACCTATGGCAATGATGAAATTGATGAAGCTGCCGCAGAGCAGGAAAAGGCTTGCGGCCAGATAATAGCCCCAGAGGCTGTGAACGTCGGAGGTCCAGACGTTGAAAATGCTGAATGGCCCCCAGTTCCGCTCTTCGGCCGGGGCCAGATCCTCATTATAGAGGGATGAAGATACTTTACTCAAATCCATGGCGTTCTCCCCACAATGCGCTTTATTAGTCTAAAGTCGGAGCGCTGCGGCCAATAGAGCACCCGTTTGGCCTTTGGTAAAGCGAGATGCCGCGTGCTTTTGCGGGAAATATCGGCGTTTTTCTCTGTTATCCGCGAAAGGATATTTCGTGAAAAATTGATATTTCCCTGTCCGGGTGTGCGGAGTTCAGGAGAGAAGGCCGGCCAGGCCCGAATAGACTCCGAGAAGGGTGGTTGCGGCAATGATGCCGCCGGCAATGATGGCATAGGGGCCGCGAAGGCGGTAAGGCTCCGGCAGACGGCGGGCCAGCAGATACAGAAAGCCCAGCACAACAGGCAGCAGCAGAGCATTCATAACCTGGACGCCAACGCTCAAAGTCACCAGATTGACGCCGGAGAGCACGATCAGCGCTCCGGCAATGAGCGTTGCCGTGTAGATGCCGTAAAACCAGGGCGCTTCGCGCGGTTCATGTTCAAGCGTATGGCGCACGCCCATGACCTCGCCGAGCGTGCGGGCGGCTGTCAGCGTGACGACAATGGTCGCGACCATCGCCGCTCCGGTCATGCCGAGGCCGAACAGCATCTTGCCGCCGAACTGGCCGAGATAGGGCGTCAGCGCATCGCTGATCTGGCCGACCGTATCCAGCGCCTGATCGCCGCCATTCTTGCCGAGCGTTGCAGCCGTGGCGAGCAGCACGGCCGCCATGATCAGCTGCGTGACCACTGCGCCAAAGATTGTATCGAGGCGCGCGGCACGCAGATCCGATACGGTCAGTTTCTTTTCTACGAGCGACGATTGCTGAAAAAAGATCATCCAGGGCATGATCACGGCGCCGATGTTGGCCGAAACCAGATAGAGATATTTGCCGTTGGCAAAGGGAATGCTTACCGCGTCCTGCGCCATTTCTCCAAGATTGGGCTGTGCCAGCCAGGCCACGAACAGAAACACCAGCTCGAAGGCGCCGATGCCGATGGCGATGCGCTCCACCGTCATGTAATGGTGGGTGTAGATCATGATCAGCAATGCGCCGACGACGAGAGTCATCGTTATGGGTGCCGGCACATTCAGCAGCGTGCCGACGCCCGAGAGGCCGGATAATTCACTCAGCAGCGCGCCAATGCAGGACAAAACCAGTGTTCCCACCGAAAACCACGCCCAGAACGGGCCGAAGTGCTGGCGGATGAGATCCGCATGGCCCTTGCCGGTGACAAGGCCGAGACGCACCGTGAGTTCCTGAATAATATAGAGGATCGGTATCAGAATGAATTGCAGGCCAAGCAGTTTGTAGCCCCATTGCGCGCCGCTCTGCGCCGCCGTGATGATGCTGCCGGCGTCGGTGTCGGCCAGCATGACGACGAGGCCCGGGCCGGCAACCAGAGCAAAACGCTGCCAGCCGGTGAGCCGGGCGGCGCGGGAAGAGAGAGAAATCATGCCATCCTGCAAATTGAAATATTCCACTTGGGCTTAAACCAGGAAATCTCCGCGGCAAAATGTTATTTTCCTGTCTGGAATTGTTATAATTTGCATGGATACTGCCGCGCGCGTGCGGCATGTGCGTGACGCTGCCTGAATATTGCAATTGACAGCCCGGTGCTGCTCACCCATTGTCGGCCCGATGGTGCCTTAACGGGCCTAACAGGGAAGCAGGTGAGGAATTTCCGAAACCTGCGCTGCCCCCGCAACTGTGAATGGGGAGCCGCGGCAACAGATCCACTGGCTGTTTCAGCCGGGAAGGACGCCAAGGCGCTGATCCATGAGCCAGGAGACCTGCCATCGGCAGCAGGGCGCTGACGCCCGCGCTGGATCGTAATCTTGCCATGCGAGGGTGTCATGGGTGGTTTCATTGCCCGCTTGCGGGATCAAAGCGGAACGGGATTGTTCCGTGATCTTGTCTGGGTTTATGCCGGGCTTATCGGCGCCAATATTTTTGTCTGGATATGGGCCTTCCTGGCGTTGCGCGGCCACCCGCTCTTGCTGGGATCGGCCCTGCTGGCCTATACGCTTGGCCTGCGTCATGCTGTCGATGCAGATCACATCGCTGCCATTGACAATGTCACGCGCAAGCTGATGCAGGCTGGAAAGCGGCCTCTGGGGGCGGGCTTTTTCTTCTCGCTCGGCCATTCAGCCGTTGTTGTGCTGATGTCGATCGCCGTGGCCTTTGCCGCATCCCGCATTTCCAGTGAATTTTCGTCGATGAAGTCGGTGGGCTCCGTGATCAGCACCAGCGCGTCGGCCTTGTTTCTGTTTGCGCTGGCTTTGGTTAATGTCGTGGTATTTCTGTCGGTTTACCGTACGTTTCAGGCCGTTAAACGCGGCGAGGACTTCGTCGAGGACGATCTTGACATCCTGCTGAACAATCGCGGTTTTCTGGCCCGGATTTTCCGGCCTGTATTCGGGCTTGTGAAGTCGAGCTGGCAGATGTTTCCGGTGGGTTTTTTGTTCGGGCTTGGTTTTGACACGGCCACCGAGGTGGCGCTGTTCGGCATGTCTGCCTCGCAGGCGGCCGATGGCCTGTCCATCTGGGCGATAATGGTCTTTCCGGCTTTGTTCACGGCCGGCATGTCGCTGCTCGATACAACCGACGGCGTGCTGATGATCGGCGCCTATGGCTGGGCCTTCAACAAGCCGGTGCGCAAGCTTTATTACAACATGACAATCACTGCAGTTTCGGTGCTCGTCGCGATGCTGATCGGCGGGATCGAGGCGTTGAACCTGATTGCGGAACGGCTGGAACTCAAAGGCCAGTTCTGGGACATGATCGGCGCGCTGAACGATAATTTCAATACGCTGGGCTATATGATCATCGGCGTATTCATTCTGAGCTGGGCGGTCTCCATGATGATTTATCGCCTCAAGCGTTATGACGAGCTTGACGGCAGGATTGCCTGAACTGCGGTTTTCTCATGGGTTCTGGTCGATGATCCGGATTATATCCATCATGATCCGGTTCATTTCGAAATCTTTCGGCGTATAGACGCCATCGACCCCTTCAGCCCTGAGCAGGTCTGCATCCTCTGCGGGGATTATGCCGCCCACCACGAGCCGGGTTGAAAGATTGGCGGCCTTCAAGCGGGCCAGAACGTCGCGCACCAGCGCCACATGCGAACCCGAGAGGATGGAGAGGCCGATGCAATGCGCCTGTTCCTGTCTGGCGCTTTCGACAATCTCTGCCGGCGTGAAGCGGATGCCCGCATAAGTGACATCCATGCCGATATCGCGGGCCCGCACCGCGATCTGCTCCGCGCCGTTTGAATGTCCGTCAAGCCCCGGCTTACCGACGATGAATTTGGGCCGCCGTCCCAGTTTCAGTGCGATGCGCTCCACTTCGGCGCGCAGCGGATCAAGTCCGTGATCGCCCTGCCGCGCCGCGCCGCTGACGCCGGTGGGCGCGCGATATTCGCCCCAGACCTCGCGCAGGGCCGCGCCCCATTCGCCCGTAGTGACACCCGCCTTGGCAGCGGCGATGGATGCGGGCATGATGTTGCGCCCCTCGCGCGCCGCAGCGTGAAGCTCTTTCAGCGCGGCGCTCACGGCTTTTGCATCGCGCGCGGCGCGCCATGCCTCAAGATTGGCGATCTGCTCGGTTTCGACATGCGGCGGCACCACCATGATCTTGTCTGTGCCCGTGGTGAGCGGCGAGTCTTCGCCTTCCGTGAATTTGTTGACGCCAACGACGATAGAATCGCCACGTTCGATGCGCTCCAGACGTTCCGTATTGGCCGCGACAAGCTCGGATTTCATATAGCCGGAATCAATTGCCGCCACCGCGCCGCCCATGGCCGCGATTTTTGCCAGTTCGGCGCGGGCCTGAGTTTTCAGTTCCTCGACCTTGGCGGCGATTTCCGCAGAGCCGTCAAAAATGTCGCCATATTCGAGCAGGTCGGTCTCATAGGCCATGATCTGCTGCATGCGCAGCGACCATTGCTGGTCAAAGGGGCGCGGCAGGCCGAGGGCCTCGTTCCATGCGGGAAGCTGCACCGCTCTTGCGCGGGCGTTTTTCGAAAGCACCACGGCCAGCATCTCGATCAGGATGCGATAGACGTTGTTTTCCGGCTGGCTTTCGGTCAGGCCCAGCGAATTGACCTGCACGCCGTAGCGGAAGCGGCGGAATTTTTCATCTGTGACGCCATAGCGATTCAGGGTGATTTCGTCCCAGAGTTCGGCGAAGGCCCGCATTTTGCACAATTCAGTAATGAAGCGCATGCCCGCATTGACGAAAAAGGAGATGCGCCCGACGATCTCGCCAAAATCCGCTGCCGAAAATGAGCCGGAGGCTTTCACTTCGTCCAGTATGGCAATGGCCGTGGCCAGCGCGAAAGAGAGTTCCTGTTTTGGTGTCGCGCCTGCTTCCTGCAGATGGTAGGAACAGACATTCATCGGGTTCCATTTCGGCAGTTCCGAAGTGGTGAAGAGAATGACATCGCGCGTCAGGCGCAACGAGGGCTCCGGCGCGAAGACATACGTGCCGCGCGAGAGATATTCCTTGATGATATCGTTCTGCGTGGTGCCCTGCAGCGCGGCGCGTGGCGCGCCCTGCTCATCCGCAACGGCAATATAGAGCGCCAGCAGCCAGGGCGCGGTGGCGTTGATGGTCATGGATGTGTTCATCTGGCTGAGCGGAATGCCCTCGAACAGCTTGCGCATGTCGCCGAGGTGCGAAATGGGCACGCCGACCTTGCCGACCTCGCCGCGCGCCAGCACGTGATCCGAGTCATAGCCCGTCTGCGTCGGCAGATCGAAGGCGATGGACAGGCCGGTCTGGCCCTTGGCCAGATTGCCGCGATAGAGTTTGTTCGACTCGGCTGCCGTCGAATGGCCGGCATAGGTGCGGAAAATCCAGGGTTTGTCTTTCGGCGTCTGGCTCGTCATGAAAACCCCTTGCGCTTGGAAATTGACCGGTTCATGCTGCAGAGCACAAATGTTAGCTGGCTCTTTTGGCTCTGGCTACTGTCATAAAGTCGAGAAATGCCGGGAAATGCGTTTTTGGAGCGGAATTTCCCGCCTTATTCGAAGGGCGAATGGTGCAATGCGAAATCTCTCTGCTAATCTTGACGTAACTTACCTCAGGGGGAAACGGATATGAGCGACGTGAAGGACCTTTACAACATCGGCGAAATTCCGCCGCTCGGTCATGTTCCGAAAAACATGCATGCCTGGGTGATCCGTAAAGAGCGCCACGGCCCGCCCGAAAGCTCGATGCAGCTTGAGGTCGTGCCGACATGGACGCTGGATTCGCACGACGTTCTCGTGCTCGTCATGGCTGCCGGCGTCAATTACAACGGCGTTTGGGCCGCTCTGGGCGAGCCGATCTCGGTGCTCGACGCCCATAAGCAGCCCTATCACATCACTGGATCGGATGCCTCAGGCATCGTCTGGGCAGTTGGTTCCAAGGTCAAGCGCTGGAAGGTCGGCGACGAGGTGGTCGTTCATTGCAATCAGGATGACGGCGACGATGAGGAATGCAACGGCGGCGATCCGATGTTCTCGGCCTCGCAGCGCATCTGGGGCTATGAGACGCCTGACGGCTCGTTCGCGCAGTTCTGCCGTGTGCAGGACCGCCAGCTGATGGAGCGCCCGAAGCATCTGTCATGGGAGGAGAGCGCCTGCTACACGCTTACCCTTGCCACCGCCTACCGCATGTTGTTCGGCCATGACCCGCACCGCCTGAAGCCGGGCGATAATGTGCTGGTCTGGGGAGCATCCGGCGGTCTGGGCGTGTTTGGCATCCAGCTTTGCGCGGCGGCGGGCGCCAATGCCATCGGCATAATTTCGGATGAATCCAAGCGCGATTATGTGCTCTCGCTCGGCGCAAAAGGCGTGATCAACCGCAAGGATTTCAACTGCTGGGGCCAGATGCCCAAAGTCAACACACCCGAATATATGGAATGGACCAAAGAGGCCCGCAAGTTCGGCAAGGCCATCTGGGACATCACCGGCAAGAAAGATGTCGACACCGTATTCGAGCATCCCGGCGAGCAGACCTTTCCGGTCTCCTGCCTTGTGGTCAAGCGCGGCGGCATGGTGGTTTTCTGCGCCGGAACGACGGGCTTCAACCTGACCTTCGATGCGCGCTATGTCTGGATGCGGCAGAAGCGCATTCAGGGCTCGCATTTCGCTCACCTCAAACAGGCGGCCGCAGCCAATAAATTCGTCATCGACAGGCGCATAGACCCTTGCATGTCGGAAGTGTTTCCCTGGTCGCAGATTCCGCTGGCCCATACAAAGATGTGGAAGAACCAGCACGCGCCGGGCAATATGGCTGTGCTGGTGAATGCCCCGCGCGCAGGTTTGAAGACGCTGGAAGATGTGATCGAGGCTGGGGCGTAAACTAGCCTCACGCTGCGGTCTCACGCCCTCACCCTGAGGCTCTTGAAGGCTGAGGAGCATCATACGCGGGCTTGCCCCGCTTATGCACGAAAATTTCCGAGGATGGCCGGATCAAGTCCGGCCATGATGGCTGAGCAAAGCACCGAGGCTTCCCCATGCTTCACACGGGGCAATGCTACGCTTATACCGCCGCTCTCAGATCAGCCAGTGTCACCATCAGCGTCATTTCGTCCAGTGGTGAAGGGTCGAAGCCAAGCGCAAGGTAAAACGCTTTGGCTTCCTGTGAAATGGCGTGAACAATCATGCCGCGGATGCCGATAATGTCTGCGGCATTCATTACACGAAAAGCAGCATCTCGAAATAAAGCGCGGCCAAGACCATTCTTTTGAAAGCGCGTATCAACCGCCAGCCGTGCCAGCACGACCACAGGAATTGGATCAGGCATATTGCGGCGCAGGCGGCCCGTTGCCGAAATGCTGTGAATACTGCCCGAGGCCAGCGCATAATAACCAATAATGTTATGCCCGTTACATATAACAAAAGTGCGTGAAGCCCCATCCATATGGTTTTTTAGCGCGCGCTGCTTCAGCCATTCATCCAGCGAAGTCGTGCCGGAGCTAAAATCTTGGGTGAGATGATGTGCCGCGAGTGGCGCGGGCGCATCGGGTTTAAACACCATCCCAAGGCGCTTTCATCTGCATGGATTTTTTCAGACGCGCGTTGGGCTGTGGGGCTGAGTCGAGGCGAGCCAGAAAATCTGCATGAGCTTGGGGGCTGACCAGCAGAACCGCTTGCGCAGTCAAAGTGTCTTCAGCCGATTGACGTGCAGCATCCAGAATAAAATCAGTTCGGGTCTTGCCACGCAGCAAGGCTGCGCGGTCAATCAGATCGCGGTCTTTGGGTTGAATGCGAAGGTTCAGCGCATCGCGTTTTGAGGCCCTGGCCGTCATGAGCAAAATCCTTGTTTTGCTCATGATAACATCATGTAATGACAAAGTCATTACATGATGTTTGCCCCTCAGTGCCGGAAGTGGCGGTGGCCGGTGAAGACCATGGCAAGCCCGGCGTCATCGGCGGCCTTGATCACCTCATCGTCGCGCATGGAGCCGCCGGGCTGGATGATGGCCGTGGCGCCGGCCTCGGCAGCGGCCAGCAAGCCGTCGGCAAAGGGGAAGAACGCGTCCGACGCCACGACAGAGCCGACCGCAAGGCTCTGTTTCAGGCCGAGCGCCTTGGCGGCTTCGGCGGCTTTGTGTGCGGCGATGCGCGAAGAATCGACGCGGCTCATCTGGCCTGCGCCAATGCCGACCGTAGCTCCGGCCCGGGCATAGACAATGGCATTTGATTTCACATGTTTGGCCACGCGGAAAGCGAAGCGCATATCGGCAAGTTCGGCTGCTGTGGGGGAGCGCTTGGTCACCACTTTCAGATCCATGTCGTCAACGCTGACATTGTCTTTCGATTGGACCAGCAGACCGCCGGCGAGGGTGCGCACATTCAGTCCCGGCGCACGCGGATCGGGCAGGCCGTCGGTGAGCAGCAGGCGCAGGTTTTTCTTGGCAGCGACGAGATCAATCGCGGCTTGCGTGGCCCCCGGCGCGATGATCACTTCCGTGAAGATCTTGACGATTTCGGCTGCAGCTTCCTCATCGAGCGGCTGGTTGAGCGCGATAATACCGCCAAAGGCCGAGGTTGGGTCGCAGGCCAGCGCATCGCGATAGGCACCGGCAAGGCTGTTGCCGGTGGCGACGCCGCAGGGGTTGGCGTGCTTGATAATGGCGACAGCCGGGGCGATTTTCGGGTCGAATTCGGCTACAAGCTCGAAGGCGGCGTCGGTGTCGTTCAGGTTGTTGAAGGACAGGGGCTTGCCCTGCACCTGCCGCGCATTGGCTACGCCCTGCCGTGTCTCTGAAGTCTTGTAGAAGGCCGCATGCTGGTGCGGGTTTTCGCCGTAGCGCATGATTTCGGACAAATGTCCGCCAAAGGCGCGGTAGGCGGGCGCGGTCTCGCCGATCTGTTCCGCCATCCAGTTGGAAATGGCCGCGTCATAGGCAGCGGTGCGGGCATAGGCCTTCTGCGCCAGCTTCTTGCGCAATTTCAGCGTGGTGGCGCCGCCATGCGCCTCGAGTTCGCCGATCAGGGCGCTGTAGTCTTCCGGCTCAACGATGACGGCGACATCCTGATGGTTTTTTGAGGCTGCGCGGATCATGGCCGGGCCGCCGATGTCGATATTCTCGATGCAATCCTCGTAGGAAGCGCCGCGCCTGATCGTGGCTTCAAACGGATAGAGGTTCACCACGAGAAGATCGATGGCGGCAATGTCATGGGCCAGCATGGCGGCTTCATGTTCCGGGTTCTCGCGGATGGCGAGCAGGCCGCCGTGCACCTTGGGGTGCAGCGTCTTGACCCGTCCGTCCATCATTTCCGGAAAGCCGGTGACATCGGAGACGTCAATCGCCGGAATGCCGGCTTCGACCAGCGCCTTGTGTGTTCCGCCCGTGGAAATGATTTCGACGCCCAGCGCATTCAGTTTCTGGCAGAAGGGGATGAGTCCTGTCTTGTCGGACACAGAAACAAGGGCGCGTTTGACGGGGGCGAGGCGAGCTGTCATCAGGGACTTTCCGTTAGCGGAGGGGGATAGCGAATTTTGCGCTGCAATAGCACAATTTTGCGGGCTGCCAAAAGCTTTATGCGTCCGCCGTGCCGTCAAGCCGATGCAAACGCCAGACAATACACGACGCCGTGCTGTGAACGGCGATCTGCAGGCTGCGGCGAATGCCGGCCGGATCGGCAAAATATATGCTTTCCTCGATCTCCGCCTGCTCATCTTCGACGGTGAAGAGCCATGTCTGCCCGTCTGCGGTGGTCAGCTGGAGCGATCGGGCATCCTCGAAGCGCTGCACTTCAGTGAGCGGTTCGAGGTGAAACCGCAGGCTGGACGTGGCGGGCGGCGCATTGCCTTTCAACGGCAGAATTTCATCCACACCGTCCAGATTGAGGCCGTCTGCGCTCAGGGCCAGCGTGCGGCGGTGCACGATATTGCGGTCGCGATAGCCATCATGGCTGGCAATGATCGTCAGGCTGTCCGGCGTTGTGAGTTCGATTTTCCCCGGGCCGGTGAGCATCAGCGGGCCAAAATGGCGTGACAAAGGTTCAGGAAGAAATTTTGCCGAAGACGCATTGGCGTAAACAAGTGTGGAATGCGCGGCGGTCAGCCGGCTAGCGAGCAGGAATTTCGATTGAAACGTCTGTGCCGCGCCGCAATTGCTGATGAGTCTGGCGCCGCCGCTGGAAAACTCGAAGGACAGCGCCGAAGCGTGGGCCTGCGCCGAAACAGGCCGTGGCGGCGGCAGGCCGGTATCCATGATCAGAACCGAAGGGCCCGCTTCGCGGCGCTGATAGCCGGAGAGATCGGCATTCAGAACCGGCTCCACTTCCATATCTTCATAGGCGAAGAGCGTGGCGAGGAGATCGGGCGGATGGGCGCCCATGCCGTGAAACAGCGCCATCGTGCCGTTGCTGTGGCGGAACATCCGCAGCATCGGCAAAATTCGGTCCATGGCATTTTGCAGCGCATCCGGCGGGTTCATGCCGCGCACGATGAACAACTGGCGCAGGGGCAGAAGGTCAAGCATCAGTTCGATCAGCACCGCCGGATTTCGGCTTATATGCCCGCCGTCGCGCAAGATCTGCAGGTTGAGTTCGCGCATCAGCTTGCGCACATAGGTGCGGCGCAGGCGGGTGAGCCCTTCGGCACAGAGCGCCGTCTCGGTTATGGCGATCAGAGCCTGCAGGCGGGCAAGGCCGCTCAGGCCATTGTCGAGGCAGCGCGCAAGATAGCGCATATGGCGCCCCAGCGCCCGCATGAAGCGGTTATAGAATTTGAGATCCACCTGTTCGAGGATAAGCGGCGACTGGCTCAGCCAGATCATCAGACGCCGCGCCGCCACCTCCGGCTGCCAGATCGAAGGGTCGGAGAGCCGCGGAGCAAGATTGAGCCATTCTTCGATCAGGGCGTGGGCATTCATGCGCGCCAGCGCCGTATCTGCGGCGCGCATATGGCGCAGCCAGCCGAAGCCATGCAGTTCCTGGCTCCATTCCGGCGAGGGCGCGGGCCATTCGAACGGCGAACGGTCGTCAACCTTGACCATCTTGCCCGCGAAAGAAAAATAACCGGCGTACACATCGTCGGCTATGGTCGGGTCGGCGGTGCGGATGTCCTGCGGCGCATAGGAAAGGCTCTGCGGATTGGCGATGAGAGCGGCTTTGCCCCAACGCAGGGGTGTCGACAGAATACGCCAGACACTCCGGCAGGCTTCGCCCGCCAGCAAGCGTATCATTGCCGTTTCAAATCCCATCGCGTCAAAAGTCAAAACAACCGTTCCAGATTTCAGCGGGGGCCGGATGCCGGGCTAAAACGAGATCATGGTGAAAAATATATCAACTTTTGTAAACGAGTCGGGCCGCATAAAAACCATCTAATCCCAACAATCTCGGATTATCCGACGGAAAATCGCAGGGCAGGGTGCGCAGTTCGCCCGAGGAGGTGACGAGCGCGCTGTATTCCGGCCTCTCGGCGAACAATTCCGCGGGCGCAACGGGCTCACGCGTCATATGCGCATTGCGCTCCAGAAGCGCGGCGATCTGGGCCTCGCCCTCTTCAGGCTCAAGCGAACAGACGCAATAAACCAGCCTTCCGCCCGGTCTGAGCAGCGTGCATGCCTTGTCCAGCAGCCGGCGTTGCAGAGCGGCAAGGCTGACAATGTCTTCCGGCTGCTTTGCCCAGACCACATCGGGGTGGCGGCGCAGGGTGCCGGTGGCCGAGCAGGGCGCATCAAGAAGAATGGCGTCGAAAGGCGCCGTATCGGCCGGGAGATCCAGAATGTCCAGCGCCTTGAGCTCGGCATTCAGCTTCAGCCGGGCCAGATTTTCCTGAACGCGCTTCAGCCGGTGCGCCGAGCGGTCAAAGGCGAAAACATGCGCGCCGGTCAGGGCAAGCTGCGCCGTCTTGCCGCCGGGCGCGGCGCAGAAATCGGCGATGCGCTCGCCCGCCCGCGCGCCGATGAGCCGGGCGGGCAGGCTGGCCGCAGCATCCTGCACCCAGAATTCGCCGCTGGAATAGCCTTCGAGATCAGGAATGGCCACATGCTCGGTGAGACGCACTGACCCGTTGGGCAGAACAAGGCCGCCGAGCCGCCTTGCCCAGCCGGCGGAATCGGATTTGACAGTGAGATCGAGCGTCGGTTCGTGCAGGAAAGCCGCTGCGATAGCAGCGACTTTGTCGCGGCCATAGGCCCTGCCCCAGCTTTTCGCCAGCCATTCGGGCAGATTTTCCACGGGGTTGAGGGCAGGGAAGCCTGCCCTGCCGCGGATAACATTACGCAGCACGGCATTGGCCAGACCGGCGAAGGCGGCTGCGTTGCGGTCAAGGCGGCACAGGCGCACCGCGAGGTCGACGGCCGCATGATCAGGCACGTCCATGTAAAGAATCTGCGCTGCGGCGCTGGTGAGGATATGCTCAAGCGGGCCGGACTTGCGCGGCAGGCCTTTATCAAGAAATCTGCCGATGATTTTGCGCAGAAAGCCGAGATGGCGCAATGTCACCAGCACGATGCTGCGCGCGAGCGCGATATCCCGTGCCTCCATTGCGAAGGTCATGGTTTCGACGGTGGGGCCTTCGAACCAGTCATTCAGGGCGGCATGATTGTCGATGACAGCGATCAGAGCCTGCTGGGCCAGCAGGCGCGCCGCAAGGCCCGGATGCTCTGGCGGACGCGCGGGCGGCTCCGGGCGTCTGGGCCGGGGCGGCTGCTGCGACCTTGGCTGCGGGGACCTTGGTTGCGCGGATCGTGAATGCGGAGGCTTCAAATAAGCGGTCACTCTCTTGAGTTAAAACGAATCGGATTTATCTGATAGAGACATAGAGGCATAATGAGAGCAAGGCTGGCGCGCCCGGCCTGCACAGGATGGACCCAAATGAGCGAAGAAAGCCAGAGCCCGCCGCCGAAAATTCTTTCCGAGGCGGCCAGACGCGCCCTTGCGGAAGCGCAGGCCCGCCGCGACGCCGCCAAAGCGGAGGCCGTGCCGCGCCCCAGGGAAGTCAACGGACGCGAGGGGCCGGAACCGGTGCGTTACGGCGACTGGGAAAACAAGGGCATCGCCTGCGATTTCTGATCAGAGCAGGCTGACCGGGCCGATCATCGCCACGCCCAGCAATATCACGCCAATTGCCGCCGCCAGAATGATCATGAGATCAGGCCGGTGGGTGCGCCTTGGGCGGCTGAGCTGAAATGTCGATTGCTGCGAGGTCATGCCAGGGTCCGGTTAGCTGTGGACCCACCATTGCAGGGGCTGGTAAATCAGCCGTTAGTGAATGCCCCCGCTTGCGCGCTGTGACAGTTAAATCCTGCAACAGGGTGAAGCGAGGGTCAAAACTTAAGGTGAATAAAAGGAAAACGGAGCGGCCAGCCGCTCCGGATGGTTATTTGCGGTTCTGCCGGTTGTCGATCAGGTCATTGACGACGCCGGGGTCGGCCAATGTCGATGTGTCGCCCAATGCGCCAAATTCATTTTCGGCGATCTTGCGCAGGATGCGGCGCATGATCTTGCCCGAACGCGTCTTCGGCAGGCCGGGCGAGAACTGGATCAGATCCGGCGAGGCGATCGGGCCGATTTCCTTGCGCACCCAGTTAACCAGTTCCTTGCGCAGCGCATCGGTCGGCTCGACACCCTGCATCAGCGTGACATAAGCATAGATACCCTGACCCTTGATGTCGTGCGGATAGCCCACCACTGCGGCCTCAGACACTTTTTCATGCGCCACAAGCGCGCTTTCCACTTCTGCCGTGCCCATGCGATGGCCGGAAACGTTGATCACGTCGTCGACGCGGCCGGTGATCCAGTAATAGCCGTCGGCATCGCGGCGGCAGCCGTCGCCGGTGAAATATTTGCCCGGATAGGTGGAAAAATAGGTCTGTACGAAGCGTTCGTGATCGCCGAAGACCGTGCGCATCTGGCCGGGCCAGGAATCGGCAATGACGAGATTGCCCTCGCAGGCGCCCTCAAGCACGTTGCCCGCCGAGTCGACCACTTCCGGCTTCACGCCAAAGAAGGGCAGGGTGGCCGAGCCCGGTTTCTGGCCAATGGCGCCGGGCAGCGGCGTGATCAGAATGCCGCCGGTTTCCGTCTGCCACCAGGTGTCGACGATCGGGCAGCGGTGGTCGCCGACAACACGGTGATACCATTCCCAGGCTTCAGGGTTGATCGGCTCGCCCACCGAGCCAAGCAGGCGCAGAGAGGCGCGGGAGGTTTTCTTCACCGGCTCCTCGCCGGCGCTCATCAGCGAGCGTATGGCGGTGGGCGCGGTGTAGAAAATATTGACCTTGTGCTTGTCCACCACTTCCCAGAACCGCGAAACCGTCGGGTAATTCGGCACGCCTTCGAACATCAGGGTGGTGGCGCCATTGGCCAGCGGGCCATAGACGATATAAGAATGGCCGGTGACCCAGCCGACATCGGCCGTGCACCAGTAAATGTCGCCCTCGTGATAATCGAAGACATATTGATGCGTCATGGCGGCATAAACGAGATAGCCGCCGGTTGTGTGCACGACGCCTTTTGGTGCTCCGGTCGAGCCTGAAGTGTAGAGGATGAACAGAGGCGCCTCGGCTTCCATGGCCTCGCAGGGGCAATCGGCGTCAACATGCTCCATGGCATTGTGATACCACACATCGCGGCCCGGCTTCATCTCCACATCGCCGCCGGTGCGTCTGACGACGATCATATGCTTGACGCAGCCCGCCTTTTCGGCGGCGGCATCGGCATTGACCTTGAGCGGCACCCGCCGCCCGCCGCGCAACCCCTCATCCGCCGTGATGACCACGGCCGACTGCGCGCCTTCGATGCGCCCTGCGAGCGAATCGGGCGAAAAGCCGCCGAACACGACCGAATGAATGGCGCCGATGCGGGCGCAGGCCAGCATCGCATAGGCCGCTTCGGGGATCATCGGCAGGTAGATGGTGACGCGGTCTCCGGCCTTCACGCCGTAATGCTTGAGCACATTAGCGAAGCGCGAAACCTGTTCGTGCAATTCCTTGTAGGTGATGTGTTTCGACTCGGACGGATCGTCGCCTTCCCAGATGATGGCAGTCTGGTTGGCGCGCTTGTCGAGATGACGATCAATGCAATTGTAGGCGACGTTGGTCAGGCCGTCCTCATACCAGTTGATCGAGACATTGTGCGTGTCATAGGACGTGTCCTTGACCTTGGTATAGGGCTTGAACCAGTGGATGCGCTTGCCGTGCTCACCCCAGAAGGCATCCGGATTATCGATGGAGGCCGCATACATGTCGTTATATCTGGCCTCATCGACATGGGCTCTGGCTTTCCATTCGGCAGTCACTGGATAGAGTTTTTCAGACATGGCGTTTCCTTCAGTATCTGGAACATGATTTTGCAGGCTTATATGCCCATTATGCGTCAGGGAAGTGCCTGGAAACAAGGTGTTTCCCGGTCAAACTTTGGTCGCTGCGACCAAAGGACGAGCAATTCAGCCTTTTGACAGCAGTTTGAGCGCTTGCTCGTGCACACGCGCATCCCCGGCGGCGATGATGGCGCCGCCTTGCGCGGCATCGTCGCCTTCCCAGGTGGTGATGATGCCGCCCGCACCCTCGATGATCGGAATGAGCGCAACAACGTCGTGCGGCTTGAGGCCGGCTTCGATGACAAGATCGGCATGTCCCATGGCAAGCTGGCAATAGGCATAGCAGTCTCCGCCATAGCGCGGCAGGCGAACCTGCGATTCGACGGCCAGATAACGCGGGCGCAGACCGGCGGGGATCAGCAGCGGGCTGGTGGTCAGCAACGTGGCCTTGTCCAGCCCGGCGCAGGCGCGCACGCGCATGGGCAGCATCTGGCCGCCGGGGCCTGTCCAGCTTGCCGACCTGCCGTCGCCGAGAAAGGTTTCGCGGGTGAAGGGCTGGTTCATCATACCCATGACCGGACGGCCCTTGTGCAGCAGGCCGACAAGGGTTCCCCAGAGCGGCGAGCCGGAAATGAAGCTCTTGGTGCCGTCGATCGGGTCCAGCACCCAGACGTATTCGGCATTCGCGGCCTCTGCGCCGAATTCCTCGCCGATAAATCCATGATCGGGATAGGCCTGCTTGATTCGCGCGCGCATGGCCAGTTCGGCGTTGCGGTCGGCGTCGGTTACCGGGTCGAAGACAGCGTCGCCGTTTGATTTATCGTCCGCGGTAGGGTTGGCGCGGAAATGCGGCAGGATGACATCTGCGGATATCTGCGCGAGCTCGATCATCAAGTTTTTGAAATCATTATTATTCATACTGGGTACTCGTGACGGGGCGGCCTGATTGCGCTTCTTATGCTTTATTTTTGCGGCAGCCGCCCGTGCGACAAGCTGACGCAGCTGTTCAGATGGTCAAGAATCTTGTTGATTTTTGTGCGGTGCACAAGCATATTGTTGCGGTGCGGCGGCGAGAGCTGCTGCGCATGCCCTCCTTGGGCGTTTCCTCCCTAGACTTGGGCCGCCTGTTGCAAAACAGGTGGCTCTTTTTTTTGCCTGGCCGCCATATTTCGCCGTTGGCGTCACTCCGCCGCCCAGTCGTACGGGCGGCGATCCTTGCGCAAGGCCTCGATCAGATCTGCCATGGCGCGGGCAAGAATGCCGCTGATCTCCCCGAACCGGCCGTGCTTCTCCAGCGTGGCCTCATTCATATAGAGGTCGCGATTGATCTCGATCTGCAGAGCGTGGCAATTATTGCCCGGCTGGCCGTAATGTTCGGTGATATAGCCGCCGGCATAGGGCTTGTTGCGCTGCACGATCAGGCCCGCTTCGCGCAGGCTTTTTTCCATCTGCGTGACAATGGAAAGGGCGCAGGATGTGCCGAAACGGTCTCCCAGCACGATATCGGCGCGCTTGTGGCCGGGATTTGCCGCTATGAACGGATGGGCCGGCATGGAATGGCAGTCGATCAGCACAACTTCGCCAAAGGCGCGGTGCGTGTCGTCCAGAATGTCGGCGAGTTCGCGGTGGTAGGGCTTGTAAAGCCCGTCAATGCGCCGTTCCGCTTCGCTTGCCGGCAGGCGCTGCGCGTAGATGGCCTGCCCCTCGCCCACGACACGCGGAATTGTGCCGAGCCCGCCGGCGACGCGCATCGAGCGGCCGTGCACGGGCATCGGCAGCGGCGCGTCGAACATGGCCGGGTCGAGTTCGTAGGGCTCGCGGTTCACATCAAGGAAGGCGCGCGGAAAATTGGCCTTGAGCAGCGGCAGGCCCAACGCCGGGCCAAAAGCGAAAAGTTCGTCGACATAGGCATCCTCGGACCGCCGCAGGGCGAATGCATCGAGTTTTGCCTGTTGCAGGAACAGGGCGGGGTAAACACGGCCCGAATGCGGCGAATTCAGCACCAGAGGCGCGGTTTGCCGGTCTGGCCGCAGCAGTTCGAAGGCAGGTCCTGATTGAAATTCGGGGATATCCATGTCAGTATCATGCCAAACACAGAGATCGCCGTCTACAAACCAATCCACAGGTTTGTGAAGTTTGAGCAAAGCGCAGATCCATTTTCACCAGATATTTACCCTCAGGGCCCACAACTAAATGTTGAAGCCAACCCGTGAACCCAGTGAGCATAGCGCTTAAATGAATACCAAGATCCTGCTTGCCGAAGACGACAACGACATGCGCCGCTTTCTGGTCAAGGCGTTGCAGAATGCCGGCTACGAAGTTGCATCGTTCGATAATGGTCTTTCGGCCTATAATCGCCTGCGCGAAGAGCCTTTCGAGCTTCTGCTGACCGATATTGTCATGCCGGAGATGGACGGCATCGAACTGGCGCGCCGCGCCACCGAGCTTGATCCTGACATCAAGGTCATGTTCATCACCGGCTTTGCCGCAGTGGCGCTGAATCCGGACAGCAATGCGCCGAAGGAGGCGAAGGTTCTCTCAAAACCGTTCCATCTGAAGGATCTGGTGCTGGAAGTGAACCGCTTGCTGGTTGCGTAAAATATTCTCGAATCCACCTTGCGTCTCACGGCATTGCGGGCTATATCCCCGCCACTGCCGGTTGATCTTCAAGATTTGAGGGCGACAGGTTCGGGCGCGTAGCTCAGCGGTAGAGCACACCCTTGACATGGGTGTGGTCAGAGGTTCGATCCCTCTCGCGCCCACCATTTTCCACACATGGTTGTTCCGGAAGTTGTCCCGTCGGCGCGGTACGATATAGTTTCAGCCACGCATTATGGCCCGGATATTGTCCAGCAGATGCTCCTCTGCATGTTTTGGGTGTACCAGATCTGCACATTCCGGACCAAGATGTGTGAGCAGGAACATGGAGGCATTGGCCTCGAAGAAAATTATCCGGCCGTCGGCCATGATATCAAAGTCGATGCCGAAAATATCGAGGGGAACCCGACTGCGGATTTCGTGAAGGCGCTTCACGATATCTGCGCCGAAAGTGGTCTCGAAATTGGCGACGATCCGCTGCTCTTCGGCCAGAAGATGACGATTTTCTCGATAGAATTGCTGCCTGTGCGGCCAGACGCGGCCGTGAACCATCCAGAACGGGCTGAAATCGACACGGATTGGGATGATTTCATCGCCAACAATGGCGACGCGGATCTTGCGATACAAGTCAAAGGCCGGCCGACTGTCATAGAAGCGAATAACATATAATTCCTGGCCGGCGCGCGTTTCGAACTCAGCGATGAGCGCCGGGCGCGAATCAATGCGCGCCACGCCGCTGCCGAGCTGTTCGTGCGTGGTGCGAATTATCACCGGATACCCAAAATTTTGCTCGATATGGCTGACAAGCTCCTCAAGCCGCGGCTTTTGTACGCGGATGCGGGCTATTTTCGGGATAACAAGTCCCGGGATTCCCTCTAGCCGCGCAGCCATTTGCTGGCGGGTCGTCATGGCGGCTTTTGCTGGAGCGTTGAGGATGCGCGCGCCGAAACTTTCCGCAAAGCCGGTCAGCCCGGACAGAAAATCCGGCCCTTCCATCGAGATGATTTCGCCGCTGACGATATTATTGAGGATGACCATTGGTCGTCCCTGCGCCCGCGCTGCCGCCCGTCCGGCTTCTTCGTCGGCGAATATTGCCGTCATGTGAAAATCCTCCGCGAGGCGTTCCATGATCTGGCTGGGATAATTGCCGACATTGTAGAGATCGAGCGGGCTGGCATGGCCGCGCATCATGGTTGAATGATTGAGAATCAGGACTGTGCCGGCCTGATTTTGATGCCGCTGCCCGGAGTAGAGCGGCCAGAGTCTGATTAAGGCGGACTTCAGGTCTTGCGCTTCCTCTATCAATCCAAGTTTGACAGCGCAGTCGAGACGCGCACCGATGATTTTGGGATCATCCGGTTGCGTCAGGCGTGTGAGCACGTCGCGCGCGCCGGCCCAATCCTCGAGGCGCAGGCGCAACTGGCCGAGCATGAACAGAGCTTCATCATCCCCGTCAAAATGCCCGAGTGCTGATTCAAGAATGGCGCGCGCCAGTTCCAATTGCCGGAGTCGGGTCAGCGAGGCGGCCAGAGAGAGCAGGCTGGTGCGCTCGCGCGCATCGGGCCGCCGGTTCTGCGGCCAGGGCGGTAAATCGGATGGCACCAGCGCGGCAGCTTCCGCGTGGGCTTCCTCCTCGATCAGTGTCGCCAGCAGGTTGTTGAGATCGCGGTAGCGGGCCGGGACCTGGCTTTCCATGCCGAGCGACTGCCGCCATAACAGCTTTGCCTGCGTCCGATCGCCTTTCTGGAACGCGATCATGGCCAGCAGACCGACAATATTGCCATCGGCCGGATAGAGCCGTGCAAGGTTTTGATAGCCTTGTTCGGCTTCTGCGATTTTGCCGCTGCGATGTATTTTGAGGATCTCGTCTATGCCTGACGCCGGCGCGAAACGATTGTCTCCGGGCTCCGGGGAATTCATGAAATGACCTTGCTGAAATTGGCTTTGATTTGCTGATGCCTGACAGCAATCTACAATAGATTCAACTTCAGAGAATGATTTTCTCTCTTCATGTTTTGAGATGCCCGCTGGTCACTTGTTCCAGCCAGACTGCGCGATATCCATCCAAGTTGTGCAGCGCCGTGGCCTGAGGGATCATCAGATCCGGCACAAAAGCAGGGTTGGGCCAGGTCGCCAGCAGCGCCGCGCCTCTGGCCGAGCCCGCCTGATCGGGCGCGCAGAGGACATGCTGACCGGGCCGCAGTTGCGCCAGAAGGGCGCAGAACAGGCTGTTGCGCGCAAAACTGCCGTCGATGATGATATCGCCCTGCGCGATGCCAAGCCGTGTCAGGATATGGTCGCTCATCAGCGCGCAGTAGAGCGTTGCAAGGCTTGTGCGCTCATCGGGTGCAATGTCTCCGGCGATACGCCCCTCAAGGCTGGCATAGGGGCCGCCATGCGGGCTGAACGAGGGCAGCGCGAATACGCTTTTTTCGATCAGTGCCGCAACCGCCGATTCAGAAGGCTCCGCCGTGCAATCGCCGCTGATCCGGGCAAACTCACGCCCACCCATGAAGCGGGCGCAGGCCGTGGGGTGGCCGTTGACGTCGATGTTGGCCATCATGTCGTCTTCGGCGCGCAGGCTTTTCAGCGAATGCCCCACGGCCATGATCACGACCCAAGTGCCGGTGGACAATACGGTGAAAGGCGCCTTGCCGCTGGCCAGATAGGGCAGCAGCGCCGCATTCGAATCATGAATGCCGCATAGGACGGGGACATGCGCGCCAATACCGGTCTCACGGAGAATTTCGAGGCGCAATGTGCCACAGGCTGCCCAGCCGGGCCGGAACGGCGGCATCAGGCGCGAGAGGCCCAGCGCATCCGCGAGTGCCGAGGGTTTGCCTTCGCCGGGCAGCCACAGATCGGTATGGCAGCCTATCGAGGTGATGTCCGAGGCGAGCGCGCCGGTGAGGCGCCAGAGCCAATATTGCGGATAGGTGAGAAATGCGGTGGCCCTGGCAAATTCGTCCTTATGGTGCCAGGCCAGCCATGCCATCTGCCGCCCGAGATTGAGCCCCGTCGGCAGGCTCGGCGAATAGCTGCGGTCAAAGTCGGGCCGCATCGGCTCGTAGAGCGGGTCAATCTCGTGCAGGCGGGAAAACTCATAGTCCATGACCGGCAGAACCAGCCCCTGCGCATCGATCAGGGCGCCTGTCGCGCCATGGCTGGTCGGCACGATAACGTCGATCGGGTGGATCGCATTGCCTTCCTTCAGCGCCGCGACAATGAACGACCAGATCGTTTCCACATCGGCATACGGGTAGGGGGCCGCGACGACCGGGCGGTTTGGCGCCGACTTCTGCCACAGCACATGGCCGCGTTCATCGAAGAGAACCAGTTTGACATTGGTCTTGCCAATGTCGATCACGCCGACGGTTCTCATTATCAGGCCATGAAGAAGAGTTCGCGCAGCGGCTCGGCCCGCGGCGCGCCGTCGGGACCGGTTTGCATCAGATCCTTCATCATATCCCACCAGCGGCGCATGACGGGATGGTTGGGCAGATCATCCATGCCGTGATGTGCCGGCCGCTCCAGATAGGCAAAAAGGATATTGGTCTCGCTGTCGAGATGGATCGAATAATTGGAGATGCCCGCTTGCCTGAGCAAGGTCACGAGTTCAGGCCAGATTGCATCATGGCGGCGCTTGTATTCCGCCTCTGCGCCCGGATTGAGAAACATCCTGAAGGCATAGCGCTCTTTTTGTGTATCCTGCATGTTCAGTTCCTCGCAAGTTTGCGGGCGACGATCGGCGCGGAAATGGCGACGATCAGCAGCAGGCCGATAAGGATGCTGATGACGATGCCCGGAACATTGACAAGCGACAGGCCGAATGTGGTCAGGCCCAGCACCAGCACCGCCAGAACCACGCCCATAATGGTACCCGAGCCGCCGGCGATGGATACGCCGCCGAGTATCACCATGGTGACGACCTCAAGTTCCCAGCCCATGGCAATATTGGGGCGGGTCGATCCGATGCGCCCGGTGAGCAGAATTGCGGCGAGGCCCGCCATGAGGCCGATGGTTACAAACAGCCAGAAACGTATGGCATCGACCTTGATGCCGGAGAAACGCGCCGCCATCGGGTTGTGGCCAATGGCGAAAATGCGCCGGCCCAGCACGGTGCGGTGCAGTACGAAACCATAAATGGCCGCCAGTACCAGAAATACGACAAACGAGATCGGAATCGGCACCTTGTCCATGACATAGCCCTGGCCGATGGCCGAGAAACTGGCCGGATAATGGTTGAGCGCCTGATCGCCCAGCACCACCTGTGCCAGGCCGCGGAACAGCGACATCGTGCCGATGGTGACCACGATGGACGGCAGGCTGAACCCTGTTACCAAGGCGCCATTGAGCGCGCCGCAGGCTGCGCCGACGGCAAGGCTCGCCAGCATCAGCGGCAGCGGGCCGAAACCGGCTTTGGCCATCAGGCCCATCACCAGCGAGCAGACGGCGATAATGGCCGCGATGGAGAGGTCTATCTCGCGGGCGATGATCAGCAGCGCCATGGCCAGCGCCAGAATGGCCTTCTCCGAGAAGTTGAAGGTTGCATCGGAGAGATTATAGACGTCCAGAAAATAGGGGGAAATCGTGGCGTTGACGGCTATCACCAGAATGAGCAGCCCCACCAGAATCGTCTCCCAGCGCAGCAGGAAGGCGGAAAGGCTCGGTACCGGCCTGTCGAGAACGAGATAACGCTGGCTCTGGCTCATGCTTGGCTCCCGATGGTTTTTACTCTGGCATCCTGCAGGATCAGCTTGCCCACGCGCCGTTCCGAACGGGCGTTCACAATCACGGCGGCGAGAATCACAGCCCCCGAGATCAGCATCTGCCAGAAGGGCGAGACGTTGATGACCGGCAGGGCATTGACAATGACGCCGAGAAACAGGGCGCCGAGCAGCGCTCCGGTGACCGAACCGATGCCGCCGGCAATCGATACGCCGCCGATGACGCATGCGGCGATGATGGTGAGCTCATAGCCCTGCGCGATGTCGGTATAGGCGATGCCGTAGCGCGATACCCAGAGATAGCCGTTGAGCCCGGAAACGGCGCCTGCCAGCGTATAGACCAGAAATTGCAGGCGCGGCATGGATATGCCGCAGTATCGCGCAGCGACGGGGTTGCCGCCCAGCGCATAGAGTCCGCGGCCTGTCTGGGTCTGGTTGAAGAGCCAGGCCATGGCCAGCGCCACGATCAGCGCAACCCAGATCAGGCTCGGAATGCCGAGCAGGGTGGCGCGCGGAAAGCCAAGGAAGGTGGCATTCATGTCCTTTGAGGTGAGCCAGGCGCCCCCCGCGATAAGGAAAATCACGCCGCGGAAAACGGCCAGCGTACCCAGCGTGACGACGATAGGCGGGATGCCGACCAGTGCGATCAGGCCGCCGTTGATCGCGCCGAGCAGCGCACCGATGGCAATGGCCAGAGCAAAGATGCCGACAAGCGGCAAACCGGGCATGGCCCGTGAGGTGAGCGCGACGATCATTCCCGTCAGCGCCAGATTGGCGGCGACCGAGAGATCGATGCCGCGCGTCAGGATCACGGCCATCTGCGCCAATGTGAGCATGAACAGGAAACTGGTGTCGGTCAGCACGTTGATGAGGCTTGACGGCGTGACGAACACCGGAGCGCGCAGACCGATAAGCAGGACAAGGCCGATAATAATGGCTGCAAGCAACCATTCACGGCGGGCGGAGAAACTAGACAAGGACATGGGAACCCGCTTTTTCGTGGGAGTGGAGGCCGCTCGCGGCGCTCACAATGGCTTCCGGCGTGGCTTCGGCCCGTGTGAACCGCTGCACGAAGCGTCCGGCATGCATGACCTGAATCGAGTCGGACATGCCCATAACTTCCGGCAGTTCCGAAGAGACGAGAATGATGGCAAGGCCCTGCGCGGCCAGTTCGCCCATGAATTCATGCACGGCGGCCTTGGAGCCGATGTCGATGCCCTTGGTGGGCTCGTCGAGAATGAGGATGTGCGGCTCAGTTGCCAGCCATTTGGCGATGACCACCTTCTGCTGATTGCCGCCCGAAAGCTCGCCGAGACGCTGCTCCCAACTCGCAGCCTTGACGGAAAGGCGCTGGCCGAGCTTGCGCGTCGTGGCCATTTCGGCCGCGTAGGAGATGATGCCATGCGCCGCGTGCTGGGCAAGACTCGCCAGCGTGATGTTCTCGCGCAGGCCGAAGGGCTGGAACGTGCCCTGCACCTGCCGGTCTTCCGGCACATAGGCGATGCCGGCCGCTATTGCCTCTGCCGGCGAGGCGATGGCCACAGGCTTGCCGTTGATCCTGATGTTCCCGCGGGTGACAGGGCTGAGGCCGAACAGGGCTTGCATCAGTTCCGAGCGCCCGGCGCCCACCAGCCCGTAAAAGCCGAGTATCTCCCCCGCGCGCAGGGTGAAGCTGGCGCCGTCGAACTCGGTGGCGTTGGAGAGGTCCTCGACCTCCAGCACAATATTGCCGATTGCGACCTCGCGCTTAGGGAAGACCTGTTCGATCGAGCGGCCTACCATCAGCTTGACCAGTTCGGCCTGGGTGACGGCGGCAATCTCGCCCTCGCCGACCCATTCGCCGTCGCGCAGACAGATCCAGTCGTCGGCAATGGAGAAGATTTCCTCGAACTTATGTGAAATGAACAAGATCGCGCGCCCCTGACGCTTCAGTTGCCCGACAATCTTGAACAGGTCCTCGATTTCGCGGTTGGAGAGCGCCGCAGTCGGCTCATCCATGATGATGATGCGCGCATCATGCGACAGCGCTCTGGCAATTTCGACAAGGTGTTTCTGCGCCACGCTGAGCTGCTTGAGCGGTGTCAGGGGCGAAAAATCGGCATCGAGCCGCGCCAGCAGCGCGGCGGCCTGTTCATGCATTTTCGCCCATTCAATGCGCCCCTGCCGGCTGGGCATATGGCCCATGAAAATGTTTTCCGTGACGCTCAGTTCATCGAACATCACCGTTTCCTGATGAATGGCGGTGATGCCGGCGGCCCAGGCGTCGGTGGGGCCGGAAAAGGCGACGTTCCTGCCGTCTACTTCAATCCCGCCCTCGTCGGGCTGATAAATTCCGGTCAGGATTTTCACCAGAGTGGATTTGCCCGCGCCGTTCTCGCCCAGCAGGGCGGTCACCTTGCCGGGGTGCAGGGCCAGATGCACATCATGCAGCGCGCGTACGCCGGGAAAGCGCTTGGAGACATGTTCAAGCCTGAGAATGGCAGATTCTGAATTGGTTCTGGTCATCGCGCTCAATATCGAAAAAGCCTGCAGAACACGCCGCCGCGTCCGGCACGGCGATGCGCGGGCAAGGGGAGGAGGCTCTGTTACCGCGCAAGCGGTTCTGCAGGGAGTTCTGGATGGCCGGGCGAGGCCCGGCCATGACGGTTCAGGCGGCGTGGTGCCGCGCGCCTCTGATCACCGGATCAGAAGATCTTGGCGAATTTCTCGATATTCGACTTGTCGAACGTGTAGGGATCGGCCATGGCGGCGGAGCCGTCTTCGCCGATCTTGATATCGCCCATGCGGCCGACATGGATGGTCGAGCCCGGTGCGCCGGTGGCCTTGCCGGAAACAAGCTCCGCCGCGATGGTGATGGCGGAATATCCGAGGTCAATCGGGTTCCAGATGGCGAAAGTGTCGGTGACGCCCGCCAGGACGGCGCCCTTCATTTCGGACGGCAGGCCGAGGCCGGTGACATAGACCTTGCCGGTGAGGCCGGCGTCAGCCACAGCCTTGGCAGCCGCGACAATGCCCACCGAGGTCGGCGCGATGATGCCCTTGAGGTTGGGATAGGCCTTGAGGAGGCCCTGAGTCTCGCGGTAGGACTTGTCGGCCATGTCGTCGCCATAGACCGTGGTGACGAGCTTCATCTTGGCATATTCGGGCTTGGCCCATTCCTTCTTCATTTCCTCGATCCAGATATTCTGGTTCGTGGCGGTGGAGGTGGCCGAAAGAATGGCGACTTCGCCTTCGTTATGCAGGGTCTTGGCCATCATCTGCACGCATTTTGCGCCGATCAAGGCATTGTTGGACGGGTTGAGATGCATGATGCGGCCGCCCGCTGCAACGCCGGAGTCAAAGGAAATCACCTTGATGCCGCGCTGCATGGCCTTCTTGCACACCGGCACCAGCGCGTCCTGATCATTGGCGGAGATGGCGATGGCATCGACCTTCTGCGCGATCAGCGAATCGATGACGGCGATCTGCTCTTCGGCGGTGGTCTTTGTCGGGCCGGTGTAGATCACCTCGACATTGCCGAGTTCCTTGGCGGCTTCAAGACCGCCGTCGCGCACGGCGTCGAAGAAGCCGATGCCAAGCGCCTTGACGACAAGGGCGATGCGGACCTTGTCGGCGGCCATGAGCGGCGAGGCGGTGCCCGCCGCAAGGGCGGTGCCGCCCATCAATTGCAGAACTGTACGACGTGAAATCATTTTTCTCTCCCTTTTATCAACCCGCAGGATTGCGGGCTTTTCTCGTTATGATCCTCGCCGCGCTTCATGCCGCGGATGAGGCGCCTACGAAATCCTTGATCTGACAGACGATCACCCGCACGCCGGCGGCGCGCAGCATGTCCAGCGCCTCCGGCGGTGCCGACGGGTCGGTGATCAGCGTATCAATGCGCGAAAGCGGGCAGACCACCAGCGAGCCGCGCGGCTCGAATTTGGAGCCGTCCGCCAGCACATAGAGCTTGTCGGCGCGCTTGAGCATCTTGGCTTCGGCGCGGGCGATCAGCGGGTCGCCCTCAACCAGCCCCAGCGGGCCGACGGAAATGGCGCTCATGAACATCCGGCTGGCCGAATAATGCTGTATGGCATCGTCGTCGAAGGGCGAGACGATGAGCTTCTGCTCGCGGTAGACTTCGCCGCCGGGCAGGGCGACACGGCACTGGCTCTCGTGAATGAGCATCTCTGCCAGCGGATAGGAATTGGTGAGGATCTTCAGCCTGCGGGGGCGCAGGAACGCACCCATCTGATAGGTGGTGGTGCCGCCGTTGATGATAATGGCCTCGCCGTCCTCGCACAGATCGACGGCGGCCTGGGCTATGGCGCGCTTGGCCGCGAGATTCTGCCCCTGACTCGACTCGAATGAGCGTGTGGTCAGCGCGGCCTGATCGCCATTGATATTGGCCGGGTTGCGAATGGCCTCCAGCCCGCCGTGAATGCGGCGGCCAAGGCCCTGATCGGCGAGCTTGGCGAAATCCCGGCGCACCGAGGCGGGCGATGCGCCCGTGGCCTCGCACACGTCAATCACCTGCACGAGGCCGCGCTCGTGAAGCAGGGACTGGATGATCTGCCATCTTTCCCGTTCGTGCATGTCTTGCTCCCTATTGATCAAAATTAGTCAAAATAGATCATGGCTGTCAATCATGATTATTGAATTGAGCGAAATATCGCGTTGCAGCAAAATATTGCGATGCAATATGATTGAAATTGATTGACGATGATTATTTGCGCTCTTATGGTCACAGCGTCTTAAAGGAGTGAATGCGCAATGTCTGATCAGCAAATTCCCAATCTGTGGCAAGATTCCGTCGCGGCAACGCTTGATGAGCCAGAATTGCTGCTCTACCGCTCCAACCTGCTCGGCAGCGATCTGCGTATTACCAATTTCGGCGGTGGCAATACATCCGCCAAAATCATGATGGCTGACCCGCTCACCAAGGCCATGACCGAGGTGCTCTGGGTCAAGGGCTCGGGCGGCGACATCGGCTCGATGAAGCTCGATGGCTTTTCCACTCTTTACATGGACAAGCTCAACAGTCTGAAGGGGCTCTATCGCGGGCTGGCCCATGAGGACGAGATGGTCGGGCTGTTTAATCATTGCACCTTCAATCTCAATCCGCGCGCCACCTCCATCGACACGGCCCTGCATGGTTTTGTTCCGCACAAGCATGTTGATCATGTCCATGCCGATGCCGTGATTGCCATTGCCGCCTCGAAAAACGCCGAGCAGCTGACGCGTGAAATCTTCGGCGGCGAAATGGGTTTTTTGCCCTGGCAGCGTCCGGGGTTCGATCTTGGCCTGAAACTCGGTGAAATGGCGTCGGCGCATCCTGAATATGTTGGCGTCGTTCTGGGCGGCCACGGCCTGTTCACATGGGCGTCGACGTCCAAGGCCTGCTACGAGATGACGTTGCGCATCATCCAGAAGGCGGCAGACTGGCTGGCTGCCAACGAGAAAAAGCCCTCCTTCGGCGGCGCGAAAGTGTCCTCGCTGAGCGCCGAGGCCCGCGCCGCTGTTGCCGGCCGGCTGCTTCCTGCCATCCGCGGACGCATCTCGGCGCATGAGCGCAAGGTCGGTCATTTCACCGATGCGCCGGAAGTGCTGGAATTTGTCAATTCCAATGCGTTGGCCGCTCTTGCCCCGCTTGGCACCTCCTGCCCGGATCATTTCCTGCGCACCAAAATCTGCCCGCTGGTGGTTCCCTTTGATCCGGCTGCGGGCAATATTGATGCCGTGCTCGACCAGCTCGATGCGCTCATTGCTGATTATGCGGCTGGCTATGCCGCCTATTATGGGCGGTGCAAGCACTCCAATTCCCCGGCCATGCGCGACCCCAATGCCGTGATTTATCTTGTTCCCGGCGTTGGAATGATCTCTTTTGCCAAGGATAAGGCGACGGCGCGTATCGCATCCGAATTCTATATCAACGCGATCAATGTGATGCGCGGCGCGTCCGGCGTTTCAAGCTATGTCGGCCTGCCGGAGCAGGAAGCTTTCGACATCGAATATTGGCTGCTCGAAGAGGCGAAACTGCAGCGCATGCCAAGGCCGAAATCCCTCGCCGGGCGCGTGGCCTATATCACCGGCGGCGCGGGCGGCATCGGTCAGGCGACAGCCGCGCGCCTGCTTTCCGAAGGAGCCTGCGTGGTGCTGGCCGATATTGATGGCGCCTCGCTTGAAAATGCCGTGCAGGGCTTCGGCAAGAAATTCGGCAGGGATAATGTGCGCGGCACGCTGCTGGACGTCACCAGCGAGGATGCTGTCGCCCGCTCCTTCCATGAGGCAGTGCTCGCTTTCGGCGGGCTTGATATTGTCGTCTCCAACGCCGGAATAGCGTCGGCCTCGCCGGTGGAAGATACGAGCCTCGCGCTGTGGCAGAAGAATATCGACATTCTCGCCACCGGCTATTTCCTTGTCTCGCGCGAGGCGTTCCGGCTGTTCCAGCGCCAGAAGGCCGGCGGCAATGTGGTGTTTGTCGCCTCGAAGAACGGACTGGCGGCATCTGCCGGCGCCTCGGCCTATTGTGCGGCCAAGGCGGCCGAAATTCATCTTGCCCGCTGCCTGGCGCTGGAAGGCGCGGCGCATGGCATTCGCGTCAATACGGTCAATCCGGATGCGGTGCTGCGCGGTTCAAAGATCTGGCAGGGCGAGTGGCGCCAGCAGCGCGCGGCCTCCAACAAGGTTTCGGAGGATAATCTTGAAGAGGTCTATCGTCAGCGCTCCATGCTGAAGCTTTCGGTCTTTCCGGAGGATATTGCCGAGGGCATTTATTTCTTCGCCTCCGACCTGTCGGCCAAATCCACCGGAAATATCCTCAATGTCGATGCGGGCAATGCCCAGTCTTTCACGCGGTGATCTTTCATCCCGCCCGTCTCCCAAAGGGAGAAGGAGTTCCCTCTCTCCGCATGCGGGGAGAGGGTTAGGGTGAGGGGCGCGCGCCCTTCTTTTAAAGGTGTTCACATGACCTATCTGATCGATAACGGCTTTATCGCCGAACAGAATTCCAAAGCGCAGTCGCATCTTGACGAAGATTATGCGGCGTTGTCCCGGCAGCTGGAGCGCCGTTCCATAGATGTGGACGACATCGCGGCCAAGGTGACGGCCTTCGGCGTTGCCATTCCCTCGTGGGGCGTGGGTACGGGCGGCACCCGGTTCGCCCGCTTTCCGGGGCTGGGCGAGCCGCGCCACATCTTCGACAAGCTCGATGATTGCGGCACCATCCAGCAACTGACGCGCGCCACGCCCGCCATATCGCTGCATTTTCCATGGGACAAGGTTGAGGATGTCGCCGAACTTAAGGAAAAGGCCGCAGCCAAGGGGCTGGGTTTCGATGCTGTCAATTCGAACACCTTTCAGGATCAGCCGGGACAGCCGCATTCCTACAAATTCGGTTCGCTGTCCAACGCAGATGCCGCCGTGCGGGCGCAGGCCGTGGCGCATAATCTCGAATGTATCCGGCTTGGCCAGCAGCTTGGCTCGAAAGCGCTCACCGTCTGGGTGGGCGACGGCTCGAATTTTGCCGGTCAGTCCAGCCTGACAAAGGCTTTCGACCGCTATCTGGCCGCCATGCATGAGGTTTATGCCGGCCTGCCCGCCGACTGGCAGGTGTTTCTTGAGCATAAGATGTTCGAACCGGCCTTCTATTCGACGGTGATCTCGGATTGGGGTTCCAGCTTTCTGGCGGCGCAGGAACTTGGACCCAAGGCCAAATGCCTTGTCGATCTTGGCCATCATGCACCTAATGTCAATATTGAGCAGATCGTCGCGAGGTTGGTGCGCTTCGAGAAACTGGCCGGTTTCCATTTCAACGATTCAAAATATGGCGATGACGATCTCGATGCGGGTTCCGTCGAGCCCTTCCGGCTGTTTCTGGTCTTCAACGAACTGGTCGATGCGGCGCATCATCACGCCAAGGGTTTTAATCCGGCCTATATGCTCGATCAATCGCATAATGTCACCGACCCGATCGAGAGCCTGATGCAATCGGCTATCGAGGTGCAGCGGGCCTATGCGCAGGCTCTGCTGGTGGACCGCGTGGCGCTGGCGGCGGCGCAGGAAGCCAATGATGCGCTTGGCGCCCATCTTGAACTGAAAAAGGCTTATCTCACGGATGTTTCGCCCATTCTGGCCCGTGCCCGGCAGAATTCGGGCGGCGCGATCGACCCGGTCGGCGTGTATCGCCTGTCGGGGTATCGGCACCGCAAGGGGCAGGAGCGTCCCGCCGTCAGCGGCACCAGCGCGGGAATCGTGTGAGATTTGCGCGGCATTAATCTTGCGAATGAGCCGCTCCGTCATTGCGAGAAGGCGCAGCCAACGCGGCAATCCAGAGCACTGGATTGCTGCGCTGCGCTCGCAATGACGAAAGAAGCTCTCAGCCCGCCGCCTTTTTCTCGAGGCGGCGCTTGTGCAGCACCGGCTCCGTATAGCCCGATGGCTGCTCGCGCCCCTTGAACACCAGATCGCAGGCAGCCTGAAAGGCAATGCCGTCATAGGCCGGGGCCATTGGCTGGTAGAGCGGATCGCCCGCGTTCTGCCGGTCGACGACCTTGGCCATGCGCTTCATCGCCTCCATGGCTTCGTCCTTGCTGACAACGCCGTGGTGCAGCCAGTTGGCCATGTGCTGGCTGGAAATGCGGCAGGTGGCCCGGTCTTCCATCAGCGCCACGTCGTAAATGTCCGGCACTTTCGAGCAGCCGACGCCCTGATCGATCCAGCGCACGACATAGCCGAGGATACCCTGGGCATTGTTGTCAAGCTCCTGCCGGATGTCTTCCGGTGTCCAGTTGATGTCGCGCGCAAGCGGCAGCACCAGCAGGGAGTCGAGCGGGGGTACCGGCCGCCCCGAAAGCTCGTTCTGGCGCGCGGTGACGTCGGTCTTGTGGTAATGCGTGACATGCAAGGTCGCGGCGGTGGGTGAGGGCACCCAGGATGTATTGGCGCCTGCGTCGAGATGGGCGCCCTTCTGTTCGAGCATTGCGGCCATGAGATCGGGCATGGCCCACATGCCCTTGCCGATCTGCGCCTTGCCCTTCAGGCCGCAGGCAAGACCGATGGCGACATTGCGCTCCTCGTATGTCTTGATCCATTCCGTGCCTTTGATCGCGGCTTTGCGCACCACGGGGCCGGCCTCCATCGCGGTGTGGATTTCATCGCCGGTGCGGTCGAGAAAGCCGGTATTGATGAAGAACACGCGGCTTTTGGCGGCGCGGATACATTCCTTGAGGTTGGCCGAGGTGCGGCGCTCCTCGTCCATGATGCCGATCTTGATCGTGTTGGCGGGCAGGCCCAGAGCCGCTTCGACCTCCGAGAAGGCCTCGCAGGCGAAGGCCACCTCGTCCGGCCCGTGCATCTTCGGCTTGACGATATAGATCGAGCCTTTCACCGAATTGCGCAGCAACGACCCTGCGGATTTTTTCAGATCATGAATGGCGATGGCGGAAGAGATAAAGGCATCGAGCAGACCCTCCGGCACTTCATGGCCCTGATTGTCATAGGCGGCGGGCGTCGTCATCAGATGTCCGACATTGCGGTTGAGCATCAGCGCGCGGCCCTTGACGGTGAGCCTGCCGCCGGGCGCCTCGAAGGTGCGGTCGGGGTTGAGGGTACGGGTCAGGGTCTTGCCGCCCTTTTCAAACGTATCCTTGAGGTCGCCCTTCATCAGGCCCAGCCAGTGGCGATAGACCACCACCTTGTCGGCGGCATCGACGGCGGCCACCGAATCCTCGCCATCCATGATGGCGGTCAGGGCAGCCTCAAGCCGCACATCGGCCACGCCGGCCTTGTCGGTCTTACCGATGGGCGAAGCGGCGTTGACGACGATCTCCACATGCAGGCCGTTGTGGCGCAGCAGCACGGAGGAGGGCGTCTCCTTCGCGCCGAGCCATCCGGCGAACAGGGCCGGATTTTTCAGTGCGGCGCGGGCGGCACCCTGCTGCACGACAAGCGCGTCACCCTCAATTGCATAGAGCGTTGCATCGGCATGGGAACCCGATGTCAGCGGCGCGATGGAATCGAGAAAATTGCGCGCCCATGCGATGACTTTGGCCCCGCGTTCGGCGTCGTAGCCCGGCTTGTGCTCGCCCGGAATGGCGTCTGTGCCGTAGAGCGCATCATAGAGGGAGCCCCAGCGGGCATTTGCGGCATTGAGCGCATAGCGGGCATTCATCACCGGCACAACCAGCTGCGGGCCGCCCACCACGGCGATTTCATCGTCGACATTTGTGGTCTCGACCGAAAAATCCGGCCCTTCCGGCACGAGATAGCCGATTGAGGTCAGGAATTCGCGGATTTTAGCCGGATCACGCGGCTTGCCGCGGTTTTCACGCTCAAAGGCGTCGATTTTTGCCTGTAACTCGTCGCGTTTTGCCAATAGCGCCCGATTTTTTGGTGCAAGCTTGTTGATGAAAGCATCCAGGCCGCTCCAGAATTGCTGGGGTGAAATGCCTGTGCCGGGCAGGGCTTCCGCTTCGATGAAGGTTTTGAGCTCTTGATGGACGCTCAAACCGCCCAACTGCACCATGCTGGCCATAGGTCACTCCTTTAATTGTTGTTCTTGACTTAAATCGTCATTCTTGGGGCGTTGATACAATGTCGGCGCGGCAGTCTCAAGAATATCGCGCCACTCCCTTTTCCATAATGTGGAAAAGCTTTCGATCTTGACAAGATAAATCCGTGGTGAAATCTGTACCGATAGCTCGGGGTGCCGGTGTGCCGGCTGAGAGAGGATGCAAGTCCTCGACCCGCAGAACCTGATCTGGGTCATGCCAGCGGAGGGAAGCGCCCACATTATGACGCTGAATCCGTTCGTCATGTCCCCATAAATGGGGGTAGACATGTCTGAACGCAATCAATCGCTTAATCCTGTGCCGCAGGCGCAGCGCGTGCTCGATCTTTTCGACTATGCCAGTCTCTGGGGCTCGCTTGGTGTCGGCCTGCTGGTCATGCTGGCGGGGGCGTCGCTGCTGCCGGGCCTGAGCGCGCCGCAGGCTTTTGCCGCGATCATCGTCGGTTCGGTGCTGGGTGCGGCTTTTCTTGGCGCGATCGGGCGCCTCGGCGCGGCAACGGGGCTCTCCAGTGCAGGGCTTATCCGCCCGACACTGGGCCGGTCTCTGGCGTTTCTGCCGATCATGCTCAATATTTTGCAGCTCATCGGCTGGGCGCTGTTTGAAATTATTGTCATGCGTGACGGCCTTCATGCCGTGCTGGGCGCGGGCGGCGTTCAGATTCCGGCGGCGGCGCTGACGATCATTGTAGGGCTGGTGCTGGCCGGCTTGCTGGCGCTGGCGATGACGGGCTTCGTGCGCAAGTTCATTCGCGGCATCGGCGTGAGCCTGATGGTTCTGGCTCTGGCCTGGCTGACCGTTCAGACATTGCGTGCCGGTTTTTCTGCCGGATGGGACAATGTGTTCAAGCCCGGCGATGGCTCGATGAGCTTTGCCGCGGCCATTGACCTCGTGATCGCCATGCCGGTTTCATGGGCGCCGCTGGTCTCGGATTATACGCGCTTTGCCCGGGCGCCGGGGCGCGCCTTTGCCGGCACGGCGCTGGGCTACGGACTGGCCAATGGCTGGTGCTTTGCGCTTGGCGTTCTGCTCGCGGCGCTCAATCCCGGCGCGGAGATGATGGCGGCGATCACGCTCCTGCCGGTTGGCGCTGGCGCGCTGGCGCTCATTCTGGTGGATGAGATGGACAATGGCTATTCCGATCTCTATTCGGCGGCCGTCTCGGGGCATGGTCTGGCAACGCCGCTGCCGGTGCGGGGTCTTGGCCCGGCGCTGGCGCTGCTTGGCACGGCTCTGGCGCTTTATCTTCCCATCGCCAATTTCTCGGACTTTCTGAGCAAATATACCGATTTTCTCTATCTGATCAGCTCGGTTTTCGTGCCGCTATTTGCGGTCGTGCTGGCGCATTTCCGCCGCCCCACGGATCTGGCGCGCGTGCCTCTGCTCGTCTGGCCGGCCATAATCGCCTGGGTTGCGGGGTTTGGCGTCTATCAGGGCTTCTTGCGGTTTCTGCCTGACTGGGGCGCGACATTGCCTTCGCTGATCGCGGCCTTTGCGCTTTATGTGGTTCTGGAAAAGGGCCAGCCGCGCGCAGCCTGAATGCGTGTCCCGCGCGGCCGCTTTGCACGGTCGCGCAGGCGGGCTCATGCAGAGCGCAGCTCAATCGCTCGGGATAGAGAATTTATGCATCGTCTGCGGCGCGAAGCCGTGGTTGAGCGGGCCGTGGCCGTGGCCGGTGCGCACGTCCGCACCCGCTGCGATGGCCTGTGCGATGAAGGTGCGCGCCCGGACGATCGCGTCTTTCAGCGTGTGGCCCAGCCCGCAATAGGCGGCTATGGCCGATGAGAGCGTGCAGCCCGTCCCATGAAGATTATGCGAGGCGATGCGCGGGCTCTGCATGGCGATGGCCGCTTCGGCATTGATGAACAGGTCTGTCAGCACAGGGCCGCTCAGATGGCCGCCCTTGGCCAGCACCGCCTTGCAGCCCAAGGCCAGCAGGCCGCGCGCCGCTTCCTCCATCTGGGTTACATCGGCGACATTTGCGCCATGCAACAGGCCAAGTTCATCCAGATTGGGCGTGACGAGGTCGGCGAGTGGAAACAGTTCCCGGATAAGAACGGCGACGGTTTCGGGTTCGATCAGCCGTGCGCCGCTGGTCGCCACCATCACGGGGTCGAGTATGATGACTTTCGGCTGCCAGTGGCGCAGTTTTGCCGCAACCATGCGTACCAGATCAGGCGCATGCAACATGCCGATCTTCACAGCATCGACGCCGATATCGCTGAACACGGCATCGATCTGCGCGCCGACCACATCGGGCGGCAGGCCGTGGATCGCGGTGACGCCCAGCGTGTTCTGCGCCGTGACCGCCGTAATGGCGCTCATGCCATAGCAGCCGAGCGCGGAGAAGGTTTTCAGATCGGCCTGAATGCCCGCACCGCCGCCCGAATCCGACCCGGCTATGGTGAGCAGCCGCGCGTAGCGATGGCTTTGCATCAAGGCTTTTCCCAGTGGTTAGACCGCATCGAACGGAACAGGGCATCGATGATGCGCATGTTCTGCACAGCGTCCTCCATGCCATATTCAAGATGCGTCTCGCCCAGCACAGCGCGGGAAAAGGCTTCGCCCTGCAGGGTATACTGGTCGCAGGCAGGGATCACTTCGGCACGGATGCCGGAGCCGGCGAGATCGTTGCCGTCGTCGATGAATATGCGCGTTTCGCCGCCGGCAGGCGCATTGAAAGGAATCTGCACCTCGATGCGGCCCTTGGTGCCGCAGATCTGCACACGCTGGTAAGGCACAAGCTGGGTCGAGATCGTGAAGGTGAGATGGCGCCCATGGCCGAAGTCGGCAAGGCCGCTTGTGAGCCGGTCAGTGGCAAATTGCGGGTCGTTTTCGGCAACGCCGATCACGCGCTCAGGGTCCGCGCCGAAAATATAGCGCGCGGTGGTGAGCGCATAGCAGCCGATATCGTAAAGCCCGCCGCCGCCGATATCCGCCTGATTGCGCACATTGGCTGGATCGTCGTTGAAATAGGAAAAGAAGGTCTGGATGGCCTTGACATCGCCGATGGCTCCGCCTTGCACCAGTCCGCGCGCCCGCTGCCATTGCGGATGGTGGCGTACCATGAAGGCCTCGGCAACAAGCTTGCCGGCCTTTTTTGCGGCGGCGGCGAGGCGGCCGGCTTCCTCGGCGGTGAGGGCAACCGGCTTTTCGCACAGCACGTGCTTGCCGGCCTCCAGCGCCGCAATGGACAGCGGCACATGCAGATGATTGGGCAGCGGATTATAGACTGCTTCTATATCGGGATCGGCCAGCAGCGCCTCGTAGGAGCCATAGGTGCGCTCGATGCCAAGATCCTGCGCCATTTCATTGGCCTTGGCGACATCGCGCGAGCCGACGCCGAGAATTTTCACATGCGCCGCCTTCTGCATGGCGGGAATGACCTTGGCCCAGCCGATATTTGCCGTTGAAATGACGCCCCAGTTCACTTGCCGTGTCATGATCGCAATCTCCCCTGTGATTTGGCGCAAACTAGCCCGGCACAGGGCGCAATGTCACGCGGTGAATGGCGCCCGCGGCGCAAAAATCGGACGCTTTCACTCCGGGCGATTGTTCGGCATATCGGGTTCTGTTCGCAGCGGAGCGGCTTGATTCGCAGCAAGCGCGCGCCAGAACCGGCTTTGAATCATGTTGTCATCATATGAGCAGATGAGAGCGTGGTGCGAATTGCCGTTTAGGGCCAAGGGATTGGCCGCCGGCTTGTACAGTGCCTGCTGGTCTGCGCCGCGGCGGTTTGACGCAGAATCGGAATCTTGCCAATGATATGCAGAGCTGTTCACCCGGATGGCCTTTTCGTCGTGGGGGTTTTTATGCGTTTGATTTCATCCACCTATTTATTGCTCGGATCCATTTATATTCTCATCGGCATGGCAGTGGGCATCGGCATGGGCATAACGCAGGATTTTACCTACGCGCCGCTGCATGCCCATATCAATCTGGTTGGGTTCGTGCTGCATACGGTTTTCGGGCTTGCCTATCGGGTCATCCCGTCGCTGGGTGAGAGCCGGCTGGCGAAATATCAGTTCTGGATCTATGCGATTTTCGCGCCGATCCTCATGCTCGGCGTCTATCTGACCATCAGCGGCATCAATCATGCGGTGGTGGCGATTGGCTCCATCGGCGTATTCGCGGGGACGGCGCTGTTCGCTTTGCTGGTCTGGCAGAACTGGCTGCGCGGCAACTGAGCCTCTTGTGCACCGCCTGCTGTATGAAAGCGGGCAGAGTCCATTGGAAGATTGAAGGCGCGCTTCCCGCCTCAGCTGCCGCATTGCCTTGTGGACCGTTCATGCACTAGCATGAGACTGTGAGAAGCAGGCGGGGCAGAACCATGATACCAGCGGCAGAGCCTATGCCCGTCCTCGTCGATTGGGGCGCGGACGGCGTGGTTGAGATCAGGCTTAACAGGCCCGAAAAATTCAATACGCTGTCGGAGGCCGTGCTGGAGGCCATGCAGGCGGCGCTCGACCGGATTGCCGCAGATGATGCGGTGCGCTGCGTTGTCTTGTCGGCCAATGGCAAGGCCTTCTGTGCGGGGCATGATTTGAGGGAAATGCGCGCCCACGCCGATGTCGGCTATTATCGCGCGCTGTTCTCGCGTTGCGGACAGGTGATGCAGAGCATAGCGCGGCTGCCTGTGCCGGTGATTGCGCGCGTGCAGGGGCTCGCCACTGCGGCGGGCTGCCAGCTTGTCGCCACCTGCGATCTGGCCATTGCGGCGCGTTCGGCGCGTTTTGCGGTCTCGGGCATCAATCTGGGACTTTTTTGCTCAACGCCCGCAGTTGCTCTTTCGCGCAATGTGCTGCCGAAGCACGCTTTCGACATGCTGGTGACCGGCGATTTCATCGATGCCGAGACGGCGGCGGCGCGCGGCCTGATCAATGCCGCAGTGTCCGACGAGCGGCTCGACGAAGCGCTGGCCGCCAAGGTGGAAACCATTCTGAGCAAGGATCCGGTCGCCGTGCGCTATGGCAAGGCCATGTTCTGGCAGCAGCGGCAGATGCCGCTGGCAGAAGCCTATGAATTTGCGGGCGATGTCATGGCCCGCAACATGATGGAAGCGGATACATGCGAGGGCATTGACGCTTTTCTGGACAAGCGGGTGCCCGAACTCCGGTTCCGGCGGCAGGGGTGAAGCGGGCTGTCCTGCGTTATTTCAGCAGCAGCCGCAACAGCATGGCGACCGAGGCCAGAGCCGCGACGCTGGCGAGCCAGATCAGTACGAACCAGCCAAGACGGCTGCGCAGCGGCGCGGTTTTGTCGGTCAATGATAGCCCCCCGCCGTATTGACCTTGCCGCGGAAAACCCAATAGGCATAGGCGGTGTAGGCCAGCACCATCGGCACTAGCACCACTGCGCCGACGAGCAGGAACCTGAGGCTGTTGTCGGGACCCGCCGCCTGCCAGATGGTGACGGAATTGGGCACGATATGCGGATAGAAGCTGATGCCCAGACCGATATAGCTGAGCACGAACAAAGACAGCGAGGCCAGGAACGGGCTGAGCTCCCGCCGTTTTTTCAGGCCGCGGAACAGGCTGTAGGCAGCAAGCAGCACGAACAGCGGCACCGGCACCACCAATGCAAACTGCGGCCAGACCAGCCAACGGCTTTTGTAGATGTTATTGAGAAAGGGTGTCCAGAGACTGACCACGCCGATGAAGGCCAGCGTGAGCGGCGCAGACACATAAGCGATCTGATAGGCGCGCCTCTGAACGTAGCCTTCCGTTTTCCAGATCATCCACGTTGCGCCCAGCAGCGCATAGCCGATCACGAGCGCGAGGCCGGTTGTCAGGCTGAAGGGCGTCAGCCAGTCCCACCAGCCGCCGGCATAGGCGCGGTTGGCGACGGGAATGCCCTGCACAAGCGCGCCAAGGGCCACGCCCTGCGCGAAGGCGGCAAGCCACGAGCCGCCGGCAAAGGCCCAGTCCCAGAGAAACTGCCCGCGCCGGGTCTTCCAGCGAAATTCAAAGGCGACGCCGCGGAAGGCAAGCGCTAGCAACATGGTTATGATGGGGGCGTAGAGCGCCGACATGATGATGGAATAGGCCAGCGGAAACACGGCCAGCAGGCCGCCGCCGCCGAGTACGAGCCAGGTTTCGTTGCCATCCCAGACAGGCGCGACGGAATTCATCATTTCATCACGATGCGCTTCACCTTTGACAAAGGGAAAAATTATCCCGACGCCAAGGTCGAAGCCATCAAGAATCACATAGGCCAATACCGCGAAGGCGATCAGTGCCGCCCAGATGAAGGGATAATCGAGGGTCATTGGAACCTCCGCGAGATTATCAGCTTGCCCTGTGCATCGACAAGGCTGGGTGCGGGCATGATACCGCTGGCCCGGATCGGTTCTCCGGCCGGTAAATCATGTTCAGCGGCTTCCGGTGCCTTATTCATCAGGCGCAGGATGTAGAAGAAACCTGCGCCGAACAGAGCAAAATAAACCACAATGAAGGCGATAAGCGATGTCCCGACCGCTGCCGCAGCGACAGGGGAGACCGAGTCCGCTGTTTTTAGCAGGCCATAGACCGTATAGGGCTGACGTCCGGCCTCGGTCGTGACCCAGCCGGCGATGACCGCGATAAATCCGCTCGGCCCCATTACAATGGCAGCGAGATGCATGAGCGGCGTGTCGTAAAGGCGATCCCTGAGGCGCAGCCACAAGCTCCACAGGCCCAGACCGAGCATGGCAAATCCGAGCCCGACCATTAGACGGAAACTCCAGAAGAGAATGTCGACCGGCGGGCGTTCGCTGGCCGGCCATTCCTTGAGGCCGCGGATGCTGCCATTCCAGCTATGGGTGAGGATTATGGCGCCAAGATGCGGTATGGCGATCTCATGATCCATGCGCTGCTGACCGGGATTGGGTATGCCGAACAAAATGAGTGGCGTGCCGCGGGTCGTTTCGAAATCGCCCTCCATCGCCGCAATTTTCGCCGGCTGATATTCGAGCGTGTTGAGGCCATGCGCGTCGCCGGCAAGGATCTGGACCGGCGCGACGATCACGGCCATCCACATCGCCATGGAGAACATGATCCGCGCGGCGGGATTGGCGCGATCACGCAGAAGATGCAGCGCGCCGACGGCACCCACGACAAAAGCCGTGGTCAGATAGGCCGCAAGCACCATATGTACCAGCCGATAGGGGAAGGAGGGATTGAAGATCACCTGCATCCAGCTTGTAACGACAAATTGACCTGCAGCATTGGTGGCATAGCCTGCCGGGGTCTGCATCCAGCTGTTGACGGCAAGAATCCAGAAGGCAGACATGAACGTGCCAAGCGCCACCATTGCCGTGGCAAGAAAATGCAGTTTCCTGCCGACGCGCGCGAGGCCAAAAAGCATCACGCCAAGAAAACCGGCCTCAAGAAAAAACGCCGAGAGAACCTCATAGCCCATCAATGGCCCGATCACCGGACCGGCCTTGTCTGAAAATACGCTCCAGTTGGTGCCAAACTGGTAGCTCATGACAATGCCGGAGACAACGCCCATGCCGAAGCCGACGGCAAAGATCTTTTTCCAATAGGTGAATAGATCGAAATAGACCGGGCGGCCCGTCCAGAGCCAAAGGCCGTTCAGCACGGTCAGATAACTCGCCAGCCCGATGGAGAAGACAGGAAAAATAATGTGAAAGCTGACGGTAAAGGCAAATTGCAGGCGGGCGAGGGTGAGTGCATCCAGCGCGGTCATGACAGCCTCATTTTAATGCTCGGACGTAAATCACATTTTCTTGATGTATAAGCCGGTTTAAAAAAGAACAGGAGCAAACCGACACTTTTGAGGCGATATCCTGCGGCATTTTGGCCGCAATCATTCGCCTGCCGGGCATCGGTTTTTGCCAATCCGGTCCCATGCTATAGTATAAAGGCCCTGTTTTAGCGGCAAAGTTCAGGACGAGGGAGGCCAGAGCGTGGGTGAAGCAGACATCGGCCAGATCGCGGAGCGCTGGATCGGGCGGCGTTTCGAGCGCAGCGATATGATAACCCGGCGCATGACGGAATATTTCCGCATGATTTTCGCGCCGCATGTCGCCATGACGAGCGAGGTGCCGCCGGGTTTTCTCTGGTGTCTGGCGCCGGACGTGGTTTCGTCTGACCATCTTGGCCCGGACGGGCATCCGCGCACCGGCCTGTTCATGCCCGATCTGCCGTTCGGACGGCGCATGTGGGCGGGCGGGGAACTCATCCGTCATGGGGATTTCTTTATCGGCTCGACCATTTCAAAGTCGAGCATCATCGAGAATATCACCATCAAGCAGGGCCGGACGGGGCAATTGTGCTTTGTCACCCTGCGCAGCCGATATTGCGAGGGCGCGCGGCTTGTTGTCGAGGAGCGTCAGGATATCGTGTTTTGTGACGCACCAGGCTCTGGTGAGCCCCGCTCCGCGCCGGATCACACACGTGAAGGACTGGAGCCCTGGCTTGGCCGGTGGGAGCTTGTGCCCGATCCCGTCCTGCTGTTTCGCTATTCGGCGCTCACGTTCAACGGCCACCGCATTCATTATGACTATCCCTACGCCACCGGCGTGGACGGCTATGCGGGGCTGGTGGTGCACGGCACGCTGCAGGCCACATGGATGCTCAATCTCGCTGCCGCGACGCTTGGGCATAGTCCACGCCGTTTTGCCTATCGCGGGCTGGCGCCGCTCATTGCCGGCGCGCCGGTGCGCATCGAGGTGTCCGCACTGTCCGGGCCGGAGCTGGAAGCGCGGGTTGTGTCCGGCGACGGCATTGTGACAATGGCCGCCAAAATTGCGGCATGACGATCCCTGTCAGCTTTATCCTCAGGATGTGAATCCAAAGTGCCATTGCGCTGCCGACAGTGAAGACAGAGTCATGCCCACCAGCGTGAGTTTGTCGTTATGCGCATCGGTGATCGTGATATTTGAGCCGGATTGCTTCGCACTACTATAGAATGTCGCCCAGTCGGCAAAATCGCTGGTTTTGAGATAGGCCATGTCCGAACTGGTGTTGAAGCCGGTGAGACTGACATAGCCGAATTGGCCTTGCAGATAATAGGCGTTGCTCTGGTGCGTGGCGGCGGCGCTGATAGTTGTGTGCACGCCAAGCGAGACGGTTTCATTGCTGCCATTTATGGTTGCCGACGCGCGCGAAGCCAGCTTGATGGTGACGCCAGAGCCGTTGATCGTCGCCAATCCGGTGAGGTTGATGGTATCGCCAGCGCCACTGATGTTGACGGTGGTGTTGCCAGAGCCGTTGAGATTCAGCGTGTCATTGGCACCGAGATTAATTGTAGAACCGCCTACCCAACCACTGGTTATTCCCAGCGTAATTTTCCGGTTATCGCCAATGTTGAAGACCATGTTTTGCCAGACGCGATTAGTGAACTTGTCGATATAGGAAAACGTATCGGTGTAGGTGATATTGTTTGAGGTGTAGCTGGCGATGCCGCCGCTGCTGCTGGTGTAATTAACGGTCACGTCAGCATTTACGCCTTCGAAGGCCAGGGTGTTGTTGGCATTGCCGGCGACGCCGCTGACTGTGCCGTTCGCAACATTTTTGACGAGAATCATATCATTGGAACCGGTGAGATTCAGCGTGTCATCGGCGCCCATGTTGATAGCGCTGGCGCTGGCGGTGAGGCTCAATGCCAGATTTGACGCGATGTTGAAGGTGCTTGCGCCGCTGAAGCTGGTGATGTTCTGGAAATTGTCCTGATACGAGACATTATTGTGCGTATATGTGGCAACACCACGGCCGTTGCTGGTGAGATTGACCGCAACACTTTCGTTCACACCCGCAAAGGAGAGCGAACTGTTTCTGCCGCCATTTATAGTTATATTGCCATATCCGGCGGTCAGGGATGTGTTTGTTCCAA
>NZ_JBVYWO010000014.1:0-56711 GCF_056032725.1 Methylocystis sp. sgz306128
CTTCTCAGCAAATGCCGCCGTCGAAAGCGCCGAAAGCATCGTCCCAGCCGCTAAGGCTATCACTAGTCGCTTCATCCTCGTCTCCTCCTGTGGTGCCCGGATGCACCGATTATTATCCGGTGGCTGTTGAAGCCTTCCTGCCTGCGCAGGACCTCATTGCTGGCCATAGCCGGCAAAAAGCTGGTTGCGGGGACTGCCGGTCAAAGGCAATCCGCCAATAATCGCTCAAATCGCTACGCGGTTAGCAAAGTATCGATCACGGTTCTCGCCTCCGCCTTGATATGGGGTATGGTACGTGACAAAAGGGAAATTCTGTCGAAGCTGTCCGGCTGATCCTCAAGCGACTGGCGAAGCGCCCGCCCGAACGCCATCCGGAGCTCAGTGCCGAAATTAATTTTTTTTACGCGCGTCTCACGCACAAGCCGTCGGCGGATATCGACCGGAATGCCGCTTCCGCCGTGAAGCACCAGCGGCAAACGCGTGACCTGCTCGATTTCGCGTAAAATATTGAAATTGATGCCGTCGGTCTTCTCGTGCTGCAGGTGGATATTTCCGACCGACACCGCCAAGGCGTCGGCGCCGCTCTCCTGATCAAAGCGGTGCGCGTCTTCGGGCAGGGTGTGGCGGGACGTTGCGCCGTCCGCATATCCGACGAAACCCACTTCGCCTTCGACAGAGACATTGCTCCCGCGCGCAGCTTCGACGACACGGGCGGTCAGCTCGATATTTGCACCGATTTCAAGCCTCGATCCGTCGATCATCACCGAAGTGAAGCCATTGTCGATTCCTTCCTGACATTCCTGCAGCGTATAGGCATGGTCGATATGGCAAACCACCGGAACCTTGGCCTGCTCGGCCAGCGTGCGGAACATTTTGCCGAGGATAGGAACGGGCGTATACTTGCGACAGCCCGGACCAGCCTGCAAAATGACGGCAGCGCCCACTTCGTCTGCGGCCTCGACATAGGCCAGAGCATCTTCCCAGCCGAGAACCACCAGCCCCGCGACGGCATATCGTCCGGTTATTGCAGGCTGAAGCACTTGGCTGAGCGTTGCGACTGTCATTTGAATTTCGCAATCATGTCTTTGATGCCCGGAATCGTTTCGATCTGATAGGCATGCGAAGGTTGAAAAAACTGGACGAGAGGACGCTGGCTCAACCCTCCCAAAATGGTGAAATAGTACATTTCATACCCGGGTGCCGCGACGCAGGGATGGTAGCCTTTTTCAAGAATGATGGTTGAGCCATCAATCAGATGATAGGCATCCCCGACTTTACCGTCTTCGCGTTGCACCAGCTGCAGGCCGAAGCCATGGTTTGGGCGAAACCGGAAATTATAGGTCTCGTCATGTCTGGTTTCTAATGGCAGACGATCCGTATCGTGCTTATGCGGCGGAAAGCCCGACCAGCCGCCCTGACCGACCGTGAAGAGTTCCGACACGAGCAGCCGACCGACACGATCGCGGTATTTGGTGCCGAGAATATGCTTGATCTTGCGGTGGGTCTTGGTTTCGTCCGAACCATATTGGATGTGGTCAATATCGCCGGCGCGCACCGCGAAGGGCTCGAGAGCCTTGTCAAATCTGGCGCCGGCAATGAATATTTCGGCAGAGTCCGACCTGCAGACAAACCGGACTTTGGCGCCGCTGGGGGCATAGACGCCTTCTGGTTCACCGTCCCAGACATCGGCGGTGCGGTTGCCGATTGCTGGAAAATTCAGACCTTCAATCTCAACATCGATTGTTCCGGTGGCCGGGACGACTGCGGTCTCATATGACGGCACCTGATATTCAAAGACCTGATCACGACCGAGTTTGACTATGTTGAAATAGTTCAGCGGCACACGCGCATCGTCAGCATCAATGATCGCACGGTTTTGATTGTCAAAAGGAGGAATATGCATCGATGGTCGTCCTTATTCTGGCCGGCTACACGAATGTGTTTCGATAAAGCTCTGTAACTCGGACGCATCTGGCATCGCGGGTGCGCAGCCCACCCGTGTCACGACAATTGCCGCCGCTGCAGAGCCGCGACGAAGGCAGGTTGCAAGGTCATGCCCTCTGGCAAGACTGGTGACAAAACTGCCCATGAACGCATCTCCTGCGCCAGTCGGCTTAAGAGCGTTCACAGTGAAGACGGGCGTGCTGATTTCAGCGCCATGGCTGAAACAGACAGAACCGCGTTCTCCCATTTTGTAAACGACAATGTCGGCTGTGCGGGCGGCAAGTTCACGGGCGGTATGCAACCCGTCGTTCTGGCCCGCGATCACACTGAATTCGACATCATTGCCAATCACGATATCGCTCAGCTCTGCCGCGCGTGCGCAGGTCATTGCCGCGCTGTCTGGACTGGTCCAGGAGTAAGGCCGGTAATCAATGTCGAAAATAACCGCGATACCTGCGGCGCGCGCCTGTTTGATCGCGTGGAAAGTCGCGCTGCAGGAGGGCTCTTTGGCAAGGCTGGTGCCGGTAAAGATCAATGCGCCAAAATTGCCGTATGGAATATTTTCCACATGGCCGATATCGAGTTCAAAATCGGCCGCGCCATTGCGATAGATGACGGACTGGCAGTTGTCGTTGCGTGTCTCCACCACCGCTAAAGAATTGCGTGCCTCGCCGCCGGCGGATTTGACGAAGCAGGTGTCGATGCCATATTTGTGAAGCTGCCTGAGCGTAAAACGCCCGACCGCATCATCCGAAACGAGCGTGACGAGCGCCACCGAGCCGCCGAGCCGGGTAATGGCTGCCGCAATATTAGCCGCCGAGCCCCCTAAGGCCGCACTGAACTGTGTTGCGTCTTCCGTGCGCGTTCCCGGTGGATCGGCATAGAGATCCAGGCCTGCACGCCCAAGAACCAGAAAGCTGTTTTGGCCTATCTGCGACATGGGCATGTCAGACTCCGGGCCGCTGATGTCGGCGTCCAGCCTCAACTTCGGCATGGGCTTTGTTGATTTCGGCGCGTTCCGAGATTTGCGGCGTGCCTATTTCCCACCACGTATGCCCTTCGCGGGTCCAGCCTTCAAAAGCGTCCACCTTCAGGCAGATCACGTAAGTGCGTTTTGCCGCCTTGGCGCGCAGGAACGCCTGTTTCAGATCGGCAATGGACTGGACGCTTTCGGCCAGTGCGCCCATGGAGCGCGCATGGGCCTCAAAATCGACGGCGAACGGCTCAACCGCGATATTGCAATCCTCGATAAGATTGTTGAAAGATACATTGCCCGTGTTGTTCTGCAGTTTGTTGATGACGGCGAAGCCGCCATTGTCGCACACCACCACGATCAGCTTTTTGCCGGTCAGAACAGATGAATAAATATCCGAGTTGAGCAAGAGATATGAACCGTCACCGGTAAAGACGATTGTGTCTTTGTCTGGCTCATCTTCGGCCTGAGCAATTCGCGCTCCCCAGCCGCCGGCAATCTCATAGCCCATGCAGGAAAAGCCGAATTCAACATCGACCGAGCCGACAGATTTTGTGCGCCAGTTTGCGGTGACTTCGGCTGGAAGGCCGCCAGCCGCCGCGACGACGCGATCGCGCGGAGCGCATAATTGATTGACCGCGCCAATAACCTGCGCATAGGACATGGGACGGTTGACGCCTTCCGGCGTCAGAGGGCTGGTGTTGGCCTCGACATAGCTGTTCCAGCCCGCGCGTTCGGCCTTGGCAAAAGTGCGCCACTCAGCAGGTGCTGAATAACCAGCAAGCTCGGGCGCCAGAAGCCCCAGCGATAATTTCGCATCGCCTATGATGCCCAGTGAACGGTGCTTTTCGGCATCGACGCGGCAGACATTTATGCTGATGAGGCGCGCGTCGCGCGAGAAGGCTGTCCATGAGCCTGTGGTAAAGTCTTGCAGACGGGTGCCGACAGCCAGAATAAAATCGGCCCTCGCAGCCAGTGCATTTGCTGAATTCGAGCCGGTGACACCAATCGGACCGCAGTTCAGCGGATGCTCCGCCAGCAGGTTTGCGCGCCCGGCAATTGTCTCCACCACCGGTATATGGTGAGCCTCGGCGAGGGCGGTCAGCTCTGCGGCGGCTTGAGAATATTGGACGCCGCCGCCAGCAATGATCAAAGGGCGCTTGGCTGATCTGAGCAATGATGCCGCTTCGGCGATATCGCGATGGTCCGGAGAATTGCGCCTGATGCGATGGGTCTTTTCCTCGAAAAATTCCACCGGATAATCATAGGCCCAGCCCTGAACATCCTGCGGCAGCCCCAGAAATGCCGGTCCGCAGGTGGCGGGATCCAGCATTGTGGCGATGGCTGCTGGCAAAGACTGGATAATCTGGGCGGGGTGGGTGATCCTGTCCCAGTAGCGCGTAACGGATTTGAACGCGTCATTGACCGAAATCGTCGGATCGCCAAAATGCTCAACCTGTTGAAGCACCGGGTCGGGCAGGCGTGTCGCATAGGTATCGCCGCACAGCAGCAGCAAGGGAAGCCGGTTTGTGTGGGCGATGGCTGCGGAAGTGACCATGTTGGTGGTGCCCGGGCCGGCCGAGGCCGTGGCAAACATAAAACGCTGACGCAGCTTTTGCTTGGCGTAAGCCACAGCGGCCATGGCCATGGACTGCTCGTTCTGTCCGCGCCAGACCGGCAACACATCGCGGTGCTGGTGCAACGCCTCGCCCAGACAGATGACATTGCCGTGGCCGAAGATGGCAAAACCGCCGCCACAAAGCCTGACACGCTTCCCGTCAATCTCGATGAACTGAGCCGCAAGGTGACGCACCAGCGCCTGCGCCATGGTCAGTCTGACGGTTTGCGATGTCGATTCCATTTTCTTCCCCCGGTCGCCCTTGACGAAAGTGTTTAAATCAGATTTGAATGTTTTGCAACCGGTTTCAATTTGGAATTTTGCGATGGGAAAAATAGGTATCGGAATTGTTGGGGCGGGCTATATGGGCAAAGCCCATTCGGTCGCATTTGCCGCCGTTGGCTCGGTTTTCAACACCGCGCTGCGTCCGTCGCTCGAGGTGATATGCACCACTTCAGAGGCCGGGGCGCAGGCAAGAGCGCGCGAATTCGGCTTCGCACGTGGCACGGCAAACTGGCGCGATTTGGTTCAAGACCCGAAAGTTGAGGCTGTTGTTATTGCCAGCCCGCAGGAGACGCACCGGGAGATAGCGCTCGCCGCCTTCGCGCTGGGCAAGCCCGTATTGTGTGAAAAGCCTTTGGGGCTGGGTTTGGCTGAAAGCCGCGAGATGGCACAGGCCGCCCAAAGAAGCGGGTGTATCAATATGACCGGCTTCAACTACATCCGTACGCCGGCCTCACAATTGGCCCGCGAGATTATTGGAGCAGGCGAAATTGGCGCGATTACCCATTTTCGCGGCGAACATACCGAGGATTTTTTTGCTGATCCGGATTTGCCCGCATCCTGGCGCACGCAAGGACGCGCCAACGGCAATATGGGCGATCTTGCTCCGCATATTATCAATGCCACTTTTGCTCTGGCAGGGCCCATAAAGTCGCTCATCGCAGAGATTGAAACCGTCTACAAGGTTCGCCCGTCGCCTCAGGGGCCGGTTGCCGTGACCAATGATGATCACGCCCAGATCATGTGCCGCTTCGCCAGCGGCGCGATGGGTTCGCTTTACATCAGCCGCATCGCGACTGGCCGGAAGATGGGATATGCCTATGAAATATTTGGCAGCCGCGGCGCGCTCCGCTTTGATCAGGAAGACCAGAATGCGCTCTGGCTTTACAAGGGCGACAGCGCGCCGGATCGTCAGGGATTCACCAAAATTCTGACAGGTCCGCTGCATCCTGACTACAAGGCCTTTTGTCTTGGGCCCGGCCACGGCACCGGTTATCAGGACCAGATCATGATCGAAGCACGGGATTTTCTCGAGGCAATAGCAACGGGTCAGGCCAGATGGCCAAGCTTTCATGACGGAATGCTGGTGAATCAGGTTATTGAGGCGGCTTGGAAATCGCACGAAGAACGCCGCTGGATTGACGTGGACACCATCTGAACAAGCAGGAATAGGGCTATACGTATGAATATTGAGATCGGAAATGCACCTTGTTCATGGGGTGTGGAATTTGCCGCGGACGCACGCAATCCGTCATGGCAGCGTGTGCTCGATGAATGCCGGGCCGCTGGTTACAAGGGGATCGAACTGGGCCCGATCGGCTTTATGCCGGAGGACCCGGCTGAACTGGGAGATGCCCTGCAGGCACGGGGTCTTGAATTGATCGGCGGCGTTGTGTTTCGCCCGTTTCATGATCCGGCCGGATGGAGCGAACTCAAGGATGCCGCGCTGCGCACCTGTACGTCCTTGCGCGCGCATGGAGCCAAGCATCTGGTTCTGATTGATTCCATCTCGCCGCGCCGCGCCCCCACTGCCGGGCGTCCGGATGAAGCTGAAAAGATGAACGGAGCCGAATGGGCCGCCTTTGTGCAGCGGTTCCACGAAATTGCGCGCATGGGACAAGATCACGGGTTGACGGTGTCGGTACATCCGCATGCAGCGGGCTTTCTTGATTTTGAACCCGAGATCGAACAACTTCTTGCTGATATCGACCCGGATCTGCTGAAAATATGCCTGGATACGGGCCATTCCCATTATGCCGGTTTTGATCCGGTGGCTTTCATGCATCGCCACATGCAGCGTATCGCCTATGTGCATTTCAAAGATATCGACCCGAAGGTGCGTGCGGAGGCTGTCGCAAAACGCACGGGCTTTTACGAGGCTTGCGGGCAGGGGATCTTCTGCAATCTGGGCAAAGGCATGACCGATTTCAGGGCCGTGTGCCAATTGCTGAATGACAAAGGCTATTCGGGCTGGTGTACGGTCGAGCAGGATTGCGATCCCGCCGGTTCAACATCGCCGCTCGACGATGCAAGGGCCAACCGGGACTATCTGAAATCCATCGGGTTCAATTAAGGAAGATATCCATGTCCAAGCTGAATTGGGGTTTGATCGGCGGCGGCGAAGGCAGCCAGATTGGTCCGGCGCATCGCATGAGTGCGGCGCTGGACGGGCTTTATAATTTCTCGGCCGGCGCGCTGGATGCCGATGCGGCAAAGGGGCGTGAATTTGCTGCGCGTCTGGGTGTGCCGCGGGATCGCTGCTATGGCGACTGGCGGGAGATGCTCGCCGGAGAGCGCGACCGCGCCGACCGGATCGACCTTGTGACAGTGGCGACTCCAAATTCAACCCATTATGAAATTGCCAAAGCCTTTCTCGAGGCCGGTATCAATGTTCTTTGCGAAAAGCCGATGACGGTGACGCTGGAGCAAGCCGAGGATATCGTTGCAACCGCCGGACGCACGGGCGCCGTTTGCGCCGTAAATTACGGCTACAGCGGATATGCGTTAGTTCGGCACATGCGCGCGATGGTGGCACGCGGTGACCTTGGCAAGATTCGTCTGATCAAGGCCGAATTTGCCCATGGCTTCCATGCGGATGCCGCCGATCTTGAAAATCCGCGGGTGCGCTGGCGCTACGATCCGGCGCAGGCTGGCATTTCGGCGCAGTTTGCCGATTGCGGCATTCATGCTTTGCACATGGCCAGCTTCGTCGCCAACCAGCAGGCGCGCGAACTTTCAGCCGATTTTGTTTCCTGTCTGCCCGGCCGAACGCTGGAAGATGACGCCATGGTCAATATTCGGATGGACGGCGGTGCGGTGGTGCGTTTATGGACCAGCTCGGTTGCTGTTGGCCGGATGCATGGCCTGAATATTCAGGTCTTCGGCGAAAAGGGCGGTTTGCGCTGGGCGCAGGAATGGCCCAACCAACTGTATTGGACGCCGCTGAATGGTCGGACGCAAATTCTCGAGCGTGGCGGACCTGACCTTTCACCCGAAGCCGACCGCGCCTCGCACGTGACCATTGGCCATGCTGAAGGCATGCCGCTCGCTTTCGCCAATATATATCGTGATCTGGCTGAAGCGATCAATGCAAAGAAGCAGGGCCGCACTCCCGATCCGCTCGCGTGTCACTACCCAACGGCGGTTGATGGACTGCGTTCAATTGCAGCAATCACAGCGGCAGTACAGTCGGCGGGCAAGGCAGGCGCATGGATCGACGCGCGTCCACTCAGCCTGCGATAATTGGCTTCAAAGTGGCGCGTTCGACGATATTGCAGGGAAAAAGCCGGATTTCCGGCTTTCTGTCGGCATCGTTGGCCAGCTCTACAACCAGTTCCACGGCGCTCATGACGATATCGCGTATCGGCTGACGTATGGTCGTCAGCCGGTAGGCGTCCCAGGCGGCGATGTCCATGTCGTTGAAACCCAAAAAACCGATGTCATGCGGAATGGACAATCCGTGCGAGCGGGCCGCGTCCATGGCTCCCATGCATATCAGATCGTCGCCACAAAACACGGCATCGACCTTTTTATCGGCCAGCAGCTCCAACATGGCCGTGCGTCCCGCAGCGTAACTGTAATTTTGAGCATAGCGAATTTCGGCAATGCCGATATTCAGTTCGTCCAGACGCTGCCTGAAACCGGCCAACCTGTCTTGTGTTGATGTGGCATATTCCGGCCCGCCCAGCATCGCAATTCTTTTGTAGCCACGATCAGCAAGCGTTTGCGCCGCCATGCGGCCGCCAAGCATGTTGTCGATACCGACCACATGCACATTCACGAGCGGGTCAAACCGTCCGAACGCATGAACGACGGGAACGTTGGCTTGCCGGAAGGCGTCGAGGAAATTCGGCGGCAGTGTGGAGGTGGCGACAATCATGGCGTCGACACTATATTGACGCAGAATCTGTACCGATTGCTCCGGATCGGTTTCGTCAGTCAGGTTGACAAGAACCGGACGCAATTCGCGTTGTTGCAGAACGCGCGTAAAAAGGTCGAAAACTTCAAGAAAAACCGGATTCTGAAAATTATTGGCGACCAGCCCGATCAGCTTTGTCCGTTTTGTGGTGAGACTTCGCGCAATCAGGCTTGGACTATATCCAAGAGAATTTGCGGCCTTCTCCACCTTGCTGCGCGTTTTTTGCGAAACGCTGGCGCCCGGTGTGAAAGCGCGGGACACCGCAGAGCGGGACACCCCCGCAAGTTTTGCCACGTCTTTAAGGGTAACAGCCATTTGTTCCGCTCAGTCATTCCAGCTGGTTCGTACAGCATTTCAGTTGTTTAAGAGTCGTAGCTGATCATTGGACCGACTTCTAGCACATAATGGCCGGAAGTCGTCCGCCAGCGCCGGCAAAGCCGGTGCGCTTCTGTCGTGGCGCAAGCATTCGGGCCACCGCGAAACCCCGGCTGGTGTATCAAGAGATGCGCGCCTGTCCAACCTTCACCCTGCGCAGCGGGATCGAGCTTTCGATAGAGGCCACACCGGGCAGCTTGGTGAACTTGCCTACAAGAAATTGTTCGAATTCGGCGAGGCCATTGGTGGCAATGCGTAACAAATAATCCCGGTTTCCAGTCATCAACCAACAATCCACCACTTCAGGAAACAGTTTAATGGCCGCTTCGAACTTTGCCAGAGCTTCATCGATCTGTTTGTCCAGTTTCACGGAAACGAATACTGAAAAGCCGTATCCAAGCGCCACCTCATCGATCTGAGCCGAATATCCGGTGATTATGCCTGCTTCTTCCAGTAACCGGACGCGGCGCGCGACGGGTGACGGGCTCAAACCGACGGCTTCGCTGATGTCGTTTATCGTGGCGCGGCCGTTTTTCTGCAACAGTTGCAGTACGGATATATCAACCTGATCGATATTGGTGGTTTTCATCATTATTTCCGTAAATTTTGATAATTGTGGCCAATATATATCGATTATTCAGTGTGAAAAGGTAAAAATCTTCTCTCAAGCCATATTATCTTAACACCATGAACATCATGGAAGGGCAGTCAAGGTGAACACTTCAGAACAAAAGCATCTGAGAACCGTGGAGCAGCGCCTGCTGTGGCTGTCACATTGGATGATCCATCACGCAAATCACATCCGCCCCAAGAGCGATGCAATAAAGATCGGCGGTCATCAGGCGTCTTCAGCGTCGATGGTCTCGATTATGACGGCGCTCTATTTTTCTGTTCTGCGCCCGGAGGATCGGGTGGCAGTCAAGCCTCACGCAGCGCCGGTGTTTCATGCGATGCAATATCTGATGGGCCATCAGACCCGCGAGAAAATGGAGAATTTCCGGGGCTTTGGCGGAGTTCAAAGTTATCCGAGCCGTACGAAAGATATCGATGACGTCGATTTTTCTACAGGGTCGGTCGGGCTTGGAGTTGCCGTAACCTGCTTCGCTTCTCTCGTTCAGGACTATATTCAGGCCAAGGCCTGGGGAGCAAAATTGTCCATGGGGCGCATGGTGGCGTTGGTCGGCGATGCGGAGTTGGACGAGGGCAATATTTATGAGGCGCTTCAGGAGGGATGGAAGAACGATCTGAGAAATTGCTGGTGGATCATCGATTACAACCGGCAATCGCTCGATGGGGTGGTGCATGAAGGGCTGTGGGGCCGCATAGAGCGAATTTTCGAGGCATTTGGGTGGGATGTCGTGCGGGTCAAATATGGTCGTCTGCAGCAGGCGGCGTTCGACGAACCCGGCGGAGACGCACTGCGCAAGTGGATCGATAACTGCCCGAATCAGCTCTATTCTGCGTTGACTTACATGGGTGGGGCTGTCTGGCGGGAGCGCCTGATGAATGATCTGGGCGATCAGGGGCCGGTCACTGAATTATTATCCCGTCGAAACGACAACGAACTGGCGGAGTTGATGGAAAATCTCGGCGGCAATTGCGTGCACACAATGGCCGAAACGTTTGCGTCCATCGACCATACAAGGCCAGTTTGCTTTCTTGCCTATACAATTAAGGGCTGGGGTACACCTATTGCCGGTCACAAAGACAATCACAGCGGTTTGATGACAAAAGCGCAAATGGCTGAATGGCAGGTGCGTATGCAGGTTCCCGAAGGTCAGGAGTGGGATCGCTTTGCCGGGGTGGAGGACAAGGCGGTATTGCAGCAATTTCTGGATAATGTGGCGTTTTTCCAGCGCGGACGGCGGCGGTTTGCCGACTCTGCACTGTCAGTGCCTGAAATAGGCTTTGAATCGAACAACGCAATTTCTACCCAGATGGCCTTTGGCAGGATTCTGGATGATCTTGCTAAAGGCAATAGCGATCTGGCCGGGAGGATAGTGACAACTTCACCAGACGTAACGGGTACGACCAATCTGGGGCCTTGGGTCAACCGGAGAAAGCTTTTCGCCCGGGTCGCTCGCGCGGATACCTTTATGGATGAAAAGATCGCCTCGACTGCGAAATGGGAATTTACCCCCGAGGGACAGCATATAGAACTCGGAATAGCCGAGATGAACCTGTTTCTGCTGCTGGCTGCGGCGGGGCTCTCGCATTCGTTGTTTGGCAAGCGGCTGATCCCGATTGGCACAGTGTATGATCCGTTTGTGGCGCGCGGCCTCGATGCGCTCAATTACGCCTGCTATCAGGATGCCCGGTTCATGATTGTCGGTACGCCGTCGGGCGTTACGCTTGCACCTGAGGGCGGAGCGCATCAATCCATCGGTTCGCCCCTGATTGGCATGTCACAGGATGGACTCGCGGCTTTCGAGCCGGCATTCGCCGATGAGCTGGCAGTTATCATGCAGTGGGCTTTTGAATATCTGCAGCGCGATGGCGAGGCCTATCCGGACGAACGTACCTGGCTGCGTGACGAGACAGGCGGCTCCGTCTATTTGCGGCTCAGCACAAATCCGATCGAGCAGCCACCCAAGCGGCTGAATGAGGACTTCCGTCAGGGCGCAGTTGACGGAGGCTATTGGTTGCGAAAGCCGGGACCGAACTGCGACGTGGTTATTGCCTATCAGGGCGTGGTGGCACAGGAAGCGATCCGCGCTGCAGGTATGATCGCCGGAAGCCGGCGCGATGTCGGCGTGTTGGCGGTGACCTCGGCCGACCGGTTGAATGCCGGTTGGACCGCAGCGCAGCGGGCAAGGGCGCGCGGGCGCCTTGACGCGGTTTCAACTGTGGAAGCTTTACTGCAAGTTCTGCCGCCACATTGTTGTCTTGTCACGGTTATTGATGGTCACCCGGCCACGCTTGCCTGGCTCGGTTCTGTTTGCGGTCATCGGACCATTCCGCTGGGCGTTGAACATTTCGGACAAACGGGGACAATCGGCGATCTGTATGACCATTTCGGAATATCGGCCGAAAGAATAGTCGAAAAAGTTGACGGTCTGACAATGGGCCGACGCATCATGCCTGCACTTGGATGACAGGTTGGATATGGGCAAAGACCGAACAGGTCTCGGCACGCCGATCACGACAGAACTGATGTTGCATTCGGATTTGAACTGGCGCGCAAAGCGGCATGGCCAGCAGGAGTCATGTGACACCATGGCAGAGGCTGAAATCCGACCGGTCCGGATGCCAACGCTCCAATTTCAGTAAAGCGTGAGCCGCGCCTTATGATTTTAATTGCGCCATCAGGCCCGCAAGATCGCCCATGCCCCAGTGCTCTGCAATCTTGCCGTCCGCGACGCGAAATATGTCGCAGGAAGTGAACTGCAGCGTTTTGCCCGTCGGCGCGATACCGAAATATATGCCCCGGTGTGTCCCTTTATAATTGAAGCTCGCCGCGACCATATCCGCATTGCTCACCATCGCCTCAACCGATACGACAAGATCAGGCATTCCTTTCAGGCGGTTGGCAAAAAACGCTACCGTCGCGTCTTTTGGCCTTACGCCTGCCGGTGGTGATGGTGCAGCGGCGGATATCTGGTGATTGACGTAATCCTCCGCAAACAAGGCTTCAAACGCCTTGATGTCGTGCGTGCTCAAAGTCTCGGCGAACTGCTCAGCGATGGTTTTTGTCCGCAGGTTGGACGCAGCCAGCGAAGGCCCGATGAAAGGGAGCCCCGCGCCAGACATAACCATACCGCGGATCAGATTTCGTCTGTCCATGAGAACCCCTATGTCAACATCAACGGCGCAAAGGTTGCTATCGGTAAAACGCCCCGTCTGCCCGATCGCTGCCAGCCGCTATCTCCGGTTCATCATCGTTCATTTCATGCCGCAATTCCAGTGCTCCGACGAAGGCGCACAGAACCGCAAACACGCATGACGATGCAGGATCAAGCCCCTGTCACGCGCCAGATGACATCGCCGACGTCGTCGGCAATCAGCAAAGATTTTCCCGGCCCGAGTACGACGCCAACCGGGCGGCCGTAAGATTCGGATTCGTCGGGTGCCAGAAATCCGGACGCGATGTCCCGCGGCGGACCGGAAGGCCGGCCGTTGGTGAACGGAATAAAGACAACCTTGTAACCGCTCAGCTTGCTGCGGTTCCATGAGCCGTGCTGGCCGATCACCATGCCATCTGGGAAGCCCGGCAAGGTGCCTTCCGGCATCCAGCACAGGCCAAGCGAGGCGGTGTGCCCGCCCAGCGCGTAATCCGGCGTCAGGGCTTTGGCCACCATGGCGGCATCCTGCGGCACGCGGTCATCGACGGTCTTGCCCCAATAACAGAATGGCCATCCATAGAAACCGCCTTCCTGAACTGAGGTCAGATAATCCGGCGGGGTCTCATCGCCCAGGCCGTCGCGTTCATTGACCACGGTCCAGAGCATGGAGCTGGTCGGTTCGAAGGCCATGCCAACGGGATTGCGCAAGCCGGAGGCGAAAATCGTGCAGTCGCCCGTTTTCAGATCGAGACGATAGATTGCCGCGCGGCCTTGCTCGGCTTCCATCCCAACCTCGCCGATGTTGCTCTGCGACCCGACGCCGATAAAGATTGCTGAACCATCCGGGCTGGCCAGCAGGCTGCGGGTCCAGTGGCCGCCGGGCTTGAACGAGGCCAGCCTGGTGCCCGGAGCAGAAATCCTGGCAGCGCCCGCCTGATAGGGAAAAGCAACCACGCCATCGGTGTTGCCGACATAGAACGTGTCACCGATAATTTGCATGCCGAAGGGCTGGTTCAGCCCCTCCAGAAAACGTTCCTGAAATTCCGCGACGCCGTCGCCGTCTTTGTCGCGCAAGAGCGTGATCCGGTTCGGGCTATCCCCCACTGCAGCGGCGCGGCGCATCGTGCTCAGCATGGCGTAATCAAAAATCGATTTGGTCTCGAAAGCCGGCTGCAGGGCTTCCGCCACGAATACGTCACCGTCGGGGCGCACATAAATCCAGCGCGGATGCTTGAGGCCGGTTGCGAAGGCATTGACCTTGAGACCGGCGGCAACCTGTGGAACATGCCCCGGCTTCCAGCCACGTGCGGTTGGCATTTTTAAAGTTGGCAGCGCGCCTTGGGCTCTGGCTTCTGGAATATTCGGAGAGGTGCCGATGGCCTGCTCGGACGGTACGCCGCGCATGCGCCGCCAGAGAACAGTTCCCGCGCCGATAATGGCGACAATGCGGGCGAAAATGCTCAGGAAACTCATCGGAACGATCCTTTGGTCAGAAACAGCCGGTTCGGACAGGCTTTTGCGATTCATTGCACCATGCCATTTTGCAAAGCCCACCACAACGGGCGTGTCCGCGTGTTTGAAACTATGAATTTGCCCCGTATTCTCAGGTCACCTGACAGCAGCCAAACGAAAGTTTGATTCAAGCTTCATAAGAGAAGAGCTCAATCGTTGTTCAATTTTGCAAGAATATTGTTTACGGCGCGCTGTGCAGCAATAACGGCGCCTGCCAGATATCCCGGTTCAGATGGGCTGGTCTCACTCCCCGCCATAATAAGGTGGCCCTCCCAGATGTCGGCAACCCATCGCGGATCGCGCGCCGCCGGATGTTCGCCGCCTGTTTGGTCGGCTGCGGTGGCGGTCAGAGGATCAGCGGCCCAATCCTTTAGCAAAGTCGCGCGCGGGGTGAGCGCGTCTGCGCCAAAAATCCTTCCGAGTTGCGCGAGGCATGCACTGATCAGCGCCGCGTCGCCGATAGCGGCACGCTGATCCGCACCGACGCCCAGAAAGCCAAACAATGCCGCCTTACCCGAGGACGTGGTCGCGTCATGGATTTCAACCATCGGCCCAACCATGCTCTGCGCCGTGCCGGAAAGCCCGGCCTTTCGCCAGAACGGACTGTCATAAACGGCGAAGAACTTCGCGTGAGGCGCCATCCAGGTCGGTGTGCCGCGCCAGCGGGCCAGAGCGGCAGGGTCCTGAGCGGGCAAGAAAGTAATTGTTTCTTCCAGCAGCCTCGGTGGCAATGCTGCAACCACTTGCCCGGCCAGTAGCCTCTCGGCGGCACCATCAGCCTTTCGCAAGATCAGTTCAACGCCGGCGCCAGACAGAATCATGTCTGTAACCCTCGCACCGAGAAGGATACAGGCGGCGGGCAATCTTGCGGCCAGCGCCCGGACGGCCGCTGCGCTGCCGCCGACCAATCTCATCGATTGCTGGTTTTCCATTGTCGGGGAATACCTCTGTGGCTTCTCACGCGACATACGCTCGAAAACGACATCGCCCGTGCTGTTCTGCGTAAATGCTTCCAGACCGAGTTCATCGATGAGCGAGGCCATGGCGGGTTGCATAGTCGGCCAGAACCATGACGGTCCCAGATCAAAGCCGTCGTTGGCCGGCAAGCCGGATTCGTCGACCGTCAGAATGCGTCCGCCAATCCGATCCCGCGCCTCAACCACGCGAACATCAATTCCGCGACCATGAAGCGCTTGCGCCGCATACAGCCCGGCAAGACCGGCGCCGACCACCACAACCTGACAAGATGTCATCGTGCTTGCCCTTCCGATACGGGCGCCTCGAACTGACAGACATCTTCGTGCAGCAGCGGCGCGCATTTAAACCAGACGCGCGCGCCGTCCGGCCCCGTTTTTACCTGAACGGGGAATCCGGCAGGCAGACGCAGCCAGCTCCAGCGCGTAAGTTCGTCTCCCTTTTCGATGAAGCTGCCTTCAAGCACCAGCAATTCCAGCCCATCGGGATTTTCAATCTCGACATTTGCATTTGCCCGCCATTGCTCCAGCATCACGCGCTCGCCCGAGCCCTCAAACAGGATCGTCGATTCCGTCACGCCACTGCGTATATCGGCCTTTTTGCCTTCACCGGGCCGCCGAACGATACGTTCGCGGTCATCCGCCTTGAATTGCCACAACTTGACCAGAATCGTGCACCCGCTTTCACTTCTTGGCGCGTGTCCGGTACCCGGCGGATTACGCACGTAGGTACCCTTGGGAAAATCGCCGCTCTCATCCTGAAAAATACCATCAAGCACAAGGAACTCCTCACCGCCGGGATGTTGGTGATGCGAGAATCGGCTGTTCGGTGCGTATCTGACGATAGACGTCGCGCGCGCCTTTTCGTCGCCGATGCGAAACAGCATTCGCCGGTCAACGCCTTTCGCCGGACTAGGCGTCCAGTCAATTTGCGCGGCATGAACAACCGTTCGGATAGCAAGGTTCTCGTTCAGTAGCATCTAAATCTCCAGATTATTGCTCTTAATAATCAATTTCGCTCCGGGCCTGCCGCCCGAATCCATTGTGCTGCGACACGAAAATACAGGCCGGATTTCCCATGCCGGGCATGGTGTTTTCGTCGTGTTAGTTTCGTCACGCCCCGGCATAATGATCGACCGACTGTACATGAAGCTTCGATGAAGGAAATCAACACCGTTTCCAACCAATTTTGGGGGCTGGCCAACGCGACACTTTTGCCTATCTACAGATCATGGCAAAAGTCTTGGTTTGGTTCGACGGTTCTTGCCCGCTCTGCAAGCGGGAAATTGCCCTGATGCGGCGGCTAGACAAGGCTGCCGCGATCGAATTTATCGATGTGACGCAAGATCAAACCCAGTGTCCGCTGGATAAGCGCATATTGCTGGCGCGTTTTCATGCTCAGGAAAATGATACGATTTATTCCGGCGCTGCCGCTTTCGCAGCCATGTGGCGGGCCATTCCCTTGCTGCGTCCAATCGGCATGATTGCGAGGAATCCCTTTGTGCTGGCGGTTTTGGAGCGGCTTTATCTGTTGTTTTTGCGCATTCGCCCAAATCTGCAAAAACTCATGCGACGTTTTGCATAGGCGGGCTTGATGCAACAGGCAGTCAATATCGTCTGGTTCAAACGGGATTTGCGGATTCATGACCACGCGCCGCTGGCCAAGGCTGCAGCCTGCGGGCCGGTTCTGCCGCTTTATATTATCGAACCGGATTATTGGAAATTGCCGGATTCATCGCGCCGGCACTGGCAGTTCATCCACGATTGTCTTGAAGATTTGCAGCGTGAATTCATGGGCCTGCAAGGGCAGTTGATTTTGCGCACCGGGCATGCCTTGGACGTGCTTGAGAACCTGCGCAGAAAATATGGCAAGATCAAGCTGTGGTCGCATGAAGAAACCGGCAATGCATGGACATTTGCCCGTGATAAGCAAGTGTTGAACTGGTGCAAAGCCCATGAAGTTGAATGGCAGGAAGCGCCGTCCAACGGCGTTGTGCGCCGCCTGAAAAGCCGTGACGGCTGGAGCGCAATTCGCGACAGGCGCATGGCGGAGCCAATAATTCCCGCCCCGCAAAGACTGGTCATGGCGGCAGATATTGCCAGTGAAACCTGCCCGGCAAAAGACCATCCGATGTTTGGCGACGCGATTGGTCAGGTTCAAAGCGGCGGACGCCGGGAAGGGCAGAGAGTTCTCAGATCCTTCCTGCAGGAACGCGCCAGCAGATATATGCTGACAATTTCCAAACCCGGCGTTTCAGCGCGACATTGTTCGCGGTTAAGCGCGCATATTGCCTATGGAACCTTGTCTGTCCGGGAGATCGAACAGGCCACGAAGGCGCGCATGGCGGATCTGGCAAAACGGCCAGATGACGGCGCCAAAATTCTGAACAGGAACCTGAGCGCTTTTCTCTCGCGTCTGGCCTGGCGCTGCCATTTTGTCCAGAAGCTGGAGCAGCAGCCGGAAATTGAATTCCGGTGTATGCACTCTGCCTTTGAAAATATGCGGGAGCCGCATTTCCGGCAGGATTATTTCGATGCATGGGCGTCCGGCCACACGGGCTATCCACTGATTGATGCAGCGATGCGCAGCCTGCATGCCAATGGCTGGATAACCTTCAGGATGCGCGCCATGCTGGTGTCTTTCGCCAGTTACCACCTCTGGCTCGACTGGCGTAGGACAGCCCCGCACCTGGCGCGGCTCTTTACAGACTACGAGCCGGGCATTCACTTTTCGCAGTTTCAGATGCAATCCGGCGTCACCGGAATTAATGCGGTGCGGATGTATAATCCGGTCAAACAATCATTTGAGCATGATCCTGACGGCAAATTTATTCGCCGGTATGTCCCGGAGCTGAAGGCTGTCGCAACACAATGGATCCATGAGCCATGGCTAATGCCGGAGCCGCCTGTATCCTATCCGAACCCTGTGGTCGATCACGAGACCGCCATACGACATGCCCGGACGCAGATCAGCGCTCGCCGCAAGGCAAGTGATTTTCGAGAAAATGCGCGCGGGGTCCATCAGAAACTGGGCAGCCGTCTCAAACAAGCTGACCGCAGGACTGCCGCCAAAAAAGACAAAGCCGAGAATAAAAATCAGTTAGCTTTTGATTTATAGGGGTTGATACGCAGTAAACATCGAGGCCCGCAACTCCCCGCCGCCGGCAGGAACGTGGCGGCAATGCCGGGCGCGGACTGCGTCAGGGCATTGGCCCCGAAGGTGAGGAATTTTGCCGTTTTGGCGATCGCTGCGGTGCTAAAGGACGCGCGTGGCGCAGAAAAACAGCCAAATTGTTCCGCAATTATATGATTCATGCAGCGAGCCCCTTGGGCTAATCAATTTTTACTGAACTTGCGCCCTATAGGGACTCGGATCTGGGGTCACCAGTTTTGCCTGAGCACTTTGGGGCTATTTTGCATTTGCAATCGCGAGGCGGCTTGCTCAACATTGCGCGATCGATTTTGAATAAGGTACCAGTTTTCATGAACGACCGTTCCAAACCATTAGCCCCGTCCACTTTTGTCGAAGCTGACGGTCTCAACGCCCTCGATGTTCCCGCGCGGACCGTGCCAGTGCCAGCGACAGTCAGTCCGCAGATGCGCAAGATTATAGGCGCACCCTTGCAACCGAACTGGAACATTCATCCGAGAACCAGCGAACAGTGGAAGGCTGCTGTTGATGCTTCGGCAGCGCGTACGATTGCCGCCCTTCCTTCTCTATGCCAGCGGTTGCATGTCAATGTCGAGAAGACGATGCTTGACGGGGTGCGCGCCTTTAAGGTCACACCTGAGTTTATTGCCCCCGAAAATCGCAATCGATTGCTAATGCATCTGCATGGGGGCTGCTACGTCTTCAGCCCGGGCGAAGCAGGGCTGCCTGAAGCTGTTCTCATGGCCGGGCTCGGTCACTTCAAAGTATTATCGATTGACTACCGAATGCCGCCGGAGGCGTATTTTCCGGCGGCGCACGATGACGCAGTCACAGCATGGAAGGCGGCATTGAGAATGGAGGACTCGAAGCGGATGGCTGTATTCGGCTCTTCGGCGGGCGGCGCGCTGACGCTTTCGTTGATGCTGCGCGTTAAACAGGAAGGGCTGCCTCTGCCAGCTGCCATCGCGTCAGGCACACCAATGTCGGATACGACTAAAATCGGTGACACATTCTACACCAATGAATTGCTCGACAACGTATTGGTGTCACGCGACGGGATTTGTGACGCGGCCACCAGATTCTACGCTAACGGCCATGCTCTGAGCGATCCGCTCCTTTCGCCAGTCTATGGCGATCTGAGTGGTTTTCCGCCAACGATCCTCACGAGCGGGACCCGTGATCTGCTGCTCAGCAACACGGTAAGGGTACATCGGAAGCTTCGCCAAGTTGGCGTCGAGGCGTGCTTGCACGTCTACGAGGGCCAGGCTCATGCGCAGTATTTGTTCGACGACACCGCCCCCGAAACCGAGGAGGTGTTTAAAGAAATTCGTATGTTTTTCGACAAGCATCTGGAAAACTAAGCAAACCGGCAAGCTCGCAGTCCTGAAGCGTATGCCACTGTGTGAGTGAGCGCTTAGGTCTGATCATGAGGCACTGCCTGCCGTTCGACAGCGGGAAGGTGGCGGCTCTGTTCGGCGTTCCTGATCGTGCGCCAGTTCATTTTTTTGAGAATGGCCCCCGTACCAACCGAACTGAGAACTGGTGCTGGCATAGCTGTGGCTGCAAACAAAACCAGAACATGATTTATTGATTTATTATTGATTTGATTGATTTGCAGTCCATGGCCGCTGCCTATCTTGAAAGGCTCAATTCTGCACAACGTCAATCTGTAGAGCATGGCGTCAAGGCGAACGCGTGTGCGCCTTCGGGTCCGCTGCTCGTCATTGCAGGAGCCGGATCCGGCAAGACGAATACGCTTGCCCATCGTGTTGCGCATCTGATTGTTAACGGTGCCGATCCGCGTCGAATTCTTCTCCTGACGTTTTCCAGACGGGCGGCGGCCGAAATGGAATGCGCACGTCTGTGGTATGATCCTCATCTTGAGCGAACACACCCTTGATCCGCCCGATGCAACGAGCGATCAGGCCGGTGTGCCGCTGCGCGACGAGAATTATTTAATCCTGTCCACGATCCATTCAGCCAAAGGCCAAGAATGGAAGTCGGTTTTTGTTCTGAATGTCGTCGATGGCTGTATTCCGTCCGATCTCGGCACGGGCACCACGGCCGAGATCGAAGAGGAACGCCGTCTGCTTTACGTCGCGATGACACGCGCGAGGGACGATTTGCATCTCATCGTTCCGCAACGCTTCTTTACGCATGGGCAGAGGGGTCAGGGCGACCGGCACGCTTATGCCTCCCGAACGCGGTTCATACCGAATGAACTTCTGAATTTATTCGACAATGCAGTTTGGCCGGCAGCCGCCAAGACATCAGGGACAATGCTCGGGCCAAGACAAAATGTCCTCGTCGACGTTGCTGCTCAGATGCGCCGCATGTGGCAATGAGCAATCTTGCCAAAGTCGTCATCAGCATGACCATGCCTGCGCAGCTTATTTCGGCAGCAATCCGCGCGTCATTCAGAACATTGGCAACAGTTGTTTCAATGGATCAGTTTTGCCGTCTGATCACGGGGGTAAAAAATGAGCGCGGCCATGAGGGAGGTCATAGCCGCGCCCGGACGATCACCGAATGTAGAGGGTCGTCCACATGCCGTCCATGGAATGACCGGCAACATCGCAGAAGAGTGTTTGCCCTCTCGGCTTTCGATCGAACGTCAGCACCTAGAACAAAGCAATCGGCGATGATCTCAAAGCTTCTCTTTCAATATTCTCCTGAAAATTCAATCCACGCGTCTACCTTGTCGCACTGCGGATTTTCCGCCTTGATCTGAGTCAAAAAGGGTATCCGTCGCCTCGGATCGGTTGGCATGGCTCTTCATCGTTGGCTGCAACAGGTATGATTTGCAGGTTCGGAGTGACCTTGCGACCAAACCATTTCTTCAAATGCGGTCTTAGCTAAATTGCTAATCTATTTTTGGCGCGCGCATGCCGCTGGCGCGGATGACAAGCGGCGTTTTTGTGCTAGCATCAAGACCTTGGAGATGCCAATCTCCGATCAATAACAACCACTTTGGGAGGATCAAATCATGGCATGGACAACCCCTTCTGTCAGCGAAGTCTGCGTCGGCATGGAAGTTACCAGCTATTCTTCAGCTGAAATCTGATCTCGCGCGCGCAGTATGGCGCGCCGGACAATCCGGGAGTTGAGACTGCCTGAAGGCGCGAGGCTCCCGGTCGTTGTTTATTCAATCAAGGCCGTCTCTCCGTGTCGGGGCGGTCCGCCTGTGCGCTTGACTTTTTTCTCGAGCGGGCCGGAAATTCCCGAATTTAGCAGTTGACCTGATCGCCCGCCGCATTGGCAATTTGCGCCGCGGCGCAAGAAACATGGATATGGAACGGCATGAAATGTTTTGCCCTCGCAATTTATCTTGCGTGTCTGGCGCCGGCCTGTGCGCAGTTGCAGGTGAAAATCGGTGTGATCAGGCAAGTGCATTCCAAAGAGACAATTTCGCTGCTTGATGTCCCGCCCGATGACGATTTTATTGCAGGTGCGGCGCTTGGCGTGGCCGATGACAACAGCACCGGCAAATTTACCGGCCAGAATTTTGACCTCGTCGATGTCAGGCTTCGCCCGCAGGATGATCTTTCCGCAGCGTTGCAGCAGTTTGCCGGGCAGAAAGTCCGGTTTTTCATTGCTGATTTGCCAGCAAATCGCTTGCTGGAACTGGCAGATAAGCAGCCCGACAGTCTGATTTTCAATGGCGGCGCAGATGACGAGATTTTGCGCGAGGAAGATTGCCGCGCCAATGTGATTCACGTCGCTCCCTCGCGCTCCATGCGCACGGATGCGATCATGCAATATCTCATTTGGAAGCAGTGGCGCAGATTCCTGCTTATCAAGGGGTCGCACCCGGATGACGAACTTCTTGCGCAGGCTTATCGCGCCAGCGCCCGCAAATTCGGCGGCAAGATCGTCGAGGAGCGAACTTATGTCGATACCGGCGGCAGCCGGCGCACCGATTCGGGTTCGGTTCAGGTGCAGCGGCAGATGCCGGTGCTTACACAGAGTGCGCCTGCCTATGATGTCCTGATCGCCGCGGATGAATCTCAGGTTTTTGCCGGATATCTGCCTTATCGCACGTGGGATGCGCGACCGGTTGTCGGCTCGGCCGGGCTTGTGCCGACCGCATGGGATGCCACGCATGAGCAATGGGGCGCAATCCAGCTGCAGAACAGATTTGTCCGCCTGTTCCACCGCACTATGAACGAGCGCGACAATTTTGCCTGGCTTGCCGCGCGCATCCTCGGCGAGGCTGTCACCCGAGAGGGCAAAGACGATGTCGCGTCGATCAGGGCGCGCCTTGTCAGTCCGGATTTTGCGTTCAGTGCGTTCAAAGGCGAAAAGCTCTCGGTTCGGCCCTGGAACCAGCAGGTGCGCCAGCCCATCCTGCTGAGCGACGGCCGCACGATCGTCTCCGCCTCACCGCAACAGGGCTTTCTGCACCAGACTTCGGTGCTCGACACTTTGGGGGTCGATCGTCCCGAGACCAAATGCAAAATGAAGCCATAGGACGTCATGAAATATCTTCTCGCTCTTGTTTTTTGCCTTACCGCCGCCCCGTTGAGGGCAGAACTTGCCTATATCAGCAATGAAAAGGGAAATTCAGTCACAATCCTCGATACGGACAAGCTTGAGGTCGTCAAAACCATCAAGGTGGGCGAGCGCCCCCGCGGCATTGCCGCCAACAAGGATGGCAGTCTCGTTTATGTCTGTCTGGGAGATGACGACACGATCATCATCATCGACACGAAAACACAGAAGATTATCGGCCAGCTGCCGTCAGGCCCTGATCCGGAGCATCTGACCGTCACCCCCGACGATGGACGAATTTATTTCTCTAGCGAAAACGACAGTTCGGTCGGCGTCATCGATCTTAAATCCGCGACGAAAATCGCGTCCATTCCTGCGGGTGTTGAGCCGGAAGGCATGGGCGTCAGCCCGGATGGAAAGCTTGTCTCCGTGACCTCGGAAACCTCCAATCTCGTGCAATTGATCGATCCGGCATCAAACGCAGTCGTCTCCAGCATATTCGTGGATTCGCGCCCGCGTTATGCCGAATTCAAGAGTGACGGCAAGGAATTGTGGGCCACCTCCGAAGTCGGCGGCACAGTCGATGTGATTGACGTTGCCGCGCGCAAGGTGGCGGCGCGCATCAGCTTCAATGTTCCGGGCCTGACACCCGAACTCATCCAGCCAGTCGGCATTTCGCTCACGCGCGACGGCGCCAAGGCCTTCGTGTCGCTTGGCCCGGCGAACCGCATTGCCATCATCGACACCGCCACGCGCAAGGTTGAGAAATATCTTCTTGTCGGCCAGAGGGTGTGGCATGGCGCTTTCACATCAGATCAGAAATATTACATTTGTGCCAATGGCCTGACCAACGATGTTTCGGTGATCGACGTTCAGGCCGAAAAGGTGATCAAAAGCGTCGAAGTCGGCGAAATGCCCTGGGGCGTGGTTATCATCAGGAAATGACCGACATCGCCCTTCATATCGCCGGTCTGAGCTTCTCTTACGGTGCACGCAAGGCCCTGCAGCAGGTGTCTTTTGACGTCATGAAGGGCGAGATGACGGTGCTGCTCGGCCCGAATGGTGCCGGCAAGAGCACTATCTTCTCGCTGATCACGCGGCTCTATTCGGCCCGGAGCGGCTATATCGACATCATGGGGCACGACCTTGCGAAAAACCCCGGCGCTGCCCTGAAGCAGCTTGGCGTCGTGTTTCAGGCGCGCACGCTCGATCTTGATCTCACTTTGCAGCAAAACCTTGTCTATCATGCCGCACTGCATGGCATTGGCGCCGCAGAGGCCAGAAGCCGCGCGGCTGAACTGCTGGCGCGCGTCGGCCTGCTGGACAGGGCAGGCGACAAGGCCCGCACCCTGTCGGGCGGGCAGATGCGCCGCGTCGAGATTGCCCGCGCCCTGATGCACCGCCCGAAACTGCTTTTGCTGGATGAAGCGACTGCCGGGCTCGACGCCGCCTCACGCGCGGACATCCTGGCTCATGTCCGGCGCCTTGTCGCCGAGGACGGCCTGAGCGTGCTCTGGACCACTCATATCATCGATGAGGTGGGGCCGGGAGATAAAGTGCTGGTGCTGCACCGCGGCGCATTGATGGCGTGTGGTACGGTGGACGAGCTTTGCGCGCAGACCGGAGCGCCGGATATTGCTGCGGCCTTTGCCGCACTGGTGGGAGAAGCGGCATGAGTGGCTTTTCCATGCGGGCCTATGCCATCTGCATGAAGGGCATCCTGTGGCGGGAGGCCTTGCGCTTCCTTTATCAGCGCGAGCGCTTCGTTTCGGCGCTGGTGCGCCCGCTCGTCTGGCTGCTGATATTTGCTGCCGGGTTCCGTCAGGTGCTGGGCGTATCGATCATCCCGCCTTATGACACCTATGTGCTCTATGAAGTGTATATCACCCCGGGGCTGGTGGCCATGATCCAGCTTTTCAACGGCATGCAAAGTTCGCTGTCCATGGTCTACGATCGGGAAATGGGCAATATGCGCATCCTGCTGGTCAGCCCGTTTCCGCGCTGGTTCCTGCTCGTCTCCAAGCTTTTGGCAGGCACGCTCGTGTCCATCCTTCAGGTTTATGCCTATCTGTTTGTCGCCTATTTCTGGGATATAGAACCGCCGAGCTGGTGGGGCTACCTGACAGTTTTGCCTGCGCTTCTGCTGTCGGGCTTCATGCTGGGCGCGCTCGGCATGTTGCTGTCTTCGGTGATCAAGCAGCTTGAAAATTTCGCGGGTGTGATGAATTTTGTCATTTTTCCGATGTTTTTTGCGTCATCGGCGCTGTACCCGCTTTGGCGGATACAGGAATCAAGCCCTGTTCTCTATTTTGTCTGCGGCCTGAACCCGTTCACTCATGCGGTCGAACTAACCCGCTTTGCTTTTTATCAGCAGATGAACTGGTCTGCGCTTACCATTGTGGCGGGTTGTTCCGCGGTCTTTCTTGCGCTGGCCATCTGGGCATATGATCCCTCAAAGGGGTTGCTGATGCGAAAAGACGCATAGATATCTGGCCTAATCATCGGGAGGCAAGTGCCATGTTGAAATTGATCGCCTGTGCCGCTGTCGGCATGTTCGTTGCGTCACCTGTTTTCGCGGCGGATAAACCGACCCGGTTCTGGAACCTGACGGCGAAGACTGTCACGCACTTGTTTCTCTCGGAGCCGGGCAAGGCGGCCTGGGGTGCCGACTTGACGAAATCCGACGCGGACGGAACCGTCGATCACGATGAGCGGCTGAACCTGCCCGGCATTAATTCAGGAATTTATGATGTCAGGATTGAGGATGTTTCGGGGCGTATCTGTATCATCCGGAACGTAAAAATTGTTCAATCAAAAATATTCGCGATTGAAGAAAAGCAAATAGGTGAATGCACTCAAAAATGAGATCGTATATTGTTCGAAAATTCAAAATATTATAACTTTGATGCGTAATATTTCATTTATAAAATTCATAAAAAACGTGATTTATATTAACGATAGAGCGCCACGCAGCTTCGGTCTCCTGGCTTCATATTAGAAATTAAAAATATATAAAAAGAGACGATTTTTCAATGTAATCACAGTCTTTAGCGCGGTGATGCACGTGTCATACGACCTAAGTATAGTCTGAAAGATTCTGCGTGACTTGCAATACGGATTTTGTCACATTTCATTTGCCAGCGGCTAGCTAGGGAGGCAGATGTCATGGTAAAATTTAATAAACGAAAATTATTGGTTGCTTGGTCGTTTATGGCGGCCTTTGGTTTCGCGGGCGCAGCTTCGGCGCAGGAAGTGACCCAGGATAAAGCCGAGGCTGCTGTTGCAGCCAAATCAATCAATATCACGGACAAGCAGCTCGCCGATGCGGCGAGCAACACGTCTGAATTTCTCCACACCAATGGGAATTATGCGCAGACGCGCTATTATCCCAATGCCAGCATCAACACTAAAAATGTGAAAAACCTGCATCCCGCCTGGATCTTCCAGACGGAGGTGAAAGAATCGCTCGAAACGACGCCGATTGTCGCCGACGGCATCATGTTCGTGACGACATCGTTCAGTCATGTCTATGCGCTTGATGCCAAGACCGGCGTTGAGTTGTGGCATTACAAGCCCAAGCTCGGCCCTGTGACCACATATTGCTGCGGTCCGAACAACCGCGGTGTTGCCGTAGATGGCGGCAAGGTTTTTGTAGCCACCCTTGATTCCAAGCTGGTGGCGCTCGATGCCAAGTCCGGGTCGGTTCTCTGGTCGCAGGTTATCGCAGACCCCGAGAAGGGCTACAGCGAGACGATGGCTCCCACCGTGGTCAAGGGCAAGGTTCTCATCGGCACCAACGGCGGCGAATATGGTATTCGCGGCTTTGTGAAGGCCTTTGACGTCAATGACGGCAAGTTGCTCTGGACCTTCAACACCGTTCCGGAAAATTCGGTCGGCGTCTGGGCAACCAAGGATGCAACCGGTCGCGATATGCACCGAGACATTGCTGCTGAGAAGGAAGCTCTGGCCAAGAACGGCGACCCCTATAAAACATTGGGCGGCGGCGTTTGGCAGAACCCTTCGGTTGACCTGAAACTCAACCGCATCTTCTTCGTTGTCGGCAATCCTTCGCCCGATCTCGACGGCGCTGCTCGTCCGGGTGACAATCTTTACACCGACTCGCTGGTCTCTGTTGATCTCGATACCGGCAAATATGTCTGTCATTTCCAGTATATCGCTCACGATGTCTGGGATCTTGACTCCGTCAGCCCGACAGTTCTGGTCGATGCCAAGGACAAGAAGGGCAATATGGTTCCGGCAGTGCTTCATGCAGGCAAGACCGGCCATGTCTATGTGAACAACCGCAAGGACTGCAGCCTGATCCGCTTCTCGCAGGCCATGGTGCCTCAGGAGAACATGTGGACGCTTCCCACCAAGGAAGGCGCACGCATGCTGCCGGGTGCAAACGGCGGCGTGGAATGGTCTCCGATCGCCGTCAATCCGGTTCTCGGCTATTCGTTCGCGGTCAACCTGCATCAGCCGATGACCTATCAGGTCCAGAGCAGCCCCTATCCGGACGGCAAGCTCTGGCTTGGCGGCGCGTTCAAGGTCATTCCCTCGGAAGAGAGCTATGGCAATGTGACGGCCGTGGACTACAACACCGGTAAGATCGCATGGCAGGTCAAGACTCCGCAGCCGATGATCGGCGGCGCGCTGGCCACAGCGGGCGGCCTCGTCTTCGCTGGCGAGGGCAATGGCTGGTTCAAGGCCTATGATGCGAAGAACGGCAAAGTGCTCTGGCAGTTCCAGGCCGGCGCTGGCGTGAATGCTCCAGCCTCGTCCTATGCCATTGGCGGCAAACAATATATTGTTGTTGGCGCCGGCGGCAACACGCAGCTTGATTACAAGCGCGGCAATGCCATCATTGCCTTTACCAATTAAGGCCCGAGATAAAAGGGGGCTGGCTGCATGCAGCCAGCCCCTTTTTCTTGCAGACAGGACATAATGAATGTTGCGTATTATTCTGACTATTCTCGCTTTTTTCTGCGTGCAGGTGGCCTATGCGGCGTCGCCAATCGAGCAAAAAGCCCAGATCTGCGCCGGATGCCACGGTGATGCGGGCATTCCGGTTGCCAAGGATATTCCGATCATATGGGGGCAGAACTCCGGCTATCTGTATTTGCAGTTGCGCGATTTGCAGAAGGGCGCCCGCAAGAACGAGATCATGAACGGCATTGCCGCCGGATTGTCGCGTGAGGATATGATGGCTCTGGCCGAATATTTTTCATCGAAGCCCTGGCCGAATATTCCTCAGCCATCCGCCAGCAAGGAAGACACGGCCACGGCGCTGCGCGTCAATGCTTCCGTCGGCTGTTCTGGCTGCCATCTCGATCATTTTCAGGGTGACGGCTCCGTACCGCGCACAGCCAATCAGCAGCATGACTATCTCATAAAGACCATGCTGGAATTCCGCAATCACATCCGCAACAACAACCCGGGCATGTCCGACCTGATGAATGCGGCATCGGAAGACGAGCTTAAAGCCATGGCCAATTATCTCGCAGGACTGAATTAGCCAGTAAGAAGTGCTGTCATTCGGAAGTGCTGCTTTGCTTATGGCAGCACTTCCCCGGACGTTGTCTCGCCCTCGCGGCAGCAGATCTCTGGCAGCCTAGGGTTTGGCGGCGTTGCTCGCGGCATCGGGCTTGAGCAGAGCCGCCACTTCAGCATGGCCTGCGCCCATCGCTATATCGAATGCCGTCTTGCCGCGGTCGTCCTTGTCCTGCGGGTTTGCGCCATGCGCCAGCAGATAGGAAACGACATCTTTGGCGTCGTCGACGCCTGTCCCGCTTGAATAGCCAGCCGCCCACATCAGGGCCGTGAGGTCGTGGCCATATTTGTGATTGATGTCGACGCCCAGTTCAAGCAGCCGTGCGACAATCCGCTTGTAGCCCAGCGCCGCGGCATAGACCATGGCCGTTTTGCCGCTGTCATCCGCCGCATTCACGTTGGCGCCCGCTTCAACAAGGATGTTCATCGCCTTGAGGTTGTCGCGATAGGCCGCCGCCGCCAGGGCACGGTTGCCGCCGCGCCCCGGCTGATCGACGCTGGCCTTGTGCTGGAGCAACAATTTGATCGTGGTCAGGCGATCGCCCTCGGCAGCAAAAAACAACGCCGTCGATCCGGCAACCGCACGGGCATCGACATCTGCGCCGTGGTCGAGCAGATACGTGACAACCTGATCCTGCCCTTCGCCGGCGGCGCGCATCAGAGCGGTGGCGCCGACACGGTCGCGTCCCTCGATATTGGCACCATGATCCAGCAGGCTCTGAACCAGCGGCAGGCAGCCATGCCGCGCGGCATTGATCAGCAAACCATTGAGCTGGTAGGAATCGTCGCGCTTCAGCGTGGCGGCCTTTTGCTCGAAGCTGCTGCACAGACCGGCATCGACAGCGGCAGACACGGGCAGGCAGGAGGCGGCAAAAAGGCTTCCGGCAATAGTGGTGATAATGAGTTTGGTGCGCAGCATGATGTCAGAATGTTAGGATAATTTTTTGGCCAGCGCCAGTATAACCGCTGCCACTTTCGCGAAGTGGAAAACAACAGCTTCCGCTTCCAGGCAAGCCCTGCCGCAACGGCCTGTCCGATCCGACAGGAGCATCGCCTTGTCTGCAAACATGATCTCCCCGCTCAGGCTATAAAGAGGCACATCCGGGACACTCTTGACAGTGTCAGCATATTGAATACAAAGTTGATTAATATGATAAAAGTTTAATATAACAGATGCAATGATACTATGGTACGATAAAAGTTTAGGTTTTTCAGTCTTTTCAATGAACGAGACCGCAGTATTTTGATCTCGTGTTGGGTAAAAAAGTCGCGGTTTTCCGGGACATTTTGCTCAAACCATAGGTGGGAAGTCCTGGATTTAGACCCCGCAGAGGGTGCACGGATTGGCAGTCCGATTTCAAAGAGGCGCCGACAGGTCCCCCTACCGCAGCATGCCAATCCCAGGGAGGGGACGATCAATGGCAAATACAACTCTAAACGGACAAGCAAATCCATCTTTGCTCGACCGGGCGGCTACAATCGCCGGGCCGGGCTTCAACCGCTGGCTGGTCGTACCAGCCGCGCTCTGTATTCATCTTTGCATTGGGATGGCCTACGGCTTTTCGGTCTTCTGGCTGCCGATGACCAAGCTGATCCCGAATGCTCCTGCCTGCGGCGATCTCGACTTTATAGCCTCGTTGACCACCACCACCTGCAACTGGTCCGTTCCAGTTGAAACTCACGTGTTCGAAACGTTTATCGCCATTCTGGGCATTTCCGCCGCAATCTGGGGCGGTTGGCTGGAACATGCCGGACCCCGCAAGGCCGGCTTCATCGCGGCCTTGTGCTGGGGTGGCGGCATGGCGCTTGGCGGCATCGGGGTCGCCACCCATCAGCTCTGGCTGTTCTATCTCGGCACCGGCGTGATTGGTGGGGTGGGGCAGGGGCTTGGCTATATCACGCCCGTTTCCACCCTCATCAAGTGGTTCCCAGATAGGCGCGGCATGGCCACCGGCTTTGCCATCATGGGCTATGGCGGCGGCGCCATGGTGGGCGCGCCGCTGGCCGTCTGGCTGATGAAATATTACGCCCATGACAACGTTCAGGGCGTATCACAAACTATGATGACGATGGGTGCAATCTATTTCATCGTCATGAGCATCGGCGCGTTCAGCTTCCGTGTTGCTCCCACAGGCTGGATGCCCGAAGGTTGGAAACCCGCAGCCACTGCGGGCAAGGCGATGATTACCACAGGCCACGTGCACCTCAACACCGTCGTCAAAACCCCGCAATTCTGGCTGATCTGGCTGGTTCTCTGCCTGAACGTGACCGCTGGCATCGGCGTGATCGCCATGGCCAGCCCGATGTTGCAGGACGTGTTCGGCGCGCATCTGCTCGGCGCCAATGGCGCGAATCTTTCCTCCGATGCACAGAAGGCCGCTATCGTCGCGGCTGCGGCAGGTCTCGTGGGTTTGATCTCGCTTTTTAATTCTCTGGGCCGCCTGTTCTGGGCTTCTCTTTCGGACAAGATCGGACGCAAGACCACCTATTACATCTTTTTCATACTTGGGATCATCGTCTATTGCCTGCTCCCGACATGGGGTCATATGCAGCTTCCGGGTCTTTTCGTGCTCTCGATCTGCGTGATCCTGACAATGTACGGCGGTGGCTTCTCGACCATTCCGGCCTATCTCGCCGACATCTTCGGAACGCAAATGGTTGGTGCCATTCACGGGCGTCTGATCACGGCATGGTCGGTCGCCGGCATCGCAGGCCCGATGATCATAGCCTCGGTGCGTCAGTACCAACTGGACAATGGCGTGGCGAAAAACCTCGTTTATGACAATACGCTCTATGTCATGGCGGGACTGCTGTTCGTCGGCCTGATCTGCAACCTGCTGGTCAAACCAGTTGATCCGAAACATTATATGAGCGAGGCCGATCTCAAGACCGAGCGTGCGTTACAGCATGACCAAACTGCTCCTGAGGCAGTCAAGGCTGCTGCACGCGGAGCGTTCGGAGTGGTGGGCGTGGTCTTCTGGCTTGCCGTCGGAATCACATTCCTCATCGGCGTCTGGATCGCGCTCTCAAAAGCAGCGGCACTGTTCTAGGAATAAAATGTAGCTTTATGCCGGACGCAGGTCCGGAGGAGATGCCGGGGCCGGTAAACGACCGCCCCGGCCATTGGCGTAATAATAGGTGCCTACCTGCGTCGTGATGGTGAAACCCGGTCGATTCAAGCAGTCAGTCCTTCGATCGTGTATCCGGCGTTGGTCAGCGCACGCACCAATGCCTTGTAGCCGATCTTCGCATATTCGGCGGGCGGGGCCTTGATCGGGTCCTGTTCTGCCTCGACGACGAACCAGCCCTCATAGCCATAACCTGCAAGCTTCTTGAGAATGGCGTCGAAATCGAGCGAGCCGTCTCCCGGCACGGTAAACGCACCCTTCACGACGGCATCGAGAAAGCTCTCCTTATTGCGGTCGAGCTTGTTGATCACGTCCATGCGCACGTCTTTGGTGTGAACATGGGTGATGCGTTTGTGATGGTTGTCGATGACCCGCATCACATCGCCGCCCGCAAAGGCCATGTGCCCTGCATCAAAAAGCAGCGGGATGCCGGACCCGGAATGTTTCATGAACATGTCCAGTTCGCTTTCCGTCTCGATCACCGCAGCCATATGATGATGATAAGCGAGCGGCATGCCCTGCTCAGCGCACCATTCGCCAAATGCGGTCATTTTGCGGGCATAGATTTTGATTTCATCCTCGGAGAGCTTCGGCTTGGTGGCGAGCGGCTTGGAGCGATCGCCCTGAATGGTGCGCGCACATTCGCCATAGACGATGCAGGGCGCATTGACAGCCTTGAACAAAGCCATCTGCTGCGCGATGCGGTCTTTTTCAGTCTCGATGTCGCCATCCAGCAGCAGGCCAGAGAACCAGCCGCCGCAGACGCTCATGTTATGGGCCTTCAGAATGGGGCCGAGCACCTCTGCATCCATCGGAAAGCGACGGCCTGTCTCCATGCCGGTAAACCCCGCCGCGCCGGCCTGCCGCAGGCATTCCTCCAGCGAAACGTCGTCGCTCAGTTCTTCGAGGTCATCGTTCCACCACGCGATAGGTGCAATTCCGAGTTTGGCTTTCATGGCCGGTTCCTTGTTCAAAGAGATAAATTGAGCTTGTGGATGTTCAGACGCCGACACGCTGTTTTTTGCGGCCCTCAAGCTGGTTTTTCGAAGCCTCGTTGACGGCCGGACGGGCACTGACCTGCGGCACGCCTACATCCCACCATGCATCGCCGGGGGTCCAGGTGAAGGCATCCGAAACGATTGTCAGAACGGTGGTGCGGTCGGTGCTCCTTGCCCAGTCCACGGCTGCGCCGAGATCCGCAAGGCTCTCAACTCTGCGGGTCAGTGCGCCCATCGATTCGGCATGCTTGGCGAAATCGACAGGGAAGGGCTGCTTGACCCGGCAATCCTTGAGCAGATTGTTGAAGCTTGCGCCGCCTTTGCCATTTTGCAGGCGGTTGATCACGGCATAACCGCCATTGTCGCAAACGATCAGGATGATCTTGTGGCCGGTGAGTACGGTCGAATAGATGTCCGAGTTCATCATCATATATGTGCCGTCGCCGATCATGACGATCGGCACCCGGGTGGGATCGGCCATAGCCGCGCCCCAGCCGGATGCAATCTCGTACCCCATGCAGGAGAAGCCGAATTCGCAGTCAAAAGTATTGGGAGCCTTGACGCGCCAGTTCTTCATCACTTCGCCGGGCAGGCCGCCTGCGGCTGTCACGAGATAATCGCGTTCTCCGGCATGCGCGTTGACGATACCAACAACCTGCGCATAGGTGGGAATGGGCTCGTTGCTCGGCTTCTGGTAGGCATCGAGCGCTGCATTCCATTTGGCAAACTCGGACTTGCCATGGTTCGTCCATTTGGCATCGGCCTTCCAGTCCTTGAGAGCGGCGGCCAGTTCCTGAAGCGTTTCTCGCGCATCGCCGATGACCGCGAGGGCCTGATGCTTGGTTGCATCAAACCGCGCAGCGTTGATCGAGATGAATTTTGCGTCCGGCGAGAAGCATGTCCACGAACCGGTTGTGAAATCCATCAGACGGGTGCCGACAGCCACAATCACGTCGGCTTCTGCCGCCAGCGCATTGGCAGAAGTTGAGCCGACAATTCCGATAGGTCCGACATGTGCGGGGTGGTGATGCGTCAGCGCACCCTTGCCGGCAATGGTTTCGCAAACCGGAATGCCGTGCTCGGCGGCAAATGCGCCAAGAACGTCTTCGGCGCCAGAATAGCGCACGCCGCCGCCTGAAATGATGAGCGGACGCTTGGCGGCCTTAAGGATTGCAAGCGCCTCGGCCAGACGATCCTTGTCCGCGCGCGGACGCGGTATGGCGTGGATGGTGGGCTTGAAGAAACTCGACGGATAATCCCATGCCATTTCCTGCACATCCTGCGGCAATGCGATAAAGGCCGGACCGCAATCGGCCGGGTCCAGCATCACGGCAACGGCCTGCGGCAAGGAGGAAATGATCTGCTCGGGATGGGTGATGCGGTCCCAATAGCGCGTCACAGCGCGGAAAGAATCATTGACGTTGATCGACGGGTCTCCGAAATGCTCGACCTGCTGCATGACAGGATCAGGCCGGCGATTGACGAACGTATCTCCGGCCAGCAGCAGCACCGGCAGGCGGTTTGCATGTGCAACGCCGGCAGCCGTTACCATGTTGAGTGCGCCGGGGCCGATTGAAGAACTCGCAACCATAATCTGACGCCGGCGCTTGGCCTTGGCAAAGCCTATGGCGGCCAGCGCCATGGATTGTTCGTTCTGGCCGCGCCATGTCGGCAACGTGTCCTGTACCGCCTCCAAGGCTTCGGACAGACACGTCACATTACCATGGCCAAAGATAGCGAAAACGCCGGGAAACAGCATCTCCTTTTTGCCGTCAATCATCGTAAACTGGTTGCAGAGATAGCGAACCAAGGCCTGAGCCATAGTGCAGCGAACCGTCGACATGCGTTTTCCTCCCGAAATTCCTGAGCATCAATATTGCTGATGTTTCGTTTCAGGAAAATTTATTGCAGTTTACAATTTTTTGCAAGTGAAATTGCAAAAAATAAAGAACGCAAGATTTACGGCGTCGCGGGATTTTTCTGCCGTCGCATGTGAGCCGTGGTCCGGTTATGAGCCATTTCGGTTACGGTCGGAATGCGGGGCGTCGACTCTCGTCCGGGTTGAAGCAGGGCGGCTGTAGCCACGGCTATGCACTGCACCAGACACATCGGCGCAGCCAGAGACCGTGAGAACGTATATTCATCTTCCGCGATAGTGAAAAGAATCCGCGCATCTTTGGCTAATGGCGACAGCTGGCTGTCAGTTATTCCGATGATTGGCGTGGCATTGGCCGCTGCCACGTCGGAGATGACGATCACTTCCTTTGCGTAGTGCCGAAATGCGATTGCAATCAGCACATCGCGGTCTGACATTGTTGCGGCCATTTCCTGCGCGAGGCCACCTGCGGGGTCGAGAAGAACAACGCGGCGGCGAAGCATCGTCAGAAGATATCTGAGCAGCAACGCGATAGGCTCCGATCGGAGTTGGCCCGCAACATAAATTGTCTCGGCGTTGACCAGCAGATCGGCAGTCTCGGCGAGGGCCTCCTCCGTCACGCCTTCAAGCAGGCCCTGAAGCGCCGCTATGTCTCGCACCACCAAATCGCGCAAATAGCCGAGATTGCCCTCATTCTCGTTGCGTGAAAGCTCGCCCTCGAGCGCGCTGATACGTTCCCGAAAGCCGGGGGCGGCGGTGGCCAGCCTCGTCTGGAAAACCGATTGGAGTTGCTTGAATCCGGAATAGCCGAGGCCCTGAGCAAAACGCACGAGGCTCGACGGGTGCGTCCCGCATTTTGCGGCAACTGCATTGATCGAGTCGAGCGCCACGACATTTGGGTTCTGCGTCAGGAAACGTGCTATCCGCTGAAAGCCGGCCGACAGATTCGGATATTCCCGGGTGATCAGGTTGACGATCCCCTCATAATTCTGTGGAATTGCCTCAGTTGGTCCGCTGCTTTTGATGGGCATAGTCGTTCCTTTGTTTTGCCTGCGGCTTTGTCTCTGGCCTCGAAATTCAATCCCTATAAGGCATCTCAGAATCTGGATCAGGTATCAAGTATCTGGGCTTTTGTGCTGTTAAACCAAACTTCGGAATTTGACCAACTCCGCTGAGAGGCGTGAACCGATTCAAATGGCAACACCTCGGCCAATAAATTTAATTGCAAAAAATTTATAATACGCAATTATAATTGTCAAAAGATGCATAGAACGCATCGTGACCGAGGCACGAAGCAGGGAGCGCCATTAGAAGTGCATGGACAGTTGGGTTGTCGCTTACAATCTTTCACAGCCATGTTGCCCACTCCATTGCAGACCTGAGTGCATCTGCCGATGCCGCAGAATATCGGGAATATAGCACAGGTCGACGTTTTTGCAGCAATCGTTGCAGAAACTGCAATCCATCAAAACAAGGAATAGCAACAACCTATGGAGGATCTGGCGGGTTCAACGGGCGATAGAGCGGAACGAACGTCCTGTTAAGTTGGCACATCGCTGCCTGGACACCCGTTTGATGCGCGCGCCCTGCGGCGTCGTAGCAGGCTTTTATAGGAATGAACTGACACAATTTGGCTTTTTGGAAGGGTTGGTAACATGCGTGACATTGGTGTGGGCATTATTGGGACTGGATTCATGGGTAAGGCGCATGCGATTGGCTACAGGGCGGTCGCGGGCATTTTTCCGGGCAGTCTGCGCCCCGTTTTGCAATCGGTCGCCGACATCAACCAGCATGCCGCTGAGCAAACCGCAAAGCAGTTCGGCTTTCGCCGCTGTCAAACCGATTGGCGCGCGCTCGTCGAGGATCCTGAAGTCGAGATTGTCTCGATAACCACCCCTAATGCGGTTCATCGTGAAATGGCACTAGCCGCTATTGCAGCTGGAAAGCACGTGCATTGCGAAAAGCCGATTGCGCCCAATGCTGAAGCTGCAAGAGACATGATGGAAGCCGCCGAGGCAGCGGGTCTCGTGACGCAGGTTGGCTATAATTATATCAAAAATCCGATGCTGAAATTGGCCCGCACGATGATTGCGGCTGGAGAACTGGGTGAAATCACCGGCTTTCGCGGCATTCATGCTGAAGACTATATGGCCGATCCGGAAGTTCCGTTTAACTGGCGTGTGGATTCCAGCGGCGGAGCCGGCGCCATCGCCGATATCGGCAGCCATATCATCGGGATGGCCCGGTTTCTGCTGGGCCCGATCAGTGCAATCAATGCCGATCTGGAAACGGTCGTCAAAAGCCGTCCGGTTGCGCCCGGTTCGTCTGAGCGCCGCGCTGTCGAGGTTGATGATATTGCCCGGCTCGCGGTCAGATTTGAGCGTGGATGCCGTGGAACCATTGAAGCCAACTGGGTGGCGACGGGCCGGAAAATGCAGCTTGGTTTTGAACTGACCGGCACCAAGGGTTCCCTCGTTTACACGCAGGAACGTCTCAACGAACTTCTGCATTACCGGGCAGGCGGCGATTCCCGTCATAGCGGCTACACGCGTATCGAGGCGGGGCCTCAGCATCATCCCTACGGGCTGTTCTGCGTTGCGCCGGGACATCAACTCGGATTTAATGATCTCAAGACGATCGAGGTTGCCGAATTTCTGGCAGCAATCGCGGGCGGAGAGAAGCAGGGGCCCGATTTTCGTGAGGCCTGGGAAATTCAGAAGATCATCGACACTGCGGTTCGATCATCCAAATCACAAAGCTGGCAGATGATCGGGTAAAATTTTAAGTGCCGGAAATCATCCGAGGCGATGAACATAGAAATTGACCTGCAAAATTTATTTGCTATAATTTTTTTCAAGCAATAAATTTTGCAAGCCAGATAATAATGCAGCCGAAAGAGCTGCAAGACCGGGGGGAGGTTCTAAGGTGGCTTTGCTTGAAGTTCGTGATGTATCAAAGAGCTTTGGCGCTATTCATGCTGTAAACGGCATCAGCTTTACAATTGAGGCTGGAGAGGTCGTTGGCCTGATGGGCGATAACGGTGCGGGCAAGTCTACACTGGTCAAGCTCATTGCCGGGAATTTTCCGCCAACGGAGGGGGAAGTTCTAGTCGATGGCGAAGTTTGCCATTTTCATAAGCCGATAGAAGCCCGGGCAAAGGGTATCGAGGTTGTTTATCAGGATCTCGCGCTCGCTGATAATCTTACCGCTGCCCAGAACGTCTTTCTCGGGCGGGAGGCGAAAAAGGGCATCTGGCCGTTTCGCGTGCTTAACAAGCAGGCCATGATCGATCGTTCCGGCGAGTTGTTCGATGAGCTGAAATCCGAAACCAGACCTCAGGACCTCGTGAAGAAAATGTCGGGTGGGCAACGTCAGGCGGTGGCTATCGCCCGCACACGGCTTTCCAATGCGAAGCTTGTGCTTATGGACGAACCGACTGCTGCCATTTCGGTGCGTCAGGTCGCCGAAGTGCTGGAGCTTATCCGCCGCCTGAAGCATCAAGGTGTGGCCGTCATTCTCATCAGCCACCGCATGCCTGACGTATTTGCGGTGTGCGACCGGATTATCGTCATGCGGCGCGGCACCAAAGTTGCGGACAAACCAACAATATCGACCTCTCCGGAGGAAATCACCGGCTTGATTACGGGGGCCATCCGTGAAGCATAATCCTCCCAAAGCGCCCCAGACTGGCCATGCCGCTATATCGGACGTTGTGCTGATCAAAGAACAAACTTTCGCAGCGCGTATCATCTCGAGCCAGCCTTTCTGGGTGACGATCGCGCTTATCGTGCTGGTCGTGATCATGGCTATCATCGAGCCCACGTTCGGCACATCCGAAAATGCCGCCAATGTGACCCGTAACTTCGCGCCGATCGGCATCATGGCGATGGGCATGACCGTGGTCATCATTACCGGCGGCATCGATCTCTCCGTCGGTTCTGTCATGGGTCTCGTGGCCATCGTGGCCGGGCTTTTCCTGACCTGGCATTATTCCTGGTATGTTGCTTTTACTATGGGAATGATCGCGGGACTTGCCTGCGGCGCCGTCAACGGGATTTTTGTCGCTTATGTCGGCATGCCATCCTTCGTGGTTACATTGGGCATGTTGTCGATTGCGCGCTCGCTGGCCGTGGTGTTTTCCGGCAATCAGATGTTGTACCAATTCGGACCTGACGCTCCGATTGTCAAAGCCATAGGGCAGGGCAAGTGGCCGCTGCACGCGCCGGAAGGCTGGGCGCCGCACTGGATTCCCGAATTATCCTCGCATTTCTGGGTGATGGTCGGGCTGGCGCTGATTGTCGGTTATGTGTTTCATTTCAAGGCCTGGGGTCGTCATCTGTTCGCTATCGGCGGTAATGAGCAGGCGGCCCGGCTGACCGGCGTATCGGTCGACTGGATCAAGTTTCAGGCTTACGTCTTCTCCGCATTCACGGCCTCGGTCGCATCACTTCTGCTGCTCGGCTACAACGGATCGGCGATCAACGCCATGGGGCAGGGCTATGAACTGCGGGTGATCGCGGCGACCGTGATCGGCGGGGCCAGTCTGATGGGCGGCTCAGGAACGGCCTTTGGTGCCTTCATCGGCTCCGCTTTCCTTGAAGTCATCCGCAATGCGCTGCTTATGGCTGGCATCGATTCCAATTGGCAGGGCGCTTTTGTCGGCGCCTTCATCATTCTCGCGGTGCTTCTCGGCATGCAATCGGGGGGCAAGTCGATCATTTCCGCTACTTTGGAGCAGTTATTTCCGAAAAAGCACCGTTAGAAACCGGATTCACTGCGGACCAATCAGTGAAGATTAATGAGGAGGAAACAATGAAGAAAATATTCTTGAAGACGGCTATCGCCATCGGCGCCATTTCAGTGGCAATGTCCGGCGCGCAGGCAAAATATGTTTTCGCTCTGGTGCCGAAGAACATGAACAATCCGTTCTTCGATCAGGCACGCGATGGCTGCAAAAAGGCCGAGGCTGAGTCGAAAGGCGCTTTTGAGTGCATGTATATTGGACCCGGCGAACATGGCGGCGGCGAAGAGCAGGTGCAGATCCTGCAGGATCTCGTAGCCAAGAAGGTCGATGGTATCGCCGTATCCCCATCCAATGCGGCGGCTGCTGCAGTGGCATTGCAGGCAGCCAAGGAAGCCGGAATTCCCGTTCTGACATGGGATTCTGATCTCCTGCCTGAAAACAAGGGATTGCGCGCCGCCTATATCGGCACCCATAACTACGAAATCGGCGTGAACCTCGCCAAGCTCGCCATGCAGGTCAAGCCGAAGGGCGGCACGCTCTGCATTCAATCCGGCGGTGCTGCTGCTGCCAACCACAATGAACGCATGCAGGGTATTCGCGATACTTTGGCAGGCAAGAAATCCGCCGCTTCGCCCGGCGACCGCCTGACGGGTCAGAATGGCTGGACGGAAATCGACGGCTGCCCGCTTTATACCAATGACGACTTCCCCGTGTCGGTGCAGCAGTTCACGGACATTATGGCCAAGAACCCCAAGCTTGATGCTTTCATCCCGACCGGTGGCTTCCCGCAGTTCATTCCGGATGCTAACCGCGCTGCAGTGGCACCTTATAAGGACAAGATCGCCTCTAAATCTCTTGCTCTGATCGTGGCCGATACGCTGCCGGTGCAGATCGACCAGATGAAGGAAGGTCTCTCGCTCGGCCAGGTCGGCCAGCGTCCGTTTGAAATGGGCTACAAGACCATGATGGCCTTTGAAGCAATGAAGGAAGGCAAGCCTGCGCCGGCTGACCCGACCTACACGGGCCTCGATGTCTGCACGCCTGAGAATGTTGCCACCTGCATTGGCAAGTAATATCTGATTTACTAAAGCTTTCGGGGCGGGATGCAAATCCCGCCCCGTTTTGTTTGCGCCGCGATCCGTCAGGCCGGCGGCATTTACGAGAATGTCGAAGCGACCGGAATCTGTGTCCGATGTTTCGTAGACTGCCCGGCTTGCAGCAACTTTTACGAGATTAGCCCGGGCAAAACGCCGTCACGATCAGTCTTGGCGCGGATAGCTTACGCCACAGCCTCGCATTTCCCGGCGTTGCGGCCACTCGTTACCAGCACTTCCGCTTCCTGTCGGCTTTGCTAAGGGCAGTGGCGCGTGGCCGTATTATCCGGGCAATCAGGCTGGCGGTTTGGCGGCCGGAAAATGACTGCGGCAGGCAACGGTTCTGCCGGCCTTGCGTGATCATCGCTACATTATCCGCGCACAGAAAAACGCCAGCATTCTCAGGAATGCTGGCGTCCGGTTCATTCCATGAATTCAGAAACTTTGTTGGCCGGTTGCCTTTTCGATGAGTTTGTCAATCGAAACAGCAAGGACAAGCAGCAGTCCCGTGACGATAAGTCGAACTTCGTTTTCGACACCCATCAAGTTCAGCCCGTTCTGAACCGTGCCTATCACGAGTGCGCCAAGCAAGGCTGCGTAAACCGATCCCCGACCGCCAAACAGGCTAACGCCGCCAATGACAGCCGCTGCAATGGATTCCAGCAGGAGCGTGCCGCCGCCGACGCCACCACCCGAGAACACGCCAACGCCGAGCGTCCGTGACGCTCCAATAATTCCAGCGAGCGCGGCAATGCCGCCGGCAATCGCAAAAGCGGCCATCTTGATGAGCGGCACTTTTATACCCGCGCGGCGTGCCGCTTCATCGTTATTGCCGGTTGCATAGAGATAGAGCCCAAACTGGGTTTCTCCGAGCACGTAGCCGCCAAGGGCGAGCAGCACGACAAACACCAGCACGATAACCGGTATGCCCTGATGCGCGTTCAGTACGGCAACGACGATTGCGCCGAGCAGGGCGCTGGCCAAAAGCGGAAAGACTACGCTTTTTGTCAGTGAAACTTCGAGGCCAGCGTGTTTGCGGCGCAGGAAGCTGGAGAATATGAGTGCTGCATAGATAATCATGCCCACCGCCAGGACGCCCCAGGCTGCAGGCCCTTCGACGGTGCCTTGCGCTATTTTTTCTATGCCTGTACCCATGAGGCCGTATCTTGCGGTATCCGGCAGCAGCAGGAGTTGCAGGCCGTTAAGGGCGAGCCCGAGACCCAGCGTTACCACAAATGAAGGTACGCCGACATAAGTCACCCAACGGGCCGAAAGGCAACCGATAAGCGAGCCAGCCACTATTGCAGACGGAATTGCAACCCACGGGGAAATGCCGTGCTCGACAATGAGCTTGGCCATCAGAACCGAAGTGACACCATTGATTGCCGCTACTGAAAGGTCTATTTCCTTGACCAGCAGGACAAACATGAGTCCCAGCGCCATGATCCCGACCACGGTACTTTGCACCAGAAGGTTTGAGAGATTTCTTGGCGTCAGGAAGACGTCGCTTTGTGTCACAAAAAAGATCCAGAGAGCGACCAATCCGACCACGACGGGCAAAGCCCTGAAATCAGTAGCCAGCATTTCGCCGAACGTGCGGCTCTTGGTCACGACTGGCGTCGCGGATGCTTGGGTCATCGTGAAAATCCTCGTATTCTATGTCCGCACAGGGACTCAACCGGCAAGATTGACGCTCTCGTTGCCGCCAACCATGGCATTGACGACTTGCTCGCCCGTCACCTGGTTTGATTTGAAACTGGCGGCGTTTGTTCCAAGCCGCATGACTTCAATCCGATCGGTCGAATTGACGACGAAGTGGTGAATATCATGGCTGACGACAATCACGCCCAAGCCCTCATCCGCCAGACTTCTGATCAGCGAGGCCACCTGTTCTGCCGCCGAATGGCTGAGTGCTGCGGTGGGTTCGTCAAAAATTACCACTTTCGGGGTCCACAGGATGGATCTCGCTATTGCGATATTCTGCCTCTGGCCGCCGGACATTGCGCCAACAGGGCGCGTCAGCGACAGGTTCCCGAGCCGCATGCGCGTCAGCACTTCACGGGCGCGCACTTCGCATTCGGCGCGGCGAATGCGCCCGCCGAACCAGCTTGATCCTGTCAGTTCCCGGCCGAGAAACAGATTCTGAACCGCGTCAAGGTTGTTGCACAGGGCCAGATCCTGATAGACCGTCTGGATGCCCTGCGCTGTTGCATCCGCTGGGGTTTTTATTTTAGCGGGCTTGCCTTCGAGTTTATATTCGCCCGAGTCATAGCCGATGACGCCGGCAATCACTTTCACAAGGGTTGATTTGCCCGCGCCGTTGTCGCCGACCAGCGCCACAACTTCCCCGGCAAAGACATCTACAGACGCTCCGCGCAGGGCCTGCACCGATCCAAAGGACTTGCGGATATTTCGCAGCGAAACGAGCGGCGTTTTGCCTGAATTATCGGTTGTTTCAAATTTTGATTGCGTGTTCGCAATGGCGGACATTGGTATTTCCTCCCGGTGTGGAAGAGGGCGATGATGTCCATCGCCCTCCCGCTGTCTGCTGCCAGATTATTTGTGGCTTTTGCAAATCTTGGTATCTTCAATGCCTTGGCAGATTTCGGCCCAGGTCCAGACACTAGCCTTGACAACGTCTGAAAGGTTGTCAGCGGTAATGTCGGACACCGGCAGGAACACCGCTGGAACGTCCATGAACTTGTTATTCACCTTGCCGTTGATGATATCTTTCGGCACGCCCTTACCGTTGAGAAGGGACGCGGTGACTGTAGCCGCGTAAGTGGCTTCGATCTTCAGGTCCTTGAGAACAGAATTGTCCTGCCAGCCCTGCGCAATATAACGCAAAGCCTCAACGGTGGCGTCCTGACCGCCGGTCACGAGCTTCTGGCCCGGCTTGAAGCCCTGGCTGATCAGAGCAGCGATAGAGCCGCCGGTCGTGCCGTCGTTCATGCCAAGAAACACGTCCACGTCGCCGCCGTTGCGGGTCAGGCAGTCTTCCGCAAAGGATTGTGCCTTCACCGGATCCCAGTTCTGGGTGTACTGCTCGCAAACCACTTTAACTTTGCCGGAATCAATCAGGGGCTTGAGATATTCATTCTGGCCCTTTTCATATTGACCGGTGCCGTATTCGCCCTGATTGCCTTTCACGCGGGCAACTTTCACCGGTGTTTTCGTCATTTTCGAGATCAGTTCGGCGGCGCGCTTGCCCTGCGCCTCACCGACGGAAAGCGAATCGAACACCACCTGCACGGCGGCTTTTCCGCCAACGGCATCGTGATCATAAAGGACAACCGGAACCCCGGCCTTATCGGCGGCTGCCAGGCTGCCTGCGGCAAGATTGGCGTCCGTCGAGGCCAGCACGATAACCGCAGCGCCCTGAGTGATGGCATCCTCGACCAGACGCTGCTGGCGTGCCGGATCTCCGTCGCCGTTCTGGACGATCACGGTCGCATCAGGAGCCTTTTCCTTCATTGCAGCCATGAAGAAGGGCTTATCCCGGCTCTCAAAGCGGATCGTCGTGGAATTCGGCAAAATAAAGAAGACTTTTTTCGTGCTTGCGGCTTCGGCGATTCCGGCAAAGGTGCCCACCATCGCAGTCGTAGCCAGAAGTACCTTCAATCCTCGCATCATTATCATTCCTCCCATGGAAGCAAATCAAAGTTTCATTTCCCTCAGGGCGTCCGCCTGAAAGCTTTGGTGCGGCATTCTTAGGCGGCAAACCACTTTGCACGCCGCGAAGCCGAATTCGGAAATTGTATTTGCAATTTTTATTGCGTCGAAAACTATGATGCAATTTTAAATGTGTCAATGATTTTTGCAATTATTTTTCAATCAGAAACTTAATTGCAATTTTTGTTGGCGGTTCATAAAAATGATCCGCTTGGGTTCGTCCGCCGGTGTTGATTGACGTCCCATGTCACGAACCAAGTGTTGCAATATGCAAAGGCTGAGTTGCGTCCAGGTGTTGATCAAAACTTTCCAAGTGGCACGCAGGAGGATTCCAGGCGCAGCATTTCGGGGTGTTGATCGGTAACTTAACCGTCACCGACCGGCAGAGACTGCGTCGGATCAGACAAGTTGTAGGAATTCTTGTTGCAAAAATAAAATTAATGCAATAAATTTTGTTCCAACAGGAATGCTGACGCGGCATTCGATAAAATCAGGGAGTGCGCCATGTCTGAACGCCAAGCGGCAGGAGGCCCGGATTCATCCGACGGCATTCAAAATCCGGATCGTTGGTTGCGATTGTCGTTCGTTGACGGCGCGCAAAGCGATTTGAATACGCGCACGCTGGACTCTTTGTTACGGAAATTCGCGACCGCAATACAGGCAATCTGACTTCTCGAGGAGCGCATCTGATGTACGATAAATTTGGTCTCTTTTTTGATGGTGCCTGGCATCGCAATGGCAACTCCGGCACGATCGAGGTTGTTGATCCGGCCACCGGGGAGGTGCTTGGACACATTCCGGCAGCAGGTGTTGTTGAGGTCGAGGAAGCTATAGCCTCCGCGGAAAGCGGATTGAAAATCTGGCGCGAAACCGCGGCTTGGACCCGGGCGGACATGCTTCATGCGGTTGCAGACAGAATGCAGGCGCGCACCGAAGAGGCGGCCCGGCGCATTACACTGGAGGCTGGCAAGCCGTTGGCGCAGTCGCGTCGCGAGTGGGCGCTTTCAGTTGATCAGTTTCGCTGGCACGCCGAAGAGGCGCGGCGGATTTATGGCCGCATCGTTGAAAGTCGGGTCCCGGGCGGCCGTCTGGAAGTGCAGCACGAACCGGTTGGCATCGTGGCGGCGTTTACCGCCTGGAATTTCCCCGCTGTGCTGATTGCGCGCAAGGTTGCGCCAGCTTTGGCGGCTGGCTGCTCGGTTGTCGTCCGCCCCTCATCGGAAGTGCCGGGCGTGGCCATGATCATGATTGACTGTCTGAGGGAAGCGGGCCTCCCAAAAGGTGTTGTGAATCTTGTGGTCGGGCCGACATCGACAACCTACAACACTCTGGTGGCTTCGCCCAAGGTGCGCAAGATCACGCTCACGGGTTCAACGTCGGTCGGCCAGCAGATGATCCGCGACGCAGCTGCAACCTTGAAGCGCGTCAGCATGGAACTGGGCGGCAATGCGCCGATGATCGTGTTCGAGGATGCCGATGTCGAAAAAGTGCTCGATGTGACGGTTCCGACCAAATTTGCCAATGCAGGTCAGGTTTGTGTGACCCCGGACAGGTTCTTCGTGCATGAGAGTCTGCATGAGCGCTTTGTCCGGGGATTTGCTCAACGCGCCAAGGCGCTGAAGCTCGGACACGGCCTTGAAGACTCGACGCAGATGGGCCCGCTGATCAACCAGCGGCGGGTCAACGCCATAGAGACGATTATTGCCGATGCCGAGAAGCGCGGCGGCAAAATCGAGGCTGGCGGAAAAAGACCAGCGGGAATGAACAAGGGTTTCTTTTTTGAACCGACTGTCATTTCGCATCTGCCGGATGATGCACTGGCCATCGCTGAAGAGAATTTCGGCCCCATTGCCGCTATTACCTCTTTCTCCGAAAAGCAGGATGTTTTTGCGCGCGCAAACGCTGGTGATTTCGGGTTATCGGCTTATGTCTTTACGCACAATCCGGCGCTGATCCGCGAGGCGGTATCCAATCTGCAGTCAGGCATGGTCGGCGTGAATTCCTATGCGCTGGCCGCGGCGGAAGCGCCCTTCGGGGGCATCCGTTCATCCGGCATGGGCCGCGAGGGCGGCACCGAGGCGATTCACGACTATCTGAACGTCAAGCTTTCGCAAATTGTTCTCTGAAAGGCGCGATCATGAAATCGAATGGCATACGCGCGCTCTGGGCCGCACAGAAGCCTGTCCTGAACGGCTGGCTCTCAATCGCCTGTCCCTTCACCGCAGAAATCATGGCCGAACAGGGCTATGACTCAATCACGATCGACTTGCAGCACGGCTTGATCGGCTATGAAGTCGCAACCGGCATGTTGCAGGCCATGCGCGCCAGTGGCGTGACGCCGATGGTGCGGGTGCCTTGGCTCAATCCTGCCGATATCATGAAAGCACTTGATGCAGGCGCTTATGGCATCATCTGCCCGATGATCAACTCTGCCGCCGAAGCGGCGCAGTTTGTTTCTTATATGCGATATCCGCCGCACGGCGTGCGCTCCTTTGGGCCGACCCGGGCAAATTTCTCGGCGGGTTCAGACTATGGGCAACACGCTGACAGGGAAGTGCTGTGCTTTGCGATGATCGAGACGGCCGAGGCCGTGGCAGACATCGACGCTATCGTCTCAACCCCCGGTCTTGATGGTATCTACATCGGACCTGCCGATCTCACCCTTGGCCTGACGGGGCGTAAATATCCTACCGGTTTCGATCGGGAGGAGCCGGAAATGGTTAACGCCATCAAACATATTCTCAACCGGGCCCACAAGGCCGGAATTAAGGCCTGCCTGCACAACGGTACGCCGGCCTATGCCGCGAAAGCCATCGGTTGGGGCTTTGATCTCGTGACCATTTCAAATGATGTGCGGCTGCTTGCCGGCGCCGCTCAGGCCAGTGTCGCGGCGACGCGCAAGTTACTTGATCAGGCGCCGGGTTCGGCCGGAACCGCAAGCGGGGGAGGCTATTGAATGCCGCATATTCTTGTCGCCGGAAAAATCCATGAAGCCGGCCTGAACCTGTTGCGAGGCCGGCCGGACGTAACTTTCGATCTGGTCAATGAGGTCTCGCTTGACTCCTACTTGCCCCATTTGCCCAAGGCGGATGCCGTGCTCATCCGTACGCAGCCGATGCCGGCACAGGCCATTCAGACGGCTGCGAAGCTGAAAATCGTATCCCGGCATGGTGTTGGATTCGATGCGGTGGATGTTGGCGCACTGAATGAGCGTGGCATCCCTTTAACCATCGTGGGCGACGTCAACTCACGCTCGGTGGCCGAGCATACTTTGATGTTCATGGTGACTCTGGCCAAGCGCACATTGCCTTACGATTTGGCAACGCGCGGAGGCAACTGGAACTACCGCAATGGCTTTTCTGCCACGGAACTGGCGGGAAAAACTCTATTCCTGATTGGTTTCGGGCGGATCGGACGGCATGTGGCGAAACTCGCGGCTGCATTTGAAATGCATGTCATTGCCTACGACCCTTATGTCAGCGCTGACAACATAAGTACTGCCGGTGCTTCACCGGTCGCTCGGATCGAAGATGCTTTGCCAATGGCGGATTTTGTTTCGATACATATTCCCAAAGCTGACAAGGGCGCGCTGCTGGGGCAACGTGAACTTGGCATGATGAAGCCCTCCGGCTTTGTTATCAACACGGCCAGAGGCGGGATTGTTGACGAGGCTGCGCTGCTGAATGCTCTGAGTGAAGGGCGGTTGGCGGGTGCGGGACTCGACGTTTTCGCGAGTGAACCGCCTCGCTCCGACGACCCGTTGCTGAGCAGTCCCCACGTCGTTCTGAGTCCGCATTCGGCCGGGCTCACCGAGGAATGCGCGGCGCGCATGGCCATATCTGCCGCCCAGAATATTCTCGACTTTTTCGACGCCAAGCTGGATCCGGCACTTGTCGTCAACAGGAACGATCTTTCACCTGCCGCCAGCAATATGCTGCTGCGCGCCTGATGTTATCTGCGGAGATTATAATGCGAACGATTAAAGGACCGGCGGTATTTCTGGCTCAGTTTGCGGGCGATGATCCGCCGTTTAACAGCCTCGACGGCCTGGCCGGGTGGGCAGCGGACAAGGGCTTCAAGGCTGTGCAGATCCCGACCTGGGATACGCGCGTGATAAATCTGAAAATGGCGGCGGAAAGTCAGGCCTATTGCGACGATTTCATGGGCACTCTCTCCAAGCATGGTCTTCAACTGGCCGAACTCGCCAGCCATTTGCAGGGTCAGCTTGTGGCCTTGCACCCGGCGTTCGATGTGCCGGCTGATTCATTTGCCGCTGCGCATGTGCGTGGCAATCCTGCAGCGCGTCAGGCATGGGCCGTCGAGCAGTTGCAATTTGCCGCCAAGGCGTCAAAGCGTTTTGGTCTTGATCGCCATGTCACGTTCAGCGGCTCTTTGCTCTGGCCTTATCTCTACCCTTATCCGCAATGGCCGGAAGGTCTGATCGAGGATGGCTTCAACGAATTGGCCAAGCGCTGGCTTCCGTTGCTCAATGCGTTCGATGCTGCCGGAGTCGACCTCTGCTATGAGGTTCATCCGACCGAGGATTTGCATGACGGGCTGACCTTCGAGATGTTTCTTGAAAAGGTCGGCAATCATTCCCGCTGCAATATCATGTATGATCCCAGCCATCTGATTTTGCAGTCGATCGACTACCTCGCCTATATCGACCATTACCACGAGCGCATCAAAACCTTCCATGTGAAGGACGCTGAGTTCAGGCCAAATGGCAAGACGGGGGCCTATGGCGGGTTCCAGCCCTGGCTGAACCGGGCAGGGCGGTTCCGTTCGCCGGGAGACGGACAAGTGGATTTCGGCGCAATCTTCTCGAAGCTGGCTGGCTACAACTACGATGGCTGGGCCGTTCTTGAATGGGAGTGCTGCCTGAAGAATTCCGAGGACGGTGCTGCCGAAGGCGCGAAATTCATTAAAGATCATATCATCCGTGTTGCGGATCGGGCCTTCGACGATTTCGTCAAGGCAGATGCCGATCGCAGCGCCAACCGTTCCATGCTTGGTATTTAAGGACTTGTTACATGACACAGAAAACTCCTCCCCGCCGCCTGCGGCTTGGCATGGTCGGCGGCGGCTTTGGCGCCTATATCGGCGGCATTCATCGCCTTGCCGCCAGACTTGACAATCACTTTGAGCTTGTGGCCGGAGCCTTCGATGTCAATGCCGAGCGCGGCCACACGTTCGCGGCCGAGAATTATGTTGCGGCCGATCGTTCCTATGCCGATTACAAGGCCATGGTTGCTGGCGAACTGGCCAGAGCCGACAAGATCGATGTCGTTGCCATTTGCACGCCCAATCACACGCATTATCCGATTGCCAAGGCCTTTCTTGAGGCCGGCTTTGACGTGATCTGCGAAAAGCCGATGACGACGACACTTGATGACGCCGTCAAATTGCATGAGCTGGCGCAATCGACGGGGCGGTTCGTTGGCGTCACCTACACCTATTGCGGCTATCCGATGATTCATGCGGCGCGCAAAATGGTCGAAGACGGCACTTTGGGTAAAATCCGCGTGGTGCAGGTTGAATATCCGCTGGAGTGGATGGCGACATCTATAGAATCCGAAGGCAATCAGCAGGCCGCGTGGCGCACCGACCCCAAATTATCGGGGCGCGGCGGCAGCATCGGCGATATCGGCACGCATGCCTATCATCTGGCCGGATTCGTCACCGGGCTGAAAGCAGAATCGCTTTGTGCTGACCTCACGACTTTTGTGCCGGGCCGGAGTCTTGACGACAATGCGCATGTGATGATCCGCTATCAGGGTGGCGCACGCGGACTCCTATGGTCGTCGCAGGTCGCGATTGGCTGCTCGAACGGTCTGCGCCTGCGCATATTCGGTGAGAAGGGCAGCCTTGTCTGGCATCAGGAAGCGCCGAATGAATTGACCTTCTCGCCTTTGTTTGGCAAGCCTGAAACCATCAAGCGTGGGCGTGACGATCTTGGTGCCGGTGCCGCTGCGCGGACGCGGACACCGCCCGGACATCCGGAAGGCTATATCGAGGCTTTCGCCAATCTCTATTCGGGATTTGCCGAAGCCATTCGCGCCCGGGCGGATGGTCGGCCGGTTTCGCCAGCCGGGCAAAACGTGCCCACATCCTATGACGGTTTGAAGGGCGTGGCGTTTGTAGATGCCGTGGTTGACAGTCACGAGATCGAACCGTTCAGTTGGACTCGTCCCGCATTCGTCTAAGTGAATGACGATAGGTAACAATTGGTCTTAGATCGAATTCATACAAACAAGCATCCACCGTTCAATTCGACCGGCGGATGCTTTTTTGATTCCCGTCTGTTGAGCTCCTATCCCTATAACCCGGAACTTCCGTCGGTCCGGTCCGAGATTGTTGATGAGCCTGTAGCGTATTTGGCTGTAAACATCATGTAGTCACGGTGACTTTGCCCCCGGAGCTTAATCCGATTTGAAATTCGTTCTGGCGCAACGTGAAGTGCCCCCCCCCCCGATTTTGGACCAGCCGGAGCTGGAATTTTCCGGGGTTTTGGCTCAGGACTGCGGGGGTGCCGATGAGCCTTTGATGAGCTAAATCGGCACCTTGTTGCCGATTTAGCTGTGCGGTCGAACCTCGTTATAGTCCCTAAACCAATCCTCCACTTATCGTCGGGCATCGTCAAGGCTCAAGAACCCATGAGCGTTCAGGCACTCGTTCCGGAACTTCCCGTTGATGGGAAAGACGGCCCCGAGCCTTTGCAGCTGGTGGTAATCAATCCGCTGTTTGAATAGCCCCTAGATTTGTGGACACCTTCTTACCTAAAATTTAGGCAAGGAGGCCATAAGGGCAACGCCAAATTCAGTGACGATTTCAAGCGTGACGCGGTGCGTCAGATCACCGAGCGAGGTTATCCGGTCGCGGAAGTCTCGCAGCGTCTGGGCGGCAGCCAGCATTCTCTGTACGAATGACGCAAGAAGTTCTCGAAGCCATCACCCAATTCCAGTGAGGGTGGCCAGTCGGTCGAGATCCGCCAGTTGAAGCGTGACTTGCACGAGTGACGGAGGAGTAGGATATCCTAAAAAAGTGACCGCGTATTTCGCCAAGGATGCAAAGTGAGGTAGGCGTTCATTACCGAGCATCGCCCGGTCTTTTCGATCCGCGCCATGTGCCGATGCCTCTCAGTTCAGCCGAGTGGGTTTTACGCCTGGCTGAAGTCTCCTTTCAGCGGAAGGGCGCGAGAGGATCAGCGGCAGATTTATCTCATCAACGACGCCTGGGAAGCCAGCGGCGAGGTCTATGGCTGTCGCAAGCGCCATGATTGTCGCATGGATATGGGTGAGCCTTGCTGCCCGAACCGGGTGGCCAGCCTGGCGCAGATCGCCGGTGTTCGCGCCGTGATCGGCTACAAGAAGCGCCCCGGCAAATTGAGCGGCAAGCCTTAACTGGTCGTCGATAACACGCTTGATCGCCAGTTCGACGTCGAGGCACCAGACAAGGCATGGGTGACGGACATTACATATATCGGCACCCATAAGGGTTTTGCCTACCTCGCGATCATACTCGATCTCTTCTGGCGTCGCATCGTCGAATGGTCCATGCAAGGCCGCCAGACGACCAATGTGGTCCTGCAAGCCCTTCTGGCCGCCGTGTGGCGCAGAAAGCCGAAGAACCGCGCACTGCTGCATTCGGATCATGGCTCGCAGTTCACCAGCATGGTATGGGTCTAATTTATTGGGGGCACGTCAACTCTATATAATCTCTCATGCCTTTTGTAATGAGTTCGATGGGTCCCAGCCCGGTTCATCAAGCAGCGTGAACGACCGACGATCGCCAAGAACGACCACTTCTAGATTGTTCTCGGCTTCAGGGCTGACATAGGCGAAAGCTAAGCTTTTTCCGACAACGTGGCCAAACGCGCCCGAAGTGCAGACGCCGACGACGCGGTCACCTTGCATCACTGCCTCCCCTCCATAAATATCGCAATCGGTAGCGGCGACCTCACCATAAACTAGTCTTGTCTTGACCCCTTCAGTCCGCACGGCCTCAGTTGCCGCGCGGCCGCGGAACTTCCCTTTGTCGTGGGCAAAAAATCTGGTGCAATCAGCCTCTATCAAGGTGATCTCATTAGTTAGTTCGGAACCATAACCGCGATAGGCTTTCTCCATGCGTAGCGAATTTATTGCATGAGCGCCGAAATCGACAATTCCGTAAGGTTGACCTGCCGCCCAAACTGCTTCGTATAGGCGTGTGATATCTGAATTAAGTGCATGCAGTTCCCAACCTAGCTCGCCAACATAAGTGACTCTCAGGGCGCGGACATGGATTCCCGCAAGGGTGATTTCCTGTGCCGAGAGCCAACGGAAGGCTGCGCTGGACATATCGGTGCCTGTTAATCCAGCAAGAACATCTCGTGACTTCGGGCCCGCAACGACAAGCATTCCGAATGTGTCTGTGACATTTGTTATTGTCACATCTGGACCAGCGGTAAGAGCCAAGTCGTCCTGCGTTTGTTCTTCAGCGCCAGCGCCAGTCAAAACGTAGAAATGCTCAGGGCCCAAGCGTGTGATTGTCCATTCGCCAAGTATTCGACCATTGTCGGATAGCGCGTGTGTCAACGTAATGCCGTCAGGCTTTTTCGGCAATCGATTGGCAGTCAAGCGGTCTAATAGCGCCTCAGCTCCTGGGCCCGTAACATCGAACTTGGCGAAACTGGACAGGTCCATGATTCCAACCCGCTCGCGTACTGCACGACATTCGGCGGCGATCAGATCAAAGGTGTTAGAGCGACGAAATTGCAGCTTTTCGACAAAGCCCTTGGGCGCAAAATATTTCGGCCGCTCCCAGCCGTGCACTTCAGTCATCACGGCACCTTTGGCTTTCAACACCTCGTATAGCGGAGTGATGCGACGAGGGCGGCCGGCTTGAACCTCACGCCCCGGTAGGGGCGTTTCAAACATGTTCTCGTAGTCGTCGAAGCTCTTGGCGCGCGTGTAAGACGGATCAGCGTAGGCGCCGAAGCGACGGGGATCGAGGCTTGCCATGTTAATCTCTGCGTCACCATGGACCATCCATTGCGCCAAAAATTTGCCGCAACCGGCCCCTTGAGCAATCCCGATCGAGGATCCACAGCACTGCCAGGCATTTGGTACCCCCGGCATCGGCCCAACCAGTGGATTGCCATCGGGCGTGTGCGGAATGGCGCCATTGATGATACGCTTTATGCCTGCCTTCGCAAAAATAGGCATACGCTCCAACGCCTTTTCCAGCCAAGGTATTATGCGGTCAAGATCACCCTCGAATAACTCGCTCTGGCTTGACCATTCCGGCCATCCACCACGCTTTGACCAAGCTTCTTTTGCGCCAGTGTGTTCATAGATTCCAATTAGTCCCGCTTTCTGCTCTTGCCGGTAATAGCCGGCCGTCGCGGGATCGCGCATTACCGGCAATTCAATTGTGCTGTCCTTGAACTCAGGCAAGGGCTCAGTCACTAGATATTGATGTTCCATATTTGTAATGGGTGTATCAACGCCTAGCCATTTACCGACTTCACGCGCATAGCACCCCGCGGCATTAACAACATGTTCGCATATGACCGGGCCCTGTTCGGTGTCCACGCGAAATTCGCCCGATGATAGCCGTGTGATGCCAGTCACGCGGAGGTGCCGTTGAATGGTTGCACCCATCTGCCGCGCTCCTGCGGCCATTGAGTTGCAGGCGCTAGAGGGGTCTACATGGCCGTCAAGCGTGGTATGGGCTCCAGCCAGGATGCCATCAGTTTGCAGCCATGGATTCAGTTCGCGTATGCGGTCAGGTCCGATGATTTCCATCGCAAAGCCCACATTGGCAGCAAAGCCCTGAACGTGACGAAACCAGTCTACTTCCTCCGATGTTGTAGCCAAACGGATGCCGCCGCAACCGTGCCAACCGGTTGGCTGGCCCGTCAACGCTTCCAGTCGAGGATAGAGCGTATTTCCGAAGTGGTGAATCTTGGCCATATTGTAATTGCCGATAAAGGAAGGGCATTGTCCGGCCGCGTGCCAAGTTGACCCGCTGGTTAGTTCGCCCTTTTCAATCAACAGCACATCTGTCCAGCCCGCTTCGGCGAGATGATAGGCCAGACCCACCCCCATCATGCCGCCACCGACAATAACCACCTTCGCGTGTTTTTGCATGACCGATCTCCCTACCAGACACCGTTACCGGCCTGCATCCTTTCGCGCGGAAGAATGATGTTATAATTTTCTCGGATTGCCGAATCTATCTTATTGCTGATATGGCGTGGGTAATGATTGGCCAAAATTTTGCGCACTCGGTCACGCGCCACTGCGCGGGTGTCCCGCGCACCTGCATCCTGCCATTCGCCTATACTGCGGCGGTCAGCGATTTCGGGATAGACATAGTCGGTCTTCATCCGGGCAAAGGTCTGAGCATGGCCCAAGTAATGGCCGACACCCATGACCGTGTCGCGGATCACATCAAAATTCAGCGTATCGGACGAGACTTCGATTCCTTTTACTGTACGCAGAATCGCGCCTAGAAGGTCGTTGTCGATTACATAGCCTTCAAATGTTGTTCCCATAAGTGAGCCCTGCATGCCTGCGCATTCATGGATCATTGTGGCTCCTGCTTGTGCAGCAAGTGAAACGGTATAGCCCTTCTCTCCGCCGCTTTGTGCATCCGGCAGCTTGCTGTCAGTCATACCTGCGGGTACCGAGTTTGGCAGATCGTAGAAATTCGCCATTTGTGCGCAGGCGGCCGACAAGAGTGCCTGTTCGCCGGACCCGCCGGACATCGCTCCGGTTCGAAGGTCCGAAACAAATGGCCAGGCCGCGAAAATTCCACGACACCCTGGATCAATGATGTGACAGAGAATTAAACCCGCCAAAACTTCGGCGCAGGCTTGCGCAACCGCCCCGGCCAACGCGGCTGGTGCCGTTGCCCCGGCCTGACCTGCAGATACCAGAAGGATAGGCATACCAGCCAGGACAGCCGCCTCAAGCGCGTCGCAGCTTTCGGTGGCAAAACGCATTGGCGGTACCACATGGCAGCATACAGCTGTACAGAAAGGCCGTTCGCGGTGTCGACCCTCTCCTCCCGCAACTGCATCCAGCATCGGCTGCACTGCGCGGACAGAAGCGCTGTCAGTATAGCTGACTGCAATCGATTTTGACGTCCCTGACAGACACGCATAGGTCGTGTTCAAGTCGAGATCGAGAATTGTTTTTGCATCCCGTGCTACAATTGATCGGTGATACCAGTGGATATTATCCAGCCGGTCAACCAAACGGGCAATGTCGTAAAGGTCGGCAACCGTGCTTTCTCGATATTGACCATTCTCGAAATCCATAATTGTGGGCGCGGCCCCGCCTGTGCCGGTGTGAACTCTCTTACCGCCGATCTCGATATCGTGAATCGGATCAATGCCGTGCAGGATAAATTTGCGGCGGGAGTGGGCAATCACATCTTCAACAAGGGCGCGGGGAAATCGCAACCGGCCGTCTCCATCAACACGACAACCGGCTGCGATGGCTCGCGCCTCGAGGCTTGCAGTCAGTTGCGACAGGCCGAGCTCTTCGAGAAGTTGCAAAACAAGTTCGTGGATTTGCAGGATATCGGTGTCGGTCAGTGGTTTGTAGCGGCCTCCGACCATGCCCGCGGGAACAGGCGATGGCGACTGTGCATTATCTACGCGGTTTCGACGACCGGGGCGGCGCGATGAAAGTTCAGACATAGCGGATCCTTAAAGCTGGCTGCAGTGCCAGCAGGCACGGAATCCTTGTGTCGTTCAAACGATCATTTCGAATGGCTCACATTCTTTGACGTAATACGAAGTTCAACCTGATCTATGGCCTCGCCTTTGATCCAGTCCAGAAAAGCAAGAATCTGCGGGTCGGGTACGGCATCGCTGGATGTGCACAGGTAATATCCATCTGGCGTTTCCACCGCTCGATCCACGGGACAGACGAGGCGCCCTTCAGCCAGCAGCGGGTCGGTGATATAGCTCCAGCCTAGCGCGACACCATGGCCAGCTTCAGCAGCCTGCAGCACCATCGGATAAGAGTTAAACCGCAAACCGCGCCTCACGGGCTGTCCGTTCACTCCTTGCCTCAATAGCCAAGTTCGCCAATCTACCCCACCAAAAGATGGTTTTCCGTATTCGAGATGAAGCAGCGTTTGATCAAGCAGATCTTCAGGTCGACGCAGCGCTGTGTGGTCACCTAAATAGGCTGAACTGCAGACCGGATAGACCCTTTCACCAAATAGAAGTCGAGCCTCAATCCCTTCCCATCGACCAGATCCGAACATTATGGCTATGTCTGCTTCACCGGTTCCCGGTAATACAGGCTGATCTGTTGCGAGAACACGAAGATCAACGTCTGGTTGTAGCTTTCCAAAACGTTGGAGGCGCGGCATCAACCAGAACCACGCAAAGGCGACTGACGCGCTGACGGTGATCTGCGGTGCTTTTTTTATTGCACCAAGTGCCGCAAGGCAGGCGCTCATGTCGTCTAATCCCCGCGTAACAGACTCGAATAGGCGCTGACCCTCCGTGGTCAGATTGAATAGCCCCTAGAATTGTAGACACCTTGTCCCTTAAAAATGAGGCAAGGAGATCGTCATGGGTAATGCCAATTTCACAGAAGAATTCAAACAGGACGCGGTTAAA
>NZ_JBVYWO010000015.1:0-51463 GCF_056032725.1 Methylocystis sp. sgz306128
GGCGCGATCCAGCATCTGGCCGGCATGAAGGACTCGAAGGTCATCGTCGCCATCAACAAGGACGAGGAAGCTCCGATCTTCCAGGTCGCCGATTATGGCCTCGTCGCCGACCTCTATACCGCCTTGCCGGAATTTCTGTTGGCGATCTGAACACCCGGGCTAAAAGGGAGGAGAGAATTATGGGAAGCGTTTTGCGCCACGTGGTTTTGCTTGGTTTCAAAGAAGAGGTCGCGGACGGCACAATTGCCGAGGCCGTGCGCCGGTTCGCGGCGCTGCGCGATCGGATCGATGACATTGAGGATTTTGAATGGGGAGAAAATGTCAGCCCCGAAATGCTGGCACAGGGGCATTCGCATTGTTTCATGCTAACGTTCACCAGCGTGACGGCACGGGATGCCTATCTGCCGCATCCTGATCATCGCGCTTTTGCCGATTGGGTCGGCCCCCATGTTCAGACTGTAACCGTGATTGACTATTGGACGCAGGAACCATGACAAATTCAGCAACTTTTGAAACACGCCATATTTCCTTCGAGGCGGCGCGCAAGCTGGTCGATCTGGCTATCGGAGCAGCGCGCCAGCGTAATCTGGGCGTGGCCGTGAGCGTGTGTGACAGCGCCGGACATCTGCTGGCCTTCGGGCGGATGGACGGCATCGCGCCAACCATAATCGATTTTGCGCAGGACAAAGCTTTCACAGCCGCCATGACAGGCAAGACAACCAAGGCTTATTTCGAGCATATGTCCGGTGCACCCGAACTGCTTGCAGGTCTTGCCAACCGGCCGCGTCTGATGATCTGGGAGGGCGGACTGCCGATCCGGATCGGCGGGCTACTCCTGGGCGGGATTGGTGTTTCCGGCGCTGCCGGGAACGAGGACGCCGAATGTGCACGCATCGCGCTGGCAGCCCTTGGCGCGGATGTGGGGTGATTTGCGCTCAGCAGCAATCCTGCAGGCGTTCGGCGCAGATTTGCAGCGTCTCTTCCGGCGGGCGGAGCCACCAGTTCCCCGCCGAAAAGATTTCGACTTCTACAGGGCCGTCATATCCGGCCCCTTCCATCATTGCGCGGATGTTGCCGAGTTCGATGACGCCATCGCCCATCATTCCGCGATCGGTCAGAAGGTCGGCGGTGGGCACGAGCCAGTCGCAGACATGGTAAGCGAACAATCTCTTCTCAAGTCCGGCCTCGTCAATGCTCTCACGCAAATGTGGATCCCACCAGACATGATAGACGTCGACGGCAAGTCCAAGCAAGGGCTGGCCCTGCCCGGGAGTCTCGATGGCTCGAATGATGTCCAGCGCCTGACTGATCGTGTTTACGCAGGAGCGATCTCCCGCGTACATGGGATGCAATGGCTCCAGCGCCAGCCGGACGCCGCGCGATCGTGCATGCTCCAGTAAGGCGGCAATGCCGTCCTGTACTTGCGCCCGCGCGGCGCGAATGTTCTTCGATCCATCCGGCAGACTGCCGACCACAAGAACGAAGCAAGCTGCCCCGAGTTCGGCGGCCAGATCAATGGCGTGGATGTTGTCCTCTATGTTGGCCTTCCGCCCGGCCGGTTCGGCAGCCGGAAAATAAGTTGAACGGCAAAGCCCGGAAACCTTGAGTCCGGCATCGCGGATTCGGCGGGCGAGCATTGGCGCGCAATGTCCCTCGATATCCCGGCGCCATGGCGCGATGGCTCCAAAGCCGGCGCGGGCTATGCTATCGATTGTCTCGCCAATCGGCAGCTTGTGGCCGAGCGTGGCGGTATTGATCGAACACAGATCAAGTCGCCCCCTGAGATTTCGCATGTCACGCCCCGAAGCCGTAGAGCCGCAGAAAGTCCCGCATGCGCCTCGTGGCAAGATCGGGCTGGCGCAGCAGACCGGCCTGATCCGCTAAGCGGAAGATATCGACGAAGTAGGGCAAGGGCCGCATGGCCTGCGCCCCCGCAGGCATGATGAAATGGCTCTGAAAACCATTGAGAAAAGCGAGGAAAACGACGCCGGTTTTGTAGAATTGTGTCGGCGAACGGAAAATGTGCCGACTAAGAGGAACGGTAGGGCCTAAAAGCGCGTCATACGTTGCTGTGTCGCCGTTCGCGAGCGCTGCCAGCGCCGCTGAGGCTGCCGGGGCGATCGGATCGAATATTCCCAGTAAGGCATGGCTGAAACCTTGTTCGTCGCCTTTGATCATATCCGGATAATTAAAGTCATCGCCCGTGTACATCCTGACGCCGGCGGGAAGACGCCGCCGCATGCGGATCTCTTTTTCGGCGTCGAGCAGCGAAATCTTGATCCCGTCCACCTTGGCTGCATTCTCATGGATGATGGTCAGACTCGTTTCCAGGGCAGCCGCAAAATCGACCGAGCCCCAGTAGCCACGCAGCGCCGGATCGAACATGTCGCCCAGCCAGTGCAGGATGACGGGCTTATCGCAGGCATTCAGAACTCTGGCATAAACCGTTTCATAGTCACGCGGGGTCTGGGCAAGGCGTGCGAGAGCGCGGCTCGCCATCAGGATTATGCGGCCGCCGTGGTGCTGAATGGCCTCAATCTGCTCCAGATAGGCTCTGATCACGTCATCAAGACTGCGGGCCTGCGAGGGAGCGAGTTGATCGGTGCCTGCGCCTGAAAATATACGGTCGCGTTCGTGCGGCTGTGCCGCCGCCAGCGATTGGCGGATCAGTTCGCGCGCGCTCGGCCAATCCAGACCCATGCCGCGCTGGGCTGTGTCCATGGCCTCCGCTATGCCGACCCCCAGATCAAGCAGATGACGGCGGAACGCGAGCGTCGAAGTCCAGTCCAGCGCGGGCGCAAGAGCTGGCTCGTCTGCTGTAAAAGGGTTTGAAACCACATGCGCCGCTGAAAAGGCGGTGCGGTTGAAGACCGGCGGCGACGAGGGCGCCTGAACCGGCGTTCCGGTGAGATGATATGCGGCCCCTCTGCCATTTGCGTCGGGAAGGGTTATGGTGATGTCGGACATGGAGTAACTCGCAAGGTCAGAAGCGCGGGATCAGCAGGCCGCCATCGGCCTGAAGGATTTGTCCGGTGCAAAAGGCGAACTGCCCCTTAGCCAGAGCCGCACAGATTGAGCCGATGTCGGCAGGCCTGCCGAGGCGTTGCGCCAGTGTCAGTCCTTCGCGGATGCGCTGCTCATAGGTTGCTTTGACGCCAGCCGTCATCGGCGTTTCGATAAGGCCGGGCTGGATTTCGTATGAACCAATGTCCGCCTGCGCAAGGCGGACGGCAAACAGCTTTGCCATCATCGAAGTTGCCGCTTTGGATATGCAATATTCGCCGCGCGCGATAGATGCGGCTTGCGCGTTCGATGATGAAATGGTGATGACGCACCGATGACGGCCGGGAACTCCTTCGCGCGTCAAAGCGCGCTTGGCCCAGGCCTGTGTCAGGAAAAACGCGCCGCGGGTGTTAACAGCCTGACACCTGTCATAAGATTCTGGTGTTACGTCGAGCAGTTCGCCGCGGCTCAATACGGAAACGCCCGCGTTGTTGACGAGTATGTCGATCGGACCCAATGCCGCTTCGGCCTCATCGAGTAGGCGCTGGTGCTGTCGAATGTCGGCTATGTCGGCATAGACGGCCGCATGCGGTGCGCCAAGATTGTCAATTTGCCGCAGCGTTTCGTTGACATCGGAGTCCTCTTCGAGGGCATTGATCGCGACGGCAAAACCGTCTGCTGCCAGCGCTGTGGCGATCCCTCGCCCGATCCCGCGTCCGCCGCCGGTGACAAGAACGGTTCCTGTGCTCACGAGCGTGCTCCGTTCTTGAGCAATTCCCGAGCGATGACGGTACGTTGGATTTGCTGCGTACCTTCGTAAATCTGGCAGATCTTGGCATCGCGATAGAGGCGCTCGACCTCAAAGCCGCGAATGTAGCCTGAGCCACCGAAAATCTGTACGGCATTCGCGGTCTGGGCTACCGCCATGTCGCCAGCAAAACACTTTGCAATCGAACAGGCGGCGTTGGCCGGCAGGTTATTGTCGAGCATGACCGCGGCGCGGTGCACAAGCGCCCGAGCGGCGGTGATTTCCTTCATCATGTCGGCCAGCATCCACTGTAGGCCCTGATTGGATGCGATCATCTGTCCGAATTGCTTGCGCGTCTGCGAATAGTCGAGGGCGGCCTCAAGTCCGGCCTGGGCGATGCCCACGGCGAGCGCGGCAATCCCGACGCGCCCTTTTTCGAGTGCACTCATCATCATGTGGAAGCCGCGCCCTTCAATACCGAGCAAGGCATCATCAGGCAGATCGACGTTATCGAAGTTGAGCGCGCCAACCTGGCTGGCGCGTTGTCCCATCTTGTGTTCTTTGGGGCCGCGCGTCACACCCGGCCCATTCAGAGGCACGATGAAGATCGACATGCCGCGCGTGCCGGCAGCCGGATCAGTGCGTGCCAGTACGAATCCGACGTCTGCGACCGGCGCATTGTGAATCCAGATCTTTTCACCGCTGATCCGCCAGCCGGAGGCGGTGCGGATTGCTGAGGTTTTGATCTGCGAGACATCGGAGCCGGCTTCAGCCTCGGTGATGCAATAGGCGACGCGGGTTTTTGCCGCGATGATATCGGGCAGCCAGCGGTTCTGCTGATCCTTGCTGCCATAGCGGGTCAGAAGTGTACCAATCAGTTCCACTAGGCCGCATTGATCGGCCACCGAGGCATATCCGCGCGCCAGTTCCTCCATGACGATGGCATAACCATAGGCATCCAGGCCGCCGCCGCCGATCTCTGCTGGCACTGAAATGCCAAAGAGTCCAAGCTCTGCCATTTCTGCGTAGAGATCGGCGGGGAATTTTTCTTCCCGGTCCAGCGTCTCGGCGAGCGGCCTTATACGCTCGTCGGCGAATTTGCGCGCAAGGTCCTGGATGTGCCGGTAGGTCTCCGGGTCGTTCTTGGGAATTGGCAGCATTGCGAGTCCTTTATTTGCCGTCCGGCTTGCGCTTTAAGTGTGTGATTTCAGCGCGAAGCCTCTCGACATTTCCTTATTATGTAACTATCTAGTTATTTAGATTCTAAAGCTATGGCCGTCAAGTGGCTTGTTTCGCCACCGGGGCAATGGATCAGGAGCGGGAGGTTTAAGTGCCAAAGAATGTTCATGTTTTTCAGAGCGATATCTGCGCGGAGCAAATCACGGACGGCGCGACGATCGCCATCACCGGTTCCGGTATTTTTCTCGAGGCCGACGAGATATTTGCGGCAATCGAGCGCAGATTTCTTGCAACCGGACACCCGCGCAACCTGACCATCGTCCATGCGTTGGGGGTTGGTGACGGGCGTGGCAGTGGCCTTGGCCGCTTTGCTCATGAAGGTATGGTCAAGCGGGTAATCGGCGGGCACTGGAGTTGGTCGCCGACTATGCAGGCTCTGGCCCAGAGCGGCAGGATCGAGGCCTATTCTTTTCCAGCGGGGGTAATCTCGACTCTGTTGCGGGAAAGCGGCGCGGGCCGACCGGGCGTGATCACCCGTATTGGCCTCGGAACTTTTGCTGATCCATTGGTTGACGGCGGGCGCTGCAATGCGCAGGCACGGGAAGAACTTGTCGAACGGGTTCGGTTTGATGGGCGTGATTATCTGCGTTACAAGCCGCTCCATATCGATTTTGCCATTATCCGCGGCTCAGTCGCGGACCGTTACGGCAACATCTCGCTTTATCGTGAGCCGGCTGATCTCGATTGCCATGTCGTGGCGCTTGCCGCGCATAATTGTGGCGGCAGGGTATTCGCGCAAGTTGAGGAGCAGCGCGCAAGCCGCCAGCTTGCTGCGCGCCTTGTGCGGATTCCTGGCGTATTGGTCGATGGGATCGTGCTGGCGCCGGACGCGAGAAAAACCTACCTTCCTGATTTCGACCCGCATCTGACAGGCGAGGCTTTGCCGGGTTCGAGCGCGGCCAAAACTGCTATCGACCTGCCGCATGGTCTGCGGCGGATCATCGCCGAGCGAGCGATGCGAGAGTTGCACGGCATGCGCTCGGTGAATTTTGGCTTCGGTATTCCGGGTGGTATCCCCGCGCTGGTCAAGAGCCGCGGCGGCGTCGACTACTGGGGTACGGTGGAGCAGGGCATCCACAATGGCGAGATGATGGACGGGCCGATGTTCGGCTCCGCGCGCGATGCCGATTCAATCATCCCCTCGATCGACCAATTTGATTTCTATTCTGGTGGCGGAATTGACGCGGCCTTTCTTGGCATGGGCGAGATGGACGCGTTGGGCAATGTCAATGTCTCGAAAGTGGGCGGACGACTGGTCGGGCCCGGCGGTTTTATCGATATTACGCAGACGGCGCGCAAGGTGGTATTTTGCGGCGCCTTTGAGGCCAAGGGTCTGGACGTGGAGACCGATGCTTCGGGTTTCCTGCGTTTTCAGCGCTATGGCGAGGTGCCTAAATTGGTGGACAAGGTTGAACATATCACGTTCAGCGGCGCGCAGGCGCGCGCCAGCGGGCAGGAGGTGATCTACATCACCGAGCGCGCTGTTTTTCGTCTTGGCGCCGACGGCGTGGAACTTATTGAAATTGCGCAAGGCGTCGATCTTGAACGCGATGTGTTGGCCCGAATGAATTTCATGCCGGTCCTGCGGTTGAAGATCCCTTGCAGCTAAATTTCCATGGAGCGACGCGACCTCTAGTGCCGCCGCACCAGACGCTGGATCGTATCGATGTTAAAGGCGATACGTTCGGCCAGCCGCTCGGGGGTCATGAGGTCGCGGTCGTAGATGAAGCTCCCGGTATAGCGGTTTGTCATGTAGTAATAATTGATCGCCGCTATGGTGATATTGAGTTGTACGGGATCGACATCAGCGCGGAATACGCCTTTCCGGACGCCGCGATCCAGTATGTTTTTGGCGAGATTGATGAAGCCGGGATACTCGGACTTGATGCGCTGCGAATCCTTCAGGTGGCGGGCTTTGTGCAGGTTCTCGCTGTTGACGAGCGGAATGAACTCCGGGTTCTTGAGGTAATAGTTCCATGTGAATTCGACGAGCCGCGTGAGCGCTTCCTCAGGCTCAAGGCTTTCGAGATCGAGTTTGCGCTCCGCCGCTCGGATGGCGAGATATTCTTCTTCGAGCACGGCGGTGAACAATTCTTCTTTGCCGCCGAAATAGTGATAAATCATCCGCTTGTTGGCTTTTGCGCGCTTGGCGATGTCGTCGACGCGCGCTCCGCCAAGACCGAGGCGGGCGAACTCCTTTTTTGCTGCCTGCAGTATGCGCAATCTTGTCGCATCCGCATCGCGCGTTTTGACGGCGGCCTTCTCCGGGGCAATTGTCGTGCTCATTGGTTTTCTCTCCAATTTTTATGGCCGTCCGTCCGAACGTCCTCGCTTCTGTTTAGCAAAATTTTCCCGCTCCCCAAACATCGTTTGATTTTTGTCGGAACGCAATCTATAAATAACTATCCAGTTAGTTATTTTTAAATGAGGTTCAGTCATGGGTGGGACAACGCAGTTGGTGGGTCTGCCGGTACAGCCGGTAAAATATCAGATGTTCATCGACGGCGCCTGGGTTCCGGCGCTGTCGGGCCGGGAGCGGATACGCCAGTCGCCTGCTCATGATGTGCCGGTGTCCGTCGTGCCGCAGGGATCGCGGGAGGATGCGGAGCGGGCGGTAATTGCAGCGCGAAGCGCCTTTGATGACGGACGCTGGTCGCTGCTGCCGGGCGTTCGCCGGGCTGCGGTGCTGCTGGAGGCAGGCCGGCTCATCCGGCTAAACCGCGACCGTATCGCTCTGGCCGAGACGCTCGAGTCGGGCAAGCCGATTACGCAATCCCGTGGCGAGGTCGAGGCCGCTGCGGGGATATTCGAATATGCGGCAGGCATCGCGCGCGCGCTTCACGGCGATTCGTTCAATAATCTTGGTGAGACTATGTTCGGGCTGGTGACGCGGGAGCCCATTGGTGTCGTTGCGGTAATCACGCCATGGAATTTTCCCTTTTTCATTTTGTGCGAGCGTATTCCATTCATTTTGGCGGCGGGTTGCACGGTTGTCGTCAAGCCGAGCGAACTGACATCCGCCTCAACGCTGCTTCTGGCTGAAATTCTTGCCGAGGCCGGTTTGCCTTCCGGCGTTTATAACGTGGTCACCGGGCCCGGATCCGAGGTCGGCAGTCATCTGGCGGAACACGATCTGGTTGATATGATTTCGTTTACCGGCTCGACGGAAGTAGGACGCGGAGTGCTCAAGGCCGCAGCGGGCAATATGAAAAAGATCGGCCTTGAACTGGGCGGCAAGAATCCGCAGGTTGTCTTCGCGGATGCTGATCTTGATGCCGCAGCCGATGGCGTCGTCTTCGGGCTGACGTTCAATGCGGGGCAATGTTGCGTTTCAGGCAGTCGTCTTGTAGTTGAGCGCAAAATCGCGGATCGGTTCGTGGCCAAGCTGGTGGAGCGCATCGCGAACCTCAGAATAGGCGATCCTCTTGATCCGGAAACGCAGGTCGGCGCCATTGTCGATCCTCGCCAATTTGACAAGATTCTTGGGCTGATTGAGGAGGGGCGTAAGGATGGGGCCAATCTTGTCTGCGGCGGCGAAGCTGTGAAAGCGGAGCGAGGTAAATTCATCAAACCGACTGTTTTCACCGACACCCACCGTGGTATGTCGATTGTCCGGGAAGAAATTTTTGGGCCGGTTCTGTCTGTTTTGCAATTTGATTCGTTCGATGAGGCGGCGCGAATCGCCAATGACACGTGTTTTGGGCTTGCGGCCAGCATCTGGACAACCGATCTGAACAAGGCAATGCAGATGGTGCGTTCCGTCAAAGCCGGCAGGGTCTGGGTGAATTGTACGCTGGCCGGCGGTCCGGAATTGCCCATCGGCGGATTCAAGCAATCTGGCATGGGTCGCGAGACAGGCATTTATGGCGTTGAGGAATATACTGAGGTCAAATCGACACATATCGAACTTGCCGGTCTCGATCGCCTTGCGCGCGCTGGTGGAGCTTAGCCATGAAGGCTGATTACATCATTGTTGGCGGCGGCTCCGCTGGCTGCGTGCTTGCCGCGCGTCTGTCCGAGCAAAGGGATGTCAGCGTTCTGCTGCTGGAAGCGGGTCCGGCTGACCGCAACCCTTATATTCACTTGCCTGTCGGTTTCTATAAAATGACTTCCGGGCCGCTGACATGGGGGCTGAAGACGGTGCCGCAGAAGCACGCGATGAACCGTGAGATTCCCTATGCGCAGGCGCGCGTGCTGGGCGGCGGCGGATCGATCAATGCGGAAATTTACACGCGCGGCTGTCCAGAAGATTACGATACCTGGGCCGCAAAATATGGCTGCGAGGGCTGGGCGTTCGATGATGTCAGGCCTTATTTTCTGAGATCTGAGGATAACGATACCCTGTCCGGGTCTTGGCATGGCACGGGCGGCCCGCTGGGCGTCTCCAGTCTCGCGCCGCCGCACAAGCTTACCCGCGCGTTTGTGCAATCGTGCCAGCAGATCGGCATGCCTTATAATGCCGATTTCAACGGGCCCGAGCAGGATGGCGCAGGTCCCTATCAGCTCACCGTGCGCCACGCGCGGCGCTGCTCGGCGGCGGTTGGCTATCTGCGGCCCGCTCTGCGTCGCGCCAATCTCACGCTCAAAACCGGCGCACAGGTCTCGAGGGTCATATTCGAGCAGCAGCGCGCGGTCGGCGTTGAGATCATCGAGAATGGCCGTCCGGCTATTTTGCGCGCGGAAAGGGAAGTCATACTCGCCAGCGGCGCCATTGGCACGCCGAAACTGCTGATGCTGTCCGGCGTTGGGCCGGCAGACCACCTGCGCCAACTTGGGATTGAGGTTGTTCTCGATCAGCCCGAAATTGGTAAGAATTTACATGATCATTATGGCGTCGATATCGTTTATGAACTGAACGGACCGCACAGTCTCGACAAATATGGCAAACCGCTATGGATGGCCTGGGCGGGGCTGGAATATCTGCTGTTCCGCAAGGGGCCGGTCGCCTCGAATATCGTTGAGGGCGGCGCGTTCTGGTATGCGGACAAAAACGAGCCGACGCCCGATCTGCAGTTTCATTTTCTGCTTGGTGCGGGCGTTGAGGCGGGTGTGCCTAAAATCGTATCCGGCGCCGGAGTCACGCTGAATTCCTACACGCTCCGGCCGAGGGCGCGGGGTTCTGTGACGTTACGCTCGTCCAATCCATTCGACATGCCGGTCATTGATCCTAATTTTCTGGGAGACGACTATGACCTGCGTGTTTCGGCGGAAGGCGTGCGGATCAGCCGCGATATCCTGAATCAATCGGCTATCGGCAAATATATCCGCAAGGAGCATTTCCCGGGAGAAAGAGTGCGCACGCAGGCGGATTTCGAAACCTACGCCCGCCAGTTCGGACGAACCTCCTATCATCCTGTCGGCACCTGCCGGATGGGCGGCGATCCGGCCTCTGTCGTCGATCCGAACCTGAGGGTGAGAGGTCTTGCCGGGCTGCGCGTCAGCGACAGTTCGATCATGCCGCAGCTTGTGAGCTCGAATACAAACGCCCCCACCATCATGATCGCCGAGAAGGCCAGCGATCTGATCAGATCATGAAGAAGCCGGGCGCGAGCCCGGCCGGTTTGTTCACAGACCTGTTTACCGCTATTCAGATTGCGATCTGCAATTTGAACAACTCCGGGCGGCGCATGAAATCTTCGAGCGCCGCCTGCAGGCCTTCGAGAGGCCGGACGTGGGCCACAAAGGGCGATGTGTTGATGCGGCCCAGTGCGAGAAGCGCCAGCGCCTGATGCATATCCTCTCCCATGCCGGCAACCGACCCCTGTATACGCCATTCCTTGAGGACGATCTCAAGCGGGGAAACTGAGAGTCGCGCCTCAGGCGGTGTAATGCCGAAGGCAGCCAGCGTTCCACCGGGACGCAGGAGCGTGAAGGCGTTGTCATACAGTGCGGTCTTGCCGACACTTTCAATGACGATGTCTGCGCCGCGCCCGTCAGTGGCCGTTAGAACTATGTCCTGTAATATATTGGGATTGCTCAGCGCAATGTCGGCGCCACACGCGCGGGCAAGAGAGGAGCGCGCAGGATCAAGATCAAAGGCAATAATCGGTCCGGCGCCGAGAGTACGGGCAAGCTGCACGTGCAGATTTCCGATCGGGCCTGCGCCCAATATGACAACGCTTTGCGCGAGTCCCAGACCCATTTTTTTCGCGGCGCGCACCACGCAGCTCAATGGCTCGGCAAGCACTGCGACTTCGCTGGGCATGGCCTGCGGCACGGCAATGACATTACGCGCTGGAACTGCGACATATTCGGCAAAGGCGCCGTTGCAATGAATGCCGATCTGCTCAACATGCTTACAGTTTAGGATTTCGTTTCGCCTGCAGTAAAAGCAGGTGCCGCAACCTTTATTGATGTCGGCAATCACTCTTTGGCCGGGCTGCAAAGCTGTAATGTCTGCTCCGATTTCTGCGATATGGCCGACAAATTCATGGCCCATGACCAGCGGCAGGCGCTCACGCGCATAATGCCCGTTGAAGATATGCAGGTCAGTGCCGCAAATGCCGCACCTTTCCACTTTGATGAGAACTTCGCCGGGCCTGCACTCCGGTCTGGGGATCGTCTGCAGGCTGACGCTGCCCGGAGCGGTCAGCACGGCGGCGCGCATGGTTTTGGGCATGGGTTGCTCCGTTGGGCGCGGGTTTTGTCCCGGTTTTACTTGACGACGGCCAGTTTCGATCGATCGATTGTCAAGGCGATCGCGATGATCAGGATCAGGCCGAACACCACTTGTTGTGCCTGTGCCGGAATTTCGAGATAGACCATCCCCGTGCGTATGACGGCCACGATCATGGTTCCGATGAACGTGTTCATTACTCCGCCGACGCCGCCCGTCAGCGGTGTTCCGCCAATCAGAACTGCGACAATCGCCGGAAGCAGCAGGCCTGAGGCTAGTGTCGGCGATCCGCCAGAGAGCTTGACCGAAAACAATAGACCCGCCATGGCGGCCAGCATTCCCGAGAGACCGTAGGCGATGATCTTGAAGCGTTCGGTCCTGATGCCGGAGGCGATCGCTGCCGGCTCTCCGGCGCCGGTGGCTTTCAGAACACGGCCAAGCACCGTGCGCTTTTGCAAGAACAGGGCAAGACCCAGCAGAATGAGGCCGATAACGGCTTCATTTGGAATGGACAGAGTGGTCTGGGTAATCCAGCCCAGATATTCGCCGCGGAGTTGCGCATCCATGAACAGGGCGCGCTGGCCTGACGCATACTGCCCGATAGACAGGGCGACGCCGCCGGTTGCCAGAGTGGCGATGAACGAAGGCACGCGCAGCGTGTTGGAGACATATCCCGAAAACAGGCCAAAGATCAGGCCGACGGCTAGTGCGCCCGGAGCCACCCAAAACCCGAGTTTTGGCAGGCCGAGGGTCACCAGAACCGTGGTCATGTTGGCGAGCGATTGAACAGAAAGATCGATCCCGCCGATATAAATGACAAAGGTGATGCCCAGCGCCATGATGAAGAGCGTTGTCACATCAGCCATCATTTCGACAAGATGCGGAACGGTGAGGAACTTGACGTCGAGCAGGCCGATAACAGCCAGCAACACGATCAGCGTGATCCAGGGAAAATGTGCGCGCAGGCGTTCGTGTTTCATCGCCGTCTCCGGTTCAGATCATGTAGTGAATGAGGTCGTAAAGGCTCGGCTTTTCGCCGTTCTTGCAGTCGAACCATTTCTGGATCCGACCGTCTTTCATGACGGCGATCGTATGCGAAAGTCCGATTGCTTCTTCCAGCGTATCCGCAATAAGGATCACGCCGCAGCCGTCCGCGCACATTTCCCGGACCATGTCATAAACATCTTCCTTGGCGCCGATGTCGAGACCGCGGGTCGGATGGTCCAGAAGGATGATGTCAGCTTTTGAGGCCCGCCATTTCGCCAGAACGACTTTCTGCTGGTTTCCGCCCGATAGCTTGCCTGCGTCCACATCAATGGATGGCGTCTTGATTGACAGGCGCTTGACCCATCCTTGTGCGAGCTCGCGTTCCTTCGAGCTGTTGAGCACGCCGGCGCGGGCATAATTTTTCAGCTGCGGCAGCGTGATATTCTCGAAAATATTCATGCCGCCGACGATACCTTCAATTTTTCGCTCGCGCGGAATGTAGCCGATACCATGCGCAACGCCCTGTGCCGAACTGAACTGGCGTATCTTCTCCCCTTTGACGGTCAGCGTTCCGCTGCTGGGCCGGTCAAGCCCGAAGATCGCGCGGATGATTTCCTCGTTGCCGCAATCCTCTACACCGACAAGAGAAAGCACTTCTCCAGCGTGCAGCTTCAGGGAAATGTCGCTGAACTTGGCTGCATGCGAGAGATTGACAGCTTCAAGCAATGGCTTTGTCTCAACATAAGGCCTTTGCTGCTCCTCGCGGTAATATTGTTTGTTGATCGAACGTCCGACCATTTTATGCTGAATGGCCTCGACGTCCGCCTTATCCGCATCAACGACGTCCACCACTTCGCCGTCGCGCAACACATAGATGCGATCGGAAATTTCGATGATCTCATCGAGCCGGTGTGAAACGAATATGAAGGATGCCCGGCTGCGCAAGTCGCGGATGAGATTGAACAGCAGGCTGACTTCGTCCTTGGAAAGGACGGATGTTGGCTCGTCGAGCAGGATGACGAGGCTGCCGCTGACGCGCGACTCAAGCGTAAGAACCTTGGCGAGTTCAACGAGTTGTCTTTGCGAAAAGGACAGGGCGGCGGTGGTGGTTGTCGGATCGATGTCGAGACGTACCTTCTGCAATTGCTTGCGTGCGGCGGCCGCCATCCGCGAGCGGTTTATTACGCCAAACCGGACGAATTCCGACTCGAAACCCAGAAAGATGTTTTCCATCACAGACAGGTTGGGGATCAGCGATTGCTCCTGAAACACCATGCCGATCCCGCTCATCATCGCTTCTCGCGGGTTGGCAAACCGGGTGGGTTTGCCATCGATCAGCACTTCGCCGCCGTCATGTTGGTAGGCGCCGTAAATGACCTTCATCAACGTGGACTTGCCGGCGCCGTTTTCTCCGACAAGACCGACGATCTCGCCGCGGCTGACTTTGAAATCAATGGATTTCAGAGCCCTGACGCCGGGAAAGTTCTTTTCAACTTTCTTGAATTCAAGCATGGCGGCTCACTTCACGTATAACATCGCTTTGCGATTGGTTGAAAGGATCACGGCGGCGATCACCAGCAATCCCATGACGCCGTCCTGCACATAGCTGGGCAGGCCCATGACGATCATGCCGTTGTTGATGACATTGACGGTGAGCACGCCGACAAGTGTGTTCCACACGCCGCCGTTGCCACCCATAAGCGACGTGCCGCCCACAACGACGGACGTGATTGATACGAACATGAGGTTGGCGCCGGTGATGGATTCCGCAATGCCGATGCGTCCGACGGCGAGAATGGCTCCGATGGCATATAGAACGCCAGCAAGGGTGAAGCCAATGATGCGCACCCGCTTCACGTTCAGGCCAGAGGCATGGGCGAGGTCCTCTCCGCCGCCCACCGCATAGAAGTTGCGCCCGATTGTCATATTGCGCTGGATGAACCAGGCCAGCGCCGTGACTGCGAGCGCAACATAAACCATCAGCGGAAAATTGAGGATGCGGTAGGTCAGGAGAGAACGGAAAGCCGGATCGTCAATGCGGATGCGGTCCCCGCCGGTGAGCAGAATTGTCAGCCCGGTCCCGATAAAACCCATCGACAGGCTGGCCATGAAGGATGGGATTTTCAATTTGACATGGGCGATGCCGTTGACGAGGCCGAATAATCCGCCGGCGACCAGCGCGGCTGGTATTGCCAGCCAGGCGCGGCTGCCTAGCGTTCCGCCCAGTTTGGTAAAAATCATGGCAAAAGTTACAGCCGAAAAGGCGACCGTTCCTTCCATCGACAGATCGATGGAGCCCATGACGATAATGAAAGTGACGCCGACAGCCACGATGAGTGTCGGAGCTGCCACGATCGACATGCGGGCAAAATTATTCGTGGTCAGGAAATTGGGGTTGACGAGCGAGAAGAGCGCAATGAGGCCGATAAGAACGAGGGTCGGCGCCCATTGCATCAGCCGGCTCTGGCCATGAGAACTATGCATGTTGATTGCCCGGACTTGACGATCGAGGAAAGAGCGGGATGGCCCAGGTCGGAGCCACCCCGATCAGGTTCAGGATCTGTATTTGATCGGGCCGGTCGTCGGGCCCCAGAAGTCCTTCCAATTATAGGTCGGGACATTGTCGATATATTTTTTCTTGAAGTCCTGCGCATCCTTCTGGGTGACGAGGATTGTCGGTCCGTAGAATTCGCGGTGTTCCTTTGGTTCCTTGGAGGGCTTGAACACACCGGTTGCTGCATAATAGGAAAGAGCAGAGGTAATGCCGCCGCCCCAATGCGGATTGGTGAAGACAGTCGCAAGCAGATCGCCCTTGATCACGAGATCGGTTGCCTGCGGGTTGCCGTCATAACCCACGACCGGCAGCTTGCGCCCTTCGCCGCGCAGAGCTTCGAGGACGCCATAGGAGATTGTGTCATTGGCGCAGAAAACGCCGGTGATCTTTTCTCCGAAACGGGTGAGGAACCCTTCCATGATCTGGTTGGCTTTCTGCGTGTCCCAATCAGCGGCCTGATAGTCGAGCAATTCGATGTTGGGGTAGGCCTTCAGCGCGTTCAGCAGCCCCTGCTTGCGCTCGATCGCTGGATTATTGGAGGCGATGCCGCCAAGTCCCACAATGGCGCCCTTGCCACCCATGGCTTCGAACAGAATGCGTGCCGTCTGTTCAGAGGGGCCGACATCCGACCAGGTCATGTGCGATACGTAATTGTCGCCGAAGTCCCAAGGATGCAAATCGTCGGTCTTGTTCCAGATGGTCGAAACATATGCGCCGGCCTTGGCGCAGGCTTCCACGACAGGGCGGCAGTTTGGCGCATCATTCGTGTCTATGGCCAGCGCGAGCTTGCCGTTGGTCTTCGCGAGGAGAGCCTTGACGTCGGTCAGCGACTTTTCAGAGCTGCCCTCGTTGATAAGATTAATGAGATCCTCGTTCTTCAGGCCGATAGAGCGTACGAATGCCTCGCCGCCGGAGACGATCTGGTTCCAATAGGGGTTGGTCCGGTTGCGGTAGCTCCAGGCCAATGCGGGTCTGTCGGCCGCGCGGGCAGGCGAGAGAGCGCCGGCGGCAGCCGTGCCGATGAGCCCGTAGGCCCCTGCCAGCAGCAGATTGCGGCGGTTGATTGTTTCCTGCTCAATGAAATTCTTGATGAATGACATGCTTTCCTCCTTGTTCGCAGTCTGTGCACTGACTCTTCGGGGCGGAGCCAACGGAATTCCGGCAGGTTGTGTATGCCGGAACTTCTTATTTAATGCACTAACTGGTTACTTCATTAGCAGAGTTTTTCCTTTTGACAATAGGAAATATGGCGGTTGCCCTCCGGGCGCGCGGCGAACCCCAATTGCGGTGAAAAGTTTTTTGTTGTAACTAACGATTTAGTTATTTAAAATGCATATTAGTAAGCCTTCGCTGTGGCTTGGTCGGCTTATATCGTCGCGAAAATAATGGGGGAGGATGTGACAAATATCTATTTTCAGAAAAATTTTCAGCGCGGGTTCGGTACGTTTCCGCTGAAGGGCACCGAATTGCGCAATGCGCTGACTATCGCGCTTGATGTTGGCTACCGCGCCATTGATACGGCGCAGATGTATGCCAACGAGGCCGAGGTCGGCGATGTGCTGGCACAGAGCGGCGTAGCCCGGCAGGACCTATGCTTGACGACAAAGGTGCATCCGGACAATTTCGACGGTGAAAGGTTTTTTTTATCGGTCGAATCCAGTCTCAAAGCGCTGAGAGTTGATTATTTGGACGTGCTGCTGCTGCATTGGCCGCCAGCAAATGGCGACGTCGCGCCGTCGTTGCGGCTTCTCGCCGAGGCCCGACGCCGTGGGTTGACGCGCAATATCGGTGTCAGCAATTACACCGCAGCCATGATGCGCATTGCTAAAACGCTGATCGAGGAACCGCTGGTCATCAATCAGGTCGAATTTCATCCCCTTCTCGATCAGACCAAGCTGCTGCAGGCGGCAAGCGAAACGGGCATTCCTTTGTCGTCCTATTGCTCAGTGGCGCGCGGCGAAGTCTTCCGATATCCGGTATTTGCAGAAATCGGCAATGGCTATGGCAAGAGCGCGGCTCAGGTGGTGCTGCGTTGGATTTTGCAGCGCGGTCTGTGCATCAATACGATGTCGACCCGGCGCGAAAACATCGAGGCCAATTATGAGGTGATGGATTTCACGCTGAGCAGTGTCGATATGGATCGGATCAATGCCATGACGACGATCGGATATCGTATCGTCGACAGGAATCTCGTGCCTTGGGCTCCGGCCTGGGATTGAATTTATTATTCGTAAAGGACGCAAAAATGAATCCTCAGCAAAAAAATCAGTTTGGGCGCGTTGATTTGAAGGTCACTGCTTTTTCCTTCGGGACAGCGCCGATCGGCAATATTTTCAGGCCGATTTCGGAGCAGGACGCGGATGCTATGATCCAGACAGCCTGGAATTCGGGAATTAGATATTTCGATACAGCGCCCATGTATGGTCATGGACTTGCTGAACTGCGCACCGGGCAGGGACTGCGGTGGAAGAACCGCGATGATTTTGTGTTGTCCTCAAAGGTTGGGCGGGTTTTAACGCCTGCGCCGCGCGCGTCGATCGATTTTGCGCCCTGGGTTGATGCCGCGCCGTTCGCCATGCATTTCGATTACACTTATGATGGCACCATGCGCGCCTTCGAGGATTCGCTTCAACGTCTCGCGTTGGAGCGGATGGATATTTGTTTCATCCACGACATTGATGTCTTCACCCGCGGCAAGGACCAGCCGGAAGTGTTCCGGCAGGCCATGGATGGTTGCTGGAAAGCTTTGGAGAGCCTGCGCAGCCAGAAACTGGTCAAGGCAATTGGTGTTGGCGTCAATGAATGGGAAGTCTGTCATGAGGCGCTGAAGCAGCGCGATTTCGACTGCTTCCTGCTGGCCGGGCGATATACCTTGCTGGAGCAGGACGCACTCAACGAATTTTTGCCTTTGTGCGAGCGGCGCGGCGTGGCTGTTGTTGTCGGCGGCGGGTTCAATTCCGGCATTCTGGCAACGGGGGCAAAGGCTGGGGCTAAATATAATTATGCTCCTGCGCCCCAGTCCATAATGGAGAAAGTGGCAAAAATGGAGGCGGTTTGCGCGGAATTCGGTGTCCCGCTGGCAGCCGCGGCTTTGCAATTTGTCGTTGCGCATCCGGCGGTTCCGTCCTTTATCGCCGGTACGCGAACCGTGGAGCAGCTCCGGCAGAATCTTGACTGGTTCGCGCATCCGATCCCGGCGCAATTCTGGTCTGAACTCAAGCGCAAGGGCTTGCTGCGCGAAGATGCACCGACACCCTGTGACGTGCTCCCAATAAATTAGTCCATTTAGAACTGTAATTTTCCACTTATGATCCCTGATAGGACAGAGGAGAGTTCCGACGACAGCAACGATTTTGCTGGCTACGGCGCCAATGCCAGCCAAGCTGTGCCGCCCAAGAGCGTGATTAGTGTCAATGGCAGGCCAACCTTGAAGTAAGTGCCGAAGCTCAACGGTGCCCCGGCGGCTTTGGCATGTTCGGCGACGATAAGATTGGCAACAGATCCCAGAAGCGTGAAATTGCCAGCCAGGGTCGAACTCATGGCAATGATAAGCCATGCGCGTTTCGGATCCCCGAGGCCTGATATGAATGGCTTGAGTGCCAGCACTGCCGGCACGTTGCTCAGGATATTCGACAGGACGGCCGTGAAGCCCGACAGCCGCCAGGCATCGTCGAGTCCCAGCCCCTTCGCAGAGGCAACGATGTCCGGTGTGAGCAGGACGCGCTCTGCACCAGCAACGACGACGAACAGGCCAGCAAACATGAACAATAGTGGTCCATCAATCTCTCGATAAATTCTTGCGGGCTTGATGGAGCGGGTGAAGAGCAGAAATGCGCCGCCGATGAGTGCAGCCTTGGCTACCGGGACGCCTGCAAAAAAGGCTATCGCGAGGACAATGCACACGAACATGGATTTAAACATCTGGCGGCGATGCGTTCGATCTCGGCGTACTAAGGGTTGCAACTCAACGGTTTGAGTGAATTCTGCGCTATAAATAATGCGGATGATGACGATTACGGCCGTTAACCCGAACAGTGCGACCGGCGCAAGCGCAGCTGTGAACGCCGGATAGGAAATTCCGGAGAGTGCTCCGATGACCATATTTTGGGGATTCCCAGTGATTGTCGCCACGCTGCCGCAATTTGAGGCTGTCGCAGTTGCGATAAGGTAGGGAACAGGGTTGCGATTGATGGAACGCGCCACGTGCACGACGATCGGTGTCATAACTAAGCAAATTGCGTCATTGACAAGGAATGCTGACAGGATTCCAGTCAAGATCGTCACGACCGCGAGAAGGGCGAATGGCGCATGCGCGTGGCGTATGGCTAAGTTGCCGAGGCTGCGGAATGCTCCTGACACTTTCAGATGTGCAACTACGATCATCATTCCGAGCAGAAGGGTTATCGTATTAAAGTCGATGGCGCGATAAGCTTCCTCCATGGTGAGGGCTCCTATCGCAATCATCGCCGCGCCGCCAAGAAACGCGATCCCTGCACGATCAAGTCTCAACCACGGAATGCGTCCCACAGCAACGCCGCCATATGTCAGAACGAGGATTATGAGCGCAAGCGCCTTAGTCAAAGTCATTGAGTCCAAGTTTCTCGAAAAGGTGTCCAGGCGGATACAGCCAACAAATTTCAATGGGGTCAAGCCAACTAAGTTGATCGGTGCCCTGAGACTCGAATCTCTGTCTGACTTCTGGGAGCTGAGCAGGGATCATGGTTTGATTTCTTCGGTTCACATGTCGACGCAATTCGATTGGACTTTGTCCGTGAACAGAGCGTAGCTGTCTTCGAGGCGGAAGCGATATCTGGCCGCGCTACACCTAGCAGGCTGATGCCATTGCGGGGTCGTGTTGGTGACAGCGGATGCTGTCGCAGCATCTGGAGCCAGAACAATATCCAAGATCACAAACATTCAAACCATGATCCTCATTGATGCCGCGTCGCGTGAAGATGGCGCGGCCATTGTGCCGTGGCCGATGGGTGCGGTACGTTTGGTGGATTTAGCCGAAAACCTTCTCCTGGAAAAGCTGATGCGGGAGCGCGCGGCGGAACCCGGCATCCCTGCTTGGCGCCGGACTGAGAATGGGCGCGTGATCAGCCTCGTGATTACGCGAACAGGTCGCAGGTTGGTCCACAGCCTGCATGGGGCAAAGGCTGCCGCAGAAACCGACAGCGAGGTCTTGGATCGGAAGGATCAACGGCTGCAGAACGCAATGCGGCTTACCTTGGCGCCTGAGCCTTTATCATCTCTGCCGACATCGTCCAAGCCTGCATCGTCCAGCGCGGCACCGTCGACGTCGGCGGTCGGCGAGAGCGCGGGCGCTGTTGGCCGCGCATGCAGAACTTAAACCGGGGACAGGGGGCGCATCCACCGCTCGGCCCGATCTGTCCGGACCGAGATCGGGTAGCGTGCTGGTGCGCGAACATGCAAGGGTTTATCAGCGGGTTGCGGTTCTCGATCAGGGCTATCTCTGGAATGATAAAACCTTCGGCAGCCTCTCGTCGGTTGCCCGGGCGATTACCGGCACCAATTGGAAAGGTCGGCGCTTCTTCGGTCTTGATTAGCCTGTCGGCAAGACCAAGGGGCTGGTGCAATCATCGTCCGCAAGTCGCGGGCCAGTACCGGCGAGGTCGAGAGTGCGGGAAAGAACAAATTGTGATAATTCTATTCCCTAACCTGAAATAAGGTTAGGGAATTATCCCGAAAAACATAATCATTTCAATGGAGATTTTATGAAGTGGTGGTGGACGCAGTACTATCGAGGTGCGTCTTTGGCCTAAAATTCCCTGTTAACAGGGAAAAAACAGGGAAAATTTCAATTTTTTGAGGCCAATTTGGCCAAATTATCTGAATTTAGCGCGATATTTCAGTGAGTTAATAGTTTTTTTCGTGAAAAAATAACAGGGAATTTATTTTATCTTATCAGGGAACAGCCTTGGCCGTTCAGGGAACGCCAGGTGACGTAACAGTATTAATTTCCTTCTCGTATTGAACCATTTTTCTATCTAGTAGCGGTCCGCGCTATCGAGATATTTTTGATAAATTTCAGTGATTTGATTGAGCAAAAACGGATCAGCGCAGAGTGAGAAATGGGTCAATCTGAAGCGAAAATTAACAATGATCCGCCAGATCTGAAACATTCCGCTTAGTTTCAGTGATTTGACCACGTTAAAAAGAATCAGCACAGAGTGAAGGCATGGATTAATTTGAAGAGAGTTGACCGTTTATCTTCATTGTAGTGTCGACGCCAAGTCGCCAACCTCTTGCCCGCGGATCACAGGCATTTACCATGCCAGAGCAATGCGCATTGACGCTTCCATTCACTGCTTGGAAATGCTGCCGGTATCGGAGTTTACCAATCCAATTTTAGGAAATGTCCACCGGTTTTGAGCGCATGCGGCTGGCAGTTGCCGGGTCTGCGCGGCGGCATAGCTGAGGCGGCAGACCGCGCATGATCAATTCCGCATCAGCGACGGCCTTCGCGCCAAGTGCGTAAAACGCGTCGCGGGTGCCGCCCGTCCTGTGGGCGGACAGCAACAGTCCGGGCATTGAGCGCACTTCGTCGTTCAGGGCGACCGGCTCCACTGGAAAGACGTCAATCGCCGCCCTTATATGGCCTGAACGTACTGCCCCGAGCATGGCGGGAAAATCGACGACTGCGGCGCGGCTCATCAGAAGGAAGGCGGACCCCGGTTGCATCAGAGCAAATTCGCTGGCGCCGATGAATTTTTCATTCTCGCTGGTGGCGCTGGCAAACATGAAGACGACTTTACTGCATTGCAGCAATTCGTTAAGTGAAGCGGGCGTACAGTCCTGACGACGAATGATCTCGTCTGGCAGCCAGGGGTCGTAGACGCGCACCTCGTTGCGGAACGGACGGATATAGTCCCGGAGCTGACGGCCAAGGTCGCCAAAGCCGATAATGCCAACGGATGCACCGGCAAAGCGGAAGGTACCAATGTTGCCCGCCAGTCCGTATTGCTCTGTGCCGGCGCGGAATTCTCTGTCTGCTTGCGTGATGCCACGCGCAAGGTCTATCGCCATGCCGACCGCTGCCTCGGCGACAGGCTCGGCAAAGGCGGATGCGGGCGTTATCACCCAAATTCCGCGATCCTGACAGGTTTTATAGTCGATATTTGGCAAAAAATTCGATTCGACGTTTATAATCGCTTTTAATCTGTCTGCGCGATCCAGACGCGATTTCGGCATGGATGTCTGTCCGAAAATCATAACCGTATCCGGAAGCAGGCTGTCGACCATGTCGTCGGGCATAGGCATGTCTTCCGAAATGACGAGTTCTCCAAGTTGCTCTAACCGCTGTCGGACATCCGGTTCCATGATCAGGTCAATGGTGCGGGGAAGCGGGTCAACAAGGATGATCTGGCGGGTCATTGTTCCTCCGTAAAGCATGTGGCATCCGGTTGCGGCCATTAGAAGCTGGGATAAAATTTAATGCAAGATACTTTACAAAATTACAGATTATTATAAAGTCGTGATATAAGCGAATTTTAGATTGAAAGCCATCGATGAAAATTTCCGCCCAAAATGATCAGAAAACTTATGCTGCGCGGCTAAATTCCTTCCGCGTCAACGAGAAAGATTACTTCAAAGGTCATAATGGTAAAATCACCAGCCTTGATCTGGTGGCGCGCGCGGCGACAGTCCAGGGTCTCAACGCGGTTGATTTCAATTATCCGGATCATGTCGAGGGGCTGGATGAGCGCGACATCCGCAACAAGCTGGCGGATATCGGCGTATCGCTGAATGGCTATGCTATGCGTTATTACACCGATCCCGGGTTCAAGCTCGGCGCCTTCACCCATCCAGAGGAGCGGGTTCGGCGCGCCGCCATCGACCTGACCAAGCAGGGCATCGATTCGCTGGTTGCCATAGGCGGCAAGCTGATGACGCTGTGGATGGGGCAGGACGGTTTTGATTATTCCTTTCAGGCAGATTACGGGGTGCTTTGGGAGCGCACCGTCGCGGCCATCCGCGAGATCGCCGATCATAATCCCGCCGTTGACATCAGTATCGAATATAAGCCGAATGAGCCGCGCTCCTTCAGTCTGATGCCGAACGTAGCCACCACATTGCTGGCGATCAAAGAAATCGACCGGCCCAATCTTGGCGTTACGCTCGATTTTGCCCACGTGCTATATGCCGAAGAGATGCCGGCGTTCGCTGCCATGCTTGTGGCGCGTCATTCAAGGCTGCTGGGTATCCATCTCAACGACGGATATGCCAAACGCGATGACGGCCTGATGGTCGGCGCCGTGCATCCGGTCCAAACCATCGAATTGCTCTATGTGCTCGATCGCATCGGATATGACGGTGCTATTTATTTTGACACGTTTCCGGATACGACCGGCCTCGATCCGGTCGCCGAATGTTCAAACAATGTCAATGTTGTCAATGCCATGCGCCGCGTCGTCGAGCGGCTGCGCGGCAATCAGTTTCTGGCGGCTGCCATCGAGAGGCAGGATGCGGTCGCCAGTCAGGCCATCGTGCAGAAAGCGATTTTCGGGGAATGACGCCGAAAGCGAACTAACGCGATAAATGGAAACCGTCTGGGAGAAATACGAATGAAACGCTCTTTTATCACAACCTCGCTGCTGGGAATGGCCCTTGCAGCCAGCATGTCCTTCTCGGCTCATGCCGATGCGCTTAAGCCTCTGAACTCCGATATCGAAGCCGACCGTATGGATTGGTCGCAGCTTGAAGCCAAATTCGGCAAATTGCCTAAGGTTGAGGCCGGCATGAAGGTTGGCGCAGTGGCAAAGGCGCTGACCAATGAATATTGGCGCAGCCTCGGCGAGGGTTATGTCAAGTTTGGCAAAGAAGTTGGCGTTTCCGTCGATTTGCAGGCCGGACAGGGTGAATCGGACCAACTCGGCCAGCTGGCCATTGCCGAGAACATGCTCTCGAAGGGTTACAAGATCCTGCTGGTTTCGCCGCAGACCGATTCGAACCTTCAGCCCGCCGTTGAAGCGGCTGAAAAGGCTGGCGTTCCGGTCATCAACGTCAATGACGCCGTGATTCCGACTGCAAAGCATTATATCGGCAATGTTCAGAAGGATAATGGCGTGCGCGCCGCCCGTTGGTTCATCAAGAACAAGCCCGAAGGTGGCAAACTGGCCGTGATCGAAGGCATGGCAGGCGTCTATGCAGCTGTGCAGCGCACCGCCGGCTTCAAGGATACGATCAAGGCTGAAGGCTCGAAATTCAGCGTTGTTGCATCCGTTCCTGGCAATTGGGATCGTCAGCTCTCCTATGACGCAGCCACCACCATCATCCAGCAGCATCCGGATATCGTCGGCTTCTATTGCAACAACGACGGCATGGCGCTGGGCGTTGTCGAGGCGGTCAAGGCTGCCGGCAAGCTGAAGCAGATCGCTGTGATCGGCACCGACGGCATCAGCGATGCCTATAAGTCGATCAAGGACGGCGAACTGACGGCAACTGTCGACTCGTTCCCTGTGCTGACAGGTGAGGTGGCGCTTGAGGTCGCTTTGCGCCTGCAGGCTGGTCAGAAGCTGCCGCGTGTTGTCGCTACGCCACAGGCTCTTGTGACCAAGGACAATATGGCGCGCTACACTGGTGACGAAGCCACCGTGCGCAAGAATCTGATGGAAGATGCCGCTGCCAAGTAACCATTGGCGGTGATAAGTTCTGCCGGCCGGAAGACCTCCGCCGGCAGATTTCATGAAGTGCAGCTTTAACTTGCGTGTTGGTGCCGATGCCTGCGTCAATTCCAAACCATACCGTTCTCTCTGTGACGGGTCTATCCAAGGCCTTTCCTGGCGTGCAGGCCCTGAGCGATGTCGGCTTTTCGGTGAAGGCCGGCGAAGTTCTTGCCCTTATTGGCGAAAATGGCGCCGGCAAATCGACGCTGCTCAAAATTTTGTCGGGCATTTATCGCGCAGATTCCGGCAAGATCGAAATCAACGGCAAGCCGGTCGAACTGCTGTCGCCAAAAGGCGCTCGCCTCGCCGGCATTGCCATGATCCATCAGGAATTACAGCAGGTTCCTGAACTGGACGTTGCCCAGAACATGTTTCTTGGCATGCAGCTGACCAGATTTGGTCTGTTCACCGATAAAATCCGGATGCGCGAACGGGCGCGGGAGGTTTTGTCTCAGATCGATCCGACCATCGACGTCACCGCGAAGATCGGCGAGCTGCGCGTGGCTCAACGCCAGATTGTCGAGATTGCCAAGGCGTTGCTGTTCGAGGCCAGCGTCATTGCGATGGACGAGCCAACCTCCAGTCTCACGCCGCGCGAATTCGACAAACTCGCGGCCGTGATCGAGAGGTTGTCCGCACGCGGCGTCGCAATAATTTATGTCTCGCACAAACTGGATGAGGTTTTCCGGGTGGCCTCGCATGCCACCGTGCTGCGCGACGGACGAAAGGTCGGTGACACGTTGCTGGCAGGGACAACTGAGGATCAACTGGTCTCGATGATGGTTGGGCGGGCAATCGAGCCGCATCCGCATCAATCGCATGTCCGCGATGATATCGCCATCGAGGTTCGGGATCTTGGCCGCGGCGACGCCGTCAAAGATGTCAGCTTTGCGTTGCGCAAGGGCGAGGTGCTCGGCATTGCCGGTCTTGTCGGTTCAGGCCGTACAGAACTCGTGCGCCTGATCGCGGGCGTGGATCATCCCAGCCGGGGCGATATTCTGCTGGCCGGCGAGAAGCTTCATTTTTCCAGTCCGCGCGACGCAATCGCTCGCGGCATAGCCCTTCTGCCCGAAGAGCGGAAAAAGGACGGCATCATTCCGCTACGCACTATCGTTTCCAATGTTTCGTTGCCTAGTCTTGGCAAAATGACCCGGTTCGGTCTCGTCAGGGCGAGCGAAGCGCGCGAAAAAGTTGATGCACTGACACGCAGCGTCAGCCTGCGTCCGCATGATATCAACCGGCAGATACGCCTGTTCAGCGGGGGCAACCAACAGAAGGCCATTCTCTGTCGCTGGCTGATGGCCGGCTCGGAAATTCTTATTTTCGATGAGCCGACGCGCGGTATCGATGTCGGCGCCAAGGGCGAAATCTATAAACTGATTGACGCGCTCGCGCAGGAAGGCAAGGCGATCATCGTGGTTTCCTCCGAATTGCCGGAAATCTTGCGTTTGTCCGACCGGGTGCTGGTGATGCGGCGCGGCGAGGCAGAAACCATATTGGACCGTTCTGAACTGTCCGAAGAGACGATCATGCGCTTTGCCGTTTCGGGCAAGGCCGGGAACAAGTCGGCGGCATAATCGGCGCCATTCCAGGGAGTTGAGTGAGAAATGACTGATCAAGCAAATGTTCGGAGGCCGCTGTTCCGCTTTGGAATGCGCGACATGGGGACGCTGATCGGCCTCCTGATCATGGGTGCGATTTTTGCGAGCCTGTCCGATGTATTTCTGACTGACCGAAACCTGATCAATATTCTGCAACAATCAAGCATCAATGCCTGCATTGCGATTGGCATGACGTTGGTTATCATTTCGGGCGGCATCGATCTTTCTGTCGGGCCGACGGCCGCGCTTGCTGCCGTTTTCTCGGCAACATTGCTGGCCGCAGGCTATCCGATCATCCTGGCAATTGGCGTTGCTCTGGCCGTCGGCGTCGTATGCGGGCTGATCAATGGTGCGCTGATCGCCTATGGCGGGCTGCAGCCGTTCATCGTGACACTGGGTACTCTGAGTGTGTTTCGCGCCGCCGCACTCATCTATACCGGGGGCAATCCGGTTCTCAGCCTGCCACCCGCATTTCGCGGATTTTTTTCGACTGATATCTGGGGCTTTCCCGTGCCGGTCGTTGTTGTGGCCGTTCTGGGCGTCATCGGCTCGATCCTACTGGCGAAGACGCCTATCGGAGAATATATTCTGGCTGTCGGCGGCAACGAGGAAGCGGCGCGCATCAGCGGCGTTCCTATCGCACGCACCAAGATTTCCGCCTATGTCATTTCCGGCGGACTGGCGTCGCTCGCCTCGGTAATCCTGATCGCGCGTCTGGGCGCCGCCGAACCCACGCTTGGCAATCTTTGGGAGCTTGACGCGATTGCGGCGGCGGCCATTGGCGGCGCCTCGCTCATGGGCGGGAAAGGATCAATCATCGGCACAATTCTGGGGGCAATCACGCTTGGCGCCATGCGGAACGGCTTGACCTTGCTGAATGTTCAGGCCTTCTATCAATTACTTGCGACAGGTATCATTATCATTCTCGCAATGTTGGTAGATCGGCTCACACGCGGCAAGGAATAGACGTGAACTTTGATTCCAGAACCACCGATCCAAGGACTGTTGGCCCACGCATCCGCATGATGCTGCCAGAGTTAACTCCGGCGGAGGCGCGGATCGCTGAAATTCTGCTCAAAAGCGCAGTGGATGACGTCATGCCGCTGAAACGCCTGGCCGACGAAGCTGAAACTTCCGAAGCCATGGTCGTGAAGACCGCAAAGCGGCTCGGATTTGCCGGATATAAGGAGTTGCGGGCGGCATTGCTCGCCTATAAGCGCCAGCCGAACGTTGATCTGCATCAGGAGATCAACCCGGACGATTCCGCGGAAATGATCGTGCAGAAAGTGTTCCGCACTTCAATCCAGGCTCTCGAGGAAACGCTGGCGATTCTGGATATGGATGCCTTCCGGCTGGCGGCGGATCTGATTCACAGGGCTAACCAGCGTGATTTCTACGGCCTTGGCGGTTCCGCGCAGATTGCGCGCGATGTCTCGCACAAATTTCTCCGTATCGGTCTGCGGACATCGGTGTTTGATGATACCCACATGATGGCGATGTCGGCGTCGTTGCTGCGGGCAGGGGATGTTGCCGTCGCCTTTTCTCACTCTGGCAGGACGTCTGGCGTGCTCGATGCGGTGCAGATCGCCCGAAGCAATCACGCCAGCGTCATTGCGGTGACCAATTATGAATCTTCGCCGCTGGCTGAAATGAGCGACGTTATTCTTTGCTCCACGGCGCAGGGCTCCCACCTCACGAGTGAAAATGCCGCGGCGCGCATTGCCCAGTTGAACATCATGGACGCGGTGTTTATCGCCGTGGCGCAGAAGGGCTATCAGTCGGCGGAAACAAATCTCTCCCGAACGATGAATGCCGTCCAGACCAAACGCCGCCTCTGAACGATATGAGAACCAGAACATGAATTTTCCTGCATTTGACGTTGCGGTCTGTGGCAGCCTGCACCTTGATATCATGGTTCAGTCGTCTCATCTGCCGCGCCTGGACGAGACCGTTGTCGGATCTGGCTGGTCGATGAAATGTGGCGGCAAAGGCGGCAATCAGGCGGTTATGGCGGCGCGGATGGGCGCGCATACGGCTATGATCAGCCGCGTCGGCAAGGACGATTTCGGCAGAAGGCTGGTTGATAATCTCGATGCCAATGGTGTGGACAACAGCGGCGTCGGGATCGATGAATCCAAGGGATCGGGCATGTCGGTCGCCATTCTTGATGGAAACGGTGATTACGGCGCCGTGATTGTTTCGGGATCAAATCTCGACATTGACCCCGAAGACGCCGTCGAGAGATGGGCGTTACTTGGCGGCGCGCGCGTTCTGGTTCTGCAAAATGAGATCAGCGAGGGCGTCAATTTTGCCATAGCGCGGGCAGCGCGCGAGTCGGGTGCGAAGGTGATCTTGAATGCCGCACCCGTGCGCCAACTCCAGACTGCCTTGCTTGATCATATTGATGTGCTGGTGCTTAACCGCGTCGAGGCTGAAATGATGTCAGGGACGGTTGTTCAGGACGCATCAAGTGCCAGCCGGGCAATATCAGCGCTTGAGCGGAATGATATGGACATTATTGTGACCCTCGGGGGCGACGGGCTTGTCGTGCGGCCGCGCGGCGAAGCTGTCCAGACCATTGCGCCGGTAAGCGTGAAAATGGTGTCGTCGCATGGCGCCGGAGATTGTTTTATCGGTGCGGTTTCGGCGAGATTGTCTGCCGGCGAGACGGTGTTAGAAGCCTGTCGTTTTGCCAATCGCGCTGCGGCGGCTTTTGTGGCGATGGATGACGTTCGACGTTCAGAGTTTTCGATTAAATCGATGAATAGCCAATGACTTGTCCATTGGTTTGACTGTTTGGATATAAGACATATGGGCGGCGGGCCTTGTCGCCCGCAAAACCATGGAAAGATCGAACGCTGGCGTCAGGTGATTAAATACAGAGTTCTGATTTCCTTCTCGTATTGACCCACTTTTGGAGTGAAACCCTTGGGCTGGACCGGCGAAGAGCTTCAAACTAAGCGGCTTGCGGGGCAAGTTGGATTTCAAATTCTGCCGGTGACCTGTAGCCGTAGGCAGAATGTAGCTGCTTGACATTGCAGACCGCTTTGATGAATCTGGGCAACTGTCCAGCCAGGTCCGATAAGTGCTAATTTCCTTCCCGTATTGAACCATTTTTGTATTTAGTGGTGATCCGCGTTATCGAGAAATTTTTGATAAATTTCAGTGATTTGACTAAGTCAAAACGGATCAGCGCAGAGTGACAAAATGGGTAAATCTGAAGCGAAAATTAACACACCCCATTATCAATGCTATGTAATCGAGCGGCATTTAACGCCTCATTTTTTGCACCTCGATGGGTATCGATGGCGAAGGGCCCGCTGAAAAATATCGAGCGATGCTCAACCTGTATGGGGACGCGGCGGTGTTTATAGAGGCGCGAATCCAGAAAACACACCGCTATTGACATGGTACCATACTAGTGTAACTCTTTGGATCAGGCTGTTGGTCAAAGACAGGCTCAGGACAACCGTGAAGCGACACGGGATCAGACAGCTTTGAACATGTATTCACGGGAGGTCTTTCTATGCGTTTTTTGAAACTTTTCACGTCAGTTAGCGCGCTAGCGTTTTCGGCAACCTTTCTTAGCGGTACTGCGGCATGGGCTGCCGATGGCGTGGCAAAGGGTGACACCGCCAAGATGAAGATTGCTTTCAGCAACTCTTATGCCGGCAATTCGTTTCGTCAGGTGATGATCAAGAGCTTTGAATCTACGGCCGCGCAGGCTGTCAAGGATGGCAAGATCGCCGGCTATACCACCGTCAATTCTAACAACTCGGTTACTGAGCAAGCATCGCAAATTCAGAATCTCGTGCTGCAAGGATATAATGCGATCATTGTGCTCGCTGGCTCCGACACAGCCCTCAATGGCGCAATCAAAGACGCATGCGATGCAGGCATCACCGTTGTCGCCTTCGCCAGCGGTGTCACCGAACCTTGCGCTTATCGTGTTGACTATGATCTCGATTCTTATGCCAAGGCCGAGCTTGATTTCATCTCCAAAAAGGTCGGCGACAAGCGGGCGAACATCTTTGAAATTCGCGGCATGGCAGGTGACGGTTTCGACAAGCGCCTGCATGAGGGGGTCGAAAAAGCCATGAAGGCCCATCCGAATTACAAGATGGTTGGTGAAGTTTATGGACAGTGGACGGCCACCGTTGCTCAAAAGGAAGTGGCCGGCGTTTTGCCTTCCCTGCCTCAGGTAGATGCGGTTCTCACCCAGGGCGGCGACGGTTATGGTGCGGCGCAAGCATTCAAGGCTGCGGGCCGCAAGTTGCCAATAATTATCATGGGCAACCGCCAGGACGAATTGCAACTCTGGAAGGACGAACATACGGCGGACGGCTACGAAACATTCTCTCTTGGCGCGACGCCCAGTGTCTCGCAGGTTGCATTCTGGACAGCCCAGCAGATATTGGCAGGCAAGCAGGTTCCGAAATTTGTTGAAGTGCCACTGCTGACCATTAACCAGACAGATCTAGATGCTTGGCTCAAGACGGTAGATAAGGGCGGCGTTGTCAATGCTACATATCCGCAGGACCTTGTCGCCAGCATCATCGACGCCAATGTTAATAAGGTCGCGCTTCCCGGTGTGCCCGCACCGAAGTGATAGTAAGGACGTTTGAACCGTGAATACTTGTGCTGGACCAGAGCAAATCACGGCCGACGTTGCTCCGCAGATGCCGTATTTGGAGCTCATTGGTGTGGCCAAGTCCTACGGCGCTGTTCAGGCTCTTGACGGGGTTGATTTTTCCATTCGCCCCGGCGAAGTGATCGGACTTGTCGGCCATAACGGGGCCGGCAAGTCGACACTCATGAACGTCCTCAACGGTACGGTCGAGCGAAGTGTAGGGCGTATTCAGCGCAATGGTCAGGCGGTGGAACGCTGGACTGCTTTTGAGGCTCAGCGCCAAGGGTTGCGCTGTATTTTTCAGGAACTGTCACTGTGCTCCAATCTGACGGCGGCGGAAAACCTGCGCATCGTGCACCGCGGACTGACGGGCATCGGCTGGAAAATGCGGGCGACGGCACTTGTGCGCGCCAAGCTCGATGAGATATTTCCGGGCCACGGTATTCCCTTGTCGGAAAAAATTGGCAATCTGTCGATCGGCATGCGCCAAATGATCGAGATTGCGCGTGCCTTCATTGAAACATCTGTGCCCGCCCGCTGCATTGTGCTGGATGAACCGACTTCGTCGCTCGGGTACGAGGCGACGGAGCAATTGCTGTCCCATATCCGCCGCGCTGCTGCGACGGGCATCGCGGCGATTCTAGTCACGCACCGGCTGAACGAGATCATCACCGTCTGCAATCGTGTTGTGGTGATGAAAGATGGCGGCATTGTCGGGCAATTCGATAACCGCAATCTTACGCGCACGATTTTGGTGGAGGCTATGGGCAATATAGAAAGGCGGGCGGTGCGGCGGGCGGTCGCGGCATCGGCGGGCGATGCCCAGTTGCTTTACAGTCATCAGGGTAGGGGCGCGGGTGATTTGGCCATCGCCGTGAAGCCCGGTCAGATCATCGGCTTTGCGGGCCTTGACGGGCACGGTCAGCGCGAGCGTCTACGCGCCATGTACTACGGTTCGCAGTTGGAACTGTCTCGAAAGGGACAGGCGAAACCCTCATTTGTCGCGGGAGACCGTGTGCATGAAGGGGTCTTTCCGCTCTGGTCAATTGGCGACAATATGATGATCCGCAGTTTGTCCGCTCATGCTCGCGCTGGCTTGATAGCTCGATCCAACCTTTCCCGGCTGTCCAAGGAATGGTTCGACCGGCTGAAGATCCGGGCACCCTCGCTGGCAACGCCGATACTCAGCTTGTCGGGCGGAAACCAACAGAAAGTGCTGTTTGCGCGCGCGCTCGTCTCGGATGCACGGCTCGTGTTTCTCGATGATCCCATGCGCGGTGTCGATGTCGGCACCAAGCAGGAGGTCTATGACCTGATCAAGGCTGAGGCCGTCAAGGGGCGAAGCTTCGTCTGGTATACAACTGAGGTTGAGGAACTCGACAATTGCGACGAAATCTTCATTTTCCGGGAAGGACGCGCGGCCGTCAGACTTGAGGGTGACGACATCGAACATGGCAGGATCATGCAGGCTTCATTCGGAGGTGGTCATGAGTGATATACAAGCCACGACCGCGCGCCGGCTCCCGACCCTTTCCACACTTCAGGCCGCCCTGCCGTTCATCGCGTTGCTGGCGATGCTTGCGACAATCTTCTCAATCCGGCCCAGCGCGATGAGTTATTTCGGTTTCACGCTTCTGTTCAAGCTCGCGGTACCATTAATGTTTGCCGCGCTCGGTCAGATGCTTATTATCATGCTCGGCGATATCGACCTCTCGAGTGGTGCCTTCGTCGGCATGATCACCTGCATCACGGCAGTATTCCTTCAGGCTCATCCCCTGGTAGCCGTACTCTGCTACGCGGCGGTTATCTTTACGTATACCGGCTTCGGCATGCTCATTTATGCGCGGGCCCTGCCTTCGGTGATCGTGACACTCGGCATGTCCTTCATCTGGTTAGGCATGGCGATCATCACACTGCCATCGCCGGGAGGCGTAGCGCCCCAATGGCTGATCGGCCTCATGACCTTTAAGCCGCCGTTGGTGCCGCTGCCTGTCTTGGTAGCGCTGCTTCTCGCCATTGTCGGTCATGTAATGATTTCCCGCTCCTCTTTCGGCGTATTGTTGCGGGCGGCGGGTGGGAATCCCCGCGCCGTGCAGCGCGCAGGCTGGTCGGTGGCGGGTATCCGGGTGACAGTCTATGCCAGCGCAGCGGCGCTTGCTTGTTTGGGCGGAATCGCACTGACAGGGCTGACCACATCGGGAGATCCCAATGTGGCGCCGGCTTATACTCTGCTCGGTGTCGGCGCGGTTATTCTTGGCGGCGGCTCCTTTTCGGGCGGTGTTGTGTCGCCCGTTGGCACGGTGGCTGGCGCGCTGACGCTGTCTCTCGCGGGTTCGCTGCTGAGTTTTCTGCAGGTCCCCGCAACATGGCAGATTGGCGCGCAGGGAGTTATCCTCTTTCTCGTGCTCGCAGGGCGGGTGCTGCTGTCGGAGAGTAGGCCGTGATCACGTTGAGATCCATTTTTGCTCCCTGGACCTACGGCTTCTTCGTGGCGCTGATCATGGTGCTGGCAACTTCGGCCTATACTGGGTTTGATAATTTCGGCGCGATATTGTCTGTCGCGTTGGCCTTCGGCGCCATCAGCGTGATTGTGGGTACGGGCCAGATGTTCGTGATCGCGTCGGGCAACGGGAATATAGATCTTTCTGTACCTTCGGTGCTGACACTGGCTGCCTATATATCGATGTCCATTATGCATGGCGAGAACAGCTTGGTATCGTCCGGATTTCTGGCAGCGATTGCCGTTGGGTCTGTCGCAGGGGTGCTAAATTTTATTGCCATCGCTGCGCTTCGCCTGCCGCCGATCATTGCCACTCTCGCATGGAGCTTCGTATTTCAGTCGTTTGCCTTCAATCTAGGCGGCGAAGCGACGTTGAAACCGCCGGTTCTTCTGTCCAGCTTCACTACCACGCATGTGGCGGGCATCCAGGTCATGCCCCTGACTGTCATGCTGGTTACGGCAATAGCCAGTTACGCACTGTTCAACGTTGTCTGGGGACGCCAGTTGCTGGCGGTCGGCCAAAGCGAGAATGCTGCGCGTTTGTCGGGTGTACGTGTCCATAATGTAAGGCTCGTCGCTTATGTTTTGTGCGGATCCCTCGCAGGGCTGGCAGGTTATCTGCTTTCTGGCTTTTCTGGCGGTGCCGCCCTCAACATGGGGGATACATATCTCATGGAATCGATTGCTGTGGTTGTGCTTGGCGGAACTAGCGTCGCGGGAGGCCAGGCGAATGCCGTGGGCATATGGGGTTCCGCGCTGTTCTTTAATCTCATGGCTGCCATGCTCAACACGTTCCGCATCGGTGCTGGCTTCCGTTTCATCATAATGGGGCTGCTGATCGTTGCAATTGTCGCCATTGCTCCGAATAAGAGGACCTGATGCCTGAGGATGCCCCCGGTCTTTACTTTGGTAAGACCCGCAAAGTCGATCTTACTCACCGACTGCGCAATGGTATGCCCGTCTGGCTGGGGCATCCACCCTTCTGTCAAACCAATATCGCTGATTTTTCCAAGGGGGACATTGCTTGCAATCATGCATTGTCGCTGAGTGAGCACAGCGGAACGCATTTCGATGCGCCAGCGCATTTTTATCCGAGCGGCCTCTCGATCGCCGAAATTCCCTTGGACCGGTTCTTTGGCCGCATGGTAACTATCGATGCAAGCGAGATGGCGCCCGATAGCGAAGTTTCGTTGTCTCGCCTGCTGGATTTTGAGCGCCTGCAAGGTCCGATTGAGTTGGGAGACGCCGTTATGTTTCATTTCGGCTGGGGACGATTCTGGAATGATCCGGATGGCGCACAGCGATTTCTCTCAGACTGGCCAGGCCTCTCGCGTGAATCAGCTGAATTTCTGGTGGCGCGTAAGGTGCGGCTTGTCGCCTGCGATTGCATGTCGATTGACCGATTTGGCAGCACTGATTTTCCGGCCCATCGTGTACTTCTCGACGCAGGCGTCCTGATCGGTGAAAATTTTGCCAATCTCGATCTGCTGCCACCTTTTGCCTGGCTCTCGACCTTGCCCTTGCCCATAGAGGGCGGTTCTGGAGCGCCAGTGCGAGCAATCGCTTTCATTCCCGAATAAGCCTGAGCGCTCTTCGGACTACGAACGTGGAACCGGACGCGCGTTTTTTGTTTACGCGTCCGTCATGCGCGGCACGATCAACACTGCAGTCCAAATTCGGCATGCGAAAGTGCAGTCATGATGCCTCTTAGTTCTGCGAGGCCCTTCAGACGGCCTATTGAGGGATAGCCGGGTTGTGCCTTGCGATTGAGGTCGTCAAGAATATCCTGCCCATGATCGGGGCGCATGGGGATTTCCCAGTCCGTGCGACCAGTAGCGCGGCGGCGCTTTTCCTCTTCAAGAACGGCCGCGATAACCGCCACCATGTCCGTATTGCCGCCAAGATGTTCCGATTCATGAAAGGATCCCGCGATATCAGCAGATTCTCGCCGTACATTGCGCAAATGCAGGAAATGCACCCGATCGCCCAAACGGCGCATTATGCCGGGAACATTATTGTCTGCGCGCGCGCCCAGTGAACCTGTGCAGAGCGTCATGCCATTCGCGGGACTGTCGATCGCTTCGAGGATTTTTCGATAATCGGACTCTGTGGACATGATACGTGGCAAACCCAGAAGCGGGAATGGCGGATCATCCGGGTGGCAGCAGAACCGAAGGCCCAGTTTCTCTGCATTCGGAATGATGGCGTCGAGGAAATCGATGAAATTTTGGCGCAGCCGTTCCGCTGAAATTGAATCATACTCGGCCAGATGCTGCCTGACATCCTCCATCTCCATATGGTCGGCAGCGCCGGGCAGGCCAAACACCACGTTACGGGCAATTGCAAGGCAATGTTCCTCGCTCCAGTTGGAAAAGCGTCGGTCTGCTTCTTCACGCACCGCTTCCGGGAAATCTGCAGCCGCATTTTTGCGCTTCAGCACGTGAATATCGAAGGCTGCAAAATCTACGAAATCGAAACGCATGCATGTGCCACCATGTGGCAGTCGCCAGGCCAGATCTGTACGTGTCCAGTCCAGAACAGGCATGAAATTATAGCAGATAACCTTTATCCCGGCCGCCGCAAGGTGGTGCATGCTGGTGAGATAATTGTCTATATGATGCTTCCAGGGGCCCTTTTGCTTCTTGATATCTTCCGAAATCGGAAGACTTTCAACCACTTCCCATTTCAGTCCGGAGGCTTGTCCGTCCTTCATATGGGCAATGGCGTTCTGCCTTGCCGCAATCTCCCCGGCGGTCCAAACCTCGCCATTTGGAATGTGATGCAGCGCCGAAACCACGCCCTCGACACCAGCTTGCCGCATGTCGTCGATAGAAACATGATCGTTAGGGCCGAACCAGCGCCAAGTTTGTCGCATGGGCTCTCTTTCATAAATCAGTTGTTCAATGTTGGGCCAACGGCCATGATCAGACGGTACCAGCTAAACATTATGTTGACTAGTATGGTAGATTGAAATATTTTCTGGTCAAGGGGTGAGGCACATGGCGCTGGTGGCAAAGGAAGGCTGGAATATTGAGCTTAATGCGGCGGTCGGGCCGCAATTACGCAAGATTTTGCGCGAAAGAATCATTCAGACGGATTTGCCGCCGGGCAGCCCACTGTCCGAATCGGAAATTGCCAAGGTTTATTCGATAAGCCGTCAGCCCGTGCGGGAGGCCTTCATCAAGTTGTCGGAAGAGGGCCTGGTCGAGATCAGGCCCCAACGCGGAACATTCGTGCGCAAGATTTCCACTTCGGACGTGATGGATGCCCGTTTCGTGCGAGAAGCGGTAGAAGCAGATATCGTACGCCTGCTTGCTGAAACACCACGGCAGGAAGTGATTGTGATGCTGCGCGAACTGGTGGCCCGTCAACGGGAAGCAGCGCGATCCGATCATCTGAAATTCATGGAATTGGACGAGCGGTTTCACCGCCAATTGTCCGCAGCGGCGGGTAAAAATGGCGTTTGGCGGGTGATTGAGGAATCAAAATCACAGATGGACCGCGTGCGGTTTCTCTCCACAATGCAATTTCCCATGGAAAAACTGGTGGAGCAACACATGGCTATCGTCGATGCCATTGCGGCGGGTGATGTTGCAAAAGCTGAAAAGGCAATGCGTCTGCATCTTCGCGAAGTGCTCAAGGACCTGCCTAAAGTTGCGGAATCCGCGCCGGATTATTTCGAGCCTTGATTTGCGATCGTCTGAAGTTCGCTGGTGGTAATGTTGCGCGGAGAAAGTTGATGAGATGGATTCACAGCTGTGCAGGTTGAAAATTCCCTCAAGTCGGCAAACTACAACGGCGCTACAACGGCGGCTGGCACAGCCTCTGCAGGGCTTCGGCTGCTGCGAAATATAAAGGACAATGTCTGTGGAAACCCGAGTTTGCCGTCTTTACGGCCAAAACGATCTGCGTATCGAAACGATACCGGTAAAGATGCCCGGCAAGGGCGAGGTGCTCGTGCGTATTGGTGCGGGAGGGATTTGCGGTTCTGATCTGCATTACTTCAAGGATGGAGGTTTCGGTCCGATCCGCGTGCAAGAACCGATCATTCTGGGTCATGAAGCTGCCGGGACCGTCGCAGCAGTCGGTGAAGGCGTGACCGCATTGAAGCCCGGCAACCGGATCGCGCTCAACCCTAGCATGCCGTGTGGCACTTGCCGTTACTGTGCAGAAGGGGATTTTCAGCACTGCCTGAACATGCGTTTTTTTGGCTCCGCATTACGCTTTCCGCATCAGCAGGGCTTATTTCGAGATCTGGTCGTTGTGTCGGCGATGCAATGCATCCCGGTCGCCGACCATGTGAGTTTGGCGGAAGCTGCATGCGCCGAGCCCCTTGCGGTTTGCTTGCATGCTCGCAATCGAGCTCCCGCCCTTGCTGGCAAGCATGTGCTGATAACGGGTGCAGGCCCAATCGGCGCGCTTCTTGTGGGCCTTGCGGCCGAGGCGGGCGCTGCTGAAATTGTCGTGACTGATCTCGAGGATGCAACGCTTTCGGTCTCGAAGCGTATGGGGGCGACCAAATGTCTCAATGTTCGAACCAACCCAGAAGCGCTCAATCCTTATTTCAATGACAAGGGGCATTTTGACGTGACTTTTGAATGCTCAGCGGCAGCGCCTGCACTTCGCTCGGCGATCAATGCCACTAGGCCCCTTGGCACCATTGTGCAGGTTGGTGTTGCTGGTGATCTGCCGGTTCCGATTAACTTGCTCGTTGGCAAGGAAATCAGCCTCATTGGCACCCACCGGTTTCATGCGGAATATAGTGAGGCAGTATCATATTTGAACGCCCGATATCTCGATGTGCGGCCGATTATTACTGGCTCCCACCCTTTGGAACAGGCACTAACCGCTTTTGCCGAAGCTGGAGATCGTTCGCGCGCCGTCAAAGTCCAATTATCGTTCGGCAATCTAACCTAAAATCCAAGAACGGTATAAACGGGATGGTGTGATTGTTTATTGCCTCGCTTGGGAAAGTTGCTGAGTCACAGTGCTCATTTGACCCTCTGAAAATAGGGCAAAGTCGATCTGTTCCCAATAAATGGAGGAAAATCCGGCCACAGTGTCCTTTTCCTTCTCGTATTGAACCATTTTTCCATTTAGTGGTGATCCGGGTTATCGAGAAATTTTTGATAAATTTTAGAGATTTGATGGAGTGAACCCCTAGGACTGGACCAGCGAGGAGCTTCAAACTAAGCCGCTTGCTGGGCGAGTTCAGTTTCAAATTCTGCTGGTGACCGGTAGCCGAGGGCTGAGTGCAGCCGCTTGGCATTGTAGACCTCTTCGATGAATCTGGGCAACCGCTCGACCACTTCCGAGAAGGTCTCGTAGCCGGCGGGGTAAATATCTTCCACTTTCAGCGTCTTCATGAAGCTCTCTGCCTGCGCATTGTGATAGGGATTGCCGACGGCACTCATTGAGCCGTTCAGTCCCGCCGCATCAAGCGCCCGGCGATAGGTTTCGCTTGCGTATTGGCACCCGCGGTCGGTGTGATGAATGCAGCCTGGTGGAGGTTTCCGGTTCTCGATGGCCGAATGCAATGCAGCTAACGCTAACGGCGTGTCCAGGCGTTTCGACAGAGCATAACCCACAACCTTACGGCTGCAGGCATCGAGAATGACGGCCAAATAGCAGAAGCCAGCAGCGGTGCGGATATACGTAAAATCGGCGACCCAAACCATGTTGGGTCGAGGCGATCTGCCCCCAGGAAACTGGACCGTTTTTGATTAGAGTTTTTCGCGCTAATTTCTCCCGGCCGGGAGGAGCAAAAACGATGAAAGCAAGCCAATTTTCCGACGCTCAGAAGGCGTTTATTTTGAAGCAAGGGGCTGACGGCGTGCCTGTGGCAGACATCTGCCGGAAGGCCGGGATTAGCCAGGCGACCTATTTCAACTGGAAGAAGAAGTACGATGGGTTGCTGCCAACCGAGATGAAACGGCTAAAGTTATTAATTTCCTTCTCGTATTGAACAATTTTTCCATCTAATGGCGGTCCGCGCTATCGAGAAATATTTGTTAAATTTCAGTGGTTTGATTAAGTCAAAATGGATCAGAGCAGAGTGAGAAATGGGTCAATCTGAAGCGAAATTTAACAAGGAGGGCTTTTTCGTTTGCGTGCTAGCCAGATGGCCCCACAGGCAATGTATTTTTAAAATGTTTTATTTGTATTTATAAAAAATACAATTTTGTTGACACGCATCTGAACCCGTGTAATTTTTGGCTGATCAAGTCGGCGGCGCCTCACAAGGAGGCGTGAATTCACGAGGAGCTTCCAGATGAAAAGCGGCAAGAGTGGTTTGTACGAGGATCTCAAGCGTCAAATTCTGACGATGGAACTCGGTCCGGACGAAGATCTGGATGAGGCGACACTCAGCGAGAAATATGGCCTGTCACGTACTCCCGTCAGGGAAGTCTTTCGCCGTCTGGAGGGCGAAGGTTACGTGGATATACGGACCAACCGGGGCGCTCGCGTAGTTCCGATGAACCATTCTACCTTGCGGCATTTCTTCCTGGTTGCGCCGATGATCTACGCTGCCATCGGCCGGCTCGCGGTGCAGAATTTCAAGCCACGTCAACTCGCAGAGCTCAAAGACACGCAGCAGCGTTTTCGTAGCGCAGGCTTATCGGGTGATGCGCTTGGACTGGTGCTGGAAAATAACCGGTTCCACGAGATTATCGGCGAGATGTCGGGGAATGCCTACCTTCAGCCCAGTCTAGGCAGGCTGCTCATCGATCATGCCCGTATCGGTCACACTTTCTTCCGGCCACGCAACGACGATATGCGCAAGCGTCTCCAGCTTGCAGTTGAGCATCACGACGGCTTCATCGAGGCTATCGGCTCGCATGAAGAAGATCAGGTTGTCGACCTCGTGTTTGAACACTGGGAATTGTCCCGCGAAAACATGGAAATGTTTATCGCGCCACAAGGGCTCAAAGCGGATGCGCTCGTCGAAGCGACTGCTCCATCGATGGAGAAAATATCTTGAAATTCGAAGGTATATACACACCGGCAGTCACGCCGTTCAGCCCGGACGGGCAGATAGACCGCAAAGCTTTTGCGGCCATACTCGAGTCTCTGATCGAGGCCGGGGTGCATGGCATTATCATCGGTGGTTCCACGGGTGAATACTATGCTCAAACCGCGCAGGAGCGCTATGATCTCGGCGCGTTCGCCAAGGATGTGATCGGCAGCCGGCTGGCGCTGATCATCGGCACCGGCGCCACGCGCACGGAAGATTCGGTTGAATATGCCAAGGCGGCCAGAGAAATCGGCGCGGACGCGATTTTGGTCTCGTCACCCCCCTATGCACTACCGACGGAACGCGAAAACGCCGTTCACGCCCTGACGGTGGACCGGGCGGCCAATCTCCCGATCATGCTGTACAATTATCCGGCGCGTATGGGCGTTGTCATGGGTGAGGAATATTTCTCCCGCGTGGGCAAGTCCCGGAACGTTGTTGCGATCAAGGAAAGTTCGGGGGACATGACCAACGTCCACCTGCTTGCCCGCAAGTTTCCGCATATTGCTCTTTCCTGCGGATGGGACGATCAGGCGCTAGAATTCTTCGCTTGGGGTGCCAGGAGCTGGGTTTGCGCCGGCTCCAATTTCCTGCCCCGCCAGCATGTAGCGCTCTATGAGGCCTGCGTGGTCGAGAAGAATTTCGACAAGGGGAGGGCGATCATGACCGCCATGTTGCCTCTGATGGATTTTCTCGAGTGCGGCAAATTCGTTCAGTCGATCAAGCACGGATGCGAACTGATCGGCCTGAAAGCCGGCTCTGTCCGTGCGCCGCTGCGCCCTCTCAATTCTGAAGAAAAAAGAACCCTCCAGACTGTCGTTACCACTTTGAAGCGTACGGTCGAACAGATCACGTCGGGAGCAAACAATGCATGAACCTTTGACCGCTGCCGAATACAAGGCAATTGCACGCAACCTCATTTTTCCGGTCAATGCATTTGTTGACGGCGCTTTCCGCCCAGCCAATTCCGGGAAGACTTTCAAGACAATAAATCCCGCCACGGGCGAATTGCTGGGTGAAATCGCGGCCTGTGATGCTTCTGATGTCGATTTTGCCGTGGCCAAGGCCAGGCAGGCGTTCGATGACGGGCGCTGGCAATTGCTTGCGCCGGCAGAGCGCAAGGCCGTATTGCTCCGATTTGCCAAGCTGATCGAAGATAACCGGCATGAACTCGCCGTTATGGAAAGCCTCGACAGCGGCAAGCCGGTTCGCGAATGCCAGACCGTTGATGTCGCCGATACGATCAACACCATCCGCTGGCACGCAGAACTGATCGATAAGCTCTATGACAATACGGCGCCGGTCGGCTCCAAGGCATTGACCATGGTGGTGCGGGAACCGATCGGCGTTGTCGGCGCCGTTCTTCCCTGGAACTTCCCGTTGCTTATGCTGGCATGGAAGATCGGTCCTGCTCTGGCGGCGGGATGCTCCATAATCGTCAAGCCCGCTCAAGAAACCACGCTGACGGCGCTGCGCTTGGCGGAACTCGCCTATGAGGCTGGCGTTCCGGCCGGTGTGTTCAATGTCGTCACCGGTGGCGGCAAGGAAGTTGGCGAGCCTATCGGTTTGCACATGGATGTCGATATGGTCACCTTTACCGGATCGACACCCACCGGCCGGCGCTTCCTGCGTTACGCGGCGGACTCCAACCTGAAGCGGATTGTGCTTGAATGCGGCGGTAAGAACCCGGCGGTGGTGCTTGAGGATGCCGAAGATCTTGATCTGGTAGCTGAGCAGATTGTTACCGGTGCTTTCTGGAACATGGGCGAGAACTGCTCGGCGACGTCGCGCCTGATCGTTCATGCCAGCGTCAAGGACGAACTTTTGCAGCGCATTGGCGCGTATATGCGGGACTGGAAAACCGGCGATCCGCTCGATCCGGAAAATCGTATCGGCGCGCTCGTCAGCAAAGCTCATTTTGATAAGGTTAAATCCTATCTCGACGACGTCAGGAAGGAGAAGCTGTCCTTCGCACATGGCGGCGATACATCGGGCGGTATTTATGTCGTTCCTACAGTTGTTGACGGCGTGATGCCAGAGAGCCGGTTGTTTCGGGAAGAGATCTTTGGCCCCGTGCTCTCGGTTACGACCTTTACTTCACTCGAGGAAGCCATTGCCCTGGCTAACGACACGCCGTACGGCCTGACGGCTTCTGTTTATACCGGCAGTCTGAGGAAGGCGATCAGGTTGTCGAGGGCGATCCGGGCCGGTGTGGTCACCGTCAACTGCTTCGGCGAAGGCGATGCCACAACACCTTTCGGCGGATATAAGGAATCTGGCTTCGGCGGACGCGATAAATCGGTGTTCGCACATGACCAATATACCGAGCTGAAAACAATCTGGATTGATGTTTCGGAACGCTCTGTCGACGAGACGGTCCGATGAAACAGATTGTCGTAAAGCGTCTGCCGGCGGAATCGGGGATTTCGGGTTGGGAGGCAATCAGCAAGCGCAACGTGCCTGTTCAGGCGCTTGAGGGCGACGTTCTGGCGGATTGGCTGATTATCGGCGCCGGATTTGCAGGTCTCTCCGCGGCGCGTCGACTGTTGCAACTTCAGCCCGGCGCAAAAATCGTCGTGCTAGAGGCCAGCGAGATTGCCAAGGGGACTTCGGGTCGCAACTCCGGTTATATGATTGATGTTCCACATAATCTTTCTTCGGGGGAATATTCAGTCGCGAGTGAAGCGGCAACTGCGCTGGAGATTGAGCAGAACCGTTTTGCCATCTCCTTTGCCGCTGCTGCGGCGGCTGAATATGGCATGTCGAAGCGAACCTTTGATCCATCCGGGAAGATCAACGCGGCCGCTACGGCGCGCGGTATGAAGCTTAATGCCAATTATGGCCAGTCGCTGGCGCGCATTGGCGAAAAACACCAACTTTTCGACGCAAATACCATGCGGGAAATCACCGGCTCCGACTATTATCTCGGGGGGCTTTACACGCCGGGCGCCGTGATGATTCAGCCGGCTGATTACATCCGTGGATTTGCGGAAGGTTTGAGCGGAAAAGTTCAGTTCTTTGAGAACTCGCCGGTTTTGAAACTCGAGAAGAAGGGCGGATCGTGGATCGCGACGTCACGCCGCGGCACGGTTGGTGCTGCGAAGGTGATCGTTGGGGTCAATGGTCACATCGAGGATTTTGGCTATTTTGGCGGCCGTCTGATGCACATTTTCACTTATGCATCGATGACGGCTCCGTTCGAGAATGCCGCTGGCCGAGAATCGTGGGCTCTTTTGCCCGCCGATCCCATGGGGGCGACCGTGCGCAAGATTGCCACGGATCAGGGCGCCCGCATCGTCATCCGGACCCGGTTCACCTATGACAGGACGGTTGACGTCAGTGACGCGCGCTTGGCCGGCATAGCGCAGGAGCAACGTCAGTCGCTTGATGCAAGGTTTCCGCATCTTGCCAATGTTCCGTTTGAATATGTCTGGGCTGGCCGTTTGTGCCTCAGCCGGAATCACGTGCCAGCTTTTGGCGAACTAGAAGAAGGCCTCTATTCTGCCTGCTGCGAAAATGGTCTGGGAACGGTCAAGAGCACATTGGCGGGCATTATGGCTGCCGATCTCGCAACCGGAACGAACTCATTACAACTCGAAAAGTTCATGGATCAGCCGAAGCCCTCAAGGCTTCCGCCGGAGCCCTTTGCATGGCTTGGCGTCAATGCGGTGATCCGTTTGCAGGAATTGCGTGCGGGCCGGGAAAGATAAGGCAGCTACGCCGCGCAATGTGGAGGCGGTGCTTGCACCGGGCTTTCAGGGATAACCGAGACGAATAGGAGGAGCAAAACATGAAGACATTGTGGAAAACGCTGTGTGCCGCGGCGATGGTCGGAATGACCATGCTGTCCGCTCACGCGGAACAAAAGTCCATCACCATCGGTACGATGTCGTGGGAGGATCTGACACCAATTACCGGCATCACCAAGAAGGTACTCGAAGATTCGGGCTATACCGTGAAGGTGGTTCCGTTTTCCGAATGGGGTATCGCTTATGCGGCTCTGACCAAGGGCGATATCCAGATATTGGCGTCGCAGACCGACTATGTGGCTCAGGATTACTGGGATAAAAACAAGAAGCGCCTTGAGAAGATCTCACCGGTTTCCCATGGTCTTTATCAGGCCGTCGCTGTGCCGAAATACGTGCCCATCGACTCCATGGATCAGCTTAACGATAACGCTGACAAGCTTGGAGGCAAGATTATCGGCATTGAGCCTGGTTCAGGGCTGATGCGAGATGCCGCAAGTGCCGTCAAGGCTTATGGGCTGAAACTGCAGCTTGTCGAAGGCAGCACGGCTGGCATGACTGCAGCGTTGAAGGCTGCTACCGAGCGCAAGGAATGGATTGCCGTGACGGTCTGGGAGCCGTCCTGGATGATGCAGAAATATGATTTGAAATTCCTCAAGGATCCGAAGGCCGTATTTCCGCCGCCGCAGAGCTATTATTGGATCGGTCACAAGGGCTTTTCTGCCGAGAATCCTCACGCGCGTGAAGTGATTGCCAGCGTCTATGTTCCGCTTGCAGATATCACGGCAATCAATAGCGAGGTCAATGACGGCAAGACGATGGACCAAGCGGTGAAATCCTGGATCGACAGCCATGCCGATCTTCTGAAACGCTGGGAAAACATCAAGGCTGAATAGAGTCTTGGAAAGTCAGGTCACCGTTGCACCGGTGACCTGACCATTCTGCCAGGACAGAAACGCCAGTATCCGACTGGTTCGCGGAGAACGCTATGAATACCGACATGAATGACGTTAACGACATTTTGATCGATTGCCAGTCTGTCTGGAAAATTTTCGGCACGCGCGCCAAGGCTGCCGTCGAAGCGGTCAAACGAAACGGACTGACGAAAAAGCAGGTCTTGACGGACTTTGATTGTGTTGTTGGCGTTTCCGATGCCAGCATTCAGGTCCGGCGCGGAGAGATTTTCTGCATTATGGGGCTTTCCGGCAGCGGCAAATCGACACTTATTCGCCTGCTCAACCGGTTGATCGAACCCAGTCTTGGCAAAATTCTGGTCAAGGGCAAGGACATTTCGACTCTGAATGCATCCGAACTGCGTGAGATCCGCTCCCGGCACATCGGAATGGTGTTTCAAAGCGTCGCGCTCCTGCCCAACCGGACCGTGCTGGAAAATGCAGCATTTGGCCTTGAAGTGCGTGGAGTTTCAAAAGACGTGCGTCACGCGGCGGCGCGTTCGGCACTGGAAAAGGTTGGCTTGTCGGACTGGATCAGCCGTTATCCTTCTGAATTATCCGGTGGTATGCAGCAACGCGTTGGGCTGGCACGAGCCATTGCCGCGGATCCCGAGATCATTCTGATGGACGAGCCGTTCAGTGCGCTGGATCCGCTGATCCGCCGCCAGTTGCAGGATGAATTCCGGCAGCTTACCAAATCACTCGGCAAATCGGCTGTCTTCATCACGCATGATCTGGAAGAGGCGATCCGGATCGGCGACCGCATCGCCATCATGAAGGATGGCGTCATCGTTCAGGTTGGCAACGCGGAAGAGATTGTCACCCGGCCTGCCGATGCCTATGTGGCGGAATTTGTGGCCGGAATCTCCAGAATTCATCTTGTAAAGGCGCATACGGTGATGGTGCCTGCGGCCGAGTACCGCAGCGCCCATCCCGACAGCGATATCGATGGGTTGCTTCGCACAACGCCGGAGGCGGATATCGCCGAACTCATTGGTGTGACTATGAGGTCGGAACGCGATGCGATCGCAGTCGTTGAAAATGATGTGGTGATCGGCGTTGTGACCACGCGAGGTTTGCTCTGTGGGGTTGCCGGAATGCCCATCGCCGAAACAGCCGCGCACTAGTCCGGGAGGGACGAAATGGACACTTCGGTCATAACCACCGCCTTTGATCAGTGGACAGACAATACGCTCGGCTGGATCAGCGACAATGGCGCATGGCTTTTCGATTTCATCACGGCGGTGCTCCAAGGCACTTACAATGGCGTCCTCTGGCTCGTGCAGCTAGCGCCGTTCTATGTCGTCGCCCTGATCGCCGCGGTGCTCGCCTGGCGGTCGATCAGCCTGCTTTCCGGCTTTCTCGTCGGATTGGCTTTGATCCTGTGTGCCGCGATGGGGCTGTGGCCACAGACTATGGCCACTCTGGCCCTTGTCATTACGGCCACGCTTATGGCTCTCTTCATCGGCATACCTCTGGGTGTGTTGGCCGGCTTCGTCCGGAGTTTTGACAAAGCGCTCGCGCCCGTGTTGGATCTGATCCAGACTCTGCCGCCTTATATATATCTTTTGCCGGCGATTGCATTGATGGGGTACGGTCCGGCCACCGCGCTCGTTGCGACTGTGATTGTCGCCATTCCACCGGCCATAAGGCTCACGTCTCTCGGTATCCGGCTGACCCCGCGCGAGTTCATCGAACTGGGGCAGGCAAGTGGCCTTACGCCCTGGCAGATGTTTGTCAAAATCCGGCTGCCCTTCGCAATTCCAAGCGTTATGGCTGGCATTAACCAGAGCCTGATGATGGCGTTCGGCATGGTGGTCATTGCGGGGATCGTTGGTTCCGGCGGTCTCGGCGAGACCATCTACAGCGCGGTGAGAACGTTGGACATCGCCATTTCAGTCAATGCTGCACTCGCCATTGTTGTTCTCACGATGGTTCTTGACAGGTTAACGCAAAGCCTTGCCCTTCGCGCCAATGGAGGCATGAGATGAATCCGGACCTTCTTTCATTCTCTCCGGGCGCCTATGTTGCTCCCATCATTGATTGGTTGAACACCAATTTCCACCCTTTCTTTGAATTTGTCACAAAGGCGGTGGAAGCCGCGCTCGGCAGAGTGGAGGCCACGTTACTCTTTGCCCCGCCGCTCGTGTTTCTTGGTGTCGTGGTTGTGCTGGCGGCGGTATTTGTCGGCGTTCGTGTTGCCATTACCAGCGCAGTCGCGTTGGGGTTCTGCTATCTGGCCGGCCTCTGGACCGCCTCGATGCAGACTCTCGCACTAGTACTCATGGCTGTGTGTGTTTCGGTGCTTATTGCGTTTCCTCTCGGAATACTTGCCGCCCGGTACAAGAAGTTCGAGGCCACTGTTCGGCCAGTTCTTGATATCATGCAGACAGTTCCGCCCTGGGTTTATCTCATTCCCGCGGTGATGATTTTTAGCCTGGGGCGGGTGCCGGCGCTCATAGCGACGATCGTTTATGGTGTGCCGCCGATGCTGCGGCTGACGACATTGGCCTTTAATCAGGTACCGAAAGACTTGCTTGAACTGGGGCAGGCCACTGGAGCATCGCCTCGTGCAATCTTGTTCAAGATTGAAATTCCAGCGGCGACTCCGACGCTGCTTCTGGGGCTGAACCAGTGCATCCTGCTTTCTTTGGCCATTGTTGTTCTTGCTGGACTTGTCGGAGCTGGTGGTCTCGGAGCCGAAGTGACCCGTGGCCTGACCAGAATGGAAATGGGCCTTGGTCTCCGGGCAGGGCTCTCGATCGTCGCGATTGCCATTCTGCTCGACAGGTTGTCTCGCGGTGCGCTTGAACGGGGCAGAACATCCGCCGCGTCTTGAGTCGAAAACGGCTTGCCTCTGAAAGGAAGACAAATGCGGCACAGCTTTTTCTGTATAGATTCCCATACATGCGGCAATCCGGTACGCCTTATTGTAGGGGGTGCTCCGCTTCTGCCGCACGTCTCCATGGCGGAACGGCGCGAGATTTTTATCCGGGATCATGATTGGGTTCGCAAGGCCCTGATGTTCGAACCACGCGGTCACGACATCATGTCGGGAGCGATCATCTATCCCTCGATACGAGAAGATTGCGATTTCGGCGCACTTTTCATCGAGGTTAGTGGTTGCTTGCCCATGTGCGGAGCTGGAACGATTGGTCTTGTCACGGCAGCCATTGAGCAAGGACTTGTGACGCCAAGAATTGCCGGGCGGGTTGCGATCGAAACACCGGCGGGAAGGGTCGACGTGGAGCTTCAGCGCAACGAAGAATTCGTCGAAAGCGTGCGCTTGTTTAACGTTGCAAGCTATTTACATGAAGCCGACATTGTCGTCGATGTCCCAGGTATTGGCGAACTTGTTGTCGATATAAGCTACGGCGGAAACTATTATGCGGTGGTCGAGCCTCAGAGTAACTGGTCCGGCCTTGCAGGTATGAGCGGCAGCAAGATCGTCGAGCTTAGCCAGAGGCTTCGCGATGTGCTTGCTCACCTTGCCGATCCGATACATCCGGAAGACGAGCGTATTCGTGGCGTTCATCATGTAGTCTGGTGCGACAGGGTGGAGGGCTCGAAGGCAGACGGCCGTTGTGCGGTTTTTTATGGGGACAAAGCAATCGATCGTTCCCCCGGAGGAACCGGAACTTCAGCAAGAATGGCGCAGCTATTCGGCAAGGGTCGCCTGAAGGTAGGAGATACCTTTCATCAGGAAAGCATCATCGGGACTATGTTTGAGGGTCTTGTAGAATCGGCTGCAAGCGTCGGAAATTTTAGCGGCATTATGCCAAGCATTGGCGGTTGGGCACGGGTGATTGGCCACAACACGATCTTTGTGGACGACCGTGACCCGTTGGCGCACGGGTTTCAAATCGTATGAAAAAGCAAAACCAACTTGCCAATCTTGGTCCGCATCGGTGGTTTGCTCAGCACCGTGTAGTTTTCTGCACTCGACCTCCAACAACGAGAGGGTTCTGGCTTGATTAATACGCCCCCAAGCCTATCAAACGACCGACTAAAAAATGGACAGTTGTCTCTGCTAACTTATGACGCGACTGTGCATTTGCTTAATTGGCGTAGTGCGATTGAGGCCTTGCGCCAAGGACATCGGCTGGCGCGCCCTGAACTCGGGGATCTGCTGCTAGGATCAGCGAAGGCGATACTGCTGAATCGCGCCGCCCACATCAAAGGTCTCGGCTATGCGGTTAAAGCCGAAACCGTTATTCCGAGCAATGCCGCAAGAGGTCTTCCCTCCGTACAAGGTGTGGTTCTGCTATACGATGTCGAAACTGGTTCCGTCCGTGCGATCATCGATAGCAAGCTTGTGACTGAATACAAGACCGCAGCAGACTCAGTTCTCGCCGCGCAGCTTTTAGCGCGGCCAGACTGTCGACATCTCCTCATTGTCGGCGCGGGCACTGTGGCTGCAAGCCTCGCCCGCGCGTACAGCGCGATTTTTCCGGCGCTGGAGCGGATCTCCATTTGGGCGCGCCGTTCCGAACAGGCCAAAGCGCTCATTGGTTCGCTGAAGGATGTGGAAACTGAATTGACTGTCGCTACCGACCTGAAGACGGCAGCTCAGACCGCAGACATTGTGTCTACCGCAACAAATGCACGAGAGCCAATCTTGTTTGGTGATTGGATCCAGCCAGGCACTCATATCGATCTGATTGGCGCATTCACGCCTGACATGCGTGAGGCTGATGATTCCTTGATGGCAAAAGGTCGCGTGTTTGTGGATTGCCGAGCGACGACTGTCGATTGCATTGGCGAGTTGATGCAGCCAATCGCTGCGGGTGTGATCAATCGTGCCGATGTTCGCGGCGATCTTTACGATTTGATCGATTCAACAATGCTGATGCGGCAAACGGCATCCGAAATCACAATCTTTAAAAATGGGGGCGGTGCGCATCTCGATCTTATGATTGCGGCATACATCGCTAATGCTGTCGACTAGGGCTCACTACGGATTAGGGAATTGAGAATATGGCATTTAAGAGAACAATCCAAGCTATCGATACGCATGCCGGCACTCCAATGCGTGTGGTTACAGGGGGTATTCCTTATATTCCGGGCACCACTGTTTACGACAAAATGAAGTGGCTGGAGAGTAACGATGATCAATTGCGGAAGTTGTTGCTGCGCGAACCACGCGGCTATCCGGCGCATTGCTGCAACATTATTGTCCCACCATGCCATCCTGAGGCCGATGCGGGCTATATAATATTGGAGCAGATCGAGTATCCAATGATGTCAGGCGGCAATACGATCTCTGTGGTAACAGTGCTTCTGGAAATGGGCATGCTTCCTATGAAGGAGCCCGTTACCGAATTGGTGCTGGAAGCTCCTGCCGGGCTGATCCGGATTAGGGCCGAGTGCAAGGACGGCAAAGTAAAAACGGTCACATTCAAGAACGTGCCAGCATTTGCGGTTTATCTTGATGCTATGATCGATGTGCCGCATCTTGGAAAGGTTACAGTTGATGTCGGCTGGGGTGGAATGTTTTACGTTATCGCAGACGTCCGCCAGTTTCGAGGCCTGGAACTGACGCCGGGTCATGGCAGAGAGATCACGCGGGTTTCGTCGATGATTAGGGAAGCGGCCATTGAGCAATTGTCTGTCGCACATCCAGACTATCCGGGCGTGGGGATTACGGTATCACAGCTTTCTGGGCCGACCGAGGATCCGGATGCGGATTGGAAAAATGCTGTAACGATGTCCTCGGGCGTGTTTTCCTGGGATGATCCTGCGACGTGGACCGGGGCGATCGATCGTTGCCCCTGTGGCACGGGTACCTGCGCCAAGATGGCTGTTTTGCACGCGAAGGGCGAATTGCCGCTTAATCAGGATTTCCGGCATCAAGGGATAATAGGCAACATATATACAGGTCGTCTTGTTGAAGAGACTCATATCGGCGACCGCCCCGCTGTTGTCCCCACACTTACAGGTACCAGTTGGATTTGTGGCTTGAACACGATTGTTTTGGACAATGATGATCCCTTTACAGACGGCTTTACCGTGGGGGACATCTGGGCCTGAAATCTAAGGATCGCGACATGAATCCCGAGGTGCGTCCATTTTGGGCAGATTGAATAGCCCCTAGAATTGTAGACACCTTGTCCCTTAAAAATGAGGCAAGGAGATCGTCATGGGTAATGCCAATTTCACAGAAGAATTCAAACAGGACGCGG
>NZ_JBVYWO010000016.1:0-47370 GCF_056032725.1 Methylocystis sp. sgz306128
TCCACCTGACCTATATCGGCAAGGATATTCCGGACTATGACGGAACGGGCTTTGAAACGGACACGATGCGGCAACTCTATCAATATGGTTATGAAAAATCCCGTACCGGATCATTTTGGGAGGCCAAATTGCCCCAGATCGAAACGGCCTTAGCCGAGAACCATTCGCACCACTCGAGCGCGCCCCTTGCGTGAAAATTTATTCATTGTCTTGCCAGCTATCGCTCTCTCTTAATTGGGAGTTAACGCATGCGACAATACCAGCGCGGTTCAATCCGCTAATCAAGCGGGCTCTGCGGGCAGGAAACTGACATCTGTCCAACCCATTCCTTCAATAGTGCGTGAGCCCGCACATCGACCAGATGGTCCATGCGCGCGTGTTCTGCAATAAGCACTGCCGCACCACCAAAAACCAATCCAACCATAAGAACTAAAACATACTTTCCGAGCATGGCAATCATGTTGGCCCCAATTGCGTGCTAATAAAACTGAAATACCATTTTGTATCTCTAGTTCGATTTGCCCGAATCCACAAATTTTTTGTGAATTGAATCTGAGTATTTCAACCTGTTTATGAAATAGATTTTTGCAACCGGTTTCGAATATTTTGAAACAGGCTCGAGCGCGAATTGGGTAAATTTCCGGCCTGATGAATAGTCTAAATTTCCCAGAAAGCCTTGAGATTCAGATTTTATCTTTGGACAAAGTCAACCGGTGACCGCGTTCCGTTTCTGACATGCCTGCGCTGGAGATTAGAGAATATCTCTGAGTTGTCCAAAACAATCCGCCTTGCCGTCCTCTGGGTCTGCGACGTTCAAACCCTGTCGGATTTATCGATGTCCGACGGCTCCTATTGAAGCAATCAACCCCACCAATGGCAGTGAATTCAACGGCTTTGAGCCTCGTCACCGCCCACGCCGATGAAAAACCTTCGCGCCTTGCGCAGACCGTCGGCTTTTGCGCCAGAGCATGGCCAAAAATGTCTCCAACGGTGCCGACGGAGAATCCGCTGAAACGGCCGCCCACCGCAACCGATGGCCGGTATAGCTATCCGGCACTGACAGGACGCCGTGGCTGGCGACTTCGGACGATAAACTGGTCGTTGTCTTGCGCATACCGGCGTCAATCTCTGCTGATTGAACGCTCTCGATAAGCCCTTTGTCCTTCAAACCATTAGGGCAATTGGCCTGCCAAATGACAGATTTGATCATTTTCTGATCATTCCGAAGGGATTCGGCGTTGATATATATGACCATTTCAGCTCAATCCTGAGACGAAAGGCCTTTTTGATCACAAGTTGATCAAGCTTGCCGTAAGCCAAATTGATATACCTTTATCGAAATAATAAATTAGATAGCGATCATATAAGCACGCATGAAAAATAGAATTTAATATTTAGAGAGTGCAACATGAGAACAAATTTCTCTAAAGTACAACGTTGGCTAAACTTTGAGCGTAATTTTGGTTTAATGGAGATGGACCCGGAGTCTTTGAGATTATTTTTTGCAATTTTATATTTGAGTAAATGTTCCAGAAGTGTTGATTTGGAAGAAATTGAAGAATGTGTTCCCATTTCAAGGGCTTCTATTTACCGCAGGCTCTTAATTTTGAAAAATAGAAATTTTATCGAGTCTTACATAGATAACTTTAAGCGGAAATATAAATTAAACGAAAGCATGATGAATACAAATTATAATTATTAATTAATATTCAGGGAGATTTTCATATGAGCGGATCATTATTATTAAATAATATTTCAAATATTTATAATAAATATAATTTTTCTTATTTAGACAAGCTGGATAAGGAAATAATAGAATTTATTGATAATTTCCAGCATAAAAAAATTGGGCCAAGGGCTGAGGATATAATCGCGCATGTTAACGGCACGAGAGCGACTATTTATCGACGTCTGAATGATCTTCAAGAGAAAAATTTGATAGAAAGATATTTAACAAGATATGGTTTTACGTTCAAATTAAGTCGTAATACTTATGATTTTTGTTTTGATCTGACTGAAATTTTGGAAAATTTAGATATTAACGAGCGTGTTGAATAGACGGTTCAATTCGCAATAACGTTTTCGGGTGTCTGTAAATGATTTACGTAATACGAATATTATTTTACGGCATTCTTGGTTGCTTATCCGGCATCTTGATAAGCTACACGTCATCTAACTCCGCCCGGGCGTATGTCCTGTTGCCGGAGGAGTGCCGCGCGAAAAAAACGGACGACTGTCTCGTGGGCGGCAATCTTAAATTTATCTTCGTTACGGGCACTATCGTTGCCAGCGACTTGTCTTTTTATGAAAAGCTCGCCCATTTCTGGCCGAAAGACCGACCGCTTCCCATCACATATCTGGCTTCTCCCGGCGGCGATCTGAAAGCTGCGCTCGGCATAGGGCGTATTCTGCATAGTCACAAGGCTGTCGTTGCTTCCGGTAATCCGCTCAAGAACGAAGATCCGCGCATGTGCAGTTCCGCCTGCGTTTTTCTCGCTGCAGGTGCCGCTGAGCGCCATCTGAACCATATCGGTCTGCACAGCGCGGCTTTCGTACATAAAGACGACAGCCGTGAATCGGGGGGCTCATACCTGCAGGGACTGGTCGAGTCCTACCTCGATGAAATGGGCATTAATCCGGAGATGAAGCGCATCATCTCGATCACGCCGTATTACGCCATGGTCAACTTAACTTTCAACGAGGCGATGCCGTCTAAGGACCAGTTGATCGTTCAGTTCGGTTTTCATATGCCAGACGAAGCGTCAGACGCCAAAAATCATTTCGTGCGGACTGCCAATAACTGGTTCGCTCAGCCTAAAGCCGAACTGCACTATATCGTCGAGAACGGCGATCTGAACGCTCTGCCGGAATTGCTGAAATTTGATCTCTCGGAGGCTGACGGCCGCAAACCCGATTATGCCGATGCCGTGAATTGGCTGCACTTTGGTGCGCGTCAGGGTGATGTTTTTGCCATTTACTCATTGGCAGAAGCCTATTCGCATGGTTGGCTGGGTACCCGGGACGAACAATATGCCGTCTCTCTCTATCGCGAGGCAGCAGAGCGCGGCCTTGCCGAGGCACAAAACAGTCTGGGATTAGCCTATCTGAAGGGAGAGGCTGTCAATCGAAATACTGCTGTGGCGGTGTTTTGGATAACGCAGGCAATCTCCCAAGGCTATAAGCCCGCCTACAATACGATTTGCGAAATGTATATGGCTGGAGATGTGTTTCCGCCGGACTACGTTGAATCATATAAATGGTGCACACTTGCTGTTGAGCAATTGCCCAAAGGTGCTGCGCGTGAGCGGGCGTCAAATTTCATAAAGAGCCTGCCTCAAAACATGCCGGAGTCGGAACTGACCACGGCCTCGCAACTGGTGTTGCGCATCAAATTGTCCAATCTTGAGCGCAGCGACAATGAAACTGCCTCTCGATAGGAACGGCTGTTTTTAACTCAAGCTAGCTGCTTTGAATCAGCGCGTCAGAAATATTCGAAGGCGTGTTTTGCGATATATATTTAAAATTATAAGTATATTTCAGATTTAATTTCAATTAACATAGAATTTATAAAAATATATTCATATTATTTATTCAATTTTGAGGTAAATATGTTCGTATGGCGGTTTATCGCCTATCTGTATGGTTGGCGAAACTATCCGGAACTAATTTTGACGCCGGTTAAATCGGCGCAAAAAGTTCAAGATCCGTGGCCTTGGGTCCGGCGCCCGATCACTAACGTCAATCGGTATTCGTCGGAGGAAATCACAGAAGACCGTATTCGGTTTGAAAACGAAATGTCCAAACGCTTCAGGTCTCTTTCTAGCGTCAATCGGGAGCGTGCGGTATCGAACGGGTATAAATACTTTATATGGCGGGCGGCGGACGATTCCGAAGTTTGCGATGAATGCGCGAAATTCAACGGTCGGCGCTTCCGATACGCGGCCCCTCCGAAAATCGGTTTTCCCGGTGAGCATCGCTGTCCGATCGGCTGGTGTCGATGTGAGGCAGAACCATCCCGTTGAATGGTTCTGGACAGAATCCGACCCTGAAGTGTTGGATATCTGCCAGGCCAAGGCCACACGGGTGAACCGATCTATGATCTCATTCGGATGGAGAAATCCGCATCTTATCGGCAGATAGGTGATTTAGGCGCACCAGACCGGATTGAGGCGATCGACCGCTAACGCTCGCGGCAGGCAGAGGGTATGTCTGTGCCGCTTCACCGGCAGTCTGGTGCCGGGCCTGCTTAAGATCGGCACGGGGTTCATCGGCCGCATCAAACGCCTCACACATCTGACGTTCACCACACGGCCTCGTTCTGGAAAGGTCGGGTCATTGCTGGACGCCGCAGAGCGATGTCCCCAGGAACTGTCTGAAGATCAGCCACATAAGCGCGAAAACGATAGCAGATTACTTTGAGCGCCTTATACGGAAACAGCGCCAGCGCTACAGCGCCGCGTGTTCTTCCATGGGCGCGCCATGGCTGGTTATCCAAAATAGGCTTGGCCAAATCGGGGTCAAATTTTTCGCCCATCCGCGATTGCAGGGCAAGGCGGATCCTGAAAGCCGCATCGTAATTCCAGCATTTCGACAAGTCTAATTTCATTGTATTGAAAACAAACAAATCTCAGTTCTTAGCTTACGCTCGTGTGCAAATTTCAGAGATATGCTTTTCTGATGATCTATATTTCGTAAAAAAGGTGCTCCTAAATTAGAAAATATTTAAACTGCATTTTAAATGTATTAGCTGGCTTCGATATTCGGGTACAGGGTTTAGGACTTTTATTTTTGATTTACAACCAGCTGACTCGACCAGCGATCATGGTTCACGCTTCTGTGCATTTCTAAAAAAGTTCAGTAATTCAATAATTTAATTGATAATTTCCGCATCGTGATAAGGCCGGGTGGCATTGTATACATTTATTGCATCATCCTAGAGCGACACTGCATTGGACAAAGAGTAGTTTTGACCGCCTATCAGATGAAAGTAAAAATGATTAACATGCATGTAATTCACCGTCGCGGCCCTAAAGGAGGCTGGATTTATAGCCGGGGCATGGCGTCGCCCTGCGTGATTGCGGAGCAGGGTTGGAAACTCTGCAGGCGCGTTCACGGGCTCAGCTTGGTGGACAGCGGCAAGGGCCGTTCGCGCTTGATTTCCGATCTTGGCAAATTGCTGGTTGCGTGGGCCGTTTTCAGCGCCCTCTATGCCGGAGAATGAAGTATATACTGATGGGTTTGGGTTTTTAATAAGCTGTACCTTATAATATTAAAAATATAAATAAATATATATTGGCAATAAATTTTTAAGATTGATAAAAATGAATAATGTAGAATTAAATTTTGCTTTCGCTGATTTCGAATATTCAGAATCGTTGGGGCTTAGGCGCGAAGGCATATTGATCGATCTGTGTCCTCGCGCACAGGAGATCTTGCATTTGCTTGTTCATGCCAAAGGGCAACTGGTGTCCAAATCGGATATTGTCAAGCACGTATGGGGGCAACAAGTCGTTTCCGACAATTCTATATCTCGGGCAGTCTTTCTACTGCGCCGAGCCCTCGATGATGACATCGACCACAAGGTCATTAAAACCGTTCACGGAAGTGGATTTCGTATTGGCGTTCCTATCCGGCAAATAACTGGTTCTCATGCTGAGATCGCTAAAGAATTTGCAGGAGACAAAACTCATTTCGGTGCGATAGATATTATCAGAACCACCTTCGAAATAGCTTCTGAACGGACAGAAGAAAATTTACAATCGGCTTTGAAAGTTCTTGAATACGGAAGTCTGGCTTTTCCGAACGACCCGCTAATTTTCAGCATGCAGGCCGGCATCGAGGTCGCTCGTTTGATGCGGGGTTTTATTCGTCCCAGAGAAAGCTTTGCTTTAATAAATCAGGCCGTCGACCGGGCGCTGCAACTCAATGGCAATTTTACTCCAGCTCTGGCCACAAAGGGCTGGATCATGGCTGTATCAGAAAGGCGGATCAACGAAGCGTCGGAGCTGATTAGCGGCTGCCTTTCCTACAGTAGCTTGGATTGGACGGCCCATTTTTATAAAGCCTTGATATTGATCGTGCAGCGCCGTTTGGCTGATGCTTTGTTCGCAGTGGACGAGGGGCTTAAGATAAATCCGCTGGAGCGCGCTCTTTTGGTGCTCAAGGCTTGGATTTTATGTGCTGCGGAACGTTATGACGACGCAGACGCATTTTGTGCACAAATTTTGAATATTCGCCCCCAAATCGAGATGCTGTGGGCCTTAAGGGCCGTTGCAGCTATACATTTGGGTCAAATTGATCATTCCAAGGAATTTGGTCAGCGGGCCATGCTTATCTATCCAGAGGATCTGTTCGTACAGGGCACATATGGATGGGTTCTCGCCAAAAGCGGAGATGAAGAGGCTGCGCACGGAATCTTGAAGCGATTAAAACTAAAATCGTCGTCCAAATATGTTTCTCCGATGATTCTGGCCATGATTCACCATGCGTTGGGTGATTTTTATCGGGCTGAAAATCTTAAGGAGATTGCCAAAGACGGGAAATGCCCCTGGCATCTGCTGTCCTGGTGCGATGCACGATTTAAATAATATTCTGAAGCTTTTATGGCGTAGCGCTATTTCAATCTGTTGCGATATCGCTCTTCGGGCTGTGGGGTTGGGTGAATTTGGGCGATCGGTTATGCAAGATAACCTTTGATAAACCGCTTCGACCTTGCCAATGATTTGCTGACTCAAGCCATGCCGCTATTTCTGGTCGCCCAGCTTTGAATTGCACCGGGATTGTCTGGTGCTCAAACTTCCAACCAGAATGTCGCCATGACGAGCCGGACAACGAATAAACTTTCGCCAGAATTGTCGCCGCTGATCTCGCACCCTCCCCAGGAGACCGGACCGTTTTTGGTCAGATTTTTCTGCTCTTTCTCTGTCAGAAGCTGGAGGAAACTGAGGGGCTCAGGTCACCATAAACCGCGATCGGATTAATCGGGCGCAGACGATTCCGGCTCAGAATGGCGCCGCTCACGTTTCTGCTGCGGAACCTGTGTGGAGATTATCGCGCGCGCGCGCGGCCAAGGCTGCTGGCCGCAACAGCGGCGATGATGATTGAGCCCGTGATCATTTCTCTGACATAGCTGTCAACGTTCATTTGTGTCAGGCCATTGCCGAGCATTCCGAGTATGAGAACCCCGGCCAAGGTAAACAAGACGCGGGGCTGCCCTTCTTCGCTCATTGTCATGCCCAAAAAAACGGCGGCTATGGCATCCAGCATCAGCCCCGCTCCTTGTGTAGGATTGGCTGAAGCGACACGGCTCGCATACATCAGGCCGGATGTTGCCGCGCCGAGACCAGAAAGGGCGAACGCGGACATCCGCAGCGGCTCTATTCGAACGCCCGCCAATCTCGCTGCCTCGGCATTGCCCCCGATGGCGTAAAGACGCCGCCCGTGAACCGTGTGTTCAAGCAGGATATAGATCAGAAACAGAACCCCGAGCGCGACCAGTGTGAGATTGGGTATCGTCAGCTCGCTTGGCCAGAACGTGATGCCGCCGCGGGCAAACCCCGAAAAGCCGGACGGTATGGCCGACCCAAAAATTGTCTTTCCGCCGGACAATAAGAACGCCATGCCGCTGATCACTGTCATGGCCCCGAGCGTTGCAACGAATGGAAGAATGCCAACATAGCTGACCAGAAAGCCGTTGATGGCTCCGCCGGCAATGCCAGCCGAAAGCGCGGCCAGAATGCCGACGAGGGGTGATCCGCCCGCTACGAAAACGATGGCCGCGATGACGCCAGAAAGGCTCGCCATGGCGCCGACGCTCAGATCGAAATCGCCCATTGCCATGACAACCGTCATCGTGAATGCCACGACGGCCAGCATGCTCATTTGCTGTGTAATATTCAGCAGATTGCGCGCAGTCACAAAAGTATCGGGCAGGCTTATCCAGAAATAGATAAAAACAAGCGAGATGCCGATCAATGTTCCATAGCGCCGCAGAATCTTAAGCATTATCATTCGCCCTGTTTTTCGTCGTAGCACAGCGCCAGCAGCGCCTGCTCGGAAAGGCCGGTGTTGGATACGATCGTTGACAGCCGGCCCTCGCGGAAGACCGCAATGCGGCTGCAAAGATGCAGGACTTCCTCGTGATCCGAAGAAACCACGAGAATGGCACAGCCTGCCGATGCCAGTTCGCGCAGCAGAGTGTAAATGTCATATTTGGCGCCGACGTCGACACCTCGGGTAGGCTCATCGAGCAGAAGCACGCGAGGCTCTCCCGCGACGGCGCGCGCAAACATGACCTTCTGTTGATTGCCGCCGCTCAGTTCGCGAGTCTTTTGCCGGGGGCTGCTGGCCTTCAGCCTGACCCGGATTCCCATTGCCACCGCCTTCAGATATTCGGCGCGCCGATCCAAAAATGTCCTGAAGCGGCTGAGCTTGCGAAGATGCGGCAGGGAAACGTTGCTTGTGATGTCCTGCATCAGGAGCAAACCTTCAGACCGTCGCTCGCGCGGGGCGATCGCCAGCCCCGTCCGCCAGGCATCGGCGGCATCCCGGATGCGCACCGGCATGCCGTCAAGAGAGATTGTTCCGGCCTTGGCATTGCTGATCAAACCCTTGATCAGCCATTCCGGCCCGGCGCCGGCAAGGCCCACAACGCCCAGAATTTCACCGCTGTGCAGATTGAAAGACACATCCTGCAAACCGGGCGCTTCGAGATGGGCGACGGACAGAATAATCTTTCCACCCGCTGCGGGAGGGGGATTGTCTGGTGCCTCGTGGCGTTCGCGCCCGGTCATCAATTCGATCAAGGCTGATTTCGTCGCGTCGGCGGCGCTCAAGGTCGCCTTGACCTCGCCATCGCGCAATACCGCAATGCGATCGGCGATGGCGAGCACCTCATCCAGCCGATGCGAAACATAAATGACGCCGCATTGTCGGCGTTTCAATTCCTCAATCACCCGGAACAGCCGTTTCGACTCTTCGCCGGTCAAAGCCGCTGTCGGTTCGTCCATGACGAATATGCGCGCCGGCGCCTCGGCATCTTCAAGAAAAGCCGATGCGATTTTTACCAGCATGCGGTCGCCGACGGTCAGCCTGGAGAGAATGGCTTTCGATGAAATATGCCGTATGCCCAGAGCATCGAGACAGGCGCCCGCCTGTGCGTTGAGCGCGGTCCAGTCGCTTAATCCGAACCGGCGCGGATATTGTCGGCCAAGAAAGATATTTTCCGCAACGCTCAAGCCGGGAACGATGTTCAGTTCCTGATGAATGAACCGCAATCCAAGACGATGCGCGGCGGCTGGCGATGTCAATGCCGCAAGATCACCCTCTATGCGTATGTCGCCGCCATCGGCGCTGACAGCGCCCGCGAGAATTTTGATCAGAGTGCTTTTGCCCGCCCCGTTTTCGCCCATCAGTGCCAGCGTTTTGCTTTTGCTCAGATCGAGCGACGCATTTTTCAGCGCAATTGTCGGGCCATAGGACTTCTGAAGGCTGGATATTGAAAGAAGTGTCACCGCAGGACCATTGTTGAGCATTTTGAAAAGCGAAAGCCACCCAAAGCAATTTGGCCATACTTCAGCTGGTCTGGCAGGGCTTCGGGTGGCTTCATGAAGACGTGCGGAGCACTTTCGGGACGAGTCCCGGCCTTTCTTACTGCTTTACATTATCGATGGTAATCAGCTTCGTCGGCACATAGATGACGTTCTGCTTGATCTTTTCGCCAGCAAGATGGCGCTTGACGGCATCTGCAACCGTGCGACCGATTCCTTTGAAGTCTTGCGACATGGAAGCTTCGAAATTACCGCCCTTGGCGATGGCCTCACGGGCTTGCGGATTGCCGTCCATGCCGGTGATCACAATGCCCTCGTCGGCGCGGCCGGCCGCCTCGATTGCCTGCAAAGCGCCCAGGGCCGGTTGATCCCAGGCGGCCCAGACGGCAGCAATCGAGCCCTTTTGCGGGTGGGATGCCAGTATGGCTTCCATCTTGGCGCGCGAATCGGCGATGCCGCCGTCCTGCACGTCAGGCGTGACGCGATCGATGATCTTTATATCTGGATTGTTCTTGAAAATGGCATCCGCAATCACGCCCCGGACCTGCACGGGAGGGAAGGCGTCAAACACGAACATGACCACGCCGCCTTTGCCGCCGATACGGTTTGCGACATAAGCGGCAGTGTCAGCCGCCATTTCATAGCCATTGCTTGTGACATTGGTGACCAGCAGCGGGCTGGCCCCCGAATCCATGCCAAACACCGGAACGCCCGCCTTTTTCGCGGTCTCCAGTCCTGCCGTAACCTGCGAGGGATCGACATTGATAACGATCGCGTCAACCTTTTGATTGGATGCATCCTCGATCCGGCTGATGACGGCGGCGACATCGCCCTTCGTGTCTATGACATTGACAGACCAGCCGTTCTTCTTGGCTTCGTCCTGGAAGGCTTCCACGTAATATTGGGTTCCGGGCTGCGCGAGATACGGCGTGATGATCGCGACTTTGGCCGCGGCGAACGCCACGCCCGACGTCACAGCCAAAATGGCCGCAGCCGCTAATCCCTTTACCAATGCTTTAGCTGTCATGTCCCCCACCATTGTTTTCATAGTTCGTTGCGATGGCAATATCATAGCCAGCTTCATTGGCGGCGCAACTGGCTTGAAGCGTCCGCCAAATACCGCTTTGCATGGATTCGGGTTACGCCTTAATGTCGGCGCCATGCAAGATCGTCCGTCGAATTTATCAGGTTTCTGGCCACCCGGAGGGCCGTCCCGTCGCCTTCTTTCCGTCTATTTTCCAATTGGTGATCCGAAGTTTCCCCTGAAGCTCATCGAACTTTATATGGATTGCGGCGTCGATGTCATCGAGTTCGGCTGGCCCGCGCGTGAGCCATATCTCGACGGACCGGATGTGCGCGCTTCCATGCAGCGAGCGCTTGCGAGCGATCCGAACGCTGTTCTGACGGAGGCAAGGCGCCTGCTCAATCAGCGGGCAGAGCGGCCCAAGGCATTATTGATGACCTATGCCGAACCGGAACATCCGGCGATCTCGAATATGGAGATCATGCACAATATCGACTCGCTGCTTGCGGTTGCATCGCCTTCGTCCGTCATTCGTCAATCTCTCGAAGCGACAGCAAGGTCGGCGGGCATCACGGTTTCGACATTTGTCGGGCTGCCGGTCAGTGCGGCGGCGACATCCATGGCGCGCGACGCCGACGGCTATGTGATGTTGCAGGCTGCGCCCGGCGTTACCGGGCCGCGCAGATTGCTTGATGCTGGCAACAGGGACCGCCTTGCCAAATTGCGCTCAGCCGGTATCTCTGCACCTATTGTCATTGGCTTCGGAATTTCAGGCGGCGAGCAGGCCCGTCAGGCGGTCGCGCTCGGCGCCGATGGCGTCGTGGTCGGCTCATCGGCGCTGCGAGCGGGGCTGCAGGGCGAGGCGGAGCTTCATGCCCTGCTTATGGAACTGAGGAGCGGGTTGGATGCCTGAACGTGATCTCTTCTTAGGTATAGATGTCGGAACGACCGCAATCAAAGCGGCCGCATTCGACCGCCGGGGCGTTGCCATCGCCCACGCCGCCTGCCGCTACCCCACAATCCGCCGCAGCAACGGTGTTGTGGAACAGGACCCTCGCGAATGGATCAGGGGCATCACCCAGACGGTGGACAATGTGCTCGAAGGTGGCCGGGAGGATCGCGTCGCAGGCGTCGGACTATGCAGCCAGGTCAATACCGATGTCTTTGTCGATGCCGAAGGGCGCGCCTTGGCGCCTGCAATCACATGGCAGGATAATCGCGCGGCTCCAGAGGCCACCTTGCTTGATGCCGATGTATCGGAAGCCGAGCGAATTGCCTGGTGGAATGCGCCCCTTCCGATCGGAGCCAGCCACGTGCTGGCCCGGATGATGTGGATGGCCCGCCACGAGCCTGAGATAATGGCTGCGACCCATTCCGTGCTGACGCCGAAGGACTATTGTCTCAGGGCATTTGCCGGGATCGAGGTTGCCGATCCGATATCCAATTTTTTCATCGTCGGGTCGGATCTTGAGTATATCGAGCCTCTGATCGCACGGGTTCAAGGCGCGCGGCAGCGCTTGGCTCCCTTGAAATATTTCACGGACATTGTCGGCGAGTTTGAGCTTGGTTCTACCGGAAAGCGGGCTCCTGTCGTCGCGGGGACAATGGACGCTTGGAGCGGCCTCTTCGGCGCCGGAGTTCGCCAGGCTGGACAGGGTGTTTACATGAGCGGCACCAGCGAGATTCTGGCCGTCGCCAGCAAGGGCCGCAGCGGTGCGCCCGGCGTCGTGACATTCCCTGAAGCGGCCGGACTGAGCGTGCATGCAGGGCCCACGCAAAGCGGAGGCGACAGCGTTCGCTGGTGGGGCGAGACCGTTGGCCTTGACGTCAATGAAGTACTCGGTCTGGCAACCAGAGCCGATCGAGCAGATCGCCCGATCCTGTTCTTGCCGCATCTTGAGGGTGAGCGGGCGCCCCTCTGGGACCCGGAATTGCGGGGCGCTTTCATCGGACTGGACAGCCGCACGAAGGGCCCGGATTACGCGCTCGCCATATTGGAGGGCGTCGCGCTTTCGGCGCGCATGTTGCTGAATTCGCTCGATGCGGCGTCTGGTTTTGCGACGCCCCGGCTGTTTCATGCCGGAGGCGGAGCGCGCAGCGATCTCTGGGCGCAAATTCGGGCGGATTGTCTCGGCAGGACGCTCGATCGTGTCGCCTTTTCCGATGTGGGGTGCCTGGGCGCGGCGATCATGGCCAGCGCAGGGGTCGGCGCTCATCTCTCCCTGAATGACGCCATTGCGTCCATGACACGAATTGATCGTAGCTTTGAACCGGATGATCGGTTCAAGACGCGATATGACGCCATGTACGAGGCTTTCCGGCGCGCCAAAGATGCGCTGCGTCCGATCGGAAAAATGCAAATCTGATCCGCAGCACCGGCACTGGCGGTTGTCTCGCCGCCGGAGAGCAGCACGGCCGGCCTCGGAAAGGGCCGTGACCAGACCGTAAAGCCCCGGAGGGAGCCGACGACCGTTAGGTATCCTTGCAAAAATTGTCATTTGTGCAAATCATTGTCTCAAGGGTTGGCAATCCGGTCGATGTCGGATGGAGAACCGATAAATTTGCCCGATTGAAGCATCAGACCCTGACTGTTGTTTTTTAATGGAGGGACGCACGATGACCAGCGAACAAACTGTTGTTCTGTCTGACCCGTCTGCATGGGATCCTGATTTGGATGCCGTAGTTGCAGCTCCAAAGCATCACAAGGTTTTATTCGAGAACGAGAGACTGCGTGTTCTTGAGGTAACTCTGGACCCGCAAGATGAGGAACCTGTACACCACCACCGATGGCCATCGGTTTTTGTCCTCGATCAGATCCAGCCGCCAGTTTACGATATTTCTCCAGATGGAACTCAGCTTCCGCCTAACCGTGATGTCATAAAGGCGCTGGAGACGTGGGATGGTAAGGGGTGCCTTGTTATTCATATGGCACCACAACCGGCCGGTCGGGTTTTCAACGCGTCTCAGACAACCGTTCACGGCATTCGCATTGAGATGAAAAGCGTAAAATAGACCCTGTTCTGCCGTATTTTTTGAACAGTCGCAGAAGGCGAGGTACCCCCACTTCGCTGGCAAATATTCCGCGCTGGATGTCTGACGGGCTGTCGCCGCCATATGAACCGATCCAGCCGGCGACCGAGTTGATGTCAGTGCCAAATGCACACATGATTTTCTTAGCTATTGAAGTTCTCCAGTTTATCAGTGTGAGCGATGTTTAACCTCGCACCAAGGGGTCGATCGCAAGCCCTGCCGAAAGCAGGGCCTTGTCGCGGCCATGTCTTCCCATGACCATGAAGGCCGTGGGCATGCCGTCCGCATCTTGGCCATTCGGAATTGAGAGACCGCAGATATCGAGAAAATTGCCGATTGCTGTGTTGCGATTTGTGCGGAAATTTTGGCGGAAGAATACCTCCACATCGGCATCCAGCGGCGCGATCGGCATCGCCGTCGAGGGCGTGGTCGGGCTGATCAGAAAGGCTCCGCCGAGCCGCTCATTGAATGCAGCAATCAACTGTGCCCGGGCCGCGAGCAACCGCACGTAATCGGCGGCAGAGATCCCATCGCCCATGCGGATACGGCGGATGACACGAGGGTCGATCCGTGCCTCATCCGGGGTGCCGAGGCGGTCCTTGTGCACCACCATCGCTTCCACAGAGGCCATAGGGCCTATACCCGACATGACGGCCTGTGCCTCGGTCAGTTCGGGCACGGCAATGGTGCGGACCCGCGCGCCTGCCGCCGAAAGACGTTTCAGCGTGGCCTCGAAGGCCAAGCCAACAGCGGGGTCGAGATCTTCGCAGAAAATGCGGTCAGGCACTGCGAAATCCAATCCAGAAATATCGGCCGCGGCCGATTCCGGCCGCCGCAGTCCTCGCAGAACGGCGTCAACGAGCACGCAATCCTCAACCGAATTGGCAAGCGGCCCCAGCGTGTCCAGCGTCGGGGACAGCGGAAATGCGCCGCCCATCGGGTAATGTCCCGTTGACGATTTGTAGCCGACCACGCCGTTGAATGACGCCGGAATGCGGACCGAGCCGCCGGTGTCGGTTCCAATCGAAACCGGCACCACGCCAGCCGCAACGACGGCGCCGCTGCCTGAGGACGACCCGCCCGGCGAGCGCGCGACTTTTGGATCGCGCGGGTTCCGGGGCGTTCCATAATGTGGGTTCAGCCCGATGCCGGAATAGGCGAATTCAGACATGTTGACCGCGCCGACAGTCAGCATCCCTCCGCGCATCGCGGCATGAACCAGATCGGCATCTTCCGTGGCTGGCGCAGCGGTGCGCAGCACTTCGGAGCCCGCAGTCGTCACTGTGCCTTTCAGGTCGAAGAGGTCCTTCCACGCAATCGGTACACCGTCGAGAAGGCTCGCCGGTGAGCCCCTGCGAAGCCGTTCACGGGCACATAGAGCCTCTGATTCAGCTCGTTCGCGTGTCTGGCGAATGAATAGAGCCTTATCTCCCGTCGCGTTCAACTGGTTAAAGACCTGATCGACCACATCAACCGGGTCGGTGCGACCTTCGCGCAGATCAGCGGCAAGGTGTGCCGCATTGTTCAGTTTCATGGCAATGCCTTAGTGGTTGATCAGGGTTGAATCTTCGGGTTTCCAGGCGACAAAGTCCCGCCGGCTGTCAGCATGTCGCGATATTTGTCGACATGTCCTTCCAGCGAGACCACATCGCCGTTTGGCAGAGAAAGTCCGATTTAAAGGATATGACCGACAAGTTGTAAACGGTTGATGACGCAGGGGATGATATTGGCGCCGAATCCCGCATGAAGTTCGGCTTCGGGCGTGGTCGCCGGAAGCACTTCGATAGTCTCGGCCGGAAGAACGATTGATGTCGCCGCGCCAATATCTGGCACGCCTTGGGTGGGAAGAGCCTCGAGAATACCGAAAGCACTGTCCAGACGCACCATGCCGGATGACTGTTGATTGTCGCCTTAAATTGGCTCAGGTTTTCATTTCCCTTTGCTCCGCTTGCACAATGAAAGATGCAGCCGCCCTCCGGAAATGTGCGAACCGGCGTCTGCGCCAAAACATATCATCAAAACACGGAAATTGAAGAAAAGGCCTCAGAGACACTGGCCATAGTGGCACCGAAAGAACCGCATATCATGCGTCTCAGTAAGAACTTTTGCCGGTCTTCAGCAGCAAGGCACGGAAATCACGACGGAATTTACCCGCGTATCAGAATATGGATTTTGTAAGAAAGGAATGGTGGCGGATGCAGTGTGATCCGGGTGCGTCTTTGGCCAAAAATTCCCTGTTAACAGGGAAAAAACAGGAAAAATTTCAATTTTTTGAGGCCAATTCAACAAAATTATCTGAATTTAGTGATATATTTCAGTGATTTGATAGTTTTTTTTCGTGAAAAAATAACAGGGAATTTATTTTACCTTATCAGGGAACAGCCTTGGCCGTTCAGGGAGCGCCGGGTGACGTAACAGGAAAAAATTGTCGCCCAGTATAAAAATATAAATTCATTTGGACGTCTATAAACTCAGTTGTGATCTGAGCCCGACTTCCATCAATTTTTTGAGGGTAGATCAGGTCAGAACCGCGCAGTTCAGGCGCTCAAAATTTTGTACTTTTCGCCATTTGACTGCCTGAATTGTGCGGAATCTCGCGTGCTCTGTCCTTTGCAGCGTCAACGCTTATTGAAGGTGCTTATATATGGTGGTCCGCGAAATGCCGAGCAGGCGTGCAGTCCGGGCAATATTGCTTTCGCTCATGCGGTAGGTGGATCTGATTTCCTGACATTTGCGCCGGCTGAACGGATGGGGCCTGCAGGACGGGCAGGTATCCTCTTCTTGCTGGAGTGTCTGGTCGGCGAACGAATCCTCGTCGATATACGCCTTGCGCCGCCAGAGCAGCGCGCGCTGCAGCACAGTCCGCAATTCCCGGATATTTCCCGGCCATGCGCGTTGCGAAAGCCTAGCGATTGCCGCGTCGGTGATGGCTGCCTCGGGGGCAATGTCCGAGACGAGATGTTTGACGATCTGAGCAAAGTCCAGCCGCGCACCGAGGGGCGGCAGGTGAATCGAAAAAGCATTCAGTCGATAGTATAAATCTGCCCGGAACAGGTGGCTGGCGACCATTTCCGACAGCGGACGGTTTGTCGCCGAAACAATCTGCACATCCACGAGATGGGTCTTCTGACCGCCTATGGCGCGGACCTCCATGCAATCCAGAAATCTGAGCAGCGCGGTCTGCGCCGCTTTGGGTATATCGGCCACTTCATCGAGAAACAACGTGCCCTTATCCGCCAGCCGAGCCAGGCCGGGAGCGCCTTCCGCTCGGGCATCCGTGAAGGCTCCGCGCTCATGGCCGAACAATTCGGCGATGAAAAGGTTCTCGGGAACTGCACCGCAATTGAGCGCGACGAATTCCCCCTTGCGTCCGCTGCGGTCATGAACATGCCGGGCCATCAATTCCTTGCCGGTTCCTGTTTCGCCGGTGATATGAACAGGCATGCGAAAGGAAATGGCATCTTCAAGTTCCGCCAGCGGGCGTCTGATGGCCAGATCGTCGCAGACGAACCCGGTGATGGCGGACTGTGTCCGTGCCGGTTTGGCGCGCGCCGGGACGAGCGCCTTTTCATGGTGTCCGATCTGCCTGCACACCATGAACACGGCGCTTCCCGCGCGGTCGCGGATGCGAATCATGCCGCCTTTGAGCAGACCGTCGATTGCCTCGGCAAATTCCAGCTCGAAGAGATGGCTGAATGCACGCCCCGTCGCGGCGGAAAGCCCGGCGAGCAGTGCGTTGCCCGGACGGTTGAGCGAAAGAATTTCGCCGTCGCCGGATACGGCAAGCAGGCCGGCTGACAGGGTATCAAGAAATTCGGCGCGTGGATGAAAGGCGAGAATGAAACTGCCGGCGCGCTCTTGAAACATCAATCCGTTTTCGATTTGAGCCGCCGCCATACGAACGAGGGCGTGTGTGTGCTGCTGGCGCGCTTCATTTGTGCAGGATGCGTCGAGCACGCCGAGAATATTCCCGCTGGAATCGAGAATGGGCGCGGCCATGCAACTGAGGTGGCTATGGCTGGCAAAGTAATGCTCGCGGCCGTAAATCGCCACAGGCTGGCGCGCCAGCGCGGCCAGACCGAGCGCGTTGGTGCCATGCTCCTGTTCGCTCCAGACGCTTCCAGGGATGATCGAGCGCCCGGCCGCACTGTCGGCGAAATGCTGGTCGCTGATCGTGTCGAGCACGGTGCCGTCGATGTCGCCCAGAGCGATCATGAAATTCGATCCGGCTATCTGTGAATACAAGACCTGCATTTCAGCCAGCGCCAACCTGCGCAGGGCCGCGATTTTTTCCCGCCTGCGCGTCACGTCTACAAACGAAATCACTGTCTCGCGCGGCGCAGATTTAGCATCGAGACCAAGATCGACGCAGCGCTGCCAGCTTGCCGCAACGAGCGTCGGTAAGGTCCCGGCCGGCAAATGCCTGCCGTGTTCGATCGCTGCACGCGCGTCGTTGATTCCAGAATGATCAGACATGTTGCTCTCCTGATGAATCTTGGTTCCGCTCCGGTCCCGCCGACCGCGCGATGATAGACAGAAACTGAACACTTTCAGGCACGCGTCGTTCAGAGTCTGAACGGGTACAAGTGTTCGCGATTGAGTTAAGATATTGTTTTAAATTATAAAAAAATAATGGCGCGATGCTTGCTTTGCTCTTCTTCGCAAGCCCGAAAAAATGACGGGACAGGCGGAGGAAAAGAATATGAAGGCCCAGGTACTGACAAAATACGACGATAATCTCAGAGCGGAACAATGGGTTGCGGAACAAGAGGTTCCAGATCCCAAAATCACCAAATCGACGGATGTGATCGTGAGAATTGGCGGGGCAGGGGTCTGCCGCACCGATCTGCACATCATCGAAGGCATATGGCGCCCCCATACCGACCCAACCTCGAATCAGTTGTTGCCGATAATCATGGGACATGAGAACGCCGGCTGGGTGGAAGCCATCGGCAAGGAAGTTGAGGGGATCAAGGTCGGAGACCCGGTGATCGTTCACCCCAAGATTTCGGGGGGAACCTGCCTTGCCTGCAGGCGCGGTTTCGACATGCACGGGCCCGGAAAATTCCCGGGTCTTGATTGCAACGGCGGCTATGCCGAATATCTTTGCACCTCGGAGCGCAACATCGTGCCGCTGCCAAAAATGCTGGCGCCGAAGGATGTCGCGCCCTATGCCGATGCTGGTCTGACGGCCTATCGCGCGGTGAAGAAGGCAACCCGTCATTTGTTGCCCGGCGAGAGTTGCGTCGTCATCGGCGCGGGCGGGCTGGGGCACATCGGCATACAGTGCCTGAAAGCGATGTGTGCGGCGGATGTGATCGTCGTCGACAAGTCGGAAGCCTCGCTGGCGCTGGCTGGCAAGCTTGGCGCCGACAAATTGGTGCTTGCCGACGGCGACGAGGTACAATCCGTTCTTGAATTCACACAAGGGCAAGGCGCCGAAGCCGTCATCGACTTCGTCGGCGAACGCGGGACAACTTCGAAGGGACTCGCCATGACGCGGGCGATGGGAAGTTATTACATCGTTGGTTACGGCGAAGAAATCCGGGTTCCGACGGTGGATATGGTCATCACCGAAAGGAACATCATCGGCAATCTGGTTGGCACATGGGCCGAACTCGTCGAATTGATGGCTTTGGCCGATCGGGGCCTCGTGCAGCTCACGACTGTTGAATACCGCCTCGCGGACGCCAACAAGGCGCTGCACGATCTGCACAATGGCAAGATTCACGGACGGGCCGTCCTGATCCCTTGAGGCCAATGCGACGCGCTCCTGACCGTGCGGCTCAAGCCTTGGCGCGCGGCCGCATCCATTCAGGGCGGGATGAATCCAAGGCGGCGCGTATGTCCGCGCCGCCTTGGGTCTCCCGCCCAGACCGAAGTAACGCGTGGAAAAGCGCCGATAAAAAAAGTTGAAAGGGCCGGAATAGATGAATTGCAAACTTGTCGTACGGAACAACCAGCAGAAATTTCGCTCGGTCAGCCGGTCGCTGCGGATCAGCGGCCATTCGACCACCATCCGGCTGGAAACCGCCTTCTGGAACGTGCTGGATGCGATCGCCATGGAAAACGGGTCCTCGACGTCAAAGTTCGTGGCGGCAGTGCACAATGAGGCGCTTGGCCTGTTTGAGGGCGATAGCGCCAGATTGAATCTTGCCTCGATCCTCAGGACAGTCTGCCTGATCTATAAGGCGGACGCTGCGGCCTGCAGCCGAAATTCGTCCTACGCCAGCGCCCCCCAATGACGATAGTTCCGGTTTCCGGGTCATCGGGGGAAGCCAGCGTGGATTGACCGCCGCCGCTGCGTCTCGGCGCGTCAATTTGTGGGCTTTGTGCCGATCCGGTCTTCAGCGATCCAGCGGGCCGCAAGCACCAGCGCACCCATGCTGAAGTCCTTGCCGTGCTTCTGGACCATTTCCTCAGCAATTTTGGCGAGTTGCTGGAAAAAGGCATCCTTGCTCACTTCCTCCGGTGTGAGCGCCTGCTGTTCGTTTTTCATTCGCTGTTCCTCCTTGGTTGGGCTCTTGTCTATTTGAACATTTTCGGGGGTAGCGTGAGAACGGACGCGCCATCCTGCATTCCTATTGCCACGTGACGCCCATCCGCCGACCAGACAAGCTTTGTCACGGCGCTGCCGGAGGTCTGGACGATGATTTCGTCGCGCGAACCCACCTGAGCAATGACGATCTGGCCATTGGGGTAGCCCGCGGCGACAAGACTCTTTTTCGGATGCGACGAGATGCATTCGACCGCAACCAGACCCGCCCGGCCCGCTTCGAGCGCGCCGTCACGGTTTCCGTCGAAAGGCGGGCTGTCCAGCGACCATGCCACGATCCGGAATGCGCCGGACGCGATCAGCGTGTTGGTGGCAGTGTTCCAGTCGATCGAGCGGACGGGCGTTGGAAAGCCCGAGACCACTTCTGACCTTCCGGCGGCAAGATTGATCAGGCAGAAACCGCCGGTTTCCAATGTGACGGCGAGCCAGCTGCCGCCCGGATGCCAGAAAATTTCGACGGGCGAAACCGGCAGCTCGAATGCGCCGCACGACATTATCCCGGAAAGCATTTCCCGGATTTCCAGCCTGTCGGCAGTCGCAACGGCGAGGAGTGAATTGTCGGGCGACAGAGCGAGCGCCGCGATGGACGCTCCCTCATCGCATTCGAGATGGTCGGGCGGATTGGCTCCATGCTTGATTGTGATGGCGCAGCGCGTGGCGGCGGCCAGAATATCAACCTTGCGGGACGTGTCGAGCGCCGCAACCGGCCCCGGGAGGTGCAGGATCGTGCCGGCGTTTTCGCCGTCGGCGCGCAAGTGAACGATCTCGCCGGTCGCTAGTCCGGCCAGAAATCCGGATTGCCCGTATGCCGCAAGCCGCACTTCGACCTCGGCCATAGGCGCGATCGCCGTCAGCGGCGCGATCGGCTTGGCGCGCTGGCGGATCGTGGTCTGTCCGAAATCGCCGCTGACGCGCATGCGGTCTTCCGGCGGCTCGAGGTCAGCCGCGTTGGCGATGGCGATCGAGCCATCTGCGGCGGCGAAGGCGACCGACGTGCCGTCGGCGCTGAAACGGATGTCCGATACGGGACTGGACAATTTCCAGCTGCGCGCGAGCAGATCGAACAAGGTGAGGCTATGCTGTGCTTGCTGGTGCATGAGGTTCCCCTCCTAATTTTGGTTCGGGGTGGCGAGCACCCTGTCGAGCCTTGCGATATGGTCTTCCAGCGCGGAGATCCGGGTGTCGCAATCGGCCCAGGCATCGTTGATCACCGCAATGCGGTGCTGCGTCTCCTGCAATTCCTGCACCAACGCCTGATTGCCGCTGTCCCTCCCGAGCGCGAGTTCGCATCTGAGCGCGTCCATTTCCGCGCCTGCCAGCGCTTGCTGGAGGCGCAGGATGTCGGCGGTGACCTCCGAAACCCTGTTGACCAAGGCAATGCGCCCGGCGAGCGCCTCGTTCCGGGAAAGGGCTTGATCCGTCATCGAATGCTCCTATCGTGAGGCTGGCGCCATTGGTGAAACCAGAAAAAGGCGATGCAATGTTTGACGAAGTTGGCAGGCTTTTCTTTGCTGCGCTGAGCGCTGCGGCTGAACGGCGTCTGGGGCGGGAACATCCCTGTTATCGGGCTCTGAACGCGGCTGCCGGACGGACTGGTCCGGCTCATACGGCTGCCGTGCAGGCTGCGCTCGATGGCCTCGATCCCGCCACGCTGGCCGAGGTGATGGCGGACGCGCACAAGAGTCTGCGGGAAAATCCGTCCGCCATATCCGGGACTTGGCCAACACGGGCCGGACAAACGCGTCACTGAGCTCATCTCATTGCCCGCCCCGGTCTGTATCGCGCTTGAGAGCGCTCAGCGACTGGCCGAGGGTGCCAATCTGGGAGGTGAACTGGGTTTCTGCCGCATTTATGTGGCTTCTGATCTGATCCCAGATGTCCACCCGCAATATCGAGGTCGTATCGCCCAGCAGCCGCTCGATCTCCTCGATGCGGAACTGGCGGCTGAGAGACACGCCCGAAAAAACGAAATCCCGCAAAAGTATCGCATGACTTTCGATGAAGGAATGGATCAGCGGATGGGACTCGGGGGTGACGCCGGCGGCGGCCAGTTCCTCCTGAATGAAGTCCTGGAAATGACGCAGAAGGCGCTCCTGGCTTTCCCCCAGAAACCGCATGACGAAGACGAGATCGCGCGGGATGAGGCGCACCAGATCTTCTGCGACATCAAAGACGGATTTGTCGTTTCTGCCATTTTCATCGCTTTCGCGGCGATCCGTCGACATCGCTTGCCTTGTCTGTTGGGCCCGATCCGCACGGGGCTGCCCTATAGCATAGCGACAAAATATTCTAATATTCAAGACGAAATTGAAATATTAATTTGCAATTATCTCGCAAGTGCGAAGTAATTAATTCATTACACACGTATTTTACAGATGTAACGTTTAGTTACAGTCCAGATCTATATTGTCACGAAAATTTTAAGAACGGCGCTTCATAGGGATCAAACGGGCCTGTTCAGCGCCGACGACGAGTTGGCACGACCTTTGCGTAGTTATCTGCCAATAAGAAATTCATTGCATCTTTTGCAGTGTGAAAAGAACGAAGGACCGGAGGAAACGTCAACGGGTTGCATCTGCTCAATCGCGCAGAACATTCCTGAAGGCTCTTCCCTCACCTTTGCCTGTATCAACCAGAATGACCCGACGACAGCTGGCGCGACTGTTGCGCCAGATTGTTGAGTCATCTGAACTTTCGCAGGCGATGCCATTTGTCGTCTTTTGTCCTGGTCCAGGGATTCATTTATCAATTTAGGTGGAGGCTGAATAAAATGACCTCTTTAACTCTGAACAAGATTACCTCACAGCGAGGAATTTCCGTGGGTGAGGCCACCAAGAAGATTTCCGATCTTGGCTGGAATCCGACTTACGTTCAGGAAGCGATGACGTTTCCGACAGATTATAAAATTGCCAAGGCGCCGCGCGATCCGATGAAGCAGGTTCTGCGGTCCTATTTTCCGATGCAGGAAGAGAAGGACAATCGCGTTTACGGAGCCCTTGATGCCGCGCTGCGCGGCGACATGTTCCGCAACGTCGAGCCGCGCTGGGTCGAGTGGATGAAGCTCTTTCTGGCCATTATCCCGTTCCCGGAAATTTCCGCAGCGCGCTCGATGGCCATGGTTGCCCGGCTCGCACCCGGCGAAGACCTGCGTACGGGCTTCACCATGCAGATGGTCGACGAATTCCGTCACTCGACGATCCAGATGAATCTCAAGAAATGGTATATGGAGAACTATATCGACCCGGCCGGGTTCGATATCACCGAAGAAGCGTTCGGCAAATGCTATGCGACTACCATCGGCCGCCAGTTCGGCGAAGGGTTCATCACCGGCGACGTGATGACCTCCGCCTGCATGTATCTGACGGTGGTCGCCGAAACGGCGTTCACCAACACGCTGTTTGTGGCGATGCCGTCCGAAGCTGCCCGTAACGGCGATTATGCGCTGCCGACGGTGTTTCTTTCGGTGCAATCAGACGAGAGCCGACATATCGGCAACGGCCATTCGCTGCTGATGGCGGCCCTGAAGGAGCCGGAGAATCATCTCCTGCTCGAGCGCGATCTCCGTTACGCCTTCTGGCAGAATCACGCGATCGTCGACGCCGCGATCGGCACCTTCATCGAATATGGCACAACCAATCGCGACAAGAACAAGGAATCCTACGCGGAAATGTGGCACCGCTGGATCTTCGAGGATTATTATCGCACCTACATGCTGCCGCTCGAAAAATACGGCATCAAGATCCATCATGACGACGTTCACGAAGCCTGGAATCGCATCACCAAGAAGCACTATGTGCATAAGGTTGCACAGTTCTTCGCGGTCGGCTGGCCGGTCAACTTCTGGCGCATCGAAGCCCAGCGTGATGCGGATTTCGAATGGTTCGAAAACAAGTATCCGGGTTGGTATGCGGAGTTCGGCGATTTCTGGAAGTGGTACGACAAGCTCAGCCATCGCGGCAGCAAGATCATCACCTTTAACGAAGACGTCGGCTACGTCTATCCGCATCGCTGCTGGAGCTGTCTCGTTCCCTGCCTGATCCGCGAAGACATGGTCGTCGATGAAATCGACGGAAAACTACACACATTCGCCCATGAACTCGACCGCTGGACGGCCGTTGAGGCATTCTCGGACGAATATCAGGGACGTCCGACACCTGCGATGGGCCGTTTCAGCGGCAAGCGCGAATGGGAAACGCTCTATCACGGCTGGGATCTGGCCGATGCTATTAAGGACCTCAATTTCGTTCGTCCCGATGGCAAGACCCTGATACCGCAGCCGCACCTGCGTTTCGACAACAGCGACATGTGGACGCTCGACGACGTGCGCGGCCATACGCTGATGTCGCCGCTCAAAATCTTGCGCGACATGTCGCCGGCGGATCGTGAGAAGCACCTCGCCGAATATCGCGCGGGCTTCACGATCAATCGGTGCAATTAAGCTGGTTCCTGGCGCGGCGGCCGTTCGGCCTCCGCGCTTCAATCTCCGGCCTGCGACAGAACCATATTCCGGACCTTCGGCTCGAAACGGCCTGAACGGGCAGGCGGTCTTGCGCGCTCTTTTCAGGGCGGGCCGGCCAGAACGACAAAAATAGGGAGACCTGTTTCATGACCAGTACTCACACGGTTCGCCTGGAGCCAGTCGGCGTCGAATTCGAGGTCGAAGATGGCGAGACCGTTCTCAATGCAGCGTTTCGCCAGGGAATCGCGCTGCCGCACGGGTGCAAGGTGGGGCAATGCTCGGCTTGCAAATGCGTGCTGAACGACGGCGAAATCGAGTTGCTCAAATATTCGACTTTTGCGCTCAATGATATGGAAAAGGAGAGCGGCCACATATTGCTGTGCCGGACTCTCATTCATTCCGACATCGAGGTCGAGCTTCTCAATTATGACGAGGAAGTTCTGGCGAAATCGATCGCGGTGAAGACGTTCAAGGGTCGAATTTCTCACATCGAGCATTTGACTCATGACATTCGCAGCATCGAGATCGATCTCAATTCCCCGATAAAGTTTTGGGCGGGGCAATATGTCGACATCACGGTTACCACGGAAAAAGGGGAGACGATTACGCGCTCGTTTTCCATGGCAAATACGCCGGACCAAACCCAAAAGCTCGCCTTTATCATCAAGAAATACCCCGAAGGAAAATTCTCCGGAGAGCTTGATTCAGGCGGAATCCGGGTCGGAGCCGATGTTACGGTTGTCGGTCCCTTTGGAACCTGCTTCAGAAGGGAAAATCGATCCGGCCCGCTAGTTCTGGTTGGCGCGGGTTCGGGCATGTCGCCGATCTGGTCGATCCTCAACGATCATCTCACGAGCGGTGAGAAACGCCCGGTCTATTTCTTCTACGGAGCGCGGACCAGCAGCGATCTGTTCTATCTTAACCGGATCGAGGCGCTTTCAAGCCGACATCCCGAGGTGGAGTTCATTCCGGTCCTGTCCCACGCCAATGGCGATGCGAACTGGAGCGGAGAGCGCGGCTTCGTGCACGAAAGTGTCGACGTCAAACTCAAGAAGCTGGCAATTGACGGGCAGGGCGATGTCTATGCCTGCGGCCCGCCACCTATGATCGAGGCGCTTCAGCCCATCCTCTTTCTCAACGGTTTCGAAACCGAGAGGGTCTTCTTCGACAAATTCACCACTTCTTCCGGGACCACTCCGACCCATTAAGGTCGCCGGATTTAGGCCAGCAAGAATAATTCTAACTGAAATAGGGAGCGAAAATTATGACTGCAATATCAAGTTCAGTCGGTTCGGGAGCCGCCGGTTCGGCGACCTTTTCCGGTTCCGACAGCCGAAAATACAATTATTTCGATCCAAAGGGCAAACACGCGAGCCATTACGAAGACGTGACGGTTGACGTTCAGCCGGATCCCGAACGCTACCTGATCCAGGATTGGATCATTTCCTTCTCTAACGGCAAGGGCGCCTATATCAAGGATTACACCGCGGCCAAAAGTTCGAATTGGCATGCCTTCCGGGCGCCGGATCAGGAATGGGAACGCACGCATTATCAGCGTCAATCCAAGATTGAGACGATGGTGCAGGGCGTCATTGCCAACGGTCGTAAATCCGGTGCGCCAAAGGCGCTCGACAAGACCTGGGCCACAATTTTGCAGACGCATCTGGGTGCATGGAAACATGCCGAATTTGGCCTTGGCACGTCGCTGATGCAAGCGCAGCGCTACGGCTACACCCAGATGATCAACAATGCGACGCTGACGAATTCGTCCTACAAGCTGCGCCTTGCGCAGGACCTGACGTTGTATCTTGCCGAGATCGGCATGGACATTGCGGGCTGGGACGACGAACTCGGCAAGAAGGCATGGCTGGAGAATCCGATCTGGCAAGGCACCCGCGAAGCCATTGAAACCATCATGGGGTCGACCGATTATCTCGAGCAGTATTTTGCCATCAACATCGTTTTCGAACCGCTGGTCGGTGAGCTTTTTCGCTCCGGCTTCCTGATCCCCGCCGCGGCCGCGAACAAGGATTCGATGACTCCTTCGGTGGTCTCCGCCGCCGAGGCCGATTACGAGCGAAATCTCGCCAATACGATCGACCTCATTTACATGCTTGCCCACGATGAACAGCACGGCGCAGCCAACCGGACACTCTTTCAGGGGTGGATCAGGAAGCACGGCGAACTGGCCGATAAGGCGGCCGTCGGTCTTCAGCCGATCTGGTCGATGCCGCATTCCAAGCCAATTTCGTTCGAAGACGCCCGCGCGAAATCCCAAGAGCGTATCGGCCAAATCCTTGGCGAACTCGGCCTTACACGCTGAAACGGAGTAAAATCAATGTCGACAACAGCACGCGACGCCTCGCAGTCCAATATTTTCAAATCGATGCAGGACATCACCTTTCAGCAAACGATTTCGCATCAGTGCGGCGTCACCATGAGCGACTCCGTGGAAGCGCGGTCGATCGCCGAATTCATGGGGCAGAAGCCCGGAGTGATCGTCACTTATCAGCCGGCGATGATCCGCATCGACGGCGACGGCAAGCTGATCTTCAAGATGGATGACATCAGCGAATATCTGGGCCGGGAAATGACCGCCGAAATCTTCGAAGTGAATACATCGACTCATTACGGCCGGATGGTTCGCATCGACGACAACACCGTCATCCTGTTCGGAAATATGGACGAAGTCTTCGAATACATCTGAGCGCTGCCGTGAAACGGCATTTGGAACCAGACGCGCCGTTCAAAGGCGGCGCGTCATTAAGACCTTAAGGGAATCGCGGAGACTTCAATGTACAAGACACCGGAAGGCAAGGAAATTTTCGTGGTCGACGGCCACACCCATTTCTGGGATGGAAGCCCGGAAAACCAGAGCAATATTCATGGCAAGCAGTTCATTGATTGCTTCTATGCCTATCACACGGGCTTGAGCCCGGCTGACAAGCTATGGGACAAGGAGAAATTCGAGAAATACAGCGCCGACGACCTATATCATGATTTGTTCATTGACGGACCGGATGACGTTGCGATCGTGCAGTCGACCTATCTGAAGGATTTTTACAAGAAGGGCTTCAACACGATTGAACGCAATGCGGAAATGGCGAAGCGCTATCCGGATCGATTTATCGTCAATGGCGCCTTCGATCCGCGCGATGGAGAGCAAGCGCTCGAATATATCCATTACCTGAAGGAAAATTACAATGTTCAGGGCGTGAAGATGTATACGGCCGAATGGAACGGTGCATCCAAAGGTTGGAAGCTGAACGACCCCCAGGCCTATAAATGCTTTGAACTGTGCGAGAAGCTGGGCATAAAAAACATTCACGTTCACAAGGGACCGACCATCATCCCGCTTAACAAGGACGCATTCGACGTTCATGATGTCGATTACGCCGCAACCGACTTTCAGAATCTCAACTGGATTGTCGAGCATTGCGGTCTGCCCCGCCTCGATGATTTCTGCTGGATAGCCACGCAAGAGACCAATGTTTACGCAGGACTGGCCGTCGCCTTGCCGTTCATACATTCGCGTCCGCGCTACTTCGCAGAAGTGATTGCCGAACTGCTGTTCTGGATCGGCCCGGAGAAGATCCTGTTCGGCTCCGACTATGCGATCTGGACGCCGCGCTGGCTGGTGGAAAAGTTCTGGGCCTTCGAACTGCCTGAGGACATCAGGAAGGAACGCGGTGTCGATCTCACTCCCGAGATCAAGGAGAAGATCCTCGGCCTCAATGCGGCCCGGCTCTACAACATCGACATCGAAGCCAAGAAAGCGGCTCTTGCCCGTTCCCCGATGAGCATTGCTGCGGAGTGACGCCAATGGAATCGTCCAGCATGAGCGAAAGTCGCAAAGCCGAAGTGTGGCGGCGGCTCTCCGAGGTGAATGATCCTGAACTCGACGAGCCAATCACGCAGATGGGCTTTGTAGAACAGGTGACGCTGACAGGCGACGGCGGCGTGGAAGTGGATTTCCGCCTGCCGACCTATTGGTGCTCGCCAAATTTCGCTTTTCTCATGCTGGACGGTGTCCGTCGGGCGCTCGAAGCACTAACATGGTGTCCTTCCTATCAGATCCGCCTTCACGACCATATGTTCGCGGAGGAGGTCAACAGGGGGATAGCAACGGGCAAGGCATTTCATCAGATCTTCGACGAACTCGCCGCGGATCAGGACCTCGAGACCTTGCGCGAGACGTTCCGCAAAAAGGCGTTCAAACGACGTCAGGAAGCCGTTCTTCTCATCTTTCGGCAGGAAGGACTTTCGGACCAGCAGATTCTTGGGCTGAATTTCGCGGCGATCGACGCCGGGAACTTCGAGCTGGAAGAGTCCGCCAGGCAACTGGCCCGATACCGGCAAGCGGTGCTGGAGCAATTTCCCGGGCGCCAGCCTTGGGAGACGGCCTTTCCCACCTGGGAGGGAGGCGCGATCGCCCTGTCGGCCTTCGGCGATTATCTCGGCGAGTTGCGCAGCGTACGCATCAATATGGAATTCAACGGCGCTTTGTGCCGCGGCCTCAAGACGGCGCGATACAAGGAAAAGCACCTTGTCTGTGGTGAGCCGACGCTCGTCGATTTCATTCTCGATCGCGTTCCAGCAGCGCCTCGGGATTCAGTTCAAAACCAGACTTAAACCAGAACCTCGCTCAAACGGGGACACGTCAACAATCCGCCCAGCAGGGCGGCAGGAGGATTTATGGCCAAATTACTGATCCATGGTTCGGAAGCCCGGCGTGCGCTTGCGCGCGGCGTTGCCCGGCTTGCCGCAGCCGTCGAGCCGACGCTCGGCCCCAAGGGAATGAATGCGATGGTCGATCGGCCTGTCGGCACGCCGATAGTGACGCGTGACGGCGTGAGCATCGCATCGGAAATTGAGTTGCGCGATCGCTTCGAGAACATGGGCGCGCAGGTCGTGCGTGAGGTGTCGATGCAGACCAACGAGATCGCGGGCGACGGAACGACCACCGCCATCGTTCTGGCCAATGCGCTGGTTCAGAGAGGCGTCGAAGCCAATGAGCGCGGCGCCAAATCCGTCGATCTTTGCCGTGGCATCGACCTTGCCGTGACGGCGATCGTCTCGGCGCTCAAGGCATCCGCTAAGCCGGCCAAGGCCAATGGCATGCTGGCCTCAGTTGCAAATATTGCAGCGACGAATCCCAAGCTGGGGGCGCTGGTGGCGGAAGCCTACGCCCGCGTCGGGGCCGAAGGCGTCATCACCACCGATTACAGCGTAACGACCGATACGACGCTGGATATTGTCGAGGGCATGTCTTTTGAGCGCGGCTATCTCTCGCACCATATGGTGACGGATCAGGACAAGATGGAAGCGGTGCTTGAGCATCCGTTCATCCTGATGACCGATCTGAAGATCAAGGATCCGGCTGCACTTGATTCAATCCGCAGGATTGCCGATCAGGCCGGGCGGCCATTGCTGATCATCTCGGAGGAAATGTCGCCCGAAGTGGTTGTGACGCTGCTCGGCAAGAACGAGACGGGCAAATATCTCGTCGTCCATCCGCCGGAATATGGTCACTGGCGCAAGGCCATGCTGGAAGATCTGGCGATACTCACCGGCGGCCGGGTCATCGCGCGCGACCTTGGCGGGCGCATCGAGGATGTCGTGGCCGCCGATCTGGGTACGGCCGAGCGTGTGCGGACCAGCGCGACCTATACGACCGTTATCCGCGGCAATGGCGAAGCGGCGGCCATTGCTGCCCGCCGGGCGCAGGTCCAGCGGCAATATGAAGCCGCGCCGCCCAATATCGAGCAGGACAAATTGCGCGAACGGCTTGCCAAGCTTTCCGGCGGAACGGCCATCCTCTATGCGGGCGGCGTTACCCCGGTTGAGCAAAAGCGCACCATTCAGTTGCTCGAGGATTCGCTCCATGCGGTCCGCGCCGCGGCTGAAGAGGGTGTCGTCGCTGGCGGCGGTACGGCCCTTGCTCAGATATCGTCGGCGCTCGACCCGGTTTTGGAGTCAGTGAGCGGCGATGTTGCTGAAGGCGTGCGGCTGGTCAATTCGATCCTTTGCCGTCCGTTGTGGCGCGTTACATTCAATGCGGGCGGAGATCCGGAGGCTGTTGTGGCCAAGGTGACGCATCTTGAGCGCGGGCATGGCTATAACGCTGCCAGCGGCGCGTTTCAGAACATGTTCGAAGCAGGGATCATCGATCCTGTCCGGGTGACCTGTACCGCGCTCGCCAATGCCGCTTCCGTCGCAACCCTTATTCTCACTACCGAAACGCTGGTAGGCGATCTGGGCGAGGATATCGATCCGACAGCAGGCCCTTCCCGTGGCGGCGGTGCTGAAAAGCTGGGCCGGGAGTGAGCGCGGCCGCGCTGTCGCGCGGCGCATAATTGATCATGATCTGAATCTGGGGGAAAATATCGATGAATAAGCCTGTTTGTGAATTTATAGGAACCTTCGCTCTCGTCTTTCTGGGCTGTGCGACGGTTCTGTTTATGCGCCAGGAAGTGGGACTTCTGGGCGTAGCGATGGCCTTCGGTCTTACAGTTACTGCAATGGCCTATTCGATCGGACCAATTTCCGGTGCGCATCTCAATCCGGCCGTGAGTCTTGGCGTTTTCGTCGCCGGGAGGATGTCGGCCAGCGAACTGGTGTCATATGTGTTGGCCCAGTTCACGGGGGCAATCGTCGCCTCGGCGATCCTGTATGTGATCGTGCAGGGCAAAGACGGGGGGTATGACATCGCCGCCAACGGATTTGCGCAGAATGGTTGGTCGCTCTACGCAATGGCATCGGCCTTCCTGTTCGAACTGGTGGCAACATTCTTGTTTCTGGTCGTAATTCTGCGGGCGACATCGCAGGACGGCGCCGGCGCGCTGGCCGGTTTGGCGATCGGGCTGACGCTTGTGGTCATCCATCTGGCCGGTATTGCCGTTTCGGGATCGTCAGTCAATCCTGCGCGCTCGCTCGGCCCGGCCCTGTTCTCGGGCGGAGCCGCGCTTTCGCAGCTCTGGCTCTACATCGTCGCGCCTTGTCTGGGCGCGGCACTTGCCGGACTGTTGATCCGTTTCGAAGTTTTGAATCCCGGACCGGTTCGCCTGACCGGCGAAGAGATGGCCCGGCCGATCGAAATCTGAATCCGGCTTTCCGGCTTATACAGTCCTCCCGGCATTACGCCGGGAGGCCTTTTCATTTTGGGAGCTACTCGCCGGACCGGAATGCTCCGGCAAGATTGGTGTCAGCGTGAAAGTCGGCCGGCTCCGGCAATCAGGCAAAGCCGCGGTTGCGCTGAATGCCGTATTGTTCAAATTTTCGGTAGAGGGTCGGCCTTGAAATGCCGAGCCGTAGCGCAACGCGGCTCAGATTGCCGCCCTCTGCGATCAAGGCGTTCTTGATGGCCTGCCGCTCTGCTTCCACGAAGCTGCACACCGGCGCCGCAGCGTCGGCGACCAGCGCATCCGCTATCCGCGAGGCGGGATCCGCGGCCAGAATCTCATCCGGCAGGTCCCGACAGCAAATCGTCCTGCCGTTCGAAAGAACGTGCAGCCGCCCGACGAGATTTTTCAGCTCCCGCACATTGCCGGGCCATTGATAGGCGAGAAGCGCATCGAGCGCGTCCGATCCGAAGCGCAGTATTTCCGAGCCGGTCTGCGCGGAAATCTTGCGGTTGAAATTTTCCAGAAGCAGCAGAACGTCCTGTCCGCGCTGGCGCAGCGGCGGCACCTGAATCGAAACCGCGCCAATGCGATAGTAGAGATCGCGGCGGAACCGTCCTGCCGCCACTTCCTGCTTGAGGTCGCGGTTGGTCGAGGCAACCAACTTGACATTGACGGGCCGGTCCTTGTTGTCGCCGATCCGGCGCACCACCCGCTCTTCGAGAACACGAAGCAGGAAGGGCTGTATTTCGAGCGGCATTTCGCCGATTTCGTCAAGGCTCAGAACGCCGCCATGCGCCAGTTCAAAGACGCCGGCCTTACCTTCCCTCGACGCGCCGGTGAATGCGCCGGGACTATGACCGAACAATTCGCTGCCGAACAATTCCCGCGTGATCGCACCGCAATTCATCGCGATGAACGGTTCCTTGTGCGTGCGCTGGCCCGCAACATGGACAAGCCGCGCGAAAAGTTCCTTGCCGACGCCGGTCTCGCCCTCGATCAGCAGCGACACGTCGTTGCTCGAACGCGCGACGCGGCAGGCGGCGTCTATGGCTTCAAGCAGAGCTTCGCTTTCGCCCACGATCAGCGAGGACGCTTCTTCGATACGCTCAAGATCCGGAGCGCTGATGAGCGGCGCCGAACGGCCGATCTGACGGTTGAACGGAAACACCAAAGCCGCGCCGCGCAGATCGCCGCCAAGGCGAAGCGGGTTGATGTGGCACGATTTATGAAGATGTTCGGGCAGTGCCTTGTCGAGATCGACGTCACTGCCGAACGCCGGCAGGTTCAGCAGGCGACTGCCGCGCACAAGCTCAGTCTGTCCGTTGGACATCTCGCTGAACACGCCCTTCGGGATGTTGTTGGTGTAAATGGCCCGGCCGTGGCGATCGACGATCGCAACGCCGTCCTGGCGCATGTAGCCCGGCGCCGAGGCGATGAATTCCTCGAGCAGGCGCGTGCGCTCCAGTTGCTGCTGTTCTGCAAGCGCATTTTCGATCTCGCGGGCGACAGCGGCGACCAGAGCCGTATTGTGCTGCCGGAATATCGGCGAATGCCCGGAGAGATCGACCACGCCAATGATGCTGCCGTCAAGCGGATCGCGGATAGGTGCACCGGCGCAGGTCCAGGCTTTTATCCCCGCGCAGAAATGCTCCGCCGCGTGAACGAACACCGGTTCGCCCGTCCAGAGCGCGGTGCCGATGCCATTGGTCCCGACCGATCCCTCATGCCATTTGCCGCCGATGGAAAGTTGAATTTCCATGCCGGAATGCAAGGTCTTCTTGTCGCCGATGGCCTCGAGTATGATGCCTTCGTGATCCGCCAGCACCAGCATGGCGCCGGTACCCTCGAGGAGTTGGCCGATTGCCGCGAAAGGTTTCCGCGCGACCGACAGGAATTCCAGATTGGCGCGGGTCAGAATTTCGATTTCATCCCGCGTGCAAGTGATGGGCGCTTCTGTCCGCTCGGCATTGATGCCGCCGGATATACTCCTACCCCATGATTCATGGATGAGAGAGCGGATGGAGGGCATTTTGCCCGGAGTTTTGATCTCGCCAGCGAGCAAATCTTCCCAGGCGCGCATTGTCGCCCTTTCGTCATAATCTGCATCGCTGTAATAAGGCCGCCTGCCTGACAATGCGACGATGGCGCCAGTTGCTTCGAGCTTTGACAAGTCTGAGGCGAGTTCGCGTTTCATTCAGGCAACTCACATTTTAGACAGAGGCTGCACGTCGTTTCAAAGGCACCCGTAACGGCATTGCCGTCCGATCCTTTGCATGTCCGCATCAATGCATCAGGCAAGGTTTAGTTTTGCGCTAATGTCCGCGACAAGCTTTTCTTCCGTATTGTTCTGGTCAAGCCAAGTGCCGTCGATCTCGCTCAGCGCCGCGGCCACTTCGTCTTCGACCGGCGCGAAGAAGCCATTTTCTTTCGTGGCAAGAACGAAAATTTCACCGCCGTTGCGGCGTCGGATATCGCCGATATGGTGGAGTTGTAGTCCCGTGTTGTCGTCGACGGCGATGACGCGGCCATTGATCGTCGCGCGAATTCTGGCCTTGACTTCCTGCGCGACTGCCGGAGCACTTCCCACATGGATGATCAGGCCTTGCGCCTGCGGCTTTTCGCGCGGCTTTTTCGAGGCTGAATATCCGCCGCCGCTGATCTGATCCGCCAGACGAACAATCGTTGAACGGTTGTTCTGGATTAATTGCTTGAGAGGCGCGTCTTCGCGCCGCGGGCCGTCCCGCTTGGAAACGATTTCTACCATGGATCCTCCCGGATCGAGTATGCTGTTCCCGATTTTTCGGTCAGCACTTCTTTGTTGCAACAGATTAATCGAAGTTTGCAGACGATGCAATTTTTACAATTGTACATCAAATAAAGGCATAAAGGTGGTAGTCGGCGGCTACAAAAAATATGTCGTCTTCAGAGATTGACGGCTTGGAGCCTCAGGCAGCGCCGCTCCCATATAAACAGGACGATCTCGGGTGGCGCAACCACGCCGTCACGGTGACCTGCGCCCAGGAAACTGGGCCGTTTTTGGTTAGAGTTTTCTACTTTATGAAGTGCAACCCTGTTGATTCCCATCCAGAATTGAGCCGTTTTTGAAGTGAACCCCTGGGACTGGACCACGGGGCAGGGAAAAACTGATACGCTCTGCGGGCCTTAAATGGAGAAGGCTCATGAAATCCAGAGGTCCATATCGGCGGCACTCGAACGAAAGGTCGGCCAACTTACGATGGAGCTAGATCTGGTTAAAAAAACTCCGCGCCAGCCAACCATCGGCGGCAACGAGAAATTCTCCATCGTCACCGGCCCGCGGCTTGCTCCATCAGATGGGGGTGCAAAATGATCGATGTCCCCAGGAGCACCTACTACTATCAATCCACGGCAAGGGCTTTGAATTTCAGCGATACCGAGCTTGTTGCACTTATCGAGGACATCCAGGATGAGTTGCCCTGCTATGGATATCGTCAGGTGACGGCCATTGCGCGTCAATGTCGGTCAGAGCGCCCAGCGCGCTGTTGCGCTCGCTGATGCGGTTCAGCGCGGCTTTAATGATACCGCGCGCGCTCGACGCGCCTGAGCGGACCGCGGGGGCGAGCACCGAGGCGTGTTGATCCATGAGACTCATGGCGCGAACACCGGGGCTAGTTCCTGTTCATCGGGCAACGATAACGCCAGCACTTTGGCGGCATGGCTGGCGGCAATAGCCAGATGCAGCGCGATCTGCGGCTTCCATTACGGGTTTATGGTCAGGCCGTTGAGCGGGGCCATTGCCTCGATCACGGCTTCAGGGGAAAATTCACTCATGTCACGGCCTCCCGTAATTCGGCCAGCGATGTCACCCAGCCGACGATTGCGCCCTGTGCGCAGATCATGTCCAGCGTAGCCTGTTTGAACTGCGGAAAATAGCTGGCTGTAGCATCTTCGATCAGCAGGCATTCATACCCGCGGTCATTGGCCTCGCGCATGGATGTCTGGACGCAGACCTCTGTCGTCACGCCGGCAAAGACAAGATGGGTGACGCCGCGCGCCCTGAACAGGGCATCGACATTGGTGCTATGAAACATGCCCTTGCCCGGCTTGTCGATGACGATCTCGCCGGGGTGCGGACTGCAGGCCGCGACAATGTCGTTGCCTGGCTCGCCCCGGATAAGTATACGGCCCATTGGGCCGCTGTCTCCGATGCGCTGCGATGGCTTGCCGCGCATGAGCTTTGCGGGCGGGCAATCCGAGAGATCGGGCAAGTGGCTCTCACGGGTATGAAGAACCGGCCAGTCCTTCGTCCGGAAAAGCGCGATGAGCGCCGCAACCGTTGGCACGATCTGCGCAACCGGCGCAAGATCATTGCCCAGCGATTCTCCAAATCCGCCGGGCTCGAGAAAATCGCGCTGCATATCGATGACGACCAGCGCGATATGCGCGGCATCAAGCACATAGGGAAAGGGGCGGGCCGGTACGGCGATCATGTGTGCCATGTCAATGGCCCGCCATATGCTGGCCAATGGTGGTGCGGCTGGCACCCTCTGCAGCGGTGATATAAGTGATCCGGCCTTCCGACATCACGGCGATGCGGTCGGACAATTCGAGAATTTCGTCAAGATCCTCGGTAACGAGGAGCACCGCCGCGCCGTTGTTACGCTGTTCGATGATCTGGGCGCGGATATCGGCGACAGAGGCGAAATCCAGCCCGAAACAAGGATTGGCGACGATGAGCACTTCAACCTGCGTTGAGAGTTCGCGTGCCAGGACGGCGCGCTGCACATTGCCGCCGGAAAGGTCGCGGATCGGTGTCTCCAGCGAGGGGGTACGCACATTGTAGCGCGCAACAAGCCCGCGTGCCCGCTCGCGCATCGGCGCACTGGAGAGCCACCAGCCCAGACGCGCCATAGGTGCCTTGTCAAAGGCGCGGAACGCCATGTTTTCGGCGACGGACATGCTGGGAACCGTAGCGTTTTTCAGGGGCTCCTCGGGCAGGCCGAACACTTTGAACTTATCGAAATGATCGCGGGTCGGCTCGAAATTCTGGTCATGGATCAGGATCTGGCCAAGCTTGATCGGCCTCTGGCCGGAGAGCGTTTCGACAAGTTCGCTTTGTCCGTTGCCTGAGACGCCGGCCACGCCGACGATTTCTCCCGGCCTGATCTTGAGATCGAGGCCATTGACTGCCGGGCGACCGTCGTCATTGTCGGCAAACAGTCCGGCAATTTCAAAAACGGCCTTCCGCTCGGGCATGGGGTTTCGGGCAGCGGGAGAGCGGACAATGGCGTCGCCGATCATCATGCCGGCCATGGCGCTGGCCGACAGCGCTCTCACCTTGCCGCCGCCGACATGCGCGCCGCGCCGCAGGATGGTCACATCGTCGCAAAAAGCATCCACCTCGCGGAATTTATGGCTGATCATGCAGACCGTAATCTCGCCGCGATGCGCCATGTCGCGCAGCAGGCCGAGAATTTCGTCAGCCTCGCCGGGAGTCAGTACCGAAGTTGGTTCGTCGAGAATGAGAAAGCGCTGGTCGAGGTAGAGCAGCTTGAGGATTTCGAGCTTCTGCTTTTCGCCGGCTGCGAGCATTGAGACCGGTTTGTCGAGCGGCACCCGGAACGGCATTCTTGCGAGAAAGTCCTCAAGATGGGCGTGTTCCTTACGCCACTCGATGAGCCCCGGCGCACCGGCGCGGCTGACCACGAGGTTTTCAGCAGCGGTCAGCGAGGGCACCAGCGTGAAATGCTGGTAGACCATGCCAATACCCTGCGCCTGCGCCTCGCGCGGGTTGCGGACGGCAATCTCCTCGCCATTGAGCAGTAACTGCCCCTGATCGGGCGTGTAAAATCCCATAATACATTTGACCAGTGTCGATTTTCCGGCGCCATTTTCGCCCAGCAGAGCATGAACGGTGCCGGAGGGAATGCTGACACTGACGTTGTTCAATGCCTTGAGCGGACCGAAGCTCTTGCTCATGCCGATCGTCTGCAAAGAGGGCGCGCGCCTCATGGATGGTTCCCCCCCGTTTCGCTGCGTATGGCGATGATGGCCACAGGCCCTCCGCCGTCCGGGCCCTGATGTTCCGCCCCGCCGGAGACGTAAATTTCGGCATGGCCGATTATGCTGGCCAGCACCCCGGAAACGAAACCGCGTGCATGGCGCGTGGAGGAAATATCGGAATCATCCAGCATGGTGTGGCGCCGGCCGCGCAGCATTCCCGTCGAGCTTGCTTCTGCCTTGGCCAGAACAGCGATAAGCCGGGTCTGGTCCTGTGCGGTCAGTTGTCCCTGAGAGGCAAGACCGGTCTCGGCCAGTGCCACCCGCACGGGTGCGACATCCAGCGCATCTTTCATCACGCCATGTGCAATGGTTAGGGGCCCAGCCCAGCCCGAAGAACGGCCAAGCAGAATGATTTCATGATCGGAGAGTTCAACGCCAGCTGACGTGGAGGCGCGTGTCGAATACAGCGACCAGTCCTTTCCGATGGCATTATCGTTGAGCAGACCGCGCTCCACCTCGCCCAGAGCCACGGCAATGCCAAGCGCACAGGCGGCTCTCGACAGGCCCATGCTTTTCAGCGTGTCCTTGGTTGCGGTTTCCTGCCCGCGCGCCAGCGCCTCGCTGACGCAGGCCTGCGTCAGCAGCGGGCATTTGATCTGCACGAAATGCACATCTGCCGGATTGGTGATGCCGGCATCCCGCATGGCGGCCCTGACCCCCTGCGTTACGAGGTCAACCTGACCCGTCCGGCCCAGATGTTCAGGCGGTAGCGCCACGGTTCTGGCCCGGCCGAGCGCCAGCGTGCCGGGCCGTGGTTCCTGCAGTGTATCTCGCACTTCGAACACAACCAGATGCGGAACCATGGCACCTTCCGTGCCGCCGGACATGACAATGCAGACTTTTTCGACATCTGCCTCGGGCTGATGGCGCGCGAGCAGGGCCTTCAGCGACTGGGTGGCAAAGCCACGGGTAAAATCATTGACGCAGCCATTGCCTTCCGTCTTGCCAAGAATGGCAATGACATTTTTTGCAGAAATTTCACCACTTTCGAGTAATGCAGCCAGTCCGGCGACATCGTCCGGGCCCTGTGTGGCAATGCGATGAACAAAAGCCTGACGGGCGCCGGACGTCATGGCAAAGCCCCGATGAAGGCGGCGGAATGGCTTATCGCGCCGAAGACGCCGCCCTGCATTCTGATCATGTTGACGGCGGCATCGTGATTGCCGCGGTCGGTCGCGCCGCAGCAATCTTCCAGTAGCAGGCATTCAAAGCCGCGGTCATTGGCCTCGCGCATGGTGGTATGGACGCAGACATCGGTCGTAATGCCGGTGAGAACGAGATTTTCAATGCCGCGCATGCGCAGGATGAGTTCGAGATCGGTGGCGCAGAAGGAGCCCTTGCCAGGCTTGTCGATGATGGGTTCATGCGCGAGCGGCGCAAGTTCGTCGATGATCTGCCAGCCGGGTTCGCCGCGCACGAGAATCCTGCCGCATGGGCCGGGATCGCCGATGCCTGCGCCGATGCGCTGCGAACGCCAGCGCTTGTTGGCGGGAAGATCGGAGAGGTCCGGCCGGTGGCCTTCGCGCGTGTGGATGACATGATAGCCCTTGGCCCGCATGGCGCCGAGCACGGCCCTGATCGGCTCTATGGGCGCTCGCGTCAGCGAGAGATCATAGCCCATGGCATCGACATAGCCGCCCTTGCCGCAGAAATCGGTTTGCATGTCGATGATGATCAGGGCAGTGTTCTGCGGCGTCCACCTGCCATTACAGGGCCAGAGATAGGGGTCGGCTTCCAGCATTTCAGCGCACCATTGTGAGTTCGCCCGGCATGTCGCGTAACGAACGCTTGGCGCTGGACGTCACGATCATGATGACGAGTGTGAGAATGTAGGGGGCGGCGTTGAAGAAATAATAGCCTTGCGTCACGCCGACCGATTGCAGCGCAGGGCCTATGGCTCCGGCGCCGCCAAAGAGCAGTGCGGCGAAAAGGCAGCGCACGGGGTCCCATCTGGCGAAAATGACCAGCGCCACGGCCATCAGCCCCTGTCCGGAAGACAGGCCCTGATTCCAAGAACCGGGATAGGAAAGCGACAGGAACGCGCCGCCTGTTCCGGCAAGAAAGCCGCCGATGGTGGTGGCAGCCAGCCGCACGCCATCAACGGAAATACCCAGTGCACGGGCGGCTGCGGCGCTGTCGCCCACGGTGCGCACCACAAGCCCCCAGCGCGTATTGCGAAAGGCCCAGCCAAGCCCTGCAGCCAGCAGAATTCCGACAAAGAACAGCGGATTGATATCAAGCGCGCTGCGCAGGCCGGCGTTGCCGCTCCAGAAGCCGAGGTCTATGGCTGGCAGCCGCGGCGCGGTCGGCTGGATGTAGGGCTTGCCGAAAAAGAAGGCCAGACCCACACCGAACATCATCAGTGCAATTCCAACGGCGACATCATTCACACGCGGCAGGCGGCAGATTGCGCCATGCAGCGCGCCGAGCACCGCGCCTGCGCCGCCTGCTGCCAGTACGCCCAGCCAGGGTGAGCCGCTCTGGAACGAGGCGGCGTAGGCAACCATTGCGCCCAGCACCATGGTTCCTTCCTGTCCCAGATTCACGCGGCCTGCTTTCTCGGTGATGCATTCGCCCAGCGCCACGAACATGAACGGCGTCGATACGCGGATCGCTCCGCCCAGCATGGCCACCAGCACGATAAAGAGCGAATGATTCACGGCTGTGTCCTTGCATGGGCGGGTTTGAAGAGGGCGGCGCGCCCGTAAAGCGTCTCCGAAGTCAGCAGCACGATAAAAATCAACCCTTGCAACACCAGAACCGTGGCATCGGGTAGGCCCATGCGCCGCTGGATCAGTCCGCCCGAGGCCTCCAGTCCGCCGAAGAGAATGGCAACGGGTATGATGACCAGCGGATTGTGCCGCGCCAGAAACGAGACGAGAATACCGGTAAAGCCATAACCTGCAGCGAGCGAAGCATTGGCACGGCCCTGAATGGCCGCCACCTCAAAAAAACCGGCAAGGCCGGCGCAACTCCCGGCAATCATGGCCGAGGCCACGATCAGCCGTCCGACCGGCAGACCCTGTGCCAGCGCTGCGCGCATGTTGCCGCCCGTCAGACGCGCGGCAAAGCCGAAGGTGGTTTTCGTCATGAGAATGTAGAGCGCGAAAGCCAGAAAGATGCCCGCGGCAAAGCCCCAATGCACCTGGGTGCCCGGAATATTGCCGATCATATAGGCAGAACCGATCGGTTTGGTTGATGGCTTGTTAGGGTTGCTCAGGTCGCGCAGCAGGCCCTCGACAAAAAAATTCATGATTGCAATGCCGATATAGGTCAGCAGCAGAGACGAAATGGTTTCGTTGACGCCGCGCGCATAGCGCAGATATCCGACAAAGCCGATCCACATGCCGCCGGTGATGCAGGCCGTCAGCGCCATGATCAGCAATGTCCATGACGGCGGTGCCACGCCGATCATCGGAATAGCGACCGCCGCGGCAGCAAAACCGCCGATCACCAAAGCGCCCTCGCCGCCGATGATGGTGAGGCCGATGCGGGCCGGAACCGCGACAGCCAGCGCCGTCAGGATCAATGGCGAGGCGCGCTGGAGGGAATTCTGGAAGGAAAAGGCCGTACCAAAGCCGCCCTGCCAGACAAAGGCGACAAAATCTAGCGGCGATTTGCCGAGCGCCAGCAGGAAGCCCGCAAAAAGCAGCAGCGCGATTGCAAGCGCCAGAGCCGGAATCACCAAATATTCCGAACCGACCCGGAGGCGCTCCAGGGTGCCCGATGTCTCGGGCACCGCGTCTGGATAGCTGGCGGACATGGCGGCGGGGGCGGGCGCGTCGAGGCTCATGGCTGTGGTCCGGTCAGGTTATAGAGCCGACCACGCCTTCGAGCAGGTAATCCATCTTGTCGAGGAAGGGATCGAGATTGTCGTAGGTCTTGTCTATAACTACCTTGCCCTTGTTGTCCTTGAGCGGGCCAGCATAGATCGGCTTTTTCGCCTTCAGCCCTTCGATGGCGGCGAGCGCGGCCTTGCGGGCAGGTTCGGTCGCACCCGCGCCAAAGGGCGTATTCTGCACCATGTCGGATTCGATGCCGCCCGCCGTGAAGTTTGACAGTTTCCGGCCCTGCGCCAGATCGGCGGCATAGCCCTTATAGATCGTCTCCCACTTGTATTCCGCGCCGGTGATGAAGCCTTTGGGCGCCAGCGGCGCCTGACTGGCATTGTGGCCGCAGCTCATCACGCCGCGCTTCTCCGCGGTTTCGATCACCACTTTCGGCCCGTCGACATGGCAGGTGATGACATCGCAACCGGCATCCACCAGCGCATTGGCCGCCTCGGCCTCACGCACTGGGAGCGACCAGTCGCCGGTGAAGATCACCTGCACGGTAGCTTTTGGATTGACCGAGCGCGCACCCAGCAGGAAGGAATTGATGTTGCTCAGCACGCTGGCGATAGGCTTAGCCGCGACAAAGCCGAGTTTGCTGGTCTTGGTGGAAAGCCCTGCGGCAACGCCGTCGACATAATGCCCCTGATTGAGATAGCCGAAATAGGAACCGGCATTGGCCGGATCTTTGTCCTTATTCCAAAGGGGCGCGGCATGGCGGAATTCCACCTTGGGATATTTGCGCGCCATATCGACAACAAACGGCTGATAGTAGCCGAAGGACGTTGCCAGAATCAGCCCTGCACCATCAAGATTGATCATGGATTCCATGGATTTGGAGCAGGCATCTGTCTCGGGGACGTTTTCCTCCTCGACAACCTTGACGCCCGGCACCTGTTTGAGCGCCTTGATGGCTACCGCATGGGCCTGATTCCAGCCAAAGTCGTCGCGCGCGCCGACATAGACGATGCCGACAGTGAGGTCTGCGGCGCGCGCGCTGTTCACAAGACCAAGATCAAGTGCCAGTCCGGCGGCGCCCATGGCCGTGGTCTGCAAGAATTTGCGTCGGGACAAATAGCTCGATGACATCAGAACCCCCATTCGATCTCCCGTGCGCGAAAAGGCGCAGGGTGCTCGGGGTTTATAAAGCAAGGAGCATGCCACTCTCGGTCATGCATGGGAGGGGCGGCCCGGCAGGCGCGCGGCGCCATTCCCTCGAAGACATCCACGCAGGATGAATGTTCGGGATGGCCGTCTGATTGCGGCCTTGCATGAAATTTGCTTGGTGTATGTTCGCGCTTCCAGATGACAAGGATAAATTTCATGCCAGCCAGTGATGAAACTTTGACGATTTCCGCCATTCTGGCGGCGCATGAGGCCGGCCGGTCGCTGTCAGAGACGGTAGAGGCCGTTTATGCGCGTATCGCCGAGCATGATGATCCGGCCCTGTTCATTACATTGCGCCCCAAGGCGGAAGCGCTGGCTATCGCTGCGCGCCTGCAGGCCGGGGGGCCCGCAGGCCGGCCACTTTACGGTGTCCCGTTCGTCGTAAAGGATAACATTGATGTCGCAGGCCTGCCCACGACTGCGGCCTGCCCGGATTTTGCCTATTCTGCCCAAAAATCAGCCTTTGTGGTCGAGCGGCTGGAGCAGGCTGGAGCGATCGTCATCGGCAAGACCAATCTCGATCAGTTCGCCACGGGGCTCGTGGGCGTACGCTCGCCTTATGGCGTGCCGCGCAATGCGCTGGATGCGCGCCTCGTGCCCGGGGGCTCAAGCTCCGGCTCTGCGGCGGCGGTTGGCGCAGGCATCGTGCCTTTTTCGCTCGGCACGGATACGGCGGGTTCGGGGCGCGTTCCAGCGGCGCTCAACGGAATTGTCGGCCTTAAGCCGACGCTCGGCGCGATTTCAAGCTCCGGTGTGGTGCCAGCTTGCCGCACGCTCGACACTGTGTCCATTTTCGCGCTTGATGTTGCCGATGCCTTTCTCGCCTATCGGATTGCGGCGGGCTTCGATGCAGCCGATCCTTATGCCAGGGCCTGGCCTGCGCCGCAGCTTTCGGCTCTGCCGCCGCGACTGCGCTTCGGCGTTCCGCGTGCCGACCAGCTCAGGTTTTTCGGCGACAGCGATGCGGCGGCCGCCTTCGCCCGGGACAGCGCGGCTTTGCGGGCGCTGGGCGCTGAATTGGTCGAGTTCGATATAGAGCCGTTTTATGCTGTGGCGCGGCTGCTCTACGAGGGACCATGGGTGGCGGAGCGCTATGCCGCCACCAAGTCGCTGCTTGAGTCAAAGCCGGAGGCATTTCATCCGGTAACCCGCGCCATCATCGAAGGCGCGCGCAAATTTGACGCAGTCGCCTGTTTCGAAGCCGCCTACAGGCTTGCCGCCCTCAGGCGCCAGACGCAGGGCGCATGGGCGGGCTTTGACGTGATGGTGGTGCCCACCATGCCGCGGCCCTATACGCTGGCGGAACTGGCGGAAAAGCCGATCGAGCTGAATTCAAACCTCGGCACCTATACCAATTTCGTCAATCTGCTTGATCTGGCAGCCATTGCCGTTCCCTCCGGCTTGCGCGGCGACGGGCTGCCGTCAAGCCTGACCCTGATCGGCGCTGCCGGTTCCGATGGACTGCTCGCGGGCATTGCCGCGCAGGTTCAGGCGTATTCCGGTACGAAAATGGGCGCAACCGGCCTGTCGGCGCCTTCGCCCCCGCATTCGCAGGTGCGGGCCGCGGCTGACCGGATCGAACTTGCGGTGGTGGGCGCACATCTCTCCGGCCTGCCCCTCAACCGGGAACTGGTGGAGCTTGGCGGCGTGTTTGTCCGGGCGGTGGAAACGGTTCCCGAATACGGCCTCTTTGCCCTTGCCGGAACCAATCCGCCCAAACCGGGCCTGCTGCGCGTGGGGACGGGCGGTGCGAAGATCGCGGCGGAAATCTGGAGCCTTGATGCGGCGGCATTCGGCAGGTTCGTCGGGTCTATTCCCGCGCCGCTCGGCATTGGCACAGTGCAGTTCGCCGACGGCACTTCGGCCAAGGGCTTTCTTGTCGAAGCCAGTGCTGTGCGCGAGGCGCGCGATGTCAGTTCGTTTGGCGGATGGCGCGCCTATCTGGCGGCGGGTGTCTGAAGCCATGGCGATCGACCGTCTTTTCTGCAACGCGCGGCTGGCGGACAGTGGCAGTGAATGTGTCGATATTGCCGTGGAGGACGGCAAAATCGCCGAAAAAGGCCGGAATTTTGTCTGCGATGCGCCGTCGGAGGATTTGCAGTGGCAGGTCAGCGGGACGTTAACCACTTGTAACAAGCTGAGGGACTGCGTTTTTGACTGTCAGCGTGCCTAAAATGAAGAGCGCTAGCGCCTCAATGCTAAAGGTAAGAGCAAATAAATGTGCCCATTTTTTTGTAACATTTCAGTTTGGGAGATTGCTCACTGTACTCGAAATAAGGGTGTTCAAAAATTGTAATTAAGGACGTCGTATATGCGCCCGATAAGTAGTGGGTAAGATATGTAAACCCCATGCCTGCCATTGCAGCCCCCACACCCCAAGCGAATTAGCTTAAACATCCGGCAATTCTTGAAAGCTGTTCCGCGTGGAGTGACGATTTTGATGCAAGTGCGCGCATGAATGCGAGTAAGGAGAAATCCGCTCCTCCATTTACAAGAACAGTAGTCCTAAGCGCTGTCTAGGCACTCTTCATCGTTGATTCATTAACTTGGTCGTGAAATGAGAGCAGCCCATCGTGAACGCGCAGGGCGTCCGAGCGCTTTATTTCATGCATCCATTTGAGCTCCTCAAACGGCTGTTCCTTTGGCGTTTCTGACATGGCCGTTCCATTTCATGGATAGTCCTCGAAAGCGATGAGTGAGTTCCAACTGACAAAGACGCAGGGTGCCGCACTTCGTGCCTGTGCCGAGCACGAGCATGGATGGCTGCTTGTGCCGTCCAAAATGGCACGGACGGCAAGACAGCGTCTTGCCCTGACGCTGGCAGGGTAGGGCCTGATCGCAGAAATGGCGGAAGGGGCTGGTCTGGTCCGCGATGCAGGTCGCTTTGAAAGGCCAGAATCAGCGAGGCGGCGGATCAACGGCGGATGGGCCTGATATTGCAGTTTGCGGAATGAAGGGCCGGTCTGGGATCGAACCGGGCCGTCCTTCGAGCGACCATCAGGCGTGGATCAAAGACCGGGGCAACCGGATACTGCCGGCTGGCACGCGGCTGATCCGCGAGTGGCAGGGCATGCATCATGAAGTGATCATTCTGCTCGATGGGTTTCTCTGGCAGGGGCAGATCCAGGCCTCGCTGTCGGTGATCGCCCATAGGATAACTGGTACCCGATGGAACGGCTGGATCTTCTTCGGGCTTAAGCGACGGAACTCCAAATTACCTGACCATCAGACAATGGCCGTCGTTCAAAAGAGAAGTGCCATATCAGTCAGATCCTCTAGCGATTATCGGCAAAAACCAAGCCTGCCAAGATCCAGCCGCGGCACAATTCGAATTCGACGTTTGGAAAGGCTCATGCGCGCGCATTGCTCGATTCGCTCAACTCCACCGAGATGGTCTAGACCCTGCCGCTCGACTGGAGCGAGCAGCGCCGTCTGGTCGGGCTGGGATAATCGATCCCAAGGATTGCGGGTTGATGGCCATCAGATTGGTCTGTCGAAATAAGCCGAGCAATGAATCACGCGAAGCCGGCGGTAAAATGCATCGGCTGCAAAAATGGCTCCGGGCGATTCCGTGACATCGTTATCAGGAGCTCAATGACCAGACGTCGAATCTCTTGGCGCCTGGCTCGCCATGCCTATTCGCGTCCAAACTTGTCTGCTCAAAATCACGCCGCAACCCGCCGAGACTTACGCTTCATCGTTCGCGGATCTGGACGCCGCTCGACAATGCTGCCAGCTAATCCCATGTTCATGGTGAAAGAAACCGAGCCTTTTTGCCTGCGGGCATTTCCCGCGCAAACGCCACGACCTTAGGCCGTGAACCCTGCCAGAGACACGGTTGCCTCGTCCGCGTGCCGCCCTCCGGAAGCATGCGAACCGGCGTCTGCGCCAAAACATATCATCAAAACACGGAAATTGAAGAAAAGGCCTCAGAGACACTGGCCATAGTGGCACTGAAAGAACCGCATAAAATGCGTCTCAGCAAGAACTTCTGCCGACCTTCCGCCGCAAGGCACGGAAATCACGACGGAATTTACCCGCGTATCAGAATATGGATTTTGTAAGAAAGGAATGGTGGCGGATGCAGTGTGATCCGGGTGCGTCTTTGGCCTAAAATTCCTTGTTAACAGGAAAAAACAGGGAAAATTTCAATTTTTTGAGGTCAATTTGGCCAAATTATCTGAAATAAGTCGGATATTTCAGTGGGTTGATAGTTCTTTTCGTGAAAAATAACAGGGAATTTCTTAATCGGAACAGGCAAAGCAAATTGGCAGAACAGAGAAATTTCTTCCGATCAATATGGCGCAATTACCAGCGTCGATGATTGAAATGGATCGTCCCGATTATTGAATTGTCGTTCTGACTGCCCCGCATTTGGTGCAAACGCGTGAACCCTATCGTAGAACACGGATTTTCAGCGATCAAGTAGTCCGGGTCCTGCGATAAAGTGGGCCACCTCCAAATCGAGGTCGACAAACACGGCTATGGAATCTTATCGTCGAACAGGCTGGCGATGAAATGTTGCCAAAAGCCGTCATCCACCGGCAGCATGCGGTTTGTGGCATGAAACTGGCTCTGTCCCGGTTGGCG
>NZ_JBVYWO010000017.1:0-38239 GCF_056032725.1 Methylocystis sp. sgz306128
TGTCCCCGCCAACCAGCGCGATGATTTCGGCATTCTCACGAACGCCCGTCAGTTCGGTACGCAGCTTGGCTTCGGCTCCGTTCTTGGCCTCGACAGCCCGGATAAGCGGCCTGCCGATAAGAGCTGTGGTAAACGAAAGCAGCAGGGAATAGCCGATGGCGGCAAAAACCATATAGCCATGCAGCCGGAACGTCCCGAAATCCCATGAACCGCCAATCTGCCAAAGAATGCTTACGAACGTGACGCTTGTCAGCAACGCGGTTATCAGCCCGATGACAAAATCGACCAAGGGCTCGGTCGCAACGCGCGTATCTTCGGCTATGCGGCCTTCCGGGTTTGCAGCCTCGCCCTGCACAATATTGAGCTGGTAAAATCTGCGTTCAGACAGCCAGCGCAGGATGAGTTGATTTGCCAGCCATTCGCGCCACCGCACTTGCATGCGCATCCGCACATGGACGAGCAGGACGCTGTTCAATGCACAGAAAAATGCCAGAGCCAGCACCAATCCGATGCCGAGTTTGACTGATGCCAGGTTTTTCTGCTCGAGCGCATCAAAAAAGAACCGGTTCCATTGATTGATGCCAACCTGAACAAACAGGTTGTTGATGACCAACACCATTATGCAGATGGAGAGGAGCCAGGCCCGTCGCGAACCCGGACCGCGCCAATATCCGGCGGAGAGTTGAAAGAACTGCCGAACGATCAGTCCTACCGCGAGTCTTTCGTGTTTCGGGGGGGCGGGTTCGGCGTTGTCTGTCATGATCTTGCCAGGTGGTTGCGCGTTGTCACTCACAGCGCCGCAATTAAGAAGTGATCACACGCGCTATTGTTCAACGACAGTACGCCAAAAATGGCCGAGGTCTCGTGCAAACATTTTGCCCTGCCGGAGTTGCGACTGCTTCATGGATTTGGGTAATCGGGCATTCACTCGTGGAAGGCCTGAAGGGTCAGCAGGGAGTGATCCGCCTTCAGGCCCGGCCGAAGCGCGCCTGAAGCCAGATCCGAGCAAATTGCCCTGTCCGCCGTTGGCCTTGCCAGATCCTGACGACGTATTCAGCCTGTCATATTGGCAACAGCCGGAAGACGTCGTCCTCCGGCTGTCCATTGAATAAGCTTGGGCGTTCAGCGGTAATAACAAACATTTCTCTGCATGTCGTAGTCGTAACGGCAATGACGATGGCGGGGGCGTGTTGCATCCGCCACCACGGCACCGACGCCGGCACCGACGACGCCGCCAACGACTGCGCCGCCTGCCGTTCCGGTGGTGACGCCGCCAACTATGGCCCCGCCCGTGCCGCCAATGAGCGCGCCATCAGCCATCCGCTCGTCACGTGCATTGGCGCATGCGCCAAGAAGCAGAGCGAAGCTTGCGATTATTGCGACTTTTTTCATTTCATTTTCCTTTTTGTAGATTCTGATTGATGGATTGACGCGGCTTATTGGCAGACTTCAGGCGGCGTGCACCCTTTGCCTGATTTGCCGTTATTGTTGCCCGGCGCCTGCCGAGCATTGTTCTGCGGATGCTGAGCGCCATTTTGCTGCGCCGATGCGCCCTGCGGCATTAAATTCTGCCTTTGAGCGCGCTGAACCGGGACCGGAGCAGGCATTACCGGCACTTGTCCCGCCGGCATATGGTTGGCAGCAGGCGCATTCTGCGGCTGTTGCGGGGCATTTTGCTGCGCGCCCTGCGGCTGCGGCAGAGCAAGCGGATTTGACGGATACCTTGTTCCCATCGGCCGCTGCTGGTTGTCCGCCGGGGCTTGAATTTGCCCGCGCTGCCAGCGCCTGTCTCCATACCACGGGCGATTGGTGTAATAGCTTCCCCAATATTCGGGCAGGGCGAAGGTTATGATGGAAATGCTCAGAACCGAAGATTCGTCAAAGAGGCTCACATTCCGGCCATCATGCAGAAAGCCTATCCGGCTTCCGGGAAACCAGCCGCGGCTGCCGTCGGCGTAGATATCGCACCAATCATAGCCTTCCAGACAGCCGTAAACCTCAAATCGGGTGCCGCGGGCGATGCGCGCGATATATGGATAGTTTCCCGCTGGCCCGGCGCGTAAAATGCTGGAGCGGCGGGCGAAGCCTTCGTCCGCCGAAGCGGCTGCGGGAATGGCGAATATCGCGGCAGCCAGCGCCAGGCCTGGGCTGATAATTCGTAATTTCATTGTTGAAATCCCTGTTGTTGTTTTAAAAATCACAACAGGGCACCAATTCACTTGCGCTGCTGATTGCACTGAACATATTGTGAATGTATTATTTGCAACAGCGTCGGAATATACTCAAATCTGCTGGCTATTTAATTTGCAGAATATTTAAATGCTGCCCAAATATTTTTACCGAAATTTTCTGTATATTTTAAGTCAGGCTGAGGCTTTGATATGGTCAGGCCTGACCTGACAGGCGCTCCGGTTTGGCTGCGCGCAGGGTTATCGTAAAAGGGCGTATAGCTGGCTGGGGATCCGGACAGGCGGCATTCCTGTCCATCAAATCAAATGATCCCGAGAAGAAAAAGAATGATGACGATGACGAGCAGCGCACCAACGCCGCCGCTGGGGTAATATCCCCAGTTGGCGCTATGCGGCCAGGCCGGAAAGGCGCCTATCAGGAAAAGCACAAGGATGATGATGAGAATTGTGCCAAGGTTCATGTTCGTTATTCCTCTGTTGGCCCATGCGCACGGAAACGGTCCATGCCGGCATCAGGCGATTGAAATATTTATGAAAACAGGTGCTCGGCAGAATCGGCAATTCGGCGGCGCATGATGACGCCTGTGATTGCGGGGAGCTGGCCTTCGATACGGTCTTCATTCATGTTAAAGAGCCCTGCGTGTTGATTGTGTTTCCCTTGAAGTTTCATCCAAGGGTTGAATCAACTCTACACGCGGACAGGTTTGCTGATAGATTCGGAAACTACCCAAATAGGCCAGAGACCGTCTTCAGCTGCTGGCTGCCAATGCCAGGCGCGCCAGCGCCGGCAGGGATTTTGTGCCGGTCTTTTTCATGATGCCGGCGCGGTGGTTTTCAACCGTGCGCTGACTTATGCCGAGATCCGCTGCGATATTCTTGCTGGGATGGCCAGCCAGCACCATGTCCATGATCTGGTGCTGACGTTTGGTAAGGCCGGCAATATGTCCCGCAGCCGAACTGCGCCAGGCGAGCAGTTTATTGGTATCGAGCGACAGTTCCAGCGCCCGGTCGATGCTCTGCAGCAGGTCGTTGCGATCGAAGGGCTTTTCAATGAAATCGGACGTGCCGGCCTTCATCGCCGCTACCGCCATCGCGACATCGCTGTTTCCCGTGATCATGACTGACGGCAGGAGATGGTTGCGGGTCTTCAGTTGCTGAAGCAGTTCCATTCCTGACATGCCGGGAAGATAGGCATCGATCAGGAGGCAGGCCTGACGCCCCGGCTTGTAGGCTTCAAGAAACGCTTCGCAGCTCGCATAATCCTCGACCAGCAGGCCTTCGTCTTCCAGCACGTCACGAATGGCTTCGCGCACCTGATCATCGTCGTCCACAACGAAAATGACTGGCTTTTCGCTGCCAGCCTGCGGACGCGGCGATTGTTGCGCCGCAGGTGTCGCGGGCGATGGCAGGAGCCGCTGGATGATGCCGGCCAGTTCGTTCAGACGCACAGGCTTGTTCAGCTGTGTGCAATTCGAGTTGGCAATGTCTCGCAAGGCATTGGTTGATATGTCGCCGGTGAGAATAACGACAGGAATTTGCCGTCTGAGTTTTTCCCGCAACTGATGGGTAAGTTCGAGGCCGTTCATACCGCCCGGCAGATTGAAATCCGCCAGAATCAGGTCTGGACGCAACGTCCCCGGTTCGACAAGTCTGAGCGCTGCCGGCCCGTCGGAAGCCAGCGCGATCAGATGATGTTCGCTTTCGAGGAATATGCCCAGCAGTTCCCGGATTTCGGGGTCATCCTCGATGACAAGGATTGTCCCCCTGCGGGCAGGTTCCTTCACAATAAGCTGGGGTGCGAGCAGGCTCGCCGCATCCAGCGGGCGGGATTTGTTGCGCGATGGATATTTGATTTCGATTGTAAAGACCGACCCCTTGCCCAGCCTTGATGCGACACGGACCTGATGTTCGAGCAGGACTCCAAGGCTGCTGACAATCGCAAGGCCAAGGCCAAGACCGCGGCTTCTTTCGCGCGCTGCATTTTCAACCTGATAATATTCCTCGAAAATCGCATGAAGCTCATCCTGCGGAATGCCGATGCCCGTATCATGTATCTCTATCCGCAGGGCTCCGTGGACATGACGGCAGCCCAGCAGGACTTTACCGGTTTTCGTATATTTAAAGGCATTGGACAGAAGGTTCCGGATCATCTGTTCCAATAAGCGCGGATCGCTCCTGATCATGGTCTGGCTGGATATGACGCGAAAGTCCAGATCTTGAGTCTGGGCGTTGAGCGAATATTCGTCCTTGAGCCGCGTGAACAAATTTTCGATATTAAAATCGATAATTTCAGCCTTTACCGTGCCAGCTTCTATCTGGTTGATGTCCAGCAGTGTGTTCAACATGCCCGTCATGGCAACCAAGGTTTCGTCAACCCGCTCAACCAGTTTCTGGGCTTTTTCGCCTGTCACGGCTTTTGCCAGCAATCCCTGAAGCAAGGCCAGGGTCTGAAGGGGCTGGCGCAGATCATGGCTTGCCGCCGCAAGAAATCTTGATTTTGCGGCATTGGCTGTCTGTGACTGTTTTTTGCTCGCTTCCAGCGCGTCAAAAATGCGCTTACGCTCGGTAATATCGGTAAAAGTAATGACAACGCCTTCGCCGCCCGCTTTCTGAGCCCGGTAAGGCAATATCCTGCGGATGAACCATCTTCCGTCGCCGGCTTCGATTTCCCGTTCGATCGGCGCAAGTTCGCGCAGCACGATTTTCGCATCTTCGATCATCTCATCGTCTGTTGCGCTTGAACTGAGATCGGACAGGGGGCGGCCGACGTCAGTGGGTATGATATTGAACAGCGATTTGGTTGCGGGCGTGAAAAACCGGATATTGAGATGCGAGTCCAAAAATAAGGTCGCCACATCCGTACTATAGAGCACATTTTGCAGATCGTTTGCGGTAATGCGCCGCAATTCGAGCGTTTCCTGCAACTGGCTGTTCAGCGCCGTGAGTTCTTCATTGAGAGATTGCAGTTCTTCCTTGGAGGTCAGAAGCTCTTCATTCGTCGATTGATATTCCTCGTTGACCGACATGGACTCTTCGTTGATGGCCCGCTGCTCCTCGTTCGCGATCTCGAGATCATGGATCGCGGTCCGCAATTCCTCCCGGGTCGCGGCCAGTTCCGTTTCAAGCAGGGCAATTGCGGAAGTATCCCCGGGAGACTGGCTTTGAGCTTCAGCCAGGCTCCGCTTTGGTTCATCCACAAAGCACACCAGCACCAGCTTTTCGCCTTCATTGACAACAGGCGTGACGACGATGCTGAAACCTGCTTGATTTTTGCCGCTGTTCTCCCGGCCGCCTGATATGGTGACGCGCGTATTCCCTCGCCGTGCCTGCATGATCGCCGATCGCAGACTGGCTTGTTGTCCCGGCGGCGCCATTGTCAAGAGATCGAGCGAGGGATATCTCGGAGCCATCCGCAGGTAGCGCTCTGTCGGTCCGAGGAAATAAAGGCATTCGTTCCGTGTGTTGATCAGCACGGCGGCCGGCGCATAAGTCTCCAGAATGATTCTGCGGCACAGTTCAGCAAGCGCCAGGGGCCGCGCGCTGGTGACGTCTTGCCCGGTGCGCAACAGGGGCGGGGTGGATTCTGCGGAACTGACCATAAGATTGACACCTTCAGAATGCGTGTGACCAATATGCCGGAAAAGCCGGTCCGGCTTCGAGATGATCTCAAACCGATCATCCATACTCCCGATTGTTTCGGCATTGCCGAGCAGCAGAATTCCGCTTGCACGCAGGGCGAAATGGAAAAGCGAGAGCACTTTTGCCTGCGCGTCCGGCGTCAGATAAATCATGAGGTTTCGGCAGGAAATCAGGTCGAGACGGGAGAAAGGCGGATCGGTCAGGATATCCTGAACGGTGAAGACAATGGCCGAACGCAGATGCGGAACGACCCGGTAGCCTGTGCCCTCGCGCTGGAAAAATCGGGCAAGACGCGCGGGCGACATATCCGCCGCGATCGTATCGGAGTATAAGCCTTCGCGCGCGAATTCTATGGCATCCGGGTCGGCATCCGACGCAAAAATCTGTAACTTGAGGTCCTTTCCAGCCGCCGAACTGACCTCCTGAAACAGCATTGCAATGGAATAGGCCTCTTCGCCGGTGCTGCACCCGGCAACCCATACCCGCAAGGTTCGATCCCGCCCCTTATCGTGCAGAAGCTCGGGAATGATCCTGTCGCTGAGGAGTTCAAAGACATTTGCATCGCGGAAGAAGCATGTGACATTGATCAGCATGTCCTTGCTCAACGCTCCCAGTTCAGACGGATCGCGCTGCAATAACTTTATATATTCATCGATCTTCCGGGAACTGACTGGTGCAATCGCCATTCTGCGCCCAATCCGGCGCTGCAGGGTTCCGGTTTTGTATGCCGCAAAATTATGCGATGTCTGTTCGCGCAACAGATCGATGATCCTGCCAAGATCCGCAATGGACACATCCTGATCTGCCCGTGGCTTTGCCGTCACATGCTTGTGTTTTTGGCGATGGGCCATCAACCCGGCCGGAATATCGGCTGCGGGGAGGATCGAGTCGACCATTCCGGTCAGGATCGCGTTGCGCGGCATATCCTCATAGGCCGCCTCGTTCGGCTCCTGCGCTATCACCAGTCCGCCGCCTTCCTTGACCGCTTTCAGGCCGATTGCGCCATCACTGCCGGAGCCGGAAAGTATGATGCAGGCTGCGTTCATGCCAAATTCGGCTGCCAGTGAATTGAGCAGGAAATCGAACGGCAGTCTCGTTCTCTGGCGGGCCTGCGGGGGCGAAAGGTGAAGGGCGCCATGCCTGATCGAAAGATATGATCCCGGTGGAATGATATAAAGATGGCCGGGTTCGACTGACGTTCCGTCCGTTGCTTCCGTCACGCCCAGAGACGTGTGCCCGGCGAGCAGATCGACCATCATGCTTTGATGTGTAGGATCAAGATGCAGAACAAGTATAAAAGCTATGCCGCAATCCTTGGGCGCAGCACTGACCAGCTTCCGGCATGCCTCAAGCCCGCCTGCTGATGCGCCGATTGCGGCGACGAGAAATTTCGGTGTGCCTGCGGATCGCGTTGGCGCATTTTCGTCAGGGGCTATCGCGGGAGATTTGCCCTCGCCGCGGTCTTTGGACTGGTTTCCTGACATAACATTTTTACCTCGCGCGAGTTGCCCCGGCACTAAAGGCAAGTGTCAGTGTAACACAGGTTTTTCCATCCCGATCACAAATCGGCTTGAGTAATTTCCGAAGCTGGCCCCAATGCGATGAGTGTTTAATCTGGAACTGAGGAAACACTCGCATGTGCTCAATTTTCCGCGACGAGAAAAGTCATGCGGTCTCAACTCGCTTCATTGTCATTTTTACGCATGAAACAGGAGAATATTATGGCCAAGGGTCAGAAAAAGAGCAGCAGAGAAGCTAAAAAACCCAAATCCGTCAAACCTGCGGAAAGTTCGGCGACGCTGGCTTCGGCATTGTCGTCGTCCAAATTTGCGCCTGCAGCCAAGAAAAAACATTAGGTCTGCGCCGCCGCCAATGAGCAGACGACTTCTGCCCTTAGGTAATATCCGATTCTATCGCCATGCGATTTCTCGGATAGATTGCATGAACCATTGACGAAAATTCAATGCAACCATTTCAACTCAAAGGAGAATTTCACATGGATAAGGATCGTATCACTGGTGTTGCACTTCAGGCTAAAGGCACCGTCAAGGAAGCTGTCGGCAAAGTCATCGGCGATGCCAAGCTGGTCGCCGACGGCAAGAATGAAAAACTGGAAGGCAAGATTCAGAACGCTGTCGGCAGCATCAAGGACAGCGTCAAAGACAGCGTGAAGAAGCTTTAAGCTTGCCGGTTCGCAGGGCCTCATAAGCCCTGCCTGCCACACGCCACGATACTCAATATAAAATGCGGAGGAACGATCATGAAACGCTCTACGATACATATGGCCGGGGTCGCTGCAGTGGCTGCGGCGCTTGCGGGCTCTGCATCAAAACAACGCACGCGGCTCATGCCGGCGCGGCCGGATGATAATCCGGAATCCCTGGAAACAGGTGCCGGCCGTTACAGGCCGCCATTGTCCGGTCTGCCAAAACGGCAAGAGAGAACCTGGCATCGCCGATGATGTTCATGCGCGCGAAGCGGCACAAGTCCACAGATTTACAGGTATGGGTTCATGAAACAGAGCCGGATGATACTGATATTCGGCTTTTGTATGCCGTTTCTTGGCGCTTGCATGAGCCAGCCCCGCGCAACCTTCACCGAGCACGACCAGATGATGGCTATTCCCGCCAGCCCGTCGAGTTTGCGGTTCTGGGCAGATTCTCCTGAAAATGTATTTCAGGAAGCGGCCCGGCGCGCCATTGTCCAGAAAGGGCATCCGCTCATTTATCTGGCCCTTTCAGGAGGCGGAGGCGCAGGCGCCTATGGGGCTGGCGTGCTCAATGGCTGGACTGAATCGGGCAAGCGCCCTGAATTTACGGTGGTTTCCGGCGTATCCACGGGCGCATTGATTGCGCCATTTGCCTTTCTTGGCCCCTCCTATGACACCACCCTTCGTCAGCTCTATACGAATGGAGAGGCCGAACGTCTGATCGAACATCCCAACCCTCTGGGCGCGATTTTTGGAGCCGGTCTCTTCAGCCGTGCCAAGCTGAGCAAGCTTGTTGCGCGCTACATAGACGAGAATATTGTCAATGCGATCGCAGAGGAAGACAAAAAGGGCAGGCGCCTACTGGTCGTGACGACAGACCTCGATGCGCAGCGCGCCGTAATCTGGGATATGGGCGCGATTGCTGCGCGCGGCGGGCCTCAGGCCCTCAAACTGTTTCGCGATGTTCTTGCCGCTTCGGCCAGCGTTCCCGTTCTTTTCGCGCCGCAACTGATAAATGTTGAGGTAAACGGCAAAATTTTCCAGGAAATGCATGTGGACGGTACAATCAGTGCACCGGTTTTTACACTGCCGGATGCTTTTTTGTTTGGCGGCAAGACTATCGTTTCAGCCGGCGCCCGCCCTGACATTTATGTCATCGTCAATTCGCGGATCAATCAGGGGTTCAAAGTTGTACCGAACGAAGCTGATGTCATCGCCACCCGATCCTTCGCCACGATGACGAGAGTTGGCACTCAGGCCGTGCTTGACCAGACCTATCGAGCAGCCGATCGTGAGGGCTTCAGCTTCCACCTGACCTATATCGGCAAGGATATTCCGGACTATGACGGAACGGGCTTTGAAACGGACACGATGCGGCAACTCTATCAATATGGTTATGAAAAATCCCGTACCAGATCATTTTGGGAGACCAAATTGCCCCAGATCGAAACGGCCAAGGAAGTCGCGAAATAAACCATGTGCCGGTCACAGGCCCGGTGTCCTCGCAGGCCAGAGCGGCAGCATCTTCGCGCCGCCGGAAATTCGGTTGCGATCGGTCAGAATCTATCCGTGAACACGCGTGAGTAATTTCCGAGCGTACAAGCCGAAGGCGCATGGGGCTACAACGTGAAGATCAGCGTCGTTGTCTGAACGATAGCTATTAACTGGAAGCCAAAAAATGAACACTCCCAAAGCCACAGAATCTGATTTCGCCGTTTTGCGGAGCGATATCGATTCGCTCAAGCGTGATATGAACAGCTTGCTGGAACATTTGAAGGCCGGCGCGACAAACGGCGCGCAGAGTGCCGCTGCACAGCTTGATGAAAATGCGCGGCAGATTATCCGCAAGGTCGCGACCGAAGGCGAACGGTCGGCCATGGCAATCAGCCAGCAGGTTGAAAAGCAACCGCTGACGGCATTGCTGCTCGCCCTCGGGCTGGGGTACTTAGCCGGTCGCGTGTTATCCCGTTGAGTGAGAAATTGTCGATCTCCGATCTGCTCCGGCTCGGTCTGGCATTCGCCCGTCAGGATGCAGGCCGGGCGCTGCGCCGCGCATCGAAGCGCATGGCAAAAGTGGCTATTGCAGGCAGTATGGCCTTTATCTTTATTCTGGCTGCGGCAGCTTGTGCTCTTGCCGCAGGCTGGATCTTTCTGCTGCCATATCTTGGTGCCGCAGGGGCACCGCTTGCGGTTGCCGCAATTCTGTTCATTGCCGCTGCCGGCATTATCCTTGCAATTCAATACGGCGGAAGGTCACGCGCGGGGGCATCGTCCGCCGATTCAGATCGGGCTGTACTGCTGGCTGAGGTCTCACGTCTTATCAAGGATCAGAAAGGCCCGGTTTTGCTGGCGGCGTTTCTGGCAGGGATTGCGGCCGGAAGCGCCGAAAAATGATTGGCGCGCTCAACTCAGATCGCGCGCACCGCCGCGCATTTACTCATGCCCGCGTTTGGTCATAGCCAGCTATTTCATTCCTGCAGGAGTCTTAAATTTGTGCAAAACGCGACCGATGGCTCATGAGCAGCCAATTCACCCGAATTAAAATGCCCAACACGTTCAGAATGTTGGATCCCATAACCCATGCGGCAAGAGCCGGATAGGCGTTCGCACCGCCATCGGATCAGCATCTCTGAAACGCCCGGCCTATGGGGGCAGTTCAATTCTGCACGACCCATCGATCAGGGCTGCGCCGGAGTTCACCCTGCAAGAAAATGACCAAGAGCGGCCAGAGGGCGAACCCGGTCACACACGATCTTGGTAATGGCCAACATCGGAACGGAGAGGATCGCACCGGGTATGCCCCAAATCCAGAACCACAGAACCAGAGACAATATGACCAGAACGGGGTTCAGCGTGAAACGTCTTGCCAACAGCAGCGGTGTGACGATCTCGCCCTCGATCACATGGATTCCGGTATAGAGCCCCGCCGGTAACAAGGCTTGCCAGAGTGGGTCAATCGTCAGCAGACCTGCCAGCAGGAAGACGAGGATGCCCAGACCGGGCCCGACGATCGGCGCATAATTCAACAGAAACGCGATTGTCCCCCAGAGAACCGGATCTCCGACTCCGGTCAGCCACATCACCAGCGATGTTGCACAGCCCACAGCCAGATTCATGATTGTGATTGTAACGAGATAGGCCGAAATGTCGGTCTCGATCTGTTGAGATATATCGACCACCTGCCGTTTGCTGCGGAACCGCGGCAATATCTCGACGAGACGCCGCAGGAATGTGTCATGCGAAGCGAGCAGAAAATACAGAAACAGCACCGTCGTGAACAGGCCGCTCGCAAAACTCCGCGTACCTGCAAACAGAGCAGTCAGAAGACCTGCACCGCTGACTGCGGCAGCGGCCTTTTGCGGCGCTCCCGTTTCGCTGATCGACTCTATCTGCTGCAGAAACTGTTGCAGCGTGCTGATCGGCGCGCGCAGGAAAAATAGCCGCTCCTGCAGCCGTGGAATACCTTCCGGCAACTTGCCAGCCCATGTCCGGGCGGGACCAGAGATGGCTGTACCGAGGCCGACCACAATTCCGATCAAGGCCAGTATGAGCAGCAGTGCCGCAAGCGCCCGCGGCACGCGCAATCTTTCAAACAGGCGCATAACTGGCTGCAGAAGCAGCTTGAACGTCACAGCAATGACGAATGGCAACACGATTTCAGCCGCGATATAGGCCGTTGCCAGCAATGCAAGACCAAATAAACCACCGAGAAAAATAACACTGGGGTCTGACGGTAAAGACATCTCTGTCGGCTGATCGGCCGATACCGGGGACGCGTTCTTTTTATTCGTCCGTATTCTGTCCGCCATCTGAGGGCTTGTCTCCGGGATCTGAGACGCCACGTTACCGGTTTAATCGTTGCCCGGATATAGATAAATGAAGTGATGCCGGCGTTGATGGCGAAAAGGGCGACCTGACGTGCTTCGTCCGAATTGGTTGATTTTGATCTCGAATTTTTAAATTAGGACGCACCAAACTAATCAGCGCACGTCAGGTTGGAGATCAAACCGCTCAAAATGATTGGCGGTAACCTATCCCTGCATCGTTGATGCACTCACGCTGGTGCGGCGCTCTTTAAATCACATGATTCTAAAAGTGATGCTGCGAGAGCCAACGGTCAATCTCCTGCAGGCGGTCCGAGCGCACCCGTGCAAGATAGGCAATCGCAGCCTTAGCCTTTATCACTTCCTGACGCGCGTCCGCCGGTATGTTATGCGCGGCATAGTCTTGAAGACGCGTTATCAGGCCTGGATCATATGAGTAAGCTGCAATTGCGGCAGCATAGCTATTTTGGCTTGCGGGATCAATAAAGCTTTTGATCTTCGGCCAGTGCTGCACCGTGAAGTCGAATGCCATATCGGGATAGCGTTCCCATAAGTTGGCTATAATAACCGGACGCATGGTCATTTCGGCTTCATCCGACAGCGCAAGATCAAGCGCCCGTTGCGCAAGCCCGCGATCCGAGGCAAAGCCAAGAAGCGCGTAATATTGCCCCTTCTCTAAGGAATCGGACGAGGTGGCGGCGAGTGTATGAAGTTGCTCCCAAATCTGAGCATCTGCATGATGCGCCATAACCGAAAGCACACTTCGCCGTATCTCAGCAGACAATACAGAGCGATCGACGAGAAAACTGAGAAAAAACTCATGTGCTTTAGCTATCACGGCCGCATCGTTAAATTGACTGAGCGCTTCAATCAGCCTTGCGCGGAGTAGCGCGGTATTGCTGGCTTCTCCAGATACCATTACCCAACCTATCTTTTCAAAAACCGGTCGCAGAAGTTGGCGACAAAATTCGCGATAGGTACTTTGAGTTGGCAGATCATTATAAAGCCGATCAGTCTCGGCGAGCCGGTCGATGAGCGATATTAGCACTATCTGATCTGTAAACGGGTTCGCTTTCGCCGCAATTTCTAGAAAATCACTGAGAGGTTCGTCACCAGAATAACCAAGGGCGAGCGTATCGTTGATGAGTCCGAGTTGATCGGCGGGGGAAAGCTTGCTGAAGTGATCTATCAACGGTTGAAGTGCATCGTGTGAATAAAGTGTGCGGAAGTAACCGCTCTGACCGGCATTTACAATCACCGCGGCGTGCGGAGGCACTGATACGTCTGTTGATTTGTTGCGCTTGACGATACCATGCCAAGTTTTTTTTGAGTCAAGCTCACGCACAGAAATAGGCACGCTCCACTTTACTACTTTTTTATCCGAATTATCTTCTATAAAACGCTCCTCACTTAATCGCAGACCATTTGCAGTAGCCGCAACGCGAATGAGCGGCACACCAGCTTGCAAGGTGAAATCTTTCGCAATATCAGAAATATAAGAGGATGGAGCCTTGTTAAGCTCATGCCACAGATCATTCGTTACAGTGTTTCCATAGGCATGGGCACTGATATAACGGCGCACACCGTCGCGGAAAGCATCCGCACCCACATAGCTTTCGAGCATCCAGATTAATGCCTGACCTTTTTCATAAGTAATCTCGTCAAATGCGAGGCTAGCCTGCTGAACGCCGAGGATCGGTTGGATAATCGGATGAGTTCCGCCGCGCGCATCGATGCGTATAGCTTCCTCTTTCTGATTAATGGCATTGAGCCATAGCTTCCATTCAGGATGGAAATGGTCCGTCGCCTTTGTTTGCATCCAACTTGCGAAGCCTTCATTTAGCCATAGATCATCCCACCATGCCATGGTCACCAAGTTGCCGAACCACTGGTGAGCCATCTCATGTGCTACCAGGGTGTAGACAATGCGTCTTTCACTTTCTGTCGAGATATTTGCAGTAATCAGCATCGATTGCTCGAAAACGAATATAGCCCCCCAGTTCTCCATGCCTTCGAACGTTTCATTGGATCCGGGGCCAGCTATTATGTCTAGTTTTGGCAATGGAAAGCCCACGCCAAAATAATCCTGGTAATAGGGCAAAAGTTTCACGGCTGCTTCAAGAGCATAATCCGCTTTTGCCAGATCGCCGCGCTTCACCACGACACCAACGTCAACTCCGTTGACATTGCGTGATATTCGCTCGAAATCGCCGACACCAAGAAAGAGGAGGTAGGACGACATCTTCGGTGTTGTCGCGAAATGCACGCGTTTCAGGCCATCAGAAATAATCGCAGTCGATTCTGCCGGCATATTGGAGACCGCCATCTGATCAGCTGCTATTATTGTGGTCAGAGCGAAAGTTGCCTTTTTTGCCGGTTCATCCCAGCAAGGAACGAACTGGCGCGCACTCGCATGCTCGAATTGTGTAAACAGCGCGCGCGTTTTGCCCTTTGGGGTATCATATGTGAGGGCAAACAAACCGTCGATATTTTCATTTATAGTGCCGCTGTAGTTGATCATGAGGAGGTGATGACCCGTTTTCACTGTCTGCGAAAAGGACAAGGTCCAGGTCTGGTTCGCCGTGTCGACCGACACGGCAGGATCGGCGGCCAGGCCATCGAGCGAAGCACCCAAGAAAACAAGGTTCGCCGCGTTGACCATTATTGTCTTCGACGGCTTCATCACGTCGATATCAATTTTCACCGAACCCTTGAAGCTTAGCCGGGCAACATCCGGGGCAACTTCAATATCGTAATGAATTGGCGTGACACCATTTGGCAAGACTATATGCTTATCCGCCGCGGCCTCGGCACTGGCTAACGAGGAGGAGCCGACCGGAAGCCCGGACGAAATCCACGCGGCTGCCAATAAAATTCTCATGGTATTTATTGGCATTTTCATTAATTGCCTCCGCAACACTCTGGACTCCAAACTGGAAACGCTTCAACTGGTTCGAGGAGGCTTGGAGTGTTGATTGTGGCCTGGAATTGATCCAGGTTTTCATTTCGCTTTGCCCCACTTACACAACGAAACATGCAACCGCTAGGATGACTTGGGGTCAAGATCGCGGATCAATCCGGCTTGGAAATCTGGATCACAAGCTGACGAAAACCAATAGAGATCCAGAATGCGCGCAAAATGTTTGCCGAGCGCTGAATAGGCCGACTTATATTGGGCGTATTGAACCCGTTCTGAAGTTTAAGCGGGGCAGAATTCATGGAATCTTCTGGGGATTTGATCTTTTAGCAACCAGTTCGGGCAGTTCTTTGAGGAAGGCATCGCGTGCGCGCATACCGGGCGTCCCTGCCTCGCCGCCATCGTCTTGAATCAGCCGAGCGAACAAAATCACTCGATTGTCTTTGTTTGCCCAGCCGACATACCAGCCGTAGCCATGATCCATGTCGAACGTGCCGTCTTCTTTGCGGGGAAAGGCCGCGCCGGTCTTGCCATGCGCAACCCAGCCATCAGAGGGCGGCATTGCTTCAACAATCTGCTCTACCTGCCCGAAAACACGGGGCGCGACTGGCAGCATATGATTGGTCAGCCTGAACAAAAATCGGATCTGTTCGGCCGGCGAGATTTTTAGCGAAGACATGATCCAGGCGCGTGCAAGGCCATTGTCCTTCCCCGGATCGCCCGAAAAATCGCTATTTCCATATCCGAAGGCTTGCGCATAGCGGGTGAGGCGATCTTGGCCCAAAACATGGGTGATCCGCTGCGAATACCAAACGACAGAATATTTCAGCCAGCGTGTTGGGTCGGTGGGTTGCTTCCAGGCATCCCCACCCCAATCCGGATCGCCGTCACAATAGTCCAGAACAGGGGAGTTCGGGCCAGTCAGAACACCTGAATCAAATCCCATGACAGCCAGAGCCAGTTTGAATGTGGAAGCGGGGGTTACGCGGTTCTGACAATCACCCTGTTCGAGGAGCGGCTCCCCAGTGTGTCCATCCGCGACCATTGTGCAGATGGTATGGGCGCCTGCAGAAGCCAAGCATATCCGTTCGAGAGCAAGCCCAAGCAAAATTCTGCTGACGATTTTGAGCATTGCGACGTCTCCAACTGTCGATCGGATCGGGGGAGTATTGCGACAAGGACCTGTCCGGTGTCCTTGCGCGATATTGACCAAGTCAGGACAGGATGTCGATCATCCTCACTTCTCGCGCACCTTACCTTCATGACGGGGACGTGCGCCTTCCCTGGTGAATGAATGACCACCTGCCTGTAGATTGTCATCTGGAATTGACCCAGATTTTCATTTCGCTTTTCCTCGCTCACACAACGAAAGTTGCAGCCGCTACGAGGACTTGGGTCAAGATCGCAGATCAATTCGACTTGTAAATCTGGATCACAAGCAGACAGAAAACAATAGGATCGCGTCAGACTGCGGGGCCAAGGTCACGAGCCACTTCCTTTACCTTGGAAACTGTTCGGTCAATTGGGAGCAGTGTTGATTTCCTTCTCGTATTGATCCAATTTCTATTGAATGGTGATCCGCGTTATCTAAAAATTTTGATGAATTTCAGTCATTCGACTAAGCTGGCACGGCTCAGGTCAGAGTGAATAAATGAGTTAGCTTGAAGCAAGAATTAACCAATCATTTTATATTTTTTATAAATGTAAACGCGCTATAATAAAACAAATTTTAGGAATTTTAATATTATTTAAAATACATTGGATAATGTAGATTATGTCCAATTCGACAATGGCAACAGGATATAATGAATTCGAACTTCCGTTGCGGGTCGATGTGAGTATCGTCTTGCCCTGTCTTAATGAGGCACCCTGGCTTCAACTTTGTCTCGCCAACGCTGGTGCGGCCTTGCGCCTGCTGTCGGACGAACTCGGTCTTTCTGGGGAGATCGTCGTTGCCGACAATGGCAGTATCGACGAAAGCCGGGCGGTTGCGTCAGGTTTCGGCGCCCGGGTCGTTCATGTGGAGCGACTTGGCTATGGCGCGGCGCTGATTGGCGGCATAATCTCCGCGCGTGGCACTTATGTCGTGATGGGCGATGCGGATGGTTCGTATGACTTTTGCGAAGCCGTTGAAATGGTGCGCCAGCTTCAGAGCGGCAGTGATATCTGTATTGGATCTCGGTTCAGGGGCAGCATAAAGCAAGGCGCAATGCCCTGGAAAAACCGCTACATTGGCAATCCGTTTCTGACTGGGGCGCTGAATGTGCTATTTCGCGTTGGCATCAGTGATGCGCATTGCGGATTACGGGCTGCCAGAAGATCATCCTTGCTCGCACTGAACTTGAGTGGAGCGGGCATGGAATTCGCGAGCGAGATGATCGTTAAGGCGGCGCTTCGGCGGCAGAACATCAGCGAGGTGCCAGTCACGTTATCCCGCGACCTGCGCGACCGTCGGCCGCATTTGCGGCCGTGGCGCGACGGTTGGCGGCATCTGCGTTATCTGCTCATGCTTAGTCCGGCCTGGGTTTTTGCCTTGCCCGCCGCTTTTGCCATGTTGGGGACGCTTGTGATCTGGGTCTGGGCCGGATGGGCGGCGTTTTTCGGTAGGCCAGAGTCAAATCCATTTGGGAATTATTGGGTGATTCTGGCCGGGGCCGCGCTGGGGCTGTCCCATCTGGCGCTGCTGTTTTTCGGCGTGGCTCATCTTCATGCTTGCCGGCTGGGGCTCCGGCGCCCATTTGCGGCAGGTTCTATGCTCGCGAATTGGATATCACTCGATTCTATGTTGGTCGCCGGCGGTATTGCCATGGCGAGCGGGGTCTCGGTGCTGGTTTTAATTTTGTTTTACTGGTCATGGAGCGGATTTGCCAGTTTCGCCAGCGTCCTTCCTGCAGTTGTCGGAACAACGCTTCTGGTTGTCGGCACGCAGAATATTTTTGGTGGATTTCTTCTGGCCATCGTGAACGGCCATGAGGCCGATTTCATCGGGCCTAATGAACCGGCGCAAACGGCACTGCGCGAGGAAACGGCCCGGGATGCAGGCGCCATGCATGACTAAAAAGATAAAAATTGCAGTTGTCGGATGTGGCTGGGTCGCTCAGAATCGCCACGTCCCGGTCATGTCTAGGAACACGCGTTATGAAATTGTCGGAGTAATTGACCGCAACCCGGAACGTGCGCGCAGTCTGGCAAACCGATTTGGCATTCCTCGCCATGCGACAGCGGAAAACCTGGGCGAAGTTACCTGGATGAATGAGGTGGACAGCGTCTGCATCGCTGCGGCGCCGATGTCTCATTTTGCGTTGATCGGGCAGGCCTTGCGACTGGACAAGCATGTTCTTACCGAAAAGCCATTCGTGATGAGCCCGGAAGAGGGCGAAATACTGGCGCGGCTGGCGAGTGACCGGAATCGCTGTCTCGGGATTGTTCATAATTTTCAGTTCGCGCGCTCAATGCGCGGACTGACGCACGATCTCGCCAATGATCGTTTTGGCGAGTTGCGTGGAATTGACGCAGTTCAGATGGGAAATCCGGCGCGCCGGTTGCCGGAATGGTATGAACGTCTGCCTTTTGGCCTGTTCTACGACGAAAGCCCGCACCTGATCTATCTCTTGCGGGCACTGGCGGGCCCTATGGATATCAATCATGCGATGTCTATTAAAAGTTCAATGGGATTGAATACGCCCGCCAGAGTTGAGGCCTGGTTTTCCTGCGACCGAGCCTTTCCTTTGCGCCTGAGCTGTAATTTTGAAAGCCCCGTCAGCGAGTGGTTTCTTATGGTTTTTGGAGAAAAGCGGCTCGGAATTGTCGATATTTTTCGTGATATCTACATCTCCCTTCCTAATGATGGGCGTCATGACGGTTACAGCGTTCTGAGAACCAGTTTCAGCGCGACACTGCAGCATTGGCTGCAAACCGTGCGAAGCGGATTGCCGCATCTTGCCGGGCGTTTGTCTTATGGCAATGACGAAGTCTTTGCGCGCTTTGCGGCGGCGGTTCATGGCGACCTTAGCGGTTTTGAGCCGATCGGGCCGGGGCGCGCCCTCGAAATTCTGAACCTGCAACATGCCGTCATCAATGCTTGCGGGGGCGTCAAGGCATGTTGACGAATTTTGAATTGCTCGTAGATTTCGTGGAGCGCTATCCGGCACAGCCGGCAACAGCATATCGGCGCGCCATCGAGATCGGCGCGTTGCTGCGCCAAAGCCTGCCTGAGGGGCGCGGGCTGGACCTCGGATGCGGAGATGGTCTCCTGACCAGTATCCTTCTCGCGCGGCTAGGTCCCAGGGTATTGGTCGGTGTTGATTCAGATCCGCTCGAAGTGGCGGCGGCGCGGTTAAGCGCGAATTATGAGGTCGTGCATCAGGCGCGAGCGGATGCCATTCCTGAGCCGGATGCGACATTTGATTTTATCCTCTCGAATTCTGTGCTCGAGCATATCCCTGATCTTGATTCGACGATCCGAGAAGCCTCGCGTCTGCTGCGCCGCGGCGGCCAGTTTGTCTTCACTGTACCTGCTGTTGCTTTTCACGCGAATTTGCGCGGTCCGCTTCTTCTGGGACGTGAGCGCAGAGACTACCTCTCAAAACTGGACCGGCGCTTGGCGCACTATCATTATCTGACGATATCCGAATGGCGCTCGCTGTTTGAGCGCTATGGTCTGCGTCTGGATACTGTCAGCGGCTATATGGATGCCAAGCAAACGCGTCGCTGGGAGAGCCTTTCGCGATTGACAGGCGGCCTGCTTTATTCCCTGTTCGGCAATCGTTCGCGACCCATCGAGATCCAGCGCAAGCTCGGGCTGCGAAAAATTCAGAATATGCACCGGGTTCCGCGCGCCATGGCGAGGATCATTGCTGCGATCATCGCGCTCGGGGCCAATGTGGAGGAGGACAATGAGCCGCTTGTCTGCGATCAAGCTTCCTGTATTTTGATTCGTGGCGAAAAATCATGAATACCCTGCGGACTTGGCTAAGCCCGCCACTGAGCAAGGCGACGCGCCATAGGCCTGTGCGTTATACATTGGTGGGCGCCGTCTGTGCGATTTTGAATAATCTATTTATAGTTGCGGCCGTAATGGCGGGATTTAGCTATTTCAACGCGTCGCTGATTGTTTTTGTCCCGATGGTGTTGATAGGATTTGTCTTGCAGAGCCGATTGACCTTCGGCATGCCACGCAAACTGGAGGCATTCCTGCGTTATGCTTTGGCCATGCTGCTGAACTATCCTGTCTGGATTTTCAGTCTTTTTCTTCTGACGGACGAACTGGGTATCAGCATCTATCTTGCGACATGGCTGGCCACAGCTATCGTGTTCCTCTGGAACTATGCAATGACACATTGGGCGATTACGCGCCATTTCGGTTTCGGACCGTCACAATGATCCAGCGTCTTGGGCAGAAGGTCACCTTGTGAAGTCTTCACTCCGCCCCCTTAAAGTATTGATAATATCAACATTCTTCGAGGATCGTCGCGGTGGGATCGAACTTGTTGCCTATCGGTTGGCGCGTGAATGGGCCGAGCGCTGGTTCCGGGTAACCTGGATCGCATGTGCCGATAGACCAGTTCCCGAAACGGCAGAGGGCTTGTCACGGGTAAGTCTGACGGCGTCGAATTTGCCTGAGCGTCTCCTGAATATTCCCTTTCCTCTGGTTCGTCCTTCGCAATGGCACCGGATATTCAGTCTGGTGCGCCAAAGCGATGTCATTGTCGCACATGATGCGCTTTACATGACGAGCGTTCTGGCTCGGCTGGCGGCTTACTTCGCCAGGAAGCCCTTTGTTGTCATTCAACATATCGGCGCGGTGCCCTATTCAAATCGCGCCCTGCGATTGCTCATGGGCTTGGGTAATTGGCTTGTGGCGAGAGTTCTCTTGCGTTCTGCAGATCGCGTTATTTTCATCAGCCAGACAACTGAGGCGCATTTTTCTGGGCTTCATTACCGATACCGGCCTGAAATCATTTTCAACGGAGTGGATTCCGCGCTGTTTTATCCGGCTCAGGGCAGGGAAGCTATAGAGGCTTTGCGCTGTGCGATGGATCTGCCCGTTGATGTGCGAATCTGCCTTTTCGTAGGGCGATTTGTTGAAAAAAAGGGACTGTCCATTCTGGAGTGGCTGGCCCGCGAAATGCCCGAAATTCTTTTTGTTTTCGCCGGCAGTGGCAAGCAGGATCCTTCTACCTGGCAACTTGACAACGTGCGCGTCTTCCATTCGCTGGGCGCTGAAAAGCTGGCTCAGCTCTATCGTGCCTGCGACCTGTTTGTGCTGCCCAGCGTCGGTGAGGGTTTTCCGCTTGTTGTGCAGGAGGCGCTTGCTTGTGGACTTCCTGTCATTTGTGGCAGCGATGTCGGACGCGCCGATATCGCGGCGGGTCGCTTTTTGCATAGTGTGTCCATCGGCGCAAATGATGTCACGAAGGACGGCAGGCTGGTTGGTGCCGCCATCGCCGAAGTGCTTGCGCGCCCGCTTACAGAGGCTGAGCGGCGTCAGCGTGCCGAATTTGCTGCAACACGCTATTCCTGGAGAGCCAGCGCCGACAGATATGCGCAGATTTTCCTTACGCTCGCCGGCTGTCTTCAGGATGGCGAGTCATTGTCCGCTGAAAGGTCAGAACAATGAATGGTTCACCTCAGCTGCGTCCTGAACCCGAATTTCCTGCTGCGCCGGAGAAGGGTGAACGCGAATTGCGCCGGGCGATGCTAGGAGTTGCCGGGTTAAGTGCTCTGGTGTCCGCTTTGGTCGGAGTGGGAGATTATCGCTGCTCTTCGATAACTTTTCTGAGTTGCTATTTTTTTGAAACGCAGGATTGGTTTGTCCTTATCTTTATCGAGGCATTGCTGATTGCTTTGGCGTTTCTTCCTGTTGCGATCCTCGGCCGAGCCCTTCCCAAAATCGAACTTCGACCGTGGATGATAGTTGGTCCCGTGTCGGCCGTGTTTCTTTGCGGGGTGTTTGGCACGGTTCTGATCTTTGGCGGATTTGACCTCTCACGCGACGAGATAATGGCCTCGTTTGACGCTCAAATTTTCGGTACGGGGCACCTGGTGGCAGTTGTTCCGACAGAATGGCGGCCCTACGCGACGGCACTGGAACCGATGTTCATGCTGCCGATCACGGATGGATCCGTGGCGGTATCGAGTTATTTGCCGGTTAACGCCATGGCGCGCGCATTGGCGGGTAAAATCTTTAATCCAATCTATCTCAACCCGGCGTTTGCTGCCTTTTCGATCTTCGCGGTGTATCGCGTGGCGAGGCGCTTGTGGCCGCAGCGCCGAGGCGCGGGCTTGCTTGGCGCCCTCCTGCTGGCCTCATCATCGCAACTGATGCTGATGTCTATGACGAGCTATGCGATGACCGCGCATCTGGCATACAATCTTACTTGGCTCTGGCTGTTTCAGCGAAACGATCGAGTTGGACATGCTGGCGCAATCGTCTGTGGCTTTCTTGCTTGCGGGCTGCATCAGATCATTTTTCATCCTTTGTTTGTGCTACCGTTTATCATCCGGCTTTGGCAGGACAGACGCCGCGACCTTGCCATGATTTATGTCTGTTCCTATGGTGTATTTGGACTTTTCTGGTCTAATTATTGGCCTTTGGCTCTTGCATGGGAAGGACTTTCTCCGCCGACGCTTGAACAGATTGGGGTAGGCGGCGTTTACCTGATCGCTCGCATTTTTCTTGTAATTCACAGCTTTCGCATCGAGGCTGTTTGGCTGATGCTGATGAATTTCCTTCGTTTCTTGGCATGGCAAAGTCCGATTTTGTTGCCTTTGTGTCTTTTAGCATGGCGCTCCGTCCGGGAAGGCAGGGGGATTGCACGCGAATTAGCGCAGGGTGTCGGCCTGCTCTTTTTTGCCATGTTCGTTCTGATGCCGGCACAGGGTCATGGGTGGGGGTACCGGTACATGCATGGATTTCTTGGCAGCCTGGCCCTCCTTGCGGTCTATGGATGGACGGATCTTTGTGGGACCAGCGAGCGACAGCCGGTTCTTTCGAGGGTGGCTCTGTGGTGCTCCAGTGTATTTTCAATCGTTTGTTTGTTACCCGTCCACGCCATTCAGGCCTATCAATTTGCCAGTCCGTATATGCGTGCGAGTCACGCCATTTCTGAAGCGCGAGCCAATATCGTGATTATCGATGACGAGGTTATGCACTTCGGAATAGACCTGGTGCGCAACGATCCATTTCTTCGCAGCAGCCCAAAGGTTCTTGCGCTAAGCCGGTTGGACGAGAAACAGCTGTCTGAGCTCTGCGCGACGAATACGATTGCTGTGGTGGGGGCGGTGCAAGCGAGAGCTTGGGGCATTCCTTTGCAGGAGCCCGAAACGAGATTCGAAGAAAGGCATCATAGTGCTATAAAGGTATTACATAACTGTACGCTCGGATTTTAGGCCCTCTTACTTTCGACTTGCTTCCCGCCGCATAGCAAGCATTGCTGGGGGCGTGGCCGGGTTGATTTAGCTCCGGTTTGCATGTCCCGGCCTTGAAGGTGTCCACCTCAGGGCTCGTGTCGGTGACAGCGCAAGGCTGTCGTTGAACCGAACGGAGACAACGATGAGTGAGTTCCAACTGACAAAGACGCAGAGTGCCGCACTTCGTGCCTGTGCCGAGCACGAGCACGGATGGATGATTGTGCCGTCCAAAATGGCACGGACGGCAAGACAGCGTCTTGCCCTGACGCTGGTAGAGCAGGGCCTGATCGCAGAAATGGCGGAAGGGGCTGGTCTGGTCCGCGAAGCAGGTCGCTCGGCGATGCCGTATGGTATTACCGAGGCCGGCCGCCGATACGTGGCCTGGTTGAGGCATCGGCCGCATGGCGCGAAGTGCCGAGCCGAAGGCCTGGGCGAGTTGGAGAGTGCGGGGAATGACGCGCCCGCCGGCGCTCAATCTCAGGCAGGCGATGTGACGGCTCGCTTGAACATTGTCGACGACCAATCGGCTTTTTGCGCCACATCGGCTTCTGTCGATCTGGAACGGGCCGATGCTCTTGCCCCGAATCGTGCGAGGGACTTTGCATCCGAAATCGTCCCGGACATTGGTCGGGAACCAGCAACGGATCTAGGCAATAATCTTGGGGCGCAGATGGTTCGGGGACCGGATGAAACGCCTGTTAAACTCGAAGACGGAGCGGGATTATGTGCGGCGGCAAACGTTGAATGCGCCATACCCCGAGAATCCACTGCGCTTAACGCATCCGCACATGACAGCTCATCGCCAGCGCTGAAACCAGCAACCAGAACCCGGCAGATTGTGGAGATGCTGCTGGCTGCGCAGGGCGCGAGTTTGAACGAACTGATTGCCGTAACAGGGTGGTTGCCCCTTACAACCCGCGCAGCTCTGACGGGTTTACGCAAGCGCGGGTTTGTCCTGGAGCGAACCCATGCAGAGTGCCCTGGCACGATCTATTTGTAAGAGAAAAATGGTGGCGGACGCAGTGTGATCAGGGTGCGTCTTTGGCCTAAAATTCCCTGTTAACAGGGAAAAAACAGGGAAAATTTCAATTTTTTGAGGTCGATTTGGCCAAATTATCTGAAATAAGTGCGATATTTCAGTGATTTGATAGTTTTTTTCGTGAAAAAATAACAGGGAATTAATTTCACCTTATCAGGGAACAGCTTTGGCTGTTCAGGGAGTGCCAGATGTTGTAACAGGGAAAAATATTGCAGCCTTGACCTGAGTTTCTCAACTGCCTCCAATTTCTCGGAGCAGATCAGCGACACATTTCATTGAGGCTTGCCGGCATTGCTATTCGATCAAGGCTTCGGCGGTGTCTCCATCGATGACGAGACCCCGCACGATTCCCGAGCGCAGCAGTCCCTTGATCGCATTGATCTTTTCAAACCCGCCCGCCAGCAGCACGACATCTCTGCCGCGCAATTCGTCGGGATCGATCGCAAGCGTGCGCTGGCTCAGCGGATGACGGACTTCGCGTCCCTCTATATCGTAGAGACGCCCGAGGGAATCGCACACGGCCCCGCCGCTGCGGATGTCTTCCATTTCGCCTGCTGAAATCATGTCTTGCAGCCGTAGCACGGAAGATTCTCTGAGTTCCCCCACGCTTATCAGATATAGATCGGCTTGCCGCGCAATATTGAAGGCATCGGTCACCATCCGCTGGGACATCAGTACCTGCCGGTCGGCTTCGGAGTCGGCAATAAACGGCACGGGCAGAAAATGGACATATCCGCCGGTGCGGGCGGCGAAAGCCTGCGCCACCTCAAACGGATTGGCTGCCAGAGTTCGCGTCAAAGAGCCAATCAGCGATACGAAATGAGCGTTGGTGTTGCGCGCGCCGGAAAGATGCAGGGCCACCTGCTCGATTGTGCGTCCCCAACTGATACCAACAGTCAATGGACCCTGAGCCAGTCTGCCCTTGAGAAAGTTCGCGCCTGCGGAACCTACGGCGCGACGCGCTACGGCGCTCTGTATATTGGCTGTTTCTAAATCCGTAGGCGAGCGCACGAAGCCGATAGAAGGCGTGGTCAGGCAAAAATCCAGCCCGAACGCTTCAGCTATGCGGCTTTCCAGCTCCAGATCGCGCGCAGCTGCATGGTTGATCGAGATTGTCACCAATCCGCGGTCGCGGGCTTCCGACAAGAGCCGGTTTGCTCTGGCCCGGTGCAATCCCAGACGAGCCGCAGTCTCTTCCTGATTAAGACCCGCCACATGATAAAGCCATGCGACCCGGACAATCAGCGCGTCATCACTTTCGTGGGCTAAATTCAGATTCATGTCAAAATCCTCGGATTTGCATCCTACCATTACATTTGTTCCATTTGGAATCAAAAACACTCTTGACATCTGTCGCGCATCGTTACAAATGATATATAACAAATGTAATGAAACGCGACATAAGTTAAAAGCCGCCGGAACAGGCTGCCTTGTTGCATTCAGAACGGGAGGATTTGATGGGCTGCGTCATCGGAATCGATGGCGGGACGGAGAGTATTCGCGCCCGCGTTTACGACAGGTCGGGGCATTGTCTCGGCACTGCGGCAATGCCCTATCCGACTTCCTTCCTGCATGGAGCGAGAGCAGAACAAAATCCCGAGGATTGGTGGAACTGTCTTGCTCCCGCTGTCAGAAACGCCGTCGCCGCCGCTGGCCTCAATGCGGACGATATCGATGCGATTTCCCTTGCGACAACTAGCTGTACAGTCGTCGCAACTGACGCGCAGGGAGCACCATTGCGGCCAGCGATCATATGGATGGATGTTCGCGCCGGTGCCGAGGCGGCGGACGTGCTGGCAACCAAAGACCCCGCGCTGGATATCAATTGCAATGGCGCCGGCCCGGTCTCCGCGGAATGGATGATCCCCAAATCCTTATGGCTGGCTCGCAATGAGCCGGATGTATTCGCTGCCGCGCATACAATTTGCGAATACCAGGATTTCTTGAACTGGCGGCTCACCGGCCGCCGGTGCGCCAGCCTCGATAACGTCTCAATCCGCTGGCATTATAATTCGAGGCGCGGCGGCTATGCGACCTCTCTTGTTCGCAAGCTGGGTATCGAATCGCTGCTCGACAAATGGCCGCCGGAGGTGATTGCGCCGGGAGACGTGGTTGGTGCTCTCACCCGCGAGGCGGCGACGCATCTCGGATTGCGATCGTCAACTATTGTCGTGCAGGGCGGTGCCGATGCGCTCATCGGCATGATCGGCCTCGGGGTCAATCGGCCAGGCCAACTCGCACTGATCACCGGGTCGTCCCACCTGATGTTCGGCGTGTCTGATCGTGAAGTACATGCCCCGGGCCTCTGGGGCGCCTATCCTGACGCCGTTTATCCCGACCGCTTTATTATCGAAGGCGGGCAGACGTCCACGGGTTCGATAATCGCCTGGCTCGGGCGGCTGACCGGCGGCCCGCTCGACCTTGCAATGCTCAACCAGAAGGCGGCGGAGCTTGAGCCGGGCTCGGACGGCCTGCTGGTGCTCGACCATTTTCAAGGTAACCGGACACCTCACGTCGATTCAATGTCGCGCGGCGCCATTATCGGCCTGACGCTGGGGCACGAGCAGCACCACATTTTCCGTGCCATCATCGAAGGCATATGTTTTGGCAGCCGGGCAATATTGGAAGGAATGGTCAAGGCCGGCTTTACCGCCGACACCATAACGATCGGCGGCGGAGCCGCTGCCTCCGAACTCTGGCTCCAGATTCACGCAGACACAGCCGGCTTGCCCGTTACCGTTCCCGAATCTTCGGCCGCGCCTGCGCTTGGCGCTGCAATTCTGGCCGGGGTGGGACTGGGCTGGTTTTCAACAATAGATGACGGCGTTGCAGCGATGGTGCGGCCCGGACGCCGCATCGAGCCGCGGCCACGCGAGGCGGCAATCTACAGCGAAATCTACCAGAAATACGCCGCGCTTTACCCCGCCCTCAAACAATTCCGACCACGCAGCACAAAGTGATCAGCGATCAGCAACGATCGCGGCGGTCATCCGACGGAGAAACAGAATGAGTTTGAACACCCGTCTTCTCAACTTTTACGAGACAATGAGAAGAATACGCACGTTTGAAGAGCACGTTGGCGAGCTTTATGTTCGTGGCCTTTCCGCTGGCTCCATGCTGCATCTCTCCATTGGTGAGGAAGGCGTTGCGGCGGGCGTTTGCGCTGCGATGCAGCCTCAGGACAGTTTCACCACCCATCACCGCGGTCATGGCATTTTCCTGGCGCGCGGCGCCGCGCCGGATCGGATGATGGCCGAGATTGGCGGCCGTGAAACCGGCTATTGCCGCGGCAAGGGCGGTTCAATGCACATTGCTGACATGGCTCTTGGTCATTTGGGCGCCAACGCCATTGTCGGAGGTGGTATTTCCCACGTCGTTGGCGCGGGCATCAGCTACCGCAACCTGGGCAGCGATGCCGTTTCAGTCGCCTTCTTCGGTGACGGGGCCATGCAGCAAGGCATTCTCTACGAGAGCATGAACATGGCGGCACTATGGGAACTGCCGGTTCTGTTCGTCTGCATCAATAACCAGTATGGCATGGGCACGCGAATTGACCGCGCCACCAAGAACACGGATTTTGCTAGCCGCGCGCGGGCATTTGGCCTTGCCGCAGAGATGGTGGACGGCGAAGACGTGGAAGAAGTCCACAGCGCGGCGCTCAATCTGATTGACGGCGCGCGCGCAGGCAGACCTGCGCTGCTGACCGTTTCCTGCTACCGCTTCTACGGCCACGGACGTATGGACAAGAGCCCCTACCGGAGTGCGGAGGAGGAAGAGGCCGGGCGGCGTCGCGATCCCGTGGCCTTTGCCCGGAATCGCCTGATCGAGCAGCAGCAGGCAACGCCGGCGCAGCTTGATGCCATGGACGAGGCCATCCGGCAGGAAATGAGCGCGAGCATCGATTTCACAGCCAATTCTCCCACCCCGCCGCTCTCGTCCATGTTCCGGGATGTTTATGCACCCGGCCAGCCGGAGCCCGAGCCAGTCCGAACCCGTATTGCACGCGTTCTGGCGCGCGCCTGAGGAAACAGTCATGATTGAAACAACTTACAGAGACGCTCTCCGGCAGGCATTGCACGACGCAATGACGGCAGATGATCGCGTGATTCTTATTGGCGAGGAAGTGGGAGTTTACGGCGGCGCCTATGGCGTCACCAAAGAACTTTATAACACATTCGGTGCACGCCGGGTGATCGATACCCCGATTTCGGAACCGGCGATTATCGGCGCAGCCGTTGGCGCGGCCATGACCGGCCTGCGACCGGTGGCCGAGCTGATGTATATCGACTTTCTGGGCATGACGATGGATCAGGTTGGCAATCAGGCCGCCAAGATCCGCTACATGTTCGGCGGGCAGATCGGCGTTCCCATGGTGCTGCGAACGCAGGGCGGCACAGGCCGTTCAGCCGGTGCTCAGCATAGTCAGAGCCTCGAAGCCTGGATCATGCACACGCCCGGCCTTCGCCTCGCCATGCCGGCAACCGCTGCCGATGCCTATCATCTGCTGCGCCACAGCCTCACACTGCCGGATCCGGTCATTTTCATCGAGCATAAATCACTCTATGCCCGTAAAGAAAAAATTGATCTCGATACGCCGGAGGCCCCGTGGGGCAAGGCACTCGTCCGCCGACCGGGCCGGAACGTCACGCTCGTTACCTATTCCCGAATGGTGCATGTGGCGCTGGAGGCTGCAAACCGTCTGTCCGGAACGGGTATCGACGTCGAAGTCATCGACCTGAGGACATTGAACCCGCTGGACATGGAAACAGTCATTGCCGCCGTCGAGCGCACTGGACGCGCGGTTGTCGTGACGGAATCGCCGATGACCTGCGGTGTCGCGGCAGAATTGGCGGCCCGGATCACCGAGGAATGCTTCGATTTTCTTGAAGATCCGGTTGTACGCATCGCCGGGGAGGACATCCCGATTTCAGTCTCTCAGGATCTGGAAGCCTCAAGCATCCCCACGGTCGGACTTATCGAAGAGAGCATTAAGAGGATGTTCCAGCGATGACATCTGTCTTCAAACTACCCCGTCTCGGTGAAACGATGGACGAGGGCAAGGTGGTGGGCTGGCTGAAGAAGCCGGGCGACGCCTTCAGACGCGGAGAAACCATCGCCGAAATCGAAACCGACAAGACAATTGTCGAATTGCCCGCACTCGATGACGGCATTCTCGTGGAAATTCTGGCTCCCGAAGGCACCACGCTGACAGTGGATGCGCCTTTGTGCACCTTTCAACGGCAAGGCGGAACCGGGGAGCCTGAGCAACCTTCACGTTCAGAAGCCTTGATTGCTGAAACAACGAAATCCGAGTCTGCGGCTAAAACGGCGCCGCCACCCAAGCCTCAGGCGGAAGCATCCCGCCCATCGTTGACGCAGAGGCTGCGCGCCACGCCTGCCGCCCGGGCTCTCGCACGCCGGGAAGCTATCGACCTCGCAAACCTCTCGGGCAGCGGGCGCCGCAATCGTATCGAACTGGCGGACGTGATGGCCCTCAAGAACGAGAGCGGAGCATTGCTGACGACAGCAAATCCGGATAACGCCAATGTTATCGCCATTGGTTCGTGGCAGGTCGCCTATCGCCATTGGGGCGCGCCCCAGCCTCAAGGTCTCGTCACCATTCTGTTCCACGGCTTTGCTGCCGACAGCAGCACCTGGTCCGCGCTCGCGTCCGCGCTTGCGCGCAATGGGCGCCATGTGATCGCGCCAGACCTGCCCGGGCATGGCGCGACATCCGGCTTAGTTGAAAATTTTGAAGATCTCGTCGCTGCCGCAATAGCTTTTATCGCGGAGATGGCAGCAGATCGCCCTGTGGAGCTTATAGGTCATTCGCTGGGCGGTGCGGTTGCTGTACGCGCGGCGCGAAAGCTGGACGCCTCAGTGCGTCGGCTGACCTTGCTGGCCCCTGCCGGGTTGGGTTCGGAGATCGATGCGGAATTCGTCAATGGTCTGGCGCATGCGCATTCAACCGGCGGCATGATCCATCTGCTGCGCCGTATCGCGCACAGCTTCCCCGCTCTCTCCGAAATTCAGAAAGAGCGGATGCTGGCCGCCGTTGGCGGGGGACGCCTCGGCACGCTGGCCCGCGAGATTGTTTCAGAAGGCTGCCAGCAAATCGACATCCTGCCGGATGTCCTGAATTTCGCAGACCGAACCCAAATTATCTGGGGCATGGATGATCTGATAATTCCCTGGCGCCATGCATTGGCCACGGGCGGCATCATTCCCCTTCACCTCGTTCCGCAGGCCGGCCACATGCCGCACTGGGATCAGCTGCGAACGATCGCAGCCATCATCGCCTAGGCTCGCCCACGGGCGGGTTAAAAATCCCCTTTCGGGGTCACATTTGGAGGAGACGCTATGGATAAGAAAGCATTTGATCTCATTCAGCCGACGCGACGTTCGCTGCTCGGAGGAATGGGATTGGCGGGTGCAAGCTCCGTGCTCGGAGCGCAATTTGCGCAGTTCGCCCTGGGATCGACGCCTGCGGCCGCACAAACAGCCAAGCCGCTCAAGGTTGCGGTCATCGCGCAGCAGATGTCGGCCCAGTCCGACCAGAGATCATGGGATGGCTTTCAGCAATGGGTCAAGAAAACCGGTCTTGATAAGACCTGGCAGATTAACCAGACCGATGCCAAGGGCGATCCCGGTGCGTTGGTGAGCCAGATCGAAGATGCGATAACGGCTAAATCTGACGCCATTCTGGTGATGTATGGGACGCTTACCGCCGCCAAAAGCGCCCTTGATCGGCTCACCGCATCGAAAATTCCGTTCTTCAGCCTCGACTCAGGCTGGCAGGCTCCGGCAATCGCCGACATCACATCGAACAATTATGCGATGAGCGCGCAAACCGTCCAGTTCATGATTGATACGCTTCTTGCCAAGGGCAAGACCAAAGCCAACATGTGCGCGATCATTGCGAACTTTCATCATGGCACCCGCAAGCGCGGCAAGGTGATGAAGACGGCGTTGACCGAAAATGAGTGGATTTCGCTCAAAGCCGAGCGCGTCATTCAATATGCCGGTTTCTATGAAACCACCCAGAACACCGTCAACGATTGGCTCACCACCTATGGCGACAGCCTCGATGTCATATGGTGTCCCTGGGATGAACCGGCGATGGCGGCTGCGGAAGTGATTGCCTCGCGCGGACTTCAGGACAAGATTTTCGTCATCGGTCACGACGGGCATCCCACAGCTCTTGAGCGCATGGGCAAATCAAATTACCCGCTGCTCGCAACAACGGCACAGGCCTTTGAGGTCTGGGGTGCCTATACCGGCTGGCTCATCAATGAGATTGTCGGCAAGGGCGGCGATGTGAAAAAGCTCGTCCCGGTTCCAACGGTTGAATTCCCGGCCCCGCTTCTGGTGAAGGATGTGAACATCCCGCCGCCCGGAACTCCGACCTATAACGCGACTGACCTCTATTACATCTACCGCGACCGCGCTTTGGCCGGAATGTAAAACCAAGCGAGCGCAGGCTTTCCTTATAAGGAAAGCCTGCTTTCTCCTGCCCATGGAGTATATGCGTGCCCGAAGAAATCCATGATCCGGCGCCACGGCTGGAAGCACGTGGGATCGGAAAATCTTTCCACGGCAACCCCGCCCTCATCGACGTGGACCTGACTCTGCAGGCCGGCGAGATCCTCGCTCTGGTGGGCGCAAATGGCGCCGGCAAATCCACGCTGATCAAAATCATCTGTGGTTCTGTCATGCGGGATTCAGGCGAAATCCTGATTGACGGCAGGCCGGTTGACTTTCGCTCCGTCAGCGAAGCCATGACCTCCGGCATTGCCGTCGCCCATCAGCAGGTGGCTGTCATTCCTTCACTGACTGCTGCAGAGAATATCATGCTGGGCCGCGAACCTCTCACCGCCGGCTTCATCCGCAAACGCGAATTGAAACGGCGAGCCGCTGAAATCACAGCACATTTCGGCATAGATATTCCGCTCGACAAGGAGGGCGGCGAACTCGGCCTTGGCGAGAACAAAATACTCGACATCCTGAAGGCGCTGGTATCCGATCCGGCTATACTGATCCTCGACGAGCCCACCGCATCTCTTACATTGGCCGAAAGCCGCAAGCTGTTTGCCTTTCTCGATGAGTTGAAGACAAAAGGACTCGCTATCCTTTTCATATCGCATCATCTCGACGAAATATTCGCCCATTGCGATTCCGTCGTGGTGCTCAAGGATGGCCGCAAAGTGCATGATGGCCCCATATCGGCGACAAATCCCGAAGAGGTGGTCAACATGATGGTCGGCCGCCGCCTGGAGGAGACCGACTGGACCAGTCATGCCATTCGGCAGCAAGAAACGCTGCGCATCAGAAATGCGACGATCGGGCGTCTGCACGTTCCCGATCTCGTGGTGCATGCCGGCGAAGTCGTTGGCATCGCTGGGGTGCTGGGCGCCGGCCAGACCGAAATTCTGGAAGCGATTGCCGGAGCCGGACCGCGCCCAGAAGGCGGAGAATTCAGTGTTAATGGCCAGAGCGGATGCCCCGCCACGGTGGCGTCCGCCATTGCCCGCGGAATTTATCTCGTTGCAGATGATCGCTTGCACAAATCGCTGTTGCCCGGCCTCTCTGTTGCGGAAAACCTGCTGTCGTCGGCCCTGAACCATTATTCCCGATATGGGTTCATGCGCGGCGACAAGGTTGATGCCGCAAGTCACGACCTGATCCGGCGGCTGAGAATAAAATGCGCCGGCCCGGGACAGGATGTGCTGCAGCTTTCCGGCGGCAATCAGCAAAAGGTAGCTTTTGGCCGGTGGTTGATCCGTCTGGCGCAATATGAAGGCGCTTTTCGACCCCTGATCCTGCTCGACAACCCGACTGAAGGTGTCGATGTCGGCAGCAAGGCCGAACTCTATGCCCTTATCCGCGAACTCACACAGAGCGGCGCCAGCGTTTTATTAACGAGCGCGGAATTTCCCGAGATGCTCAAGCTTTGCGAGCGCATCTACTGCATCGCGGACCACAAGGTCGGCAAATGCCTCCATCGCAACGAACTCTCGGAAGAACGCCTTTTGCTGGAGGTAAATTAGTTATGACAACACATGTCGAAAGCCGACCAACCGGCAAAGATGCTCTGACCGCGCTGATTTCGCGCTATGGCACTGTGGCGGCGGCCGTCGCAATATTTATCGGCTTCGGGCTGATGAGCGATCGGTTCCTGTCCGTGGACAATCTGAGCAATGTATTAATTCAAATCTCCGTATTGATGGTGGTGGCGTCCAGCTTGACTGTTGCCGTTTCTTCCGGGGAATTCGACCTTTCGGTTGGTCAAGTGGCGTCCCTGTCTGGCGTTCTGGTTGCCGGCATGCTGGTATGGTCGCAATTGCCGGTGGTGCTAGCCATTCTCGTTGCGCTGGCAGCGGGCATGATTATCGGTATTGCCAACGGTCTGCTTGTCACAAAACTGCGCATCCCTTCGCTGATTGCCACTCTCGCGATGGGGCCCATCGCATTGGGCATCAACTATGCCTATACCAACGGCGATTCCATTTATGCGTCTATGCCGGAGCATTTCTACTGGATCGCCAAGGGCCGGCTTCTCGGGTTTGTCCCGATCCCGGTCGTTATCGCGCTGATCAGCGTCATTGTTTTTCATATCCTGATCAACCGGACCCGCATTGGCCGCGAAATCGTGGCCACGGGCGCCAATATACAGGCTGCGCGTCTCTCGGGCATGAATGTCAATCGCGCGCGCATGGTCGCGCTGGCCTTGTCTGCCTTTGGTGCCGCCCTTGGCGGCATCATGCTCACAGCGCGTCTTGGCTCCGGCCAGTCCGGCGCAGGTGACGCCTACCTGATGGACAGTCTGACGGCCGTATTCCTCGGCATGACGACCTTCCGGCCCGGTCGGGCGACGATTCCCGGAACCGTGGTCGGCGTCCTGATCATCGGGATGCTCGATAATGGCCTCAATCTCCTTGGGGCTCCCTTCTATCTGCAAAACGAAGTTCGCGGCGCGGTGATGATTGCCGCAGTCGGACTTGCGGTTTTGCGCAGCGAAATAAGGTTCTTCAGATGAACGCGCCGGGTATTCTTACAAAATTTTCCCTGCAGGGACGTGTTGCGTTCGTTACAGGTGGAGCAAAAGGCATAGGACGGGCGATATGCTGCGCCCTTGCAGATGCCGGCGCCAAAGTCATCGTCGCCGATCTCGATCTGCAGGCGGCGACACGCACTGCATCGGAAATCAGCGCGACCGGAAATGCTGCGCAAGCATATGAGTTGGATGTGACGAAATCCCATGAGGTCGAGGCCGCCGCTGAACGTTTTCCGGACATCGACATTCTTGTGAACAACGCGGGTATTGTTGGCAATGGCGCCACGATCGGTACCAGTGACGATGATTGGCGGCGCGTATTGAATGTCGACCTCGATGCTGTTTTCTGGTGCTCGCGCGCTTTCGGTCGGCAGATGGTTTCCCGAAACCGTGGAGCTATCGTCAATATCAGCTCGATGTGCGCCGAAATCGTCGTGCATCCGCAGATTCAGCCCGCTTATAATGCCGCGAAAGCTGGTGTCGGCATGCTGACCAAATCACTTGCGGTGGAATGGGCGACGCACGGCGTGCGCGTAAATGCTGTTGCGCCCGGCTATACGGCAACAGAGCTGACGCTGCTTGGGCGCAGCCGGCCAGAATGGTTCAATACATGGCTGGAACGGACACCGATGGGACGGCTGGGCGAACCGGAGGAAATTGCATCTGTCGTGCTGTTTCTGAGCAGCGATGCTGCAAGTTTCGTGACCGGCTGTTCGGTTGCCGTCGACGGCGGCTACACCTGCTGGTGAAAAAATACAATCGAAGGAGGAAATAATGCAGCAGAAACAAAAAGTCGCGCTGGTTACGGGAGCAAGTCGCGGCATCGGACGGGCAATCGCCCTAGGACTTGCCGATTCGGGTTTCGATATTGTGCTGAACGATATTGATCGCCAACGGGCGGATCTTGAAGCCGCAGCCCGCGAAATTACGAATAGGGGACGCCTCGCTTATGTCAAATTCGCGGACGTCTCGAACAAAGCCGAGGTGCAGACGATGGTGAACTCAGCGATTGCCGAGGCCGGACACATCGACGTCGTTGTCAACAATGCCGGCATTCTGATTTCAAGAGACGTGGAGGCGATCGAGGAAGAGACCTGGGACGCGGTGATGGACGTGAATGCCAAGGGAACGTTCATCGTCATCCAGGCCGTACTCGGTCATATGAAAGCCCGCAAATATGGTCGAATCATCAATATTGCATCCATTGGCGGCAAGCACGGCGCGCCCAGCCAATCGCATTATTCGGCTTCCAAAGCAGCGGTCATGGGTTTCACACGCGTGCTGGCTCAGGAGGTGGGCGCCTTTGGCATTACCGCCAATTGTATCTGTCCAGGCATTATCGTCACGGAAATGGGGCGTACCAATCTCTCTGATCAGAAAAATGTCGACAAATGGGTGGCAATCACGGCCCTGCGGCGACTCGGCCAGCCCGAGGATGTTGCCGGACCGGTCGCCTTCCTCGCTTCCGACGCCTCGGCATTCGTTACAGGACAAACCCTCAACGTCTGCGGCGGAATTGTATTGAGCTAATCATCCGACGAACCTGCTGCCAGAGAAGTTGTCGATCTTCTCGATTGCTTAGTCGTGCGGACAATCAGGTTTACCTTGATCGCCACCTCCTCAAGCGTCGCGGCCGGCCTGTTGATTTGCGAGGCCGTGGCAGTCATCTCTGGTCGTCTTGTTGTTGATTGTTGCCTGAAATTTATCCATGTTTTCATTTCGCTTTTCTCTGCTTACACAATGAAAGATGCAACCGCTATGAGGACTTGGGGCCAAGATCTGGAGTGAACCCCGTAGTCCAGTCCCAGGGGTTCACTCCATGTCTAATGTTAGTTTCTGATCAACACACAGTATTCAGAGAATTCGGAAAATTGAAAATAGCCTTAGGCTCTCGGCATCGCTAAATCTCACAAAAAAGGCCCCGGAAAACCGGGGCCACTCTAAGCTTACGCTTCGCTCTTCAGATCAGAAGGAGCGGATGACGCGGAAGTCGACCTGGAAGTCGTCAGACTTGGGCCTGCCGCCGAATGACGACACTAAAATCGACTGATTCGCACTCAACTTGTCGTCATAGCGAATGTAGGTTGTATCGATTCCGAATTCGAGCCCCTTTACGGGGGTCCACTTGGTCACCTGACCAATGGCCCAGACATTATAATCAAACGCCGGTCCGACAACATCCACCGAGGGGTAGGTTGCGACATTATTGACGTAGTCCGCCAGCGTGCTCTTGTTTGCGTAACGCACTTCGCCATAGGAACCGCCAATCGTCGTCGAAACCGTCGGCGTCCAGTTGTGCTGGAAATCAGCAATCAAGTTCCAGCCCGTCTGGCGATGGCCTTCAACATAGTCCACCTGCTGATTGGAGAACGAGATGGTGGAGCTGTTGAAAGGATAATCATTATAGCCGCCAAAACGCTGGCTCGAGCGGGTAAACCCGCCCCAGGCCAGAGCATTCTGCTCGACATTGACCTGCAAGCCGATGAAGTCCCCGGCGGCGAGCATCGGCAGGTTGATCTTGGTGTAAGCGCCGAGACCCCAGCCATTGGCGGTCTTATTGCTGCCGGACAAACCGCCAAGAAAGGAAACCGAGTCGACGTGATAATATTGCGCGTTGTGCAAGCCTGCGTCGATGCCCGCTTCACCCCAGCCTTGCTTGACAGCGAGTTCTGCAACGACATCCGGCGCACGACCGCCATTGACGACAGGCTGAGTACCATAAAATCCCGGTGCTAAGGGCACTAATATCAGATCTTGCTGCACAGGCACGCTGGCGCGGTTGCCAATCGAATCTTCGATACCGATGGTGGCCGAGAAGCCGCCGCCGAAGGCTGCGGTGTACCACAGACCATTGGCCTTGAAGTCCGGATTGAACATGGCATGGTTATAGCCGGATTCAATGTGGTTGAAGAGGGTTTCCTTGCGGCCAGCTGTCAGGCCGGCGAAGGTCAGATAAGCCTGATCGATATAAGCCGACAGGTTGCCGTTAAAGGAGTTCGAAGCACCCGAGTCAGCTTCGTAGCCGATGTGGGTGGTCAGGTCGCCGTAGGAGGTCTTGGTGACGGTATCGAGGGTGATTTCAACGTCGGTTGAGATATCGAAAGCATTCTGGCCGCGATAACCTGGCGTCGAAGACTTGGTGTTCTGGCCGCGGGCGTCGACTTCAACGTAGCCGCCGACCTTCAGGCAGGTATCGGAACCGGGAATGTAGAAATAGCCAGCGCCGGCCGCGTCGCAGATCTTGACGTACTGTGCCGGTGCAGCCTTCTTAGAAGGAAGGTCAGCAGCGTGGGCGGAACCAACAACTGCGAGGGCAGCAGCCGAACCGAGAAAAATGCTCTTTGCCAATGTCATAAAAACCCCCAAAATTCATATATTTCAAATAATTAGAAATAACGCATCGGTCAGACTTAAATGAAGATCGAAACAATTCTTAAAATCACCAGAATATGGCCCATGCAATCCGTGCAAAAAATGCATCAAAGATGTCGCAACGACAACCAAAAATGGCGGCTTTGTGCCCTTTGATCTGATTAAATCACATCATGTTGCGAAAACGCCATAATTCAGAAAAAGCACAAGTAGTAAAAACGGCCTCGGAGTTTTGATTGTCATTTCGAATTGATCCGGATTTGCATTTTGCTTTGCGCCGCTCACACAGCGAAAGCAGCAGTCGCTACGACGACTTGGGGTCAAGGTCGCGGATCAATCTGGTTTGGAAATCTGGATCACAAGCAGACTGAAACCAATAAGCTGAGGGCTTCATCAGTAGCAAACCGGGATAGAACTGGACAAGCACCTCAGCGCGGATCCTCCCGGAAGCAACTCAGGCAGTTGCGGTGAAGGTCGCGGATGAATAGCCCCTAGAATTGTAGACACCTTGTCCCTTAAAAATGAGGCAAGGAGATCGTCATGGGTAATGCCAATTTCACAGAAGAATTCAAACAGGACGCGGT
>NZ_JBVYWO010000018.1:0-35796 GCF_056032725.1 Methylocystis sp. sgz306128
ATCCCGATGATCTGCTCTTCCGTGAACCGTGAACGCTTCATCCTATCCGTCTCCTCTAGCGACAGACTCTACCAAATTTTTGGAGGAGATTTAGGGGCTCAGGTCAATATGGTCATTATAAATATTAATTCAAATAAAGGGTCTCAAAATGCGTCGAATGACATCATCACCGCTTTATGTCGCTCGTCCTATGCTTCCTAATTTGGATCAACTTATGCCCTTGCTTGAAGGGATATGGGCGCGGAGATTGCTCACAAATGGTGGTCCGTTACATGAACAGCTTGAGGCGGAGCTAGCCAATTTTTTGGGCGTTCAAACCGCCATGCTTTTTAATAACGGAACTATTGCTCTGCTCGCGGCGCTTCGCATGTTTAATTTGCCGCCGGGCAGTGAGGTAATCACCACGCCTTTGACATTCGCAGCTACAGCGCATGCAATTTCTTGGAATGGTCTTGTACCAGTTTTCGTTGACGTATTGGCGGATAGTTTAACCCTCGATCCGGAAGCTGTGGAAGCAGCTATTAACGAAAGAACATCTGCGATCCTTGCTGTACATGTTTACGGAACTGTTTGCGATGTCGAAGCTCTTCAACGAATTGCGACGTTGCATAATTTGCGCCTCATATATGACGCAGCACACGCTTTCGGTTGCACAGTGGCTGACCGTCCAATTGGTACTTTTGGAGATGCATCAGTATTTTCCTTTCATGCTACTAAGCTTTTTCATACATTCGAAGGCGGGATGATTACCACAGCGAAAGAGGAAGATAGCCAGGTAATTTATTATCTGAGAAACTTCGGTATTAAGAACGAAGAAGAAGTGGTTAGCATTGGCATCAATGGTAAAATGAATGAATTGCAAGCAGCGGTAGGTTTACTAAATTTGTCACTAGTCGAAGCGGAGCGGACAGTTCGGACCGAATTGCGGCAGAAATACAGTGCTTTCCTAGAGGGACTGCCAGGCATTCGATTACAGCCAGTGCAGGCTAACGTAGTAAATTCAGAACAATATTTCGCTCTTCAAATCGATCCGAAGCGCTTCGGTCGATCTCGAGATCAAATATATGAAAATTTGAAGAAGCGCGGAATTTTTGCGCGGAAATATTTCCACCCAATATGTACAGATTTTCAACCTTATAGAGGATTCCCTATTCATTCATTGCGAACCCCAGCTATCGCTGAAGTCGTAAAGTCAAGAGTTTTATGCCTACCGTTTCACAGCGGGGTGGAGGATAGTGACGTAGGTGAAATTCGCTCTGTATTTTTAGAAAGATCTTAAAATATTATAAAATCGTGTATTTATAATTCGTATATACGTGCATCTAAGATGCGGAGCGTTGCTACTCGAAATACATTTGGCTATATTTTTTAATAACGCCAATTCTGAAAATTCATGAGGCTTGAATGATATTTTACAGCATTATAAAGTTAATTTCGAACGTTTTAGCTTTGCGTGGTCGCACAAAGATGGAGCGTCGTAAGCTCCGACAACAGTTTGTTGCTAAATTTAATCAAAAGAGTTTCAACTCTATTGGTAAAATTCCTGAAAATGATCTGGTTTATCTTACTCGAGTATCCGCTGCGATGCAGGATGCCACCTTTCCAACTGCTGTAAGTAGCGCAGAGCGCCTTATCGTCATTGCTGTGCCCGAACATAATGCTATGAGTGGCGGCATTTATTCGATGTTCTCCATCGCTTCCCACATGAGACAGATGCATCGAATACATGGATATGAGGTAATAATTGTAACTAGACCGCAAAAATCTTGTATAACCTATTATAGGAATACAAATTTTATAAATTCAGAAAATGTTTATCGTTTTAATCAAATAATTGGATGTAACAGGCTGAAGGAGTTATACATTCACATTCCGGAATATATAGCTGATACATTCGTTGATGATTTGAACGAATTTGAATTTAATTTCTTAAAGAAATTTGCCGTTGCTGGAAAACTGATGATCAATATTTTGAATCAGAATATCGAACTTATGCCGAAACCTGAGTTACTGATGGGTCTGCGAAACCTGTCGTCTGAGTTATCCCAGTCAGTGGCGCATCATGCTTATTTCGGGCAGGAATTTGCAGATAGGTATCACTTACCTACGATACTCCTACCAGCATATACCGATCTTAGCGCTTATCCCCCCGCGACATTCGCGGAGAAGGAAAAATTAATCATTTATTCTCTTGATGACGCGCCTCATAAAGAAAAATGTCTTGCGCGAATTCGAATTGAACTACCCGATTTCCAACTTATCGAAATTCGGGATATCACCTTTGATCATTTTATGGATTTAGCAACCCGGTGCATGTTCGCAATTACTTTCGGGGAGGGCTTTGATGGTTATCTTGCGCAACCCATTCATCAAGGTGGAATAAGTTTTGCCATGTTCAAAAGGGAATTCTTCCCATCGATCCACTTTAAGAAATATTTTAATATTTTTTCCAATTCAGAGCAAATGGTCGAGGAAATCTGTGATAGGATGCGATATTTAAAAGATAATAGGGACGAATACGAGAATTTAAATTTAGAATGGCGCCAGGAATACAAAAAACTATATGAATATTCAGACTATAAAAGTAGAATTTTAAAATTGGCTATGCGAGAATTTGAAATATTCCCAATAAATTAAATTTTTAGTTTTATTCTATATTATCAATCATATTTATAAAAAGTTCGATGGTTTGGTGTCTATTACATATTGCAATTCATTTTGATAATAATGGCTGAGTAAACGTACACCTGAATTGATAATAAATCGTCTTGATAGTGCGTTTTGAATTTTTAGTCGAAGGCTTTAGCGTGGATGATGTTTGTATTTTTGTATCAGGTTTGATTTTTAGTCAAAATCGTTGATTTAACGAGTTGAATTCCGTCGTAAGCACCGTTGGTGTGCCCTTTCGGCAACACTGTCGCTGAATTCCCTTTGATTGAAATTAAGTTTTTACGTCTGTTATTTTTTTGGTTGGGCAGCACGAAAACCGACAAAACTGACAAAACCGATTATGTCTTGGTTGGGGGGCCCACATATTCCACGCGCCACGCCTCTGCCGAGCGACTGCCTCCAGCAGGTACAAAGCGTAAGCCAGACACGATTCGACCAGCGTGGCGCTTGATCCAGTGTCCCAATCGTCGCGCATTGATAACGTCACGTTCGCCGGCAATGTCTAAGAGCACCGCGCGTAGTTCGGCGAGATTGGAATGATGATCCCCCGAACCAAATGTAATATCTTTCAGCACTTGCCGAATCATGGTTGGTTTGTTGGCGTAACCAGAATGCCAGGCGGAAAGTAACCTGTCCAATATATCGCGGTCTGGATCGTCGGCCAATCCCTCAAAAATTGACGACGCAGGGTCAGGGTGGCCTAACCATAACAATGGCTGGCGACATAGATCCGACCACGATTCATATCCAGCAAGTTGCCGACATGGTGTCTTTGGACGACCGGCGACGATCCAGGCGCGAATAATTGTAAGCACTAACGATACGTATTGTTCTCGGTCTTTTAAGATATCCGTGACAAGATTTGGATTATTGAACTGGCGTGTTGCTGGCGTTTCGCACATTGGATCAAGATTTATCGTAATGCAACGACGAATCATATCCTTGTTGGGGCCAACGTTGTTGCCACTTGAGAGAAATAATACGCGTGTGCTTACGGTTACAACTTTCGATGAGCCAAGATATCGACCCGAGATATGTTCCGATGATAATGCCGTGCATAGACTATTATGAGGCATAAGATCGCAGGTGAGGTTATCAAATTCTATTACGGCAGGGTCTGGTGCAAGAGATGCTACCAGCAATTTTTTACATTCTTCATCATCATTAGGAAATGTCATCGGCGAGCTAATTTGCGGTGTTGCAAAAGCGCGTATCGTTTCGCAGAGATAAGACTTGCCGGATCCTGATTGCGCTGCACGGACGTGGAACATCGGCGCCGTTGGCAAACTTTTTCGTACTACGGCTGTCAAAGCGGCTGACAGACTTGCCGATGCGTCAACAGGTCGAGCAAAGCTAAATTCCTTGAGCAAGTCCGACAGAATTCGTGCAGCTTGTTCAGCCTGTTCTTTGGTTGGGCTTGCTGGAATGGGAAATTTATCTTCGCGGTAAATACCAATGATCTGTAAATCCGGATCATAACCCGGACTGCACGAAATGCTGCCGTCTGGACGAAGAATTGGTTGTCGAGCTAGACTACGCAGGACAGGTAAATGATTGTATTTTTGCAAATCCAGCAAAGTGCTAACGTGACGATTAGGAGGGTCGCTGCGCGTCCAATTGCCAGTTCTTCCGTCGAATTTTTCCCAGTTGGCAATCTCCGCCAGGTTTGTGACGAGCGCGGGCAGTTTTACCTCATGGATTGAAGCTTCGTGAGTACTGGGGTCGATATAGACGGCAACTATCTGACCGCTTCGCTGATAGAATTTTCCCGAACGGGCAAGTTCTTTCTCGGCGATATCGACTATGCAGTGAATTTTACCGGGAACAATTCTGATGGTCGGTTGAATTCTGGCGCTATTTGCTTCGAGTCCAAGGATTTTGAGCAAATCACCAATTCGTCGATCGGCACAATGTCCGTGGCGACAACTAAACCCCCCAGAAACATATTGTCTATCAGGCTCAAAATAGGCGCTTCCTTTATCAATGGCATCGGTATGTTCGCTCACCCAAGGGCACGTGATATCGTGTTTGCCCCCACCCAGTGGACGCTTGTAAAGTCCCTGCGCCTTAAGAGCGGATAGCACCCTATTTTCTGGCGGTGCAGGAATTAAAATTTGAGGATCCGAAACCACCGGCAGTTTGGTCCGCTTTGAACCGCTTTGCATATTTGGGCCTTGCGTTAAGCCTAGTCCTTCACGCAATTCTTGGACTGTGTAGTGTCGCTCCGGGCTCCACTCGGCCAGACGACAAGCAAAGGCGGGGCTTTTCTTGCCGTTGACACCAACCGGCAGGCGAGCCAGCCTGGTTGTCGGACCGCTTGCGCCCGGATCACATAAACCTGCGTCGATGATTGTCTTTGCCAGGTCATCGGCTTGTTTTGGGTCCTTGATCGGTTCCGCTAGCATATAGCCGTATTGAAAATTGCCGGGGGAAGTCTCTATTCGCCAAGAAGGAGGCAAAGAAATCTTCTCCACGGGGACTTTAGTACCGACGTCGTCAAGCATGACCGCATGCAGCCCGTGAAAGTTCAATTTCCGTCGGTGATATTGGCCCGCCTCATCCGGACCATACGAAGAAAGGCTAAAATAATTGTTATAGTCCGACCGAATAACCGCAGATCCAGAATGCCATGCCGCACTTTTCCATGCGTTTGGTTTGTCCGCCGCAGGATTTCCTTTAAAACTGGTCACCATGGGGCATGTCTGGGCGGGGGCATCGCGAAAAACTACGGCTAGAAACTCGGCGTTCGAGATTATTTTAAGGTCGGTTTGATCGGTTTTATCGGATGTGCTTGCCTCGATCTGAGAAAGTGGAAGACACAGCACACCCTTATTATCGGAACCATATGAGGTACTTTCTGCCGACTTGATCATATGTTCTTCAGCTTCTGCTGTGTTAGTGGCTTGCTGGCTAGCCCCGCCAAGTCTTGTTTGATCATGCGTCATCGCGGCCTCCTCGAGCAGGCTTCAGATCGGTTTCAGAGGAAGAGCATCTTGGCTGGCTCAGGCGTCCCTGCGCCCAATCCAGGGCATCGCCCCAGCGATATAATACCCGATTGCCGAATGATCTGAAGGGAGGGCCGCCCCCGCGGGTCGCTTTGGTTGCCAATGTTTTTGGCTTTATCGGGAAGCCGCTGGCTGTTAACGCTGAAGCTATTGCGTCACGGGTAAGTAAGGCATCAAGCCTATCAGGAATAATCTGTTGCATTTTTTCACCATCAATCGTTAGCATTCTTGCTCAATCTTGACGGTGTTATTTTTGTTCAATCAAAATCGCTACTCAACGGGGGTGCGTTGGTAGCGATTTTACTTTTTTGGACCAGCGATTTACCTTTTTAGACGAGCGATTTGATTTTAGGTGGTTGAGGTAGGCCTGGGCACGCGATGGCCCCGACCAAAATTGAGTTGTTTGTTGGCTTCTTTGTAAATGGAGTCAGCAATTTTCTGACCTGCATTGAATTCATCTTTGAATGGTTTCCTAAAGTGTTCGCGACCGACATGGCCCGGTCCTTGCGCTCGGTTACTTTGAATCCACTCCTTGCAAAATTCGACAGCTTTCTGGGGGTCATAGGGCGTCGGTTGGTTGTTTCGCGTAGCATGCCCCCGAGGAACAACACGCAAAGTTTCGGACGGACATTGTTCTGCATTATATCGAGATTCTTTACGCCAGCGTAGGAACGCCTCTCTGCCGATGCGCCACTGATTAAAATGACCCCCGCGCGTCAGGAGTGGCCATTTCGTAATCGGAAGGGTAGCGATGCCTCGAAGCCCTTCTTCGGTGCCGTCCCAATTCCAAGGCATAAAATCCGGGCTACCAGCAAGGTACCTTGCGAAGTCGGATCGATTGATGGAGCAGCAGCGTCGTTCTGCAGTCAGATATTGTTGCCCATCCGGGCCTGTTTTCAAAATGCCGTCAGGGCCGTACCAGTAGTGCCCGGGCCGGTCCGACATAATGTCGACGCCCTCGGGGGGAGGCCGTGTAATGGGGGCTAGATCATTGCGATAGATGAGGCTCTCGCCTCCTCGTTCAAACTCACCGCGAAAAAACGCCTGGGTCAGGACTTGCATGGTTGCATCAAAATCCAGGTCACCGGATACGAGTTGTTTGCTGGCGATTTCACTGAATGACAAATCATCGCTTTGCCGAAAGGGGGTATCAGTGACGTTGGGCATACGAGTTCAGCCGCGCGGAAGTTCGAAATGAAATAAATTTTAACGACTGCCCGATGAATTTCAACGTGCAGTTTTTCGCTCGCAGCGTTCTATACGGCGATATTTCGCATCTAGGCTGGCAGCGCTGACGCATCGATCGCCCAGCCCATCAATTTCATGGTTTCATTGGCCACGCTATCTGCAGCAGCTAAAAGCACAGTATCAGCCGAGTGAATATAGCGCGATGTTACTGAGTGACCTTTATGACCAACCAGTGCAGCAATTGTTGCTTCGGAAAAACCTAAATCGCTTGCGAGCGATATGAATGAATGCCTGAATACATGAGGAGTTATGTCGGAGGGCAGGGGACCTTTGGCCATCATCTTGCCCCACATCGTCGAAAAGCCGGCCATGATCCCGTTGCCACGTGTGGCTTGAAAAACCAATGCATCATCCGCGCGTCGCTCCAGTGAGGACAGTACCCTGCAAGCGGCCTGCGATAACGGTCGAACAGATCGACCTGTCTTGCCGTCTGGCAGGATCACGGTGCGCCGCGTAAAATCGACGTTTTTCCATCGCAGATTGAGTGCTTCACCTTTACGCCAGCCGGTTAATACAAGAAAGCGCGCGGCTGCCACAGCGGGTGGCCATATAGATTCTGTTTCCGCCTGCATTAATGCAGTCCCAAGAATTTGGTATTCGGCATTGCTCAAACGACGTTCTCGCCGGTTATCCGCATAGCGGATAACGCCATGCACAGGATTGTCTGGCCGCATGTTATGACGCACCGCATAGGTGAAAATACCACCCAAAAGCCCAACAGTTCTGCTCGCAGTGCCTTTTCCGCCACGCACATGTGACACGCCTCTTCTTTTTTCTGTTTTCGCCCTAAGTGCTGTTTTGCCTTCAGCCACAGCATGCATGAAGTCTTCTATGTCTCGAACTGTAATCGTCGCAACTTTTTGCCGCCCCAAAAGCGGCTTGATGTGGCGCTCAATGCGGCCTCGATCCGTAGCGAGGGTGCTGGGCTTCTTTTGGGTTTTTCGGCGCGTCAGCAAGTGGCCGGCTTCTGCATCTGCCAAATAGAGATCGCAAAGCTGGGTCATTGTCTCTGCTTGACGGGCGGCCTTTTTCTCAGCAGCTGGATCGAGCCCTTTTGCCACATCACCCAAAATTTCCCGGGCTTTTTCGCGGGCTTGGTCTGGTGTCCAGGGCGCGCCGTGCCGACCTATGGTTTGAAAGCGCTGCCGGCCCTCAAGCGTACGATAATAAATGAAATAGGAAACCGCAGAGCTGTTCTGGCGCCGAATGCCAAAGCCCGAGACCACAGTATCCCACTGCGTCTCTCCGACTTGCAAATTACGGACCTCTCTAAGACCAATTTTCTTGCGTTCTGCCATCGAACACTCGTGCTAGCTAGCTAGCAATTAGCTAGCAATTAGCTAGCAAGTTCGCGCATTATCTCGCAAACAAAGGCAGATGTCATCAATAAAAAGCTAATTATAATAAGACACTTAGCAAAAAATTTCAGCTAGCTAGGATCCATATCAAATCATCAAAATTGCCCTCCGAAGGCAGAGGTCACAGGTTCGAATCCTGTCGGGTGCGCCAACAAAATCAATGACTTAGAGATAAATCTCACACTCTGATTTGCCCTCTGTCACTCCTGTGCCACAAGGCGTTTCAAAATCTCCAAAGTTATAAAATGCGAAAGCCGCATGCAGTTGCCAATTTGGCGGCCTAGATATCCACTTCAATCTTGGAGCTTCGTTCTTTAATTGGTTGCAGAGTCATAGCGTCGATTTGGCGGAACTCGCGCAGCGTATCTCTAAAGTCGTCGCGATGAAGCCAAATTCGTAATAATTGCGCGATTGAGAAATGTTGATCATGGCAGTAAGACTGAATGTATGGTGATCGCTCCGCTTGCCAGCATGATAATGTCTGCCGGTCCTAGAATCGTGATGGCGTGCAAGGTGGATGAAGGACTCAACATGAATGAAAATTCCAATAACCTGGCATCGCCGCGCGCTCTTATGGAGCAGGATTATTTTGCGCTGGCGTCGTTCCGTTATGCCTTGCGGTTGTTTCTGGCCTTCAGTGAACAGGCCGCAAAAAATGCGGGTTTGCCGCCGCAGCAGCATCAGGCCATTCTCGCGATCCGCGGCTTTTCGTCCGGCGGCAGGGGACTGTCTGTTGGAGAACTGGCCGAGCGCCTTTTGCTAAAACATCACACCGCTGTTGAACTCGTCAATCGCCTTGTCAAGGCTGGCTTGGTGGTGCGCTCTTCGGATGACCAGGATCGCCGTTTTGTTTATTTGTCGCTGACGCCCAAGGCCGAGGAAACGCTGGCGCATTTGTCGGCCCAGCATCTGGCTGAGATTCAACGAAATGCTCCGGAGCTCATTCATGTTCTGGAAAAAATTCGGACACCTGCGCCCGCAGGCGGAGCAACTTCTTAAAATTAAAAATATAATAAATTCAGTTATTTATATTTGTTTTCTAAAAGGTTAGATAAGATGATCGAGGATCTGAACGGCAAGGTTGTGCTGATAACAGGCGCTTCAACTGGTATCGGCGCCGCAGCCGCTGAGGCTTTTGCGCATAATGGTACACATGTCATGGTGCATTACAATTCCAGCAAAGCCGAGGCAGAGGCGGTCGCCGCGCGCATCAGCAAGGCCGGGGGCAAGGTTGGTCTCGTTCAGGGCGATGTGATGCGGCGCGATGCCGCCGCGAAGATTATTGCGCAGACTCTGGCCGAGTTCAGCCGCATCGATATTCTTGTCAACAATGCAGGCGGCATGTTGGGACGCAAGCTGCTGGCCGAAATCGACGATGATCATTATGACCGGGTTATGGACCTGAATGCACGGTCCGTGGTTGCCTTCATGCGGGAAATCGCACCTGTCATGAAGCGGCAGGGTGGCGGTAACATTATCAACGTCTCTTCGATAGCGGCCCGCAATGGCGGAGCGGGCGGCGCGGTTCTCTATGCGGCGTCAAAGGGATTTGTTTCGACATTCACACGCGGAATGGCCAAGGAACTGATCGTCGATAATATCCGCGTCAATGCCATAGCGCCGGGCGTGATCACGACGCCGTTTCATGAACGCTATTCCAATGCGCAGCAACTGGAAGCGGCGCTGAAGACAGTGCCCATGGGCCGGCTTGGCACGGCTGAGGATTGCGCGGGCACAATCCTGTATCTGGCGTCCGATCAATTGTCCGGCTACATTATCGGGCAGGTGATCGAGATTAACGGCGGCCAGCTCATGCCCTGACAGAAAGGCCGCCTCGCGAGGCGGCCAGTCTTTCAACAGCTTTGAGGACGGCCTGGTTTAGTTGGGATCGGTCAGGCGCAGATAGGGACGGGGAGCTTCCCAGCCCTTGGGAAATTTCTCCCTGGCTTTTTCGTCGGTGACCGACAGCGGAATGATCACCTTGCCGTTCGGTTTCCAGTCCGCGGGGGTTGCCACCTGCCGGGCGTCGGCCAATTGCAGAGCGTCAATGACGCGCAGAATTTCATCAAAATTGCGGCCCACATTCATCGGATAGGTGAAGGTCAGGCGGATTTTCTTGTTCGGATCAATGATAAACACCGAGCGCACGGCCTCCGTCGTGCTTTGCTGCGGGTGAATCATGTCGTAGAGGCGGGATACTTTCAGCTCCGCATCCGCAACAATCGGAAACTGAAGATCTGTATGCTGCGTCTCATTAACATCGGCGATCCATTTGACGTGCTGGGCGACCGTATCGGTTGAGAGGCCAAGCGGCTTGGTGTTGCGCTTCTCGAATTCCTTCGACAACTGCGCCGTTCGTCCCATTTCCGTGGTGCAAACGGGAGTAAAATCCGCCGGATGACTGAAGAAGAAGACCCACGAGTTGCCGCTCCATTCATGGAAGCTGATATGACCCTTGGTTGTTTCGATCTTAAAATCAGGCGCAATATCGCCTATGTGCAGGGACATGATCTCTCTCCGTCGTGTTGATTTTAGGTGATGCATCTTATTCCGTGGAAAGCGCGATGCAAATGCGAATAGTCAACAAAGATGTAAATGCGGCTTTATGCCCAACGCTTTGCGCACTCAGGCGGTAAGGCGCAGATAAAGCATCGGCAAAAGCGTTGGCAATTTCTCGATCCGGTCGATCATGAGATGACTTCTGCGTCCAAAAATCCGCGAGAGATCGTTTTCGCCACCATTATCAAGCCCGACACAAAACACATCGACGCCGTCATGCGATAATTGCTGCACAGCTTTTCGCGCGTCTTCGGTAAGGTGGCGCCGGTCCATCACATCAACATCGGAGGGTTCGCCGTCGGTCACCACCAGCACCAGCTTGCGATGCGTGGCGCAGGCCGACATTTCGGCGCCGGCCTGCCGCAGGGCCGCTCCAAGACGCGTGGACAGCATGGGGCGCAGACCCGCTAGCTTCTGGCGCGTCGCGGCGGAATAGTTTTCGTCGAAATCCTTGACCCGGTAATAATGCACGTCTTCCCGCCCGTTGGAGCAGAAAGCATGAATGGCGAACGGGTCTCCCAATCCGCCCAGTGCCTCCGATAAAAGCGCGGCGGCGGCGCGTTCCAGCGCAATGATGGTCGTATTCGTGTCTTTCACCCGGTCGCGCGTCGATTCCGATATGTCAATCAGCAGCAAGACTGAGAGATCGCGCGCGCGCATGACGCTGGTCTCATAAATGCGCGTATCTGGCGAGAGGCCGGAGCGCCGCTCAATCGTGGCGCGGATGCAGGCATCCAGATCAAGCTTCTCGCCCTGCGGCTGGCGGCGCACACGAACCGGCCGGCTGACCTTGGCCGCGCCGACCATGCGCGCTATGCGCGCCTCAACATCGGCATATTGCTGCAGAATGAGATCGAGACTGTCAGAAGGTGCGGGCCGGACGAGATATTCCTTCAGGGTCGTCCAGTCGTTGCGCATGACAGAGCTGACGTGATCCCATTCGGGATGGCGGGCAATCGGAAAGCCTTCATCATCCGCAATCGCACTCATACGGGCGGCCTGATTGGCCGGTGGCTCGTCTGGATTCGTCTGCTCGCGCTTCTGCGGCTGATCGGGTTTGTCCTCCTGCTGTATACGGACGGATTCGATGATCGTCTCGGCATCGTCAGATTGCTCCGGCGGCAATTCATCGAAATTCCACAGGCCAAGATTATCGTCGCGGTAGGACGGTTCGATAACATGGGTCTTGGCGTTGAACTGAATACGCATCTGGCCAAGATCATTGCCAAGCAATCCACCGATACGGCGGCTTATCGCAGGATCGTCCCAGTTTTCGCGCTGCTCGAAAAACATCATGCGCCCCTTGTTCACCCAAGGGTCGTCGTCGACATAATCCTCGTCGATCAGCGCGCGCGAGAGCCGGGCCATCAGCAAGTCGGCCGTATGCGCCGTGCCCGGCCTGGCATAATGAAATTGCAGCCAGAGGCGCTTGAGCCCCGGAAACGCCTGCATCGCGAGTCTTTCGACCCGGGCGTCCTCGATCAGGCCGACAAGTGCCAATTGTATCGGCTTTAATGTGCCGATGGGAAATTTGGCTCGGGTATAGGTCAAGTGTGCGCCGATATGGGCCAGAACAGCGCGAAAATGGGTCAAGGCCCTCTCTTCGCGAAAACCAGCGTAATTTTCCGGAATGCGCACCATCAGACCATCGAACGAGGCGCGGCGCGGTGCCTTGGCGCCGGCCCGTATTGCGGCTGTACGTATGATCGGATGAAGATCCCACAAAGCCGTCAGAAAAGCCTTCAGGCCACGTTCGTGGTCGGAAAAGATGATATCCTGCTCCGTGCGGTCAAATTGCTTGAGCGTCGCCACATCGCTATGCGTGAAATAGGCCAGCCTTTGCGCGGCATCGCTTCCGCCTGAACGTAAACCCGCCAGCACCCAAGCGCGAAAAGCAATAGGCTCGAGAATCTGGCCGATACGGGGGGCGTCCTTGAGAACGGGTTCAATGGACTCGGGCGCCAGACCGCCCAGTTCCTCCATTGTTCTGAGCCAGACTCTGAAGGCTGAATTTCCGCGGATATGGCTTCCGCATTCTCCGGCGGCTGCAAAAAAGCGGGAGGCCGAAGAGGCGCCTGCGTGCTTGGCGATGTTCAGCCCCATCGGCACGATCGAAAGCGCAGCTTCCGGGCCGTGCACCCGCGCCAGTCTGGCGCTGGCCAGTGCAAAATTAATGACAGCGCCTTGTCCCAGCCGCGCCTGCGCTACCTGTTCGAACGCGAATATCCAGCGCTCCAGTGCTGCGCCCTCAAAGGCTGAGCGCACCGCTTCCATGGCTTTTGGACCGACGACCTCGGTGGAGCGCGCGTCTTTGAGTAGCTTGTCGACCACGTCTTCAGTCATGATTTACGCCCAGTGTCAGATGCAGGCCGAAATGACTTCCTTGAGCGCCGAGCGCATGTCCTGATCGTCGGTGATGGGCAGAACCAGCGCCACCTCACAGGCTTCCTGTACGCCGATGCCGCCGTCAATCAGACGGCCAGCCTGTATCAGCATGCGCGTTGACGCGCCTTCGTCGAGGCCATGTCCCTTGAGGTTGCGCGAACGATGGCCGATCTTGACCAGAATGTCGGCTTGCTGCCTTGAGATGTCCGCTTCGTGTGCAACGATCTCGGCCTCGATATCCGGTTCAGGATATGAAAACTCCAGCGCGGCGAAGCGCTGCTTGGTCGATTCTTTCAGATCCTTGATCACGCTCTGATAGCCGGGATTATAGGAGATGACCAATTGAAAATCGGGATGTGCAGGCACGAGTTCGTTCTTTTTTTCCAGCGGCAGAATGCGGCGGTCGTCCGTGAGCGGATGAATGACCACTGTCGTATCCTGTCGCGCTTCCACAACTTCGTCGAGATAACAAATGGCGCCGTAGCGCACGGCTATGGCGAGCGGACCGTCGTGCCAGACCGTTCCATTCGCATCGAGCAGATAACGCCCGACAAGATCCGAGGCTGTCATGTCCTCGTGGCAGGCAATGGTGATCAGCGGTTTCCGCAGACGCCATGCCATATGTTCGATGAACCGGGTTTTGCCGCAACCCGTCGGGCCTTTTAGCATCATCGGCATACGCGCGGCATAGGCTGCGGAGAACAAGCTGATTTCATTGGCCACCGGCCGGTAATAGGGCTCGTCGTGAATGAGGTAAGAACTGAGATCCATCTGTCGACACCATATTGCGGCGGTGAGGCAAAGCCGCCGGTTTGTTTTGGGCGCAGGGCAGCGAAGGCCGCCACCCTGCGCCGTTGTTTCAGCGGTGGGCGCGTGTCTTGGCGTTCGGAATGCCTTCGATCGGGCTTTCCTCGGTGCCCGGCGTCGAGCGCGTCATGGCTTCAACCATTTCGCGCGTACCCTCCGGATCGCTGGTCCACTTCTTGTAGAAGTCGAAGGGGCAGGCGGCGACGCCCTGTGCGCTTTCGCCCGAATTGATCAGGCCGGTATAGCCGCGGTGCAGCAGCTTGTAGAGGTGATTCTGGCTCTGGCCGTTCTTGCGTGCATCGCGGATCAGCGACTTGGAGAGCTGCGCATATTGAATGCCCATTTCCTCTTCGCCAGTCTCGCCAAGTGTGCGGCCGTCGAAGCCGACAATGGCGGAATGGCCGAAGTAGGAATAGACACCGTCGAAGCCGGCGGCGTTGGCGACGGCCACATAGCAATTGTTGGCCCAGGCCATGGCCTTGGCCATGATCACCTGCTGTTCCTTTGCCGGGTACATATAGCCCTGACAACGAACAATCAGTTCAGCGCCGCGCATGGCGCAATCGCGCCAGATTTCGGGGTAATTGCCGTCATCGCAGATGATGAGGCTGATCTTCATGCCCTTCGGGCCTTCCGACACATAGGTGCAGTTGCCGGGATACCAGCCTTCGATCGGCACCCAGGGCATGATCTTGCGGTATTTCTGGACGATCTCACCCTTGTCGTTCATGAGGATGAGTGTGTTATAGGGCGCTTTTTTCGGATGTTCCTCATGGCGCTCGCCGGTAAGCGAGAACACGCCCCAGACCTTGGCCTTGCGGCAGGCTTCGGCAAAAATCTCGGTTTCCTCGCCGGGAACCTGAGATGCCGTTTCGTACATCTCCTTCTGGTCGTACATGATCCCGTGCGTGCTGTATTCCGGGAAAATGACAAGATCCATGCCCGGAAGGCCGGATTTCATACCGACAATCATGTCGGCAATCTTGCGGGCGTTTTCCAGGACTTCCTTTTTGGTGTGCAGGCGCGGCATCTTGTAGTTGACGACGGCAACGCCGACTGTGTCATTGCTGCTGGAAATATCTCCGTGAAGCATAGCCTATTCTCCTTGATTATTGATTTATCGTGCCATTTCGCCTCTAGATCGCGAGGTGCCTGTGCACGAGCGTGTCCGTCAATTCCTTGACGGGGCCTCCCGCAACAACCTGCCCCTTCTCCATGATGATGAAACTGCTGGAGGCACGTCTTGCGAAGCTGATATCCTGCTCAACCAGCACGATGGTGATGCCGTGCTTCTGATTGAGCGTGATGATGACATCCTCGATCTGCTCAACGATGTTGGGCTGGATGCCTTCGGTCGGCTCGTCGAGCAGGATGATTTTCGGGTTGGTGAGCAGGGCGCGGGCAATTGCCAGCTGCTGCTGCTGCCCGCCGGAGAGATTGCCGCCGAGACGATTCAGAAATTCCTTGAGGATCGGGAAAAGCTGAAAGATCAGTTCGTCATAATTCTTGTCAGGCTTGCCGGCGCGGGCAAAGGTTCCGAGCTTGAGGTTCTCGCGCACGGTGAACCCCGGCAGAATGCCGCGCCCCTGCGGGACATAGCCTATGCCGGCCTGCGCCCGCCGGAATGTCGGTGCTTCGCTGATGGACTGGCCGTCGAGCTCGATCTCGCCTTCCGTACGATCCATCAGGCCGAGCAGGGCTTTGAGCAAGGTGGTCTTGCCTACGCCGTTCCGCCCGATCACACTCATCAGGCTGCCATCTGCAACATCCAGCGTGATGTTCTGCAGCGCGGGGGAGTTGCCATAATAGGCTCCGAGATTTTTGACTTTAAGCACGGCTGATCCCCATCGAACCGAGATAGACCTGTTTGACCATGGCGTCGTTTTCGATTTCCGAAACTGTGCCCTCTGCGAGCAGCTTGCCCTGATGCATCACGGAGATGACGTCGCCGATCTCTTTGACGAAGCGCATGTCGTGTTCCACCACGATGATCGTGTGCTTGCCTTTGAGTCTGTTGCAGATGTCCGCCGTCTTCTGCGTCTCCTGCTCGGTCATGCCGGCAGTCGGTTCGTCGAGCAGAATCAGTTCCGCGTCCTGCGCCAGCAACAGGGCAATTTCCAGCCATTGCGTCTGGCCATGCGAGAGGTAGCCGGCAGGTGCATCGAGGTGGCTGCTCAGGCCAACGAAATCCGCCAGCTTTTGCAGTCCGTCTGCTTCGGAAGAATGGCTGGAGCGGAACAGATTGGCGAATACGCCGTTGCGCTTGCAAAAACCCACCTCCAGATTTTCGCGTACGGTCAGTTGCCGGAAAACACTGGGAACCTGAAATTTTCGTCCAATTCCGGCCCGGGCGATCAGATAATCGTCGAGATGGCCGATTTCCTTGTCCTTGAAGCGGATAGAGCCGGATGTCGGCTTGGTCTTGCCGCAGATCAGGTCAAGAGCAGTGGTTTTCCCGGCGCCGTTCGGGCCGATCAGGCAGCGCAATTCGCCTTTCCGGACAGAGAGTGACAGGCCGTTGACAGCCTTGAAGCCATTGAAGCTTACGCTGACGTCGTCAAGTTTCAGATGGGCGCTCATGCGTCCTCCATGGATTTTGTGACAGACAGGGCAACCGGTCTTGCAGCAGCCCTGTTGCGGCTTTCGGCCTTGCCGGCGGCGATCCTGTCGAAGATGCTGGCCAGCCCGTTGGGAAGGAACAGGACGACGAGCACAAACAGAGCGCCCATCACCAGCGTCCAGGTGTCGAGAAAGGTTTCGGATTCAGAAAGCGCGCCCTGTGTTCCAGCGACGAGAATGGCGCCAAGCACGGCACCCAGAAGACTCTGCCGCCCGCCCACGGCACACCAGATCACGATGGAGAGGCTTAGCCGCACGCTGAGGAATGTTGGCGAGGCAAATTCCATCACGATCGTGTACAGCATGCCTGCAAGACCGGCGATGCCGGCAGATATGGCGAACACCACCGTCTTGTACATGGCGACGTCGTAACCAAAGAACTGGACGCGGGATTCCTGATCGCGGATGGCCTGAAGGATTAGCCCCGCCTTGCTCCGGGTGACAGCAAGCGCAAGGAACAGGGACAATGTCAGGCAGATCGCGATCAGGCTGTATGTGGTCTTCCCGTATGAATCGAAGCTGATGCCAAATAGCTCAAGCTGGGCCAGATCGGTGATCCCGTTGAAGCCGCCGGTGAACCTCTGCTGATCGATGATCAGCAGGTTTGCCACGACCAGCGTCGCCAGAGTGATGATGGCGACATAAACGCCGGTGACACGTCCGCGGAACATGAACCAGCCAAGAAAGGCCGAGACCAGCATCGGCACGGCTATGCCGGCGAATATGGCAAAATGAACCGAATAAAACGGCACCCAGAACCAGGGCAGGCTTGGAACATTGTTCCAGACCATGAAATCTGGCAGGCCCTCTGGCCCTGTGTGAACCGGAATCGTACGTAATTTCAGAGCCATGGCCATACAATATGAACCAAGTCCGAAACTCAGTGCCTGCCCAAGATTCAGAATGCCGGCATAGCCCCATGACAGGCTCAGCGCCAGAGACACCATGGCAAGCACAAGATAGCGCGCCATGCGGTTGAGAAGAAAATCGTCATGGATGAAGAAGGGCAGGGCGAGAATAATGCCGCAGACAATGGCGTATACGGCGATCTGCCTGATGGATTTTGAGGTGGTCATGCGCGCACCCGTGTAACGAACAGCCCCTGCGGGCGAAATCTGATGACGACGATGATGGCGAGAAGAACCAGCGCCTTGGCGATCGTGTCGTTCTGCCAATAGGCGAGAAAGCCGGAAAGCTCTCCCAGAATGAGCGAGCTTGCGATCGTGCCGAGGATGCTCTGAACACCGCCGAGCACCACGACGAAGAAAGCATCGACAACATAGCTCGTGCCCATTTCGGGTGAGACGCTCTTCAGCGGAGCAATCAAGGCTCCGGCTAGTCCGGCCAGACCGGCGCCATAGGCGAAAGTCAGCGTGTAGATGCGATTGGCATCGATGCCGAAGGCCGTGGCTATGCTGCGATCCTGGACAACGGCACGCAACTTCATGCCAATGGTGGTGCGGTTGAGCAGATACCAGGTGGCCGCAAACAACGCCGCGCCAAAAATGATGATGAACAGGCGGTAGGCGGACACATCGACGCCAAAAATGGCAACCGTGCCGCCAAGGCTCGGAGGCATTTCGACATAGCGCAGCTCGCCGCCAGCCAGAAGACGCGCCGATTGCTGCAGAATAACGCCGATGCCCCAGGTCGCGAGAATCGTATCGAGCGTACGCTTGTAGAGAAACTGGATGACGCCCCGTTCGATAATTGCGCCCAGCAGCGCCACGCCGATGAAAATAATGAAAAGGCTGGGCAGAAGGCTGATGCCGAAATACGTCTTCAGCGCCCACGCGCCATAGGCTCCCAGCATGATGAATTCGCCATGGGCCATGTTGATCACGTTCATGGAGCCATAAATGATGGAAAGCCCCAGAGCGACCACGAGCAGGATTGACCCAATGCTGAGCCCGGTGATGATTTGTTCGAGAAGCACGTCGGCCACCTCTTGTTGCGCGCTTGATTGCGGCGGATCTGAAATCCGCCGCAACACTTGCAAAATGAGCGATCAGATCTCTTTCAGACCAGATTCCGTGCACTTTTGATGCGGATAGGCCGCATAGGGGTCAGGCTGCTTCCATTCCGACGAATCCTTGAGGATCTTGAACTGACCGTCCGATTGCGCCTGGGCAATTTTCGGCCAGAGCCAGGTGTGGAGGTTTTCCCGCTCAAGACGGATACGTCCCTGAGGCGCGACATATTCCTGCCCTTTGATGGCTTCGCGGATATTGTCCGGAGTGATGTCGCCCTTGCCGATCTTTTCGACGGCCTGCTTGAACAGATACATCTGGAAATAGCACGGCTCGGACACGAAATGCGTGACCTTGTCCTTGCCCCAGCGCTTCTGGTAGGCCGCAACGAATTTCTCGTTTTCCGGCGATTTGTGAACCATGAAATAGGGTGCAGATGTAAAATGCCCCGCTGCGGCGTCTCCGCCCATTGCGGCAACCTCGTTTTCCGAGGTGGTGAGGCTGGCCATTGGCATTTTTTCCGGGTCAAGACCGGCTGCGCGATATTGCCGGTGCAGGGCAACGACGGAGTCACCAACCACGGTTGAGAAGATCACATTCGGCTGGGTGCTCTTGATCTTGCTGATGACGGAACTGAATTCCGAATGTCCGAGCGGGACGTATTCCTCGTTGACCACTTCGGCGCCAAGCTTTTCAAGCAGCTTCTTGCAATAGTTGTTTTCTTCCTTCGGATAGATGTAGTTGGAGCCGATGAGGAAAAACTTCTTGCCGAATTTCTCCACCAGCCAGGGAACGAATTCGTCCTGCTGCTGATTTGGCACTGCGCCCGTATAGATCACGTTTTTCGAGCACTCGCGGCCTTCGTAGAGGGTCGGGTAGAAATAGAGGTTGTTGCGCTTTTCAAAGACAGGCAGAACGGCCTTGCGGCTTGCCGAGGTATAGGAGCCAAACACGCTCACGCATTTGTCGCCGACAACAAGCTTGCGGGCCTTTTCGGCGAAGGTTGCCGGGTCAGAAGCCGGATCTTCCACCACGGGGACAATCTTCATGCCGTTGATGCCGCCTGCCGCGTTGATTTCCTCAATGGCGAGAATGGTGGCCTTGTTCAGGGATTCCTCGATGATGGCGGTCGTTCCGGTCAGCGAAAAAAGCACGCCAACCTTGATTTCTCCGTTGGCGGCATAGGCCAGACCGGAATTCTTGCTCCAGATGTGGGGAAATCCGCCCAGCGCGCCTGCGCCAAAAGCAGCTGCGCCTTTGAGAATGGCGCGTCTATGAATTGTCATTGCAACCTCCCTAGCGTTTAGCCAACACGAAAAAACCCCCAAGCTGATCCGCGGATCAGACATGGAGGCTGCGTTGCCTATCGATTTTTTACCGGCGCTATTGCCGGGCACCGCAATTAGCGGATCGGTAAAGGCTATAATAGCAAATTTGCCGAGTCAATCAGTTTCTCGGCAATGATCGCGATGGTGGTCCGGCGCTCCATCGCAAGGTCGCGCATGATCCGATAGGCTTCGTTTTCTCCCACCTTCCGGCTTGTCATGATCACATGCTTGGCCTTTTCAATGTCCCGCAGCGCCTTGATATTTTCGTCGAGGCGAGCGATGCGCAGCCGCTGTCTGCGGCTGTAGCCGAAATGGTCAAGCGCCAGTGTCATGGCCACATCGATCATATGCGGCAGATAAGGGCGATAGAGCACGGCATCGGGCAGGACCGCATGAACTTCCTTAAGTTCGTAATGCCCGGTGTTTGGCAACAGCAGAACCAGCGCCGCTTTCGATTCGCCTGGCACCCAGGCCAGACGACGCGACAGATCGCGCATGTAGTCGCAGATCAGAAGGTCCGTCGATTCGCCGATGGTCTCCGGCACGGGCCATACCTGCCTGATGCAGGCACGCGTGCGCTGGAGATATCGCATCAATTCCGTATTTTCGGTGTTTGGCTCGGCGACGATTGTCACATTCAGCCGGGCAAGTTGCGGAAGATTGGGAATGCTCATTTTTGACGGTGCAGCCTCACGCCATACATTGTCGGCCGATCAGAAATGGATCTGCGGCGACTTCGGAAGTGGATTCATAGACGATGGAAAATTTGCCGTTCCTGCGGACCTTGCCCACACGCGACCAGACGTTGGCATGGCTGCACGATGGATTGATGGACACCGGTCCCTGCGGCGCGTCGACGCTTGAACCGAGCACTACGGGACGCAGAACGTCTGTTTCAAGCGTGTTGGCCTGTGTCAGAGCCTTGGCAAAAAGCTTCACCTGAAAATAGGCAGCCTCCACGCACATGTTCGTGCTTTCGTTCTCGCCGTAACGCTTTTTGTAGCGCGACACGAAGGCGGCGCTAGAGGCTCCGCCGACGCCTTCAAAATAGGACGCTGCCGAAATATGACCTTCGCCGACATCATGCCCCATTGCATCGATCTCGGCCTCGGTGGTCGTCAGGCTGGTTATGGGCATGTTGCGCGGATCAAAACCAAATTCGGCGTAAGTCTGGTAGAGATAGACCGTGGAGGCGCCGACAACAGTGGAGAAAATCACATCGGGCTGACTGTTCTTCACGTCCCGCATGATCGGGAAAAAATCCTCACGGCGCGCATCCAGCGGCGCATACATTTCGCCGACGACCTCGCCGCCGTTCTGGGCAATAAGCTGCCGCATGATCCGGTTTGACTCCCGCGGATAGACGTAGTCAGAGCCGATAAAATAGAACCGCGTGCCGTAATGCGTGGCAAGGTAATTCACAAGGCTGATGCTGTTCTGGTTCGGCGCGGAGCCGGTATAGATGATGTTTGGCGAAAATTCGAAGCCCTCGTAAAGGGTTGGATACCAAAGCAGGCCGTTCAGCCGCTCCACGATGGGCAGCACGGCCTTGCGGCTGCTGGACGTGTAACAGCCGAATATCGTCTTCACGCCTTCGTCGGTCAGCAGCTTACGGGCGCAATAGCGAAACTGGGCATTATCCGAAGCGGGGTCGCAAACAACTGGTACCAGTTCCCGGCCGTTGATGCCGCCGGCCTCGTTAATTTCGTCGATCGCAATCATCGTGCCACGATATTGCGTATCCTCGATCAGCGCCATGAAACCTGTCCGAGAAAACAGCACGCCGACGCGCCACGGCTCGGAGGTGCTTAATTTTCTATCATTTTGCATGGGCGTTCCATCCCCTAGTCTGTCGCCTATGAAACACGTCTGCTTGCAACTGATCCCTTCAAACCAACTGTCGATTATTCGATTCGAGACGAATTATTTATATTTTTCATTGTTTTGATTAAAATATCTCGAGCAGAATGTTACCTGCTCGGCAGAGTACTGCCGTATCGCTGCATGCAACAATGCTCTAATTTTCAAATTTGTCTATTCTCCCACGCGGTTTTTAAGTTTTTTGTTATGCAATTGCCGCGCCAATATCTCATATTAGCAAAGGTCGAATTGATATGCTAGCGCTATCATTAGTGCAGTTGACAGTTTCTTGACGGAGCGCTAACCTTTCTGCCTGTATTGTTCCAGTGGCAACAACGCCACAAATTCACGGCAAAAAAGCCCCTTAAGTTTATCGCTCAAGCGATAAAGCTTACGGGGCTTTTTGCGTTTTTGTGTTGTGCGTCATGTCGCGGGATCCATGCACCCCTGTCTGGCTGGAAGTCAGAACGACTCTGAGAGGAGAACACCAATGACACAACAATCCGAAGCGCATTCAAGCGCTCTAGAACACCTTGAAGAAGAAGCCGATCACCTGTTGGGCGAGGAATTCGAGCATCGTCCTGTACCCGCCAATGCGCGGCGGAGCATGTTTTCTGTAACGATGGTTTGGGTAGGTTTCCCGATGATCATCACGGGGGCGATGACGGGATCGATCCTTGTGCTGGGCATGGGTTTCGCCGCGGCGCTGAAGGCAATGATCATCGGCAACATCCTGATGTTCGGCTATGTCGGACTACTGGGCCTGCTGGGCACGAAATCGGGCATGAATTTCGCGCTGATTGCCAGCATCGTGTTTGGGCGTAAGGGCTATGTGCTGGCTTCCGGGCTTCTGTCGACATTGCTGCTTGGCTGGTATGCGGTTCAGACGGGCATTACGGGGGCTCTGATCAGCTCCACTTATCACCTCAATTATGTCGCAATGACGGCAATCGCCGGATTGCTATATATCGCGATCACATTCGTCGGGGTGCGCGGTCTGCATTGGATTGGTATGGTTTCCGTGCCGTTGTTTGTGGCGCTTGGGCTTTGGGTTGCGGGTGATGCCGCCAGCACCACCAGCTGGGACGCAATTTATAACTATGCCGGCAATAATGGCACCGCCACAATGTCGTTGGGCGTGGGCCTGACCATCGTGCTGGCGCTTTTTGCGGATGCAGGCACTGTGACGGCAGACTTCAACCGCTGGGCCAAGGATTCGACGAGTTCGCTCGTGTCGACGTTCAGCGCTTTTCCGTTTGCTAACCTGATCGCGATGCTGGTTGGCGGTGTCATGACAGCCGCTCTGGCAACTCCCAACGCCAATCCGTTTGGTACGGACAATATGTTCGGTTACATGAACGGCAAGCAGATGACTTGGTTGTCGGTACTGGCCTTCATCTTCCTTTATTGCAATCTCGGCTCGGTCTGTGCGCACTGCCTGTATAATTCCGCAACCGGCTGGTCGCGTATTCTGGGCAGCAAGATGCGGCTCATGGCGATTGTCCTTGGCGCCATCGGCATTGTCGTTGCTGCTGGCAACGTCTGGGCCTTCTTCATCCAGTGGCTGTCGCTGCTTGGCGTTCTCGTTCCGCCGATCGGTGCCATCATTCTGGTCGATCAATATATGATTCGGCATAACTCGACCGCTAGTGCAAACTGGCGTCCGCAGGCGTTCATCGCCTGGATCATCGGTTCGGCCGTCGCGCTGATGGTCGAGTTCAAGGCTCCGGAATGGTCAACCGCCATTTCCGCATTCGTTGCCGCGGGTGTGGCTTATTTCATCATCGGCAAGATGAACGAGAAATAAGGTTTTCCTTGCGCATTGCTGGAGGGCATTTCGCCCTCCAGCCTTTTTTGTCCCTCTATCGTGAGAATGAAAATGTCCAGAGATTATGAAATATTCGACCTTGGCGATGTTCGCCTGCAATCTGGCGCAACCATCCGCGACTGCAAGCTGGCCTACAAGACCTTCGGCACGCTGAATGCCAAAAAGGACAATGTCATTGTCTATCCGACCTGGTATTCGGGCCAGCATTACGACAATGAATGGCTGGTCGGCGAGGGCATGGCGCTTGATCCGCGCAACTATTTTATCGTCATTCCGAACATGCTGGGCAACGGACTGTCGTCGTCGCCGAGCAATACGCCGGAACCCTATAATGCATCGCGTTTCCCGAACGTGACCGCTTATGACAACGTCCGGGTTCAACACCGCCTGATCACCGAGAAATTCGGCATCGAACGTATCAAGATGGTCACCGGCTGGTCGATGGGCGCACTCCAGACCTTCCATTGGGGCGCTCTATACCCCGATATGGTCGAGCGCATTTTGCCGTTCTGCGGCTCTGCCAAATGTTCGCGGCATAATTTCGTGTTTCTTGAAGGCGTCAAGGCTGCGCTTACGGCCGATGCGGCCTGGAATAACGGCTGGTATAAGGAAAAGCCTGCCCGCGGCCTTCGCGCCATGGCGCGCGTTTACGCCGGCTGGGGCTTCTCACAAGCCTTCTACAGGGAAAATCTCGACATAAAGACGCTGGGATATTCCTCGCTGGAGGATTTTCTCGTGGCCTTCTGGGAAGGCTTCTTCCTTCCGAAGGACGCCAACAATCTGTTGACCATGCTCTGGACATGGCAGCATGGCGACATCAGCGCCAATGAAATTTACAACGGCGATTTTGACAAGGCTCTTGGTGCGATCAAGGCCAAAGCGTTCGTCATGCCCGGCCAGACCGACCTCTATTTCCCGCCTGAGGACAGCAAATATGAGGTGAGCAAGATGCCCAATGCGGAATATCGGCCCATTCCGTCGATTTGGGGGCATTTTGCCGGCGGCCCCGGCACCAATCCCGTCGATGTGAAATATCTCGACGTGGCGTTGAAGGAATTGCTCGCCAGCTAAATCAACGTTGAGGCTCCAGAACATTCTGAAGGGAAGAACGCATGACGATGCAGAAGGAAATTGGCCGCATGGATGCCGTGTCGCTCGCATCCAAGGTTCGGCACAAGGAAGTTTCGGCAGTCGAAGTCACAGAGGCCATCCTCTCAAGGATGGAAAAGCTGGAGCCTCATCTGCACGCATTTTGTACGCCGACGCCGGAAATCGCCCGGCAGGCAGCCGCTGCAGTCGATCGCAAGATCGCGAAGGGCGAGGATCCTGGCCCGTTGGCCGGGGTTCCGGTCGGCATCAAGGATCTTGTCGCGACAGCGGGAATCAAAACCGTTTCCGGGTCCTTTGCCTATGAGGATTTTGTTCCCGATGAAGATGATGTCGTGGTCGAACGCCTGAAGGCGGCTGGCGCTGTCATCATTGGCAAGACTAATGTGCCGGAATTCGGCTACAGCGGCGTCGGACATAATCCGGTTTTTGAAACAACGCGCAATCCGTGGAACCTGGCCCTGACGCCCGGCGGCTCCAGCGCCGGTTCGGGAGCTGCAGTCGCATCAGGCATGGGGCCGTTTGCCATCGGCAGCGACGGTGGCGGCTCAATCCGTATTCCTGCAGCCCATTCCGGACTTTTTGGCATGAAGGCCTCCATGGGCCGTGTGCCGCTTTATCCCGGCACCAAGGATGAGCGCTATCCCGGCATTTCAAGCTGGGAAAGCCTCGAACATATCGGCCCCATGAGCCGCACAGTGGCAGACGGCGCACTGATGCTGTCTGTTATTTCCGGCCCCGACCCGCGTGATCGCTACAGCCTGCCAAAGGCTGATTTCGACTGGATGAAAACATTGGAAGGCGGCGTGAAGGGTTTGCGGATCGCCTATAGTTCCGACTGGGGCTATGCGGCGGTTGATCCCGAAGTACGTCGTGTCGTCGGAGAGGCGGTCAAGGTTTTCGAGCGCGATCTCGGCTGCGTCGTGGAAGAGGCGCACCCCGGCTGGGACGATCCCTATGGCGCATTCTGGGCTATTGTGGCAATGGAAACCGATCTGCGCGGTATGCGGGAGATGGTGGCCAAGCACGGCCATCACATGACCCCGCATCTGGTTGACTTCATCATGCGGCCCTGGACAGCGGAAGACTTCACCAATGCGCTGATGACGCGCAAGGCCGTGGTCAACAAAATGTGGCGGTTCATGAGCAAGTACGATCTGCTGCTGACGCCTACTCTCGCGGTTCCGCCGTTTCCGGTCCATATTCAGGGACCGGAAAAAATCGACGGGCAGATCGTTCATCCCTTCCGCTGGCTGGCCTTCACGTTTCCGATGAATTTCACAGGGCAGCCCGCGGCATCAGTGCCTGCCGGATTCACATCCGATGGGTTGCCCGTTGGTCTGCAGATCATCGGCCGCCATCTCGATGATCCGACCGTGATGCGGGCCGCAGCAGCCTTCGAGGCTGCAAAGCCTTGGAAGCAGGCCTGGCCATCGATGCTTGAAGGTCTTGGTCTTTAGAATATAGAAATCTATGGAAGCGCCGTAATTGATTCTCAATTGCGGCGCTTTCGCATAAATGTAAGTATTTTTTGAAATTAAAATCGAAAAGTGACTGGATTTGATAATAGCTTATATCGGTTAAGGTCATAATAAATCAAAATTTTAGAAATATGTTCTCACATTTACTTTTTTGTATTTATTTTTTGATGAGTTAATCCGCATCGTTTGTCAAATCAGGACATACTGGTGCAAATTCTTTTCATTCATCAAAATTATCCCGGCCAGTTCCTGAGGCTGGCGGACGCTCTGGCAAAAGTGCCCGGCGTGCAGGTGTTTGGCCTCGGCGAGACGAAGCGCATCCGGGCGCGGGGGCTGAATTTCAGTTATCAGGTCGCCGGGTATCAGCCAAATGTGTTTGATCCCGATAAGGTTGATCCTCTGATCGTTGATTTTGCCCGCACCTCGCGTCGTGGACTCGATGTTGCGATAGCCTTGCAGGAACTGAAAAATAACGGTCTTAGTCCGGATGTGATCATCGGACATCCCGGCTGGGGCGAAATGCTGTTCGTGAGGGATGTTTTTCCCCGGGCGCGCATTATCAGCTATTTCGAGTTTCTCTACGGCATTGAGGGCAGGGACGTTGGGTTCGACCCGGAATTTCCAATCTATCCCGATCAGAAATATATTTTGCGCATGCGCAACACGATTCAGCTGCATGCCCTGAGCGCATCAGATAGCGGCATAAGCCCGACTCAATGGCAGCGCAGCGTCTACCCGTTGGCAGATCAGCGCCGGATCACCGTGATCCACGAAGGCATTGAAACCGATATTGCGAAGCCGAATATTAGCGCGCATCTGACATTGGCCAACGGCAGGAGACTCGACCGTTCGGTGCCTGTTGTAACTTACGTCTGCCGTAACCTTGAGCCGCATCGCGGCTTTCACGTGTTCATGCGTGCATTGCCGAAATTGCAGCAACGGCTGAAAAATGCAGAGTTTGTGATCGTGGGTGGCGATGAGGTCAGCTACAGTGCTCCGCCCAGACCACCATTCACAAATTACCGCGAACAGATGCTGGCTGAGGTCGGCTCCCAGCTGGACATGAGCAGGGTACATTTTACGGGCACGATCCCTTATCATAATTTCATCAGCCTCATGCAGATCACGCGGCTGCACATCTATTTTACCTGTCCCTTCGTGCTTTCCTGGTCGATGCTCGAAGCGATGAGTTGCGCTGCGCCTGTTCTGGCCAGCAATACGCCGCCGGTACGGGAATTCATTCGGGACGGTGAGAATGGACTGATGTTCGATTTTTTCGATCAAGCGCAGCTTCTGGATAAGGCCGAACAAATTTTCATGGGGAAGTGGCCGGAGATAGGCACCAGAGCCGCCGGCTTTATCAGAGACAATTATTCATTCCGCCGGCATAGCGTGCCATCCTATCTCGAATTGCTTGGTCTGCCGGCCCAATAGCTATCGGCAGGAATATGAAATTCGCTTCTGTGAACCAAGGGCCATTCTTATTCAGGAATGCAGATCCAAATCCGTCCATGAATGCTGAAATATTGATGAATTATGATCGGCTTAGGGGTTATTTTGCCAATGTCTTTAACCAATGTCATTTCGCGCGCTGCGCGCTATTGACAGACTTCAAAAGTTTGAATTACGCTGCTTCATTGCCGCAGAAAAAGAAAATTTAAATTAAAATGACAGCGGTAACCTTGGCGTTTGTTGGGAGGCAAAATCAGCCATAATTTCAAAATCCAAGTGATTATTCCGTATGCTCTAAGATTTAGAGATTGGCTCTATTTTTCGGGCGTCGGGCTATTTCCCGCAATCTGCTCAAGAAACTTAAAAAATAAGACCTGTTCATAAATTCAATTTTTAAAAACAGATAAAATATTGGAGGAAATTATGAAATTACGTCTTGCTGCCGCATTGGCATTAACGACATTTGCGTTCACTCCGATCGTTGCCCACGCCGATGACAATTTGCAGAAGCTTGAGGGCATGCATACCACTGCGGCCGTTGATTGGCCGACGGTTCCACAGGATGGCCCCAAGGCCGATCAGGTCCGCGAAAACCTGAAAAAGATCAAGATGCCGCCGGGGTTTCATATCGGACTTTACGCTCTGGTGCCGGATGCGCGCCATATGGCAGTCGGCCCGCAGGGGATCGTCACGATTGTTGGCACACGCAAAACCAAGGTCTACGCTGTCACGGATCGTTCCCGCGGTGGCGTGGCTGACGAAGTGAAGGAATTTGCGCCGACCATTGCCAAGGTTCTCCCGAACGGACCCTGCTGGTCAAAGGATGGCTTCCTTTATATCGTTGAGCAGAACCGCGTGCTGCAATATCCGGCCGCGGAATTTTTCTATGAAAGCCCCGATGTGGCTGTCAGCGAAGTGGTTTCGGAAGGCGAGTTGATACCAAAGGCTGAAGAGAGCTTCAATCACACGGCGCGCGAATGCCGCGTTGGACCGGATAACAAGCTCTATATCCAGATGGGTCAGCCTTACAATGTGCCGCCGAAGGATAAGGTTGCCTTGTATGCGAAGATCGGCATGGGCGGCATCATCCGCATGGATCAGGATGGCAAAAACCGTGAAGTTTATGCTACGGGCTTGCGTAATCCTGTCGGAATGGACTTCAATCCCAAGGATAAAACGCTCTGGACCAACGACAATCAGGTCGATGGCATGGGCGACGATATCCCTCCGGGCGAAATGAACCGCATTGAAAAGGCCGGTGAGAACTTCGGCTTCCCCTGGTATGGCGGCGGTCATACCCGTACCAATGAATATAAGAGCGAAACGCCTCCGGCCAATGTAGTGTTCCCGGAAGTTGAGCAGGTGGCTCATGCCGCCGACCTCGGCTTGACATTCTACACCGGCAACATGTTCCCGGCTAAATATCAGGGTGCGATTTTCTCGACGCAGCATGGCTCCTGGAACCGTACTGTGCCGGTCGGCGCCCGCGTGATGGTCACCTTCCTGAAGGAAGACGGTCATGTCGCAGGGCCGTCAGTTCCCTTCGCTGAAGGCTGGAATGAAAATGGCCATTATCTCGGCCGTCCGGTGGACGTAGCCGTGTCATGGGATGGCTCGCTGCTTGTTTCCGACGATCTCGTCGGGGCAATCTATCGCATCACCTACGACGGCAAATAAGCAGCCGTTTGTTTGACATGACAGCTCCGACCCATGTCGGAGCTGTTTTTTTACAGCAAAGATAGGTGTGAAGATGAACTTTGCAGGAATTTCATGGCATTTGATCCGCCGGATCTTGCCGATTTCAACCGTTCTGCTTGCCCAGACGCAGTTTAGCTTTGCTCAGGGCAACGTCATGGAGGGCCGGAACGTCGCGCATAAATGCGAGGTTTGTCATGGCATTGATGGCGTGGCCGTGGTGGTTGAGGCGCCAAATCTTGCCGGACAAAAATCCGATTACCTCATCGCCCAGCTCAACGCCTTTAAATCCGGGCAAAGACAGAACCCGATGATGTCAGTTGTGGCCCCCACGCTGAACGACAAGGAAATCGAGGATGTCGCCGCTTATTATTCCGCGATAACGGTAACCGTTTCAAAGGTTCCGGGGCAATAGTCCTTCGTATGCCTCTGGCGGCACAAGCAAGCCTCGCCCGGTCAGAGCGGGAGCCGGCGGCGCAGGTGCGATGGGGTCAGACTTGTTCAGCCGGGCTTTTCCCGGCCGATACTGATTTTGCCGGAAATCGTCGGTAGATATAGTCTTCGGTGCCTGAATTTGCGTCAGCAAAGGCGATTTCGGTCATCAGGTGATGGTGGGGGGATTTCTGGCAGGCCGGATCAGTGGCTGAGGCGTCGCCCAGCAGGGCGAAAGCCTGACATCTGCATCCGCCAAAATCGACCTCCTTGCGCTCGCAGGACCGGCAGGGCTCCGGCATCCAGTCTGTGCCGCGATATGCATTGAAGGCCGGCGAATTGTGCCAGATATCCGCAAGATCGTGGTCGCGCACGTTCCAGAATTCCATGCCGGCAATGGTTTCCGACGCATGGCATGGCAGAACCTTGCCGCTTGGTGTTACGTTGACGAAGCGCGCCGCCCAGCCGCCCATGCACGCTTTCGGATAGGCCGCATGATAATCCGGTACGACGAGATCAATGACAATTTTTCCCGCGTGGACCTGGCGAAGGCGCTCGATTTCGGCGACAGAGGCTTCGCTTTGCGCGCGTGTCGGCATGAGAGCTGCACGGTTGGGCATAGCCCAGCCATAATATTGCGTATGCGCAATTTCGACGCGCTGCGCGCCCAGCTTCAATGCAAGTTCCACCATGGCGCCGGAGCGCTCAATATTGGCGCGGTGGATAACGGCGTTGACCGTGAGCGGAAAGCCCGCTTCCCGGATCCACCCGGCCACCTGCATTTTTTTGGCAAAGGCACCGCGATAGCCAGCAATGTGATCGGCCGATTCTGCTTCTGAATCCTGTATCGACAGTTGAATATGATCGAGCCCCGCAGCCGCGAGGCTCGTTATCAGCTGTTCAGTAACGCCAATGCCGGATGTGATGAGATTTGTATAAAGTCCGATGGCCGCGCAATGTTCGACAATCTCGACGAGATCGCGTCGTGCGGCGGGCTCTCCGCCGGACAGATGCACCTGCAGCACACCCAGTTCCTGCGCCTGAGAAAAAACCCGCTTCCAGTCTTGTGTCGAAATTTCGGTATCGCGTTCGTCCAGCTTGAGCGGGTTGGAACAATAGGGGCAGGCCAGCGGGCAGCGATGCGTGAGCTCTGCCAGCAATCCGATAGGCAATTGCTGCGCCTTGAAGGTTGGCGAGGAACCCGGCGCAATGGTCATATGTCAATCATCCTCTTGTCAATCAGACCCTGAAGCAACGCCTTCACGTCCCGTTCAATGATCTCACGTCCAATATTGTATTTTGCTGCCAGAGAATCAACCAGCCCGGCCAGATTGGTCTTGCCGTCGCATGATTTGAGAATTTCCGCCGCGATCGCATCCGCCTTGAACAATCTTTCCGGCGCGAGCAGCACCCATTCGTCGCGCACCGCATCATGCCGCAGCCGCACGCCGCGGGAAAATCTGGGGACAGACTCCGATTGTATGCTGCGCTGTTCGCTCATGCGGTTGTCTCCGGTTGCCATGCGCCCGGCGGAATATGGCCGGGCATGACATAGGCGGAATAAAGCGCATCAAGTTGCGCCCAGAGGAGATCGCATTTGAAGGTGAGGGCGGCTATAGCTGCCTGTTGCTGTTCGGGTGTCCTGGCATTTTCCTTGACATAGGAAAGCGCGAACTCCGCGTCCCGTTTGGCCTGAACGGGTCGTGCCGTGAAATAGGCCAGAGTTTCCCGTGTCACAAAAGGATAATGTTCCAGCATCCCGGAAATGCGCTCGCTGATGATCTGGGGCGAGAACATTTCGGTCAATGACGAAGCGATGGCTTCGAGCAGCGAGCGGCTCCGGCAAAACTCCACATAGGCGTCGACGGCGAACCGCGTCGCGGGCAGGGTGCCCTTGTGCGCCATGACGTCATCGCGATTCAATCCGACACCTTCCGCCAGCTTTATCCAGCGGATGATGCCTCCATCGTTTTCGTTCATGCCGTCATGGTCGATAATCCTCTGGCGCCATGCGCGCCTGTCGGCGGAATTGTTCATGCGAGCGAGGATTGTTGCATCCTTGATCGGGATGATTGACTGATAATAGTAGCGGTTAAGGGCCCAGGCCTGAACCTGTGCCTTGGAGCATTGCCCGGTATGAAGCAGGTGATGAAAGGGGTGGAGGTTATGATAGCGGGTCGCCCCGACATGGCGCAGCGCAGCTTCGAGTTGGTCATGCGTGAGTAAATCGCTCATAGCTCAAACACCATTCCATCTTGGGTTACGATCCATCCGTTTTGCTTCACCAATTTTTCTTCGGGTGAATTCCGGATCAGAATAGGATTTGTATTGTTGATGTGAATATAGGCCTTCTGGCGTATGCCAAGATCAGAAAAGGCGTCGACAGAGCCGCCTTCGCCGGTGATCGGCGTGTGCCCCATGCGCCGGGCCGTTTTGGACGACAAACCGAGGTGCGGCATCTCGTCGTCGGTGAAAGTGGTCCCGTCAAACAGCAGCAAATCGGCGCCTTGCGCCTCGCGCAGAACCCGCGCGTCAACCTTGGCGCAGCCCGGAATATAGACCACGCGCTTGCCATGCGCGCTGATACTCAGGCCTATGGTTGTATCGGTGGATTCTCCGACGACCAGAGATTCATCTTCGAGATAGAGCGCTACTTTTCCGGGTACGGCAAAGGCCCGCAAATTCAGGCCCAATCCGATATCGAGCGGGACATCGAGCGGCAAGGTTTCGCGCCGTACGACATCGCTGTTCAGCACATTGAAAATAGAATTGCCTGAAAGAACGTCCTGTGTCGCCGCCGTCGCGTAAAGGTCAAACCGCTGGCCTTCGCGCAGGTTGATCAATCCTGCAATATGATCAACATCGGCATTGGTTATCGCAACGGCCTTCACCGGACTATGCCTGTTACCCTGCTTAGGATGTAGCCGGGGATTGGCGATGATCTGTCCGCGAAGATCGGGCGAAGCATTGACAAGCAGCCAGTTCTCTCCATCAGCAGAAATTGCGATGGACGATTGGGTGCGCGGCACAACCCGCGGATCGTTATTCCAAAAAAGCTTGCAGCCGGAACAGCGGCAATTCCATTGCGGAAAGCCCCCACCGGCTGCAGAACCCAAAACAAGTACGGTCAGCACACTCACATGCAAAAACCGCGCTGGCTTAATTTAAATTTCTGCCGAGGAATAGCTGGTAACTTCCATGCCAACGCAGACTTCAGAAACGCTTGGTGTTGTCCATGCCATGATAACAATTCTCCCAAATTGCACATTCCCCCGTCTGGAGCGAATGAACTGACAGGACAACGCTAACATAAAATGTGTTCTTGTCACTAGATAAATTGTCTGACGAGACATCAAATCCGCGTGACGAAATCCCAATTGGTCTGCATGTTGAAGGTGTTAGTCTGGCTCGTAAATCTGCGATCCACCTTACAATAATCGCCGGCAATTATCTCTAACCGATCCATGCAAGATAAGCAGAGACTGTGAAAACAGACAGAATGGTCGAGATCAGGATTGAATTCGACGTGACGGCCGCTTCGCGGTCATAAAGCTCTGCCAGCATGAACGGGCCGGTGCCTGTCGGCAAAGCCGATAGCAGAACCGCGATATGCAGGAGTTGTGACGGCAGAGAAAAGACAAATCGCGCCAGCACAAAGACGAGCAGGGGCTGAGCGATCAGCTTCAGCATCACGAAAGTCAAAGTCTCCGGCAAATGAAAATTGGAAACATGACGCTGATTGGCAAGAAAAAGCCCCAGCGCGACCAGCGCGCAAGGTGAAGCGGCATTGCCAAGCAGGGTGAGAAATGTTTCGAAACTGTGCGGCAGAGCAATTCCGGACAATGCGAGCAGACCACCGAGCGCGGGCGCTGTGATGAGTGGGTTTTTGAGCAGCGACCAGGCCACCTTCCTCAACAGGGCGAAGCTTGAATGTTCCCCCGGAATGTCGAATTCAATCAGGATGATAGCTGCCGCGAACAAAACACAGACAGTGATGATGGTTGCAATGACGGTGGGCTCGAGGCTGCTCCGGCCAAAAATCACCATGGAGAGCGGGAAGCCAATGAAGCCCGTGTTTGCATAACCGGCATTCAGGCCATCAATGCTTGCCTCCGACAGCGGCCTGCCGGCGCGCAGCCGGAAGATGACCGTAACCCCGAAGATGACCGCGCAACCCAAACCAAAAGCTGCAATGAACGCGGGCTGGTAAAATGTGGCCCAGTTCGTATGCGCCATAATATCGAACAGCAGCGCGGGCAGGGCGAGAAAGACAACAAACCTGTTGAGCTCGGTTACAGCACCAGCGCCAAAAATGCCAATTTTTCTCGTAGCATAGCCGATAAATATCAAGCCGAAGATCGGAAGGACAACCATGAAGGGCGCGAGCATGAAAACTTCCGAACGGAAAAGGAAAGAGCTCTTTCTACAACGGCAATGAATGCGTGTTCAATCTTGTACCGCGCGCTTATGCCGAAAACATGAGGCAGGGCATAATATTTTATGCAACGTGCTCGGCATTGCAGCCCTTTGCGGGGCTTTGTGACGAATATGATATATTATGACAACTCGTATTCCTGTCGCGCGCCGCATTTCTTATCGTTCCATTTGGGGGCAGAACGATGATCCGTATCAAAAACCGATGGGTGTTCCTTGCGCTCGCCTGTGTGGCCGTTGTTCTGTCCTTGACGACGTGGTTTTCTGCGACGGCAGTCATTCCAGAACTCAAGGTCCGCTGGAACCTTGACGGTACTGCCGCGGCATGGCTCACCAACGGTGTGCAGGCGGGCTTTGTTGCCGGCGCGGTCAGCGCTTCGGTCTTTGGCTTGTTCGACCGCGCGCGGCTGAATGTTGTGATGTCGGCAGCGGCTCTGCTGGCGGCAATCTCAAATCTCGCGCTTCTCGTCAGTCCCGGTCCGGGTCCGGCTATCATCGCGCGCATATTAACGGGATTGTTCCTTTCGGCGGTCTATCCGCCGTCCATCAAACTGATGGCGACATGGTTTCGCACGGGACGCGGCATAGCACTCGGCCTGCTGATTGGCGCCCTCACTCTGGGCTCGGCCATGCCTCATCTTATTCGCGGCCTCGGGGGCGGAATGGACTGGCGCGCGGTGGTGCTTGTCAGTTCAAGCGCGGGCCTGCTGGGTGCCGCGATCTTTGCGCTGGCTTTGCGCGAAGGGCCTTTTCCCTTTTCAAGCGCGAAAGTTGATGCGCGCCTGATTGGGAGCATATTGCGCAACCGGCCAGTGATGCTGATGAATATGGGCTATTTTGGCCATATGTGGGAACTCTATGCGATGTGGAGCTGGTTTCTGGCTTATTCAGGCGCTGCCCACGCGGCAGGAAACCCAGCCTTTGGCGGCAATGCCTCGCTCATCACGTTCATGGTTCTGGCGGTTGGTGTCGTGGGATGCATATTGGGCGGGCTTTTGTCAGATCGCATTGGACGCTGCGCCACCACGGCTCTGGCCATGACCATATCTGGCTTGTGTTCGATATTGATCGGCTTTGCCTTTGCCGGTCCGGCCTGGCTCTTTATCGCGATCGCGCTCGTGTGGGGCATAGCGGTGATCGCGGATTCAGCCCAGTTTTCTGCTGGCATCACGGAACTGGCCGAGGCGAGGCTGGTCGGTTCCGCGCTGGCATTGCAGATGGGCATCGGCTTTGCGATCACGATAGCTGCGATCTGGATAATGCCGCTGGTGGCCTCTGCCTTTGGTGGGTGGCGCTGGGCATTCATCGTGCTGGCGCCCGGCCCGCTGTTGGGCACAATCGCGGTACTCAAATTGCGTTCCAGACCGGAATCCGCCGCCATGGCGCACGGACGTCGCTAGCCCCGGAGCGGTTTAGCCTGCACGCCGCCTTTCTCAGGGCTATGATGAAACTCAGCCTGGTTGATCAAGCTTTTGCGCGTTTACGTTGTCTGTACTGATCGACGACGACGGCAGCGACGATTATGCCGCCTTTGATGATTTCCTGGAAATATGCATCG
>NZ_JBVYWO010000019.1:0-26706 GCF_056032725.1 Methylocystis sp. sgz306128
CTTCTCAGCAAATGCCGCCGTCGAAAGCGCCGAAAGCATCGTCCCAGCCGCTAAGGCTATCACTAGTCGCTTCATCCTCGTCTCCTCCTGTGGTGCCCGGATGCACCTTATTTTAACCGGGAGGTCTTGCTGACCCCGAATCCAGCCCGCGAAGGCAGGCAGGAATTGCAGGACGGTGCTGGCTGCCCGCTTCGGACGGAGCTTTGCAGGCTCTGTCCGGCACTCGTCCTCAACCGCCAAAAATAGAACGAATGATGTATGGGCGCAATTGATGGTATAAATATTCCAATTATGGATCATCGTCAAGCCGTTTTGTTCCATTGTGGAATGATTCATCCAGCCATTCGTGAGCGAGGGTTTGATAGATGCTGATAGAACAGGCCAAGGCAGCTTCCTGCGCATGATGGCTCGCCGGATGAGGCTTGATGTGCTCAGGCGCTCCCGCTGGCCGCGCTGGCAGGCGGCAGATCATCAAGGCTGACGACGGGCCAGAACCTGCCCGATTGAGGTTGTCCGTGCCGGGCGGCTGGGCTCAGATATTCTCGGTAATGAAAAGTTCGAACGGCAGTATGAAGAGAATCTGCCCGTCGGTGCGGTTGTTCATGGCCTTGACCATGGCTTCGACGGTCTTTTCGGCCAGTCTTGCAACAGGCGTCGCGATGACCATGTCGATGATGCCGTCGATAAGGGCGGACCGCGTTTCCGGAATCAGCTCATTGCAGACAGCGATGATCTTTTTCGCTTCGCCGGTTTCGCGCAGCGCCTCAATCACGCCTTCCATTCCGCCGCCCGCGACATAGACGCCGACAAGATCGGGATGGCGCTTGCTGAGCTCCTTCATGCCTTCATAGGCGAACTGCGATTGCTCGAACGTGGAGATCGGCTCCAGCAGCGTGAAATGCGGCGCCAGTTCGCGAAAATAGGATCGAAAACTCATTTCACAGGTTTCATGGCCGAGATAGCGGTGACTGCCGACGAAAATCCCGACTTTTCCCGGCTTATGGGCCAGACGCGAGATGCACCAGGCAGCGGTACGCCCGGCCTTGCGATGGTCGATGCCGACAAAACCGGCGCGCTCGGGCGCGGTAATATCGGAGAGAAGGCTGATGACCGGCTTGCCGCTGGCTGTGATCTGGGCGACCGCTTCCGAGACCAGCGGATGGTCGGCGGCAACGACAGCCAGTGCGTCGACGCGCCGGCTGAGCGCGATCATGCGCTCGGAGACGACCTGAGGCGAAATATCCTCCAGATATTCGACGATCGGGCGTCCGGAAATGAAGGTGCTGGCGCGGGTTGCCGCGGCAAGTTCCGCGCCGAGGCCGCCATAGAAATGTTCTGTGCGCCGCTGGATGAGAAATCCCAGCGCGCGCGGCTCGGCGGTCTCTTCCAGTCGCTGCCGGATGAGCGCGGCGGCATGATAGCCGACGCTTTCTGCTGCGGCATAAACACGTTCGGCTGTATCCCGGCTGACAGGCGCGCGCTTGTTGAGCACGCGATCGACCGTGGCAACGCCCACGCCGGCGGCGGTCGCGACATCATGCAGGGTTGGACGTTTCATGGAATTGCCCCGGGGCTTTGATTTTTTTTATCAGAAAAATGCTGCGGTATGGTGATGAAAGATGGTAGTTTCTATCATCACCGCATTGAGATGCCAAGCTGTCTTTGCTATTTATTTGCCGAGGCCGCATGTTTCAAGATGCGGCCGCCAGACAATGGTGGAGGGAATGATGAGCCAAGCTGATGTGCCGGAGCATGCCCGCCCGGACGAGCGCCTGCAGCGCGATTACAGTTTGCTGGGGCTTGACGCCAAACTTGCAGAAGAGAATGGCCTTGCCGCCGCGCAATGGTATGCCTGTCCGATCTCGCGCAAGGAGCTTAAAGAGCTGATGAAACGCAAGGATGGCCCGGCTATCCGCGACACGCTGATCTGGTTTGCGGCGCTTGGCTTGTCCGGCTGGCTGGGCGTGCATTTCTGGGGAACATGGGCCGCAGTGCCGTTTTTCATCATCTATGGCACGCTTTACGGCTCGGCTTCGGACAGCCGCTGGCACGAGTGCAGCCACGGAACGGCCTTCAAGACGCGCTGGATGAACGACCTTGTCTATAATATTGCCTGTTTCATGATCCTGCGTGAACCGACGATCTGGCGCTGGAGCCACACGCGGCATCACACCGACACGATCATTGTGGGCCGCGACCCTGAAATCGCCGTGCCGCGTCCGCCGGATATTCCGGTTATCCTGTTGAATTTTTTTGCTGTTCCAAACACGATCAAGGCGCTCAGGCACCTGTTTCTGCATGCGGCAGGCGGGTTGACCGATGAAGAAAAAACCTTCGTTCCGCAGATGGAGCGCTGGAAAGTGGCATTGGTGGCGCGCGTCTACCTGCTCATATTCGCTGCGGTCATTGCCGCCTGCCTGATGCTTGGCTCGCTTCTGCCGGCCATGCTGATCGGCCTGCCGACGATCTACGGCGCCTGGTTCAGCCATTTTGTCGGACTGACGCAACATTCCGGCCTTGCCGAGGACGTGCTCGATCATCGCCTCAACAGCCGCACTGTCTATATGAACCCTATTTTCAGGTTTCTGTACTGGAACATGAATTATCATATCGAACATCACATGTTTCCGATGGTGCCCTATCATGCCTTGCCGCGGCTGCACGAGGCGATCAAGGCCGATTGTCCGCCGCCCTATACGAGTTGCTGGGCCGCCTATCGGGAGATCGTTCCGGCCATTCTGCGTCAGGTGAAAAACCCGCGCTGGCATGTCGTGCGTCAGTTGCCCCGGCATGCCGCATCGGTGCCCTATAACCATGGCACACAGATCGTTCCGGCCGAGTAGCCCGGATTTGACGTAAACCCTTCAAAAAGCACCCTTGCCCGGACAGCATTGGTGCTTTCATTTTAAGACGATCAAATTAATCTAACACTATCCAGACTAAACATGCAGGGAGAGGCATATATGGCTGACGGACAATGGGTGGACGCTTGCGCCGCCAACGACATCGAGGAAGAGGATGTCTCCCGTTTCGATCATGGCGGAGCCACATTTGCCATCTACCGGACCGAGGACGACGAATATTATGCCACGGACGGGCTGTGCACGCACGAGCAGATTCATCTCGCTGACGGGCTGGTGATGGGCAATATCATCGAATGTCCGAAACATAATGGCCGGTTCGACCTGCGCACGGGCGAAGCCAAGGGTGCACCGGTTTGCGTCAATCTGAAAACCTACCCCGTCAAGGTCGAAAACGGCCGCGTGCTGATCAAGATCTGAGGTTTCATCATGGCAATGGTCGTTGTCGGTGCTGGCGAAGCCGGAGTGGCCGCGGCCATTTCTTTGCGCCAATCCGGATATTCCGGAGAGATTGTCCTTTTCGGCGCCGAGACGCATCGGCCCTATGAGAGGCCGCCCTTGTCGAAATCCGTGATCGTGGAAGCGGGCGATGCGCCGTTCCCGATGATCGCGGCCGCCGAGCAGTTTGCCGCGCTTGGCATCGATTTTCGCCCGGGCGTGCAGGTGACGGCGATTGACCGCGTCCGCAGAATTGTCGAAGCCTCTGATGGCCAGACCGCCTATGAAGCGCTGCTTCTGGCTTTGGGCGCGCAACCCCGCCGGCTGACTCTGCCCGGCGCCGAGCATGTGCTTTACCTGCGCCGTTTCGAGGACGCGCTCGCCTTGCGTGCGCGCTTCCAGCCGCGTGCACGCGTGCTTGTCATTGGCGGCGGCTTCATCGGGCTTGAATGCGCCGCCAGCGCCCGCAAGCTTGGCTGCGAGGTGACGATTGTCGAGGCCGCGCCCCGCATTCTGATGCGCGGCGTGCCCGAAAGACTTGCGCAGTTTATCGAAGCCCGTCACCGCACTGAGGGTGTCCGGTTTCACATCGGCATCGGGCTTGAGGCGGTGGAAAAGGAAGCCGGAGGCCTCGCGCTCAAGCTCAAGGACGGCACGCGCCTTGCTGCCGATGTCATTCTTGTGGGAATCGGCGCTGTTCCTGAAACCGGGCTGGCCGAAGCCGCGGGGCTCGAATGCGCCAACGGCATAGCGGTTGACGGCCGCTTGCAAACTTCGGATCCCGCCATTTTTGCTGCCGGAGATTGCTGCTCCTTTCCGCACCCGCTCTATGACGGGCGGCGCATCCGTCTGGAAGCCTGGCGCAATGCGCAGGATCAGGGCCGCTTCGTCGCTTCCTCGATGCAGGGCGGATCAGAAATTTACGCGGCAGTGCCCTGGTTCTGGTCAGATCAATTTGACATGCATCTGCAGATTGCCGGTCTCGCCGATGGCGCAGGCAGCGCCATAGAGCGGCCGTTGGGCGAGGATGCCCGGATGATGTTCCATCTGGATGGGGGCGGGCGGCTGATTTCGGCTGCGGGTGTTGGTCCGATCAGCAAGGTCGCCAAAGACATACGCCTTGCCGAGATGATGATTGCGGCGCGCCGCATGCCGGATCCGGCGGCTCTGGCCGACCCTGCCGTTCGGTTGAAAAGCCTGCTCTCCTGAATGTGCGGTGCGGCAAAATGACCGCGATAATTATACTAAAACAATCGACTTTGTTATCTTTAGGGGGTGGCTTTCTGCCATGAACTGAGTCATATAGATGTCGAACTCATTTATCGGATTGAATTTGCCGATGACACAAGCAACATTAGACACCATGACTGCAACCGCCGCGCCAGAGAAGAAATCCTCTGCCTTCAACGAAGAGCGGGTGCTTTCCGTTCATCATTGGACCGACCGTCTGTTCAGTTTCCGCACCACGCGTGATCCGGCCTTCCGCTTTGTCAACGGTCAGTTTGCCATGATCGGCCTGATTGTCGAGGGGCGTCCGCTGCTGCGGGCCTATTCGATGGCCAGCGCCAATTATGAAGAGACGCTCGAGTTTTACAGCATCAAGGTGCAGGATGGTCCGCTGACTTCGCGGCTCCAGCACATCAAGGAAGGCGACACTGTGATTGTCGGCCGCAAGCCGACAGGAACGCTGATTCAGCCCAACCTTCTGCCGGGCAAGCGGCTTTATCTCCTCTCCACGGGCACGGGCCTTGCGCCCTTTGCCTCCATCGTCAAGGATCCGGAGATCTACGAGCTTTACGAAAAGATCATTCTCGTGCATGGCTGCCGTCAGGTGAATGAACTCGGCTACGGCCAGAAGATCGTCGAAGAGATGATGTCGCATGAATTCCTGGGGGAATATGCGCGCGAGCAACTGCTCTATTACCCAACCGTGACGCGCGAGCCATTCCGTAATCAGGGCCGCGTGACCACCAGCATAGAGAATGGCAAGCTGTTTGCCGATCTTGGCCTGCCGCCGCTCAGTGTCGAGGATGACCGCATCATGCTGTGCGGCAGCCCGGATCTGCTGGCCGACATGCGTCCGCTGCTTGACAAGCGCGGCTTCAAGGAAGGCAGCAGCTCGGAGCCCGGTCATTATGTGATCGAGCGGGCCTTTGTCGAAAAATAGCTTGCGCACCGCGGTCTGAACCGAAGTGGCCTGAAAGCTCTTCCTCGCGACCTTCGAAAGGCTCAGGACGAGGGGCGGAAGATCACTTCATTCTGCCTGCGACAAAGCGGACGGGGCGCCTAGAGCGACCACTTCATCCGTTCGGCCAGAATGCCGATGACGCCCTTGCGGAAGGCCAGCACGCAGACCACGAAAATTGCGCCCTGAATGATGGAGACCCAGTCTCCCATTTCGGCGAAGTAATTTTCGGTCGCAACAATGATGAATGCGCCGACGACCGGCCCGAACAAAGTGCCCATGCCGCCCAGCAGGGTCATCAGCACCACTTCGCCCGAAGCCGAGAAATGCACGTCGGTGAGCGAGGCCAACTGGAAGACGATGTCTTTGGTGGCGCCGGCCAGCCCTGATAAGGCTGCCGAGAGAACGAAGGCCATAAGCTTGTATTGATCGACCTTGTAGCCCAGCGAAATCGTGCGCCGTTCATTCTCGCGCACCGCCTTCAGCACTTCTCCGAACGGTGAATTGATGATGCGGCGGATGAAAAGGAACGCCGCCAGAAAGATGACGAGCACGACGAAATAGAGCCGCATCTGCGACAATTCCAGCAGGCCGAATAATCTGCCGCGCGGCACCGCCTGAATTCCGTCCTCGCCATGCGTAAAGGGCAGTTCCAGCGCCAGAAAATAAATCATCTGCGCAAACGCCAGTGTCGTCATGGCAAAATAAATACCCTGGCGGCGAATGGCGAGTGCGCCGACACCAAGTCCCAGCACGGCGGCACAGGCGGTGCCCAGCAGGATCGCCAGTTCCGGCGACAGTCCCCAAACCTTGGCGGCATGGGCGCAGATATACCCCGCCGACCCCATGAACATCGCATGTCCGAAGGAGAGCAGGCCGACATAGCCGACTAGCAGGTTGAAGGCGCAGGCAAACAGCGCAAAGCACAGCGCCTTCATCAGAAAAATGGGATAGGCGACAAAGGGCGCGATGCAGAGCAGGGCCGCCATGATGAGAAAGGCGATCCATTCCTGGCGCGCTGCAACCTGATGGGCATTTTGCTGTAAATTCACGTCAGGCGCTCCGGCCAAAAAGCCCAGCGGGGCGGATGAGAAGAACAATGGCCATCACCACGAACACGACCGTGTTGGAGGCTTCCGGATAAAACACCTTGGTCAGGCCTTCGATGATGCCCAGCGCAAAGCCGGTCATGATGGAGCCAAGGATAGAGCCCATGCCGCCGATCACCACAACGGCAAAGACCACGATAATCAGATCGGCCCCCATCTGCGGGCTGACATTGTAAATGGGCGCGGCCAGCACGCCGGCGAAGGCGGCCAGCGCCACGCCGAAACCATAAGTGAGCGTAATCATGCGCGGCACGTGAATGCCGAATGCGCGCACCATGACGGGGTTTTCGGTGGCTGCGCGCAGATAGGCGCCCAGTCTGGTGCGCTCGATCGCGTACCAGGTGCCCAGACACACCGCCAGCGACACGACAATAACCCAGGCGCGGTAATTGGGCAGGATCATGAAGCCGAGATTGCGCGCGCCGGTAAGCTGCAAAGGGATCGGATAGGGCATGCCGGATGCGCCATATTGCTGGCGGAAAATGCCCTGAATGATTTGAGCAAGGCCGAATGTCAGCAAAAGCCCGTAGATATTGTCGAGTTCGGCAAGCCGCTGCAGCATGAACCGTTGCAGCACCATGCCGAAAGCGCCGACAATCAGCGGTGCAAGCACAAGCGCCCACCAATAATTCAGCCCGGCGATATGAAGCAGGAAATAGGCGCAGAAAGCGCCCATCATATAGAGTGCGCCATGGGCGAAATTCACGATGTTCAGCATGCCGAAAATCACGGCCAGCCCGAGGCTGAGCACGGCATAAAACGAGCCGTTGATCAATCCGATCAGCAATTGCCCGAAGAGGGCCTGCGAGGAAATTCCAAATATATGAAACATGGCTTGGCTGGCCCCTCGGTCATTGTGCGGATTGCGCGCCCTGCCGCGCCCGGCCAGATGCTCTCCCGCCAGTGGACGCGGGAGAGCCTGAACGCGGGGCGGCCGTAGGTCGCCTTGTTATTTCTTGACCAGCGGGCATTCGGATTTGTCGAGCGGACGGAATGCTTCCTCAGCCGGAATGGTTGCCAGCAGTTTGTAGACATCCCATTCGCCCTTTGATTCGGAGGGTTTCTTCACCTGCATCAGATAGGCGGGATGCATTTTGCGGCCGTCGATGCGGATGCTGCCCTTGCCGAACAATGGATCGTCCGTCGGCATTTCCTTCATCTTGGCGACAACCTTGGCGCCGTCATGCGGGTTGGCGCCCAATGCGGCCAGCGCCTTGAGATAGTGCAGCGTACCGGCATAGACGCCGGCCTGCGTCATCGCCGGCATGACATGCCCCTTCGAGCGTTCCTGATATTTCTTCGACCAGGTGCGAGTTGAGTCGTTCATGTCCCAGTAAAAGGAGGTGGTGAAGGTCAGGCCCTGCGCCACATCGAGGCCGAGCGCGTGCACATCTGTGAGGAACAGAAGCAGCGCGGCAAGCTGCTGGCCGCCTTCGGTGATGCCGAACTCATGCGCCTGCTTGATGGAATTGATCGTGTCGCCGCCGGCATTGGCGAGGCCGATAACCTGCGCCTTGGATGACTGGGCCTGAAGCAGGAACGATGAAAAATCAGAATTGTTGAGCGGGTGGCGCACACTGCCGACCACTTTGCCGCCGTTGGCCGTGACCATGGCCGTGGTGTCGCTCTCAAGCTGCTTGCCGAAAGCGTAATCGGCGGTGACGAAGAACCAGTTCTTGCCGCCGGCCTTGGTGATGGCCGCGCCGGTTCCGGTTGCCAGTTCATAGGTGTCGTAGGTCCAGTGCACCGTATTGGGCGTGCATTGCTTGTTGGTGAGTTCCGATGTGGCGGGGCCCGAGGCAATGAAAATGCCGTTCTTTTCCTTGGTGACCTGACTCACGGCCAGCGCGACTCCGGAATTCGGCGTATCGACGATCATGTCGACATGGTCGACGTCATACCACTGGCGGGCGATAGTGGCGCCCACATCCGGCTTGTTCTGATGATCGGCGGAAATGATGTCGATGTTCCAGCCCTTGTCCTTGAGGCCGGAATCCTCCACGGCCATCTGCGCTGCCAGCACGGCATTGGGGCCGCCGATATCGGTGTAAAGGCTGGAAAAATCGGTAAGAACGCCGATTTTGACGGTCTTGTCCTCTGCCGCGAGCGCTGCGCCATGGATCAGCGCCAGCGCGCTGGTTATTGCCAGAATATGTGTCAGTTTCATCGCGTTCTCCCTTTCATACCCCGAGATATTCGTGAAGTTTATGCATGTTTGCGTCCAGCTCGGAACTGGCGAATGCATCTATGATCTGGCCGTGATCCATCACATAGAATCTGTCGGCGATGGTCGCGGCGAAGCGGAAGTTCTGTTCCACCAGCAGAATGGTGAAACCTGCCGCCTTGAGGGCGCGGATGGTCTTGCCGATCTGATCGATGATGACCGGCGCAAGCCCTTCCGTCGGTTCATCGAGAAGCAGCAGGCGCGCGCCTGTGCGCAGAATGCGGGCTATCGCCAGCATTTGCTGCTCGCCGCCGGACAGTTTGGTGCCCTGACTTCTGAGCCGCTCCTGCAGATTGGGAAAAAGCGTAAAAATTTGCGCAAGGCTCATGCCGCCTTCCTTCACCTGAGGCGGCAAAAGCAGGTTTTCCTCCACCGACAGGCTGGAAAAGATGGCCCGCTCCTCCGGGCAAAGAGCAATTCCCGCTCGTGCAATCTTGTCGGAGGGGGCGCTGATCCAGTTCCGGCCCTCGAATATCACCTCGCCGGTGCGTTTACCGACGATGCCCATGATGGATCTGAGGGTTGTGGTCTTGCCTGCGCCGTTGCGTCCGAGCAGCGTGACCACTTCGCCGGGGCGGATATCGAAGTTCACGCCATGGAGAATGTGCGATTCGCCATACCAGGCTTCGAGATTGCACACCTGCAGCAGAGGAGGGAGGGCCGCATCAGGCATGTCCGGCTCCCATATAGGCCTCGCGGACGGCGGGATTGGCTGAAACGCTGGCATAATCGCCCTCGGCGAGCACCTGTCCGCGCGTCAGCACCGTGATTGTGTCCGAAAGATCGGCGACGACGCTCAGATTATGCTCCACCATCAGAATAGTGCGTTTTTCACCAGCGCGTCTGATCAGGGCGGCGGTGCGCTCGATATCTTCATGGCCCATGCCGGCGAGCGGTTCATCGAGCAGCATCATTTCCGGGTCGAGCGCCAGCGTAGTGGCGATTTCAAGGGCGCGCTTGCGCCCGTAAGGCATTTCAACGGCGCGAATCCAGGCAAATTCGCCGAGTCCGACATCCTCCAGAAGTTGCAGCGCCTCGTTGTTCAGCGCGTCGAGGACGGTCTTGGAACGCCAGAAATCGAACGAATCGCCACGTTTGCGCTGCAGTGCGAGGCGCACATTCTCGATACAGGTCAGATGCGGAAAGACCGCCGAAATCTGGAACGAGCGCACCAGCCCGCGCCGGGCGATGTCGGCGGGCCGCAGCGCGGTCACATCCTCGCCCTTATAGAATATATGCCCGGCTGTCGGGGTGAGAAATTTCGTCAGCAGATTGAAGCAGGTGGTTTTGCCCGCGCCATTCGGCCCGATCAGGGCGTGAATCGACCCCCGCCTGATTTTGAGATTGACCCCATCCACGGCTGTGAAGCCAGCGAAAGCTATGGTCATTCCCTTTGTTTCGAGAATGATCTCGTTGTCCACGCGCGTCCCTCATGATCCCGGATTCCGTTCTTTTTTGCGGAATATCCATTCAAACTGGAACAGGCATGGCGCGTATTCAAGGTAATAAAAGGTTGAATGCGAAATTTTTTACTGCACGCGAGGCCAGCGTCAGCGATGAGCGTGCGTAATCACCTCGGTCAGGCTGGCGGTGGTCGGAAAAAGCGGAATGAGGCTTGCCTGCAGCGCGTGATAAATATCCGGCCTGCCGCGGAAGAATTTTTCTATGGGCCGCAGTTCGGCATCCAGTTGCGGATACCAGCTTTTATGTTTCTGTTCAATGAGATGGGTGTTGGCCCAGTTCCAGATCTTCTGATACCAAAGCTCATATTCGGGGTTTGGCGCGAGATTGGCGAGGAACGCGGCTGCGCCGATACCTTCGGTGACGGGCCACCACAGGCGGTCGGCAATCAGCGGTCTGCCGTCCCAGTCCACCGTGTAATAAAAGCCGCCTCTGGCCGCATCCCAGCCATCGGTCGTGGCCTGACGGAACAGGGCCTTTGCCGCTTCCACCATCCAGCCATGCTGCTTGCCGCCCGCCTGCCAGAGCTGCAGTAGCAGGCGCGCCCATTCCAGCCAATGACCCGGCGTGCTGCCCGAGGGCCGGAAAATCTGGCTGCCCAGATAGTCGTTATACATCGTCCAGTCTTCGTGGAAATGTTCCGGCAGGCGCCAGTTATTGTGGGCGGTGATCTTGTGGATCAGCGTTTCGGCTATGCTCTCCGCCATGCGCAGATAGGTGTTGTCCTTTGTGGCCTCGAAGGCCGCCATCAGCGCCTCCGTGAGGTGCATGTTGGAATTCTGCCCGCGATAGCCGGATATTTTCGACCAATCGGCGGCATATTCCTCCGAGGTCAGGCCGTATTTCGTCTCCCAGAAGCGCTTATGCAGAATGTCACTGACATCGGCGATAACCTTGTCGGCGAGCGGATGGCCGACAACCTTGCCGCTTGAGCCGGCGAGCAGCACAAAGGCGTGGCCATAGGCCTGCTTGCTCGAATCCGGAGTGCCGCTGTCGCTCACGCCCCAGAAATAGCCGCCGTTCCGGCTGTCGCGGTGACCGTTCCAGATATAGTTCAGGCCGTGATCGACAAGATTGGCTGCGCCGGGGCGTCCGAGCAATTGCCCGAGCGCAAAGCAATGCACCATGCGGCCCGTCGCATGAAGCTGGCGCACGCATTCGCCCGGCATGGGCTTGCCGTCATCATCCAGATCGAAGAAGCCGCCCTTGGGGTTGGGCGCCGCGAACTGGTAAAAATCAAACAGATGTTCGGCCTGAGCAAACAGCCAGCGGCGGTGAAATTCGCTCTGGCGCCAGTGGCTTGCAACGGAAGCGGTCATGTGTCGGTCCTTTGAGCCGGGCAGGACGTCCTGCCCATTGATGTCAGGCTGCGTCGATATCGATGATGGCCTTGATCAGGCCGCGTTTGTCATGCGCCCAGCGCGCCATGTCTTCGGGCATGCGCGCCAGACTCGTGCGATGGGTGATCAGTTTGTCGAGCGGCACTTTCCCGCCGGAAATCGCGCTTACCACATGGTCGAAATCCTCCCGCGTGGCATTGCGGCTGCCGATCAGCGACATTTCGCGCTTGTGGAATTCGGGGTCGGCGAAATGGATCACGTCGCGCACCACGCTCACCAGAACGTAGGAGCCGCCATGCGCGACATGTGCAAAGCCTGCCTCAATCGATGCTGCATTGCCGGTGGCGTCGAAGACGATATCAAAGCCGTTGCCGCCGGTCATGTCCTGCACCTGCTGCGCCGTCTGGTCCGAGCCGGCAATCGTCGCGGCGAAGCCCAGTTCGTTCCGGGCGAAATCCAGACGCTCCCGGCTCATGTCGAGCAGGGTCACGTCAAGCCCGGCGATGCGGGCGAAAATCGCCGCGCCGAGGCCGATAGGCCCGACGCCGACAACCAGCGCCCTCTGGCCGTACGCAGGCCGTGCGCGGCGCACGGCATGGGCGCCGATGGCGAGAAATTCGACAGTGGCCGCGTCGCGAAGCGAGAGGTCGCCGGCGGAATAGAGATTTTGTGCCGGCACTGTAATTTCGCTGCACATGCCGCCGTCGCGGTGGACGCCGAGCACTTCGATCGCCATGCAGCAATTGGGCTTGCTCTGCATGCAGGCATGGCATTTGCCGCAGGCCAGATAGGGGTTGATGATGACCTTCGTCCCCGCCCTGAGCGCGACGCCCTCGCCCGCTGCGCTGACGAGGCCTGATAGCTCATGCCCCATTACGCGCGGATAGGCCAGAAACGGGTGTTTGCCCTCGAAAATATGGTAATCGGTGCCGCAGATGCCCACAGCCTTGACCGAGACATTGGCCCAGCCGGGCGGCGGCGGCGGCAGGGCAGACTGGCGCTCCAGCACCAGTTCACCCGGCTTGAGACAGACAAGTTTTTGCACGCGGGGGTCCGATCAGCTTTTCTTGCGGCGCAGGCCGTCAAAATAGACAATGACGATGATCAGCAGGCCGGTGATGATCAATTGCCAGAATGGATTGACGTTGAGCAGATTGGCGCCGTTCTTGATGGTGGTGAGCAGGAAGGAACCCAGCAGCGGCCCCTGCACCGTCCCTATGGCGCCGAACAGACTGGTGCCGCCGATGACGGAGGAGGCAATTGCGTCGAGTTCCCAGCCCTGACCCTGCGTGGCATTGCCGATGCCGATGCGCATGGCCAGAAGAATGCCGACGAAAGCGCCAAGCACGGCGGAAAGCGTGTAGGCAACGTAGATCATCCGGTTGATGTTGACACCGGACAGGCGTGCTGCCTCGCGGTTTGAGCCGATCGCATAGAGGTAGCGGCCCCAGCGCGTGTGCGACAGGAATATGTAGGAGGGTGCCGCAACGATGAGCACCGCCCAGAACAGCACCGGAACGCCGAGAAAATTGGCGCGCGAAACGCTTGTGAACGAATCATTGGTAATGGAAATGGTGGCGCCGTTGGTCATCAGAAGGCCGATGCCGCGCAGTGCGGTCATTGTGGCGAGCGTCATGATGAAGGGCGGCAGGCCGAGGCGGACAATGCCGAAGCCGTGAAACATGCCGATGACGCCGCCGACCATCAGGGTCAGGATGACGGAGGAGGCAATCGAATAATCATGCGTCAGCAGCCAGGAAACGATCACGCTGGTAAAGCCCACCACCGCGCCGACCGAAAGATCGATACCCGCCGTGATGATGACGAATGTCTGCCCCATGGCGATGATTGCGGTCATAGCGCCCTGACGCGCCAGATTGGTCATGTTGTTGACCGTCATAAAGGTGCTGGTGCTCAGGCTCAGGGCCAGCCACATCGCCAGCAGCAATCCGAGAAGCGTCAGGCTGAGCAGTGCGCCCATATTTGTCGAGTTTTTGCCTTTTGTGGCGTCCGAGGTGGTAACAGTCATTTCCGGGACCCTTTATATGCCTATGGCTTCGGTCAGAATGGTTTCGTGTGATGCCTTGTTGCCGATATGGCTGGCCACAAGCCGCCCGCCGCGAAAAACATGCAATGTATCGCTGAGGTCGTAAACCTCGGGCAGGTAGGACGAAATAAGGATGATGCCCGCGCCCTGCTTCAGCAGATTGGCGAAGAGCTTGTAGATTTCCACCTTGGTGCCGACATCGACGCCAACCGTCGGCTCGTCGAAAATGAACAGTTTGGCGCCGTGGTTGAGCCACTTGCCCACAACGATCTTCTGCTGGTTGCCGCCCGAGAGGCTGGAGGCGGGCGCGTTGCGCGAGGCGGTCTTGATCTGCATGTCGCGGATCTGGGTGTCCGCAGCCTGGCGTTCCGCCGCCGGATTGATCAGGACGCCGTTGGTCAGGCGTTCGAATACCGGGAGGTTGATGTTGAGTCCGACGCCCAGATTAAGGCAAAGGCCCTGATCGCGGCGGCTTTCCGGCACGAGCGCCATGCCCCGGCTGATGGCGTCCTTGACGTGATGGATGGTCACGGGCTGGCCGTTCCAGTAGATCTGGCCCGAGTCCTTGGGAAAGCGCCCGAACAGACTCTGGACGAATTCGCTGCGTCCTGCGCCAATAAGGCCGTAAAGCCCGACAACCTCTCCCTCGCGCACGCTGACCGAAATTTCCCGGAATCCCGGGCCGGAGAGATTCTCGCTGCGCAGGATTTCCGCGCCGAAGGGGATCGTCTCCTTGTAGTGAATCTGGTCGATCGAACGGTTGATCATGCCCCGGATGAGCGTTGCCTCATCCGTCTCGGCGACGTTGGAGGTTGAGACGAGCGCGCCGTCACGCAGGATGGAGACACGGTCGGCCAGTTCGAACACCTCTTCGAGGCGATGGGAAATATAGACGATGGTGACGCCCTGCGCCTTCAGGCGTCGGATGAGCGCGAAAAGCTGCGCCGTTTCCTGCCGGGTGAGATAGGCCGTCGGCTCGTCGAAAATGAGAAATTTGGTGCCGCGGTTGGCGGCGCGTGCCGTGGCAACCAATTGCTGCTGGCCGATCGTCAGGTCCGAAAGCACGGCATTGGCAGGCAGGGCGAAGCCGATATCGTCAAGGATTTTTTGCGCGGCCCTGACCATTGCGCCGCTTTGCAGCAGGCCGAATTTGGTATTTTCATCGCCGAGGAAGAGATTGGCCGCCACCGTCAGATGCGGGCAGAGCACGACTTCCTGATGCACTGCGTTGATGCCCAGATCGATGGCCTCATGCGGGGTTGCGAGGGCAACAGGCTTGCCCTGCCAGATGATCTCGCCGCTTGTGCGCGGATGAACGCCCGTCAGCAGTTTGATCAGCGTGGATTTGCCGGCGCCGTTCTCGCCGACGATGGCGTGGGTCTCGCCCGGCATGAACGCGAGATCAACATGTTTGAGGGCATGCGTGGCGCCAAATCTTTTGTCGAGCTGTTTGAGAACCAGAATTGGGGCAATATTTTGCGTCATGGACGACATTCCGGTTGAGGGTCTGTTCACGGACGCGCTGAAACCGGCGCGTAATGGCTATAATATACCGGCCCGTGGGCGACGCGTATCGAAATCTGAATGGATGCCGGCGTCCTTTCGCGCCCTGAGGCGCGAAAGGGATTGTTTGCCTTGAAGGTCAGCCGGAATTACTTGACCTTCGGGTTCAGCAGTTCCTGCGAACGCTTGCTGTTCATGTTGGCCTTGGTGATCAGGTTTGCGCCGGTATCGACGAAGGCCTGAACCTTCTCACCCTTCGAGGCGGCGAGGGCGGTCTTGATGCCGTCATAGCCCATGCGATAGGGGTCCTGAACCACGAGTGCGGCGATCGTGCCGTCCTCAAGGAACGAAACCAGCTTCGGATCGGAGTCGAAGCCGATGAGCTTCACCTTGTCAGCAGCCTTGTTCTCGGCGATAGCCTGACCGGCGCCCTGCGCCATGATCAGGTTGGAGGCGAACACGCCGACCAGCTTCGGATTCGCAGTCAGCAGGTCGGTCATGATATTGAGGCCGGTGGTGGCCTGACCGTCGGCAACCTTGTCGGCGACGAGTTTCAGGCCCGGATATTTGGCGGCCAGCTCTTCCTTGAAGCCCTTGGCGCGCTGATCGAGCGAACCCACGCCCGGAATCGAGGTGATCAGGGCCACTTCGCCCTCGGCCTTGCCGTATTTGGCCTTGATGGCTTCAGCCAGACCATCGGCTGCCACACGGCCGCCCTGTACGTTGTCGGTGGTGAGGAACGAAGTGAAGGCCTTGGAGTCGGCAGCCGAGTCAATGCCGATGATCTTCACCTTCTTGGCGGCTTCATCGATCGGCTTGCCGAGCGCGGCGAACTGGGTGGGCGAAATCACGACAGCTGCCGGCTTTTCGGCAACGGCATTCTCAAGGATTGAAATCTGGCCGTTGATGTCCGATTCTGACTGGGCGCCGAGTTCCGGCACGTTGACGCCGAGATCCTTGCCGGCCTGACGGGCGCCTGCGAGCACGATCTGCCAGTAGAACGAGGTCGTGTCCTTGACGATGATCGGAATGGTGGGCTTGTCCGCAGCATAGACGCCGGGTGCGCCCATGGTGGCAAAGGAGGCAAGCACAGCAGCAATAATTGTTTTCTTCATAGTTCTCTCCCGTTGACGGGCTCAAGGCCCAAATACAGATTGGAGCATCCGTCCGCATCTGATCCATGTCGAGCTTAAATTCTTGATTTTAATTAAGAAAATAAGCTTGTGACTGAATTGTTTTTAATTTATTATCAAACGATAACAGAGGATTTTCGCCTCGACAAGAGCCAAAAAGCCGCAATTTCCGCTCTCTGACCGTGCATGGCGCTTTCGTGGCGCCGCGCAGCCAAGGTTTCATGATGCCGCGCTTGCCGAATAAGTCCATGAAGGCGACAAACCAGCTTCTTGATGATCTGGCGGCGACCGGCCGGCCCGGAATGCAGCTCGACCCGGAGCAGAGCCTTGCCGACCGGTTTTCGGTGGGGCGCTCGGCCATGCGCGCCGTTCTGGCCTATCTTGAAAATGTCGGCGTTGTGAAGCGCGACGGGCGGGCGAGGGTTTTGCAGCGCAGGCCGGTTACCGGCGATTATTATGACCTGCCCAAGACCGAAAGCCGCAAGGAACTGGTGCAGCGGAGATTTCTGGAACTGACCCTGAGCGGGCGTCTCCTGCCGGGGCAATTGTTCAGCGAGGCCGAGGTGGCGCGCAATTTTGGCGCCAGCACGGTGAGCGTGCGGGAATTTCTCATTGATTATTCGCGTTATGGGCTTGTGGAAAAGACCGCGGGCGGCAGCTGGCGGTTTTGCGCCTTTGACGCCGCTTTCGCGCTGGAACTGGCAGAAGTGCGGCAGATGTTCGAGTTTGCGGCACTCAATGCCTGTGCGCACCTGCCCCAGAGCGACGCATTCTGGCTCGAACTGGAAAGGCTGCGCCAGCGCCATGAGGCCATGGCGGCGGGCGGCGACGAAGCGGTGCGGCAGTTTTCAAATCTTGATCGTGAGTTTCATCGCCTGCTCACCGGCCAACTGAAGAACCGATTCATTGAGGATCTGTTCGATGTGGTCTCTTTTGTCTTTCATTATCATTATCAATGGCGGCGGGACGATCAGATCGCCCGCAATCTGCTTGCCCTGTCCGAACATCGCCGCATCATCGACGCCTTGCAGCAGCGAGATTTTGCCCGCGCTCAAAAGGCGATGGAGGCGCATCTGGCAACCTCCGTCCGCACATTGCTGGAATCGGCCCTGCCGTTCGGACAGTTCAGTCCTGCACCGGCATAGTATAATTGAGCGCCAGACGCCCGCCGTCGGGATAGATGGTGGTGCCGGTCATGTAGGATGCATCGTCGCTGGCCAGAAATGCTGCGAGCGAGGCCACTTCGGAGGGTTCGCCGCAGCGCCCCAGCGGCGTGCGCGACAGGATCTTGCGGCGCGCCTCTTCGTTGCCCATCACGGCGCCCTTGGCCAGTTCCGTGAGAATGGTGCCGGGGCCGATGCCGCAAACGCGGATGCCATGCGGGGCGAGCGACATGGCCATGACCTTGGTCAGTTGGTTCGAGCCGCCCTTGGAGACGACATAGGGCGTCTGGTTGGGAATGGCGAGAATCGCATTCACCGAAGACATGTTGAGAATGACGCCCTTGATGCCTTGGCTGACCATGGCGCGCGCGGCGGCCTGCCCGCAGAGAAATTGCGATTTGAGATTGACGCGGAGCACTTTGTCGAAATCCTCTTCGCGCACGTCAAGAAAATCGGACGGGATGATGATGCCGGCATTGGCGATCAGCACATCCACACGGCCGAATTTCTCGACTGTCCGGGCGATCAGCCGGTCGGCATCGGCTTTCAGTCCGGCATCGGCGACTTCATAGGCAGCGCCCAATGGTGCGGCAGTCGCCTTCAGGGCCTCCTCATTGATATCGGAGAGCATGAGCTTTGCGCCCTCCGCATGGAAGCGCTCGGCACAGGCAAGGCCGATTCCCTGCGCCGCACCCGTGATGATGGTGACCTTATCCTTGAGTTTCATGGACTTTTCTCCTCAGATGACGTTGATTTCGCGCAAAGGGCGGTTTTCGATGATACGGCTGTAGGACAATGGCGAAAGGTCGAGCGTCCTGTACCCGCCGTGAATGAGCAATTCGGCCATGCCGCGTCCGACGCCCGGCGAATGCTGCATGCCGTGCCCCGAAAATCCGCAGGCCAGATAAAGATTGCTGAAGCCCGGATGCGGACCGACAAGGCCGTTGTGATCAACCGGATTGACTTCATAATAACCGGCCCAGGCATTGGTCTGGCGGATGTTTTCGAAAGCGGGCACGCGCTCGGCCAGCGCCGGCCAGATGATGTCTTCGAAGAGGCTGTGATCGACGTCGAGCGGCAGATCGTCGGGATCGTCCTCGCCCTCTTTCGGCGAGGTGCCGGTGATATATTGCAACGCGCCTTCGGGTCGCACCCAGACGCCGCCCGGTTCGCAGAGCAGCGGAAAATTGGCAAGGGGCGTTTTGCAGGAAAAGACGAAGATGTTGCGCCTGCGCGCCCGGACAGGCACATTGACGCCGAGCAAGGCCCCCGTCCTGCCCGACCAGGGCCCGCTGGCATTGACAAGACAATCACAGGATATTGTAGCGCCTGAGGCCGTTTTCACGGCCGTGATTTTGTCTTTTTTGGTCACGAAGCCCACGGCTTCATCCTGCACGTACACGGCGCCCTGTGCCCGCGCCTTTCTGCGGAAGCCCTGCAAAAGGCCATAGCCGTCGAACCAGCCTTCCCGCGCAAGGCCGTAGGTTCCTGCCGCGATATTCTCCGTGTTGAGCCAGCCGAAGCGGCTTTTGAGTTCATCCGGCTCAAGAAACGCGATCGGTGCATCTTCCGCCGCCTGAATGGCATGAACAGCCCGCAGCGAATCATAACCGGCAGGGCTGGCCAGCACCAGATAGCCGCCCTCATGCAGGCTGAGCGACGGCCTGTCGCCGTCAATGCCAAGGTGATCGGCCGCATTGCGGATGAAATCGAAACCAAAGCGTGAGAGCGCGATATTGAGCGGCGTGGAAAATTGCTGGCGTATCGAACTTGCCGAAAGAGCCGAAGAGGCGCGGCTGTAGCTTGGGTCGCGCTCGATGACGACGACCTTTCCTGTAAACGCCGGATCACGGGTCAGGAAATAGGCTATGGCGGAGCCGATGGCGCCGCCTCCTACAATCACGACAGTTTGGCTCATGCACGACTCGGGGTCATTGTTGATCGGATGGTCAGCTTATCGGGCCGCCCGCCCGAGGGGAAGTGTCGCTGCCGGAGCCCTGTCCGCATAGGTCTGCAAAATTTGCATATCGCTACGCCAGAAGCAGGCCTCTGCCGCCATCCCATATCAGCTTGAGCGAAACAAGGAACAATGCAATCTGCACCAGAATGAAGAACGGGCGTTCGGGGATGATCCTGACCGCCCTCACGCCGACGAGCGTGGAGATAATTCCGACCGGAACGAGCCAGGCCGCCGTTTTCAGATTGCCCAGATTGAGCGTACCCAGCGCCCAGTATGGCACGAGCTTCACGGCATTGATAACGGTGAACATGATTGTGGTCGTGCCGTTATAGACCATTTTTTCGAGCCGTTGCGGCAAAACATAAACCTGGAAGGGCGGCGCCCCTGAATGTGAGACAAAACTGGTGAAACCGCTGATCATGCCCCAGAAGAGGCCGGGGCCGATATGCGCCTTTTTGGGCGCGAAGGCATGGTGCCGACGGAAATAATTGTTCAGGCAGAAGGCCACGCCGATGATGCCGACAAGCAGCGTCACCGCATCCTCCGGCACCAGCGAAGATGTCGCCCAGCCGATGGCGACGCCGGCAATGCCGGACGGCACCAGAATCATCAGGTTCTTGAGATCAAAATGGCGCCGGTAGGCATAAAAGCCGAACCAGTCCGTCACGACATAGATGGGCAGCAGCAGAGCGGCCGCCTCCACTGGCGAAATCACCAGCGCAAGCAACGGGACGGCCAGCATGCCGACAACCGGCAGGCCACCTTTCGACAATCCGACAAGCATGGCGGCCGGTATGGCTGCGGCGAGAAAAATCAATGAAAAGGGAAGCATGAATCAATTCCGGTGCAAGCGCGGGCAGAATGGACGCCTTCGCGCCGCCGTGCAAGCGCCGGATGGCCGATTATGGCTGGTTTACGCGGGCTTTTTGCGCGCCAAAAATACCCATCCGCAGCGCATCGGCCGGACAGGAGGGCACTAGCGCCCGGAAATGAACTGCCGGAAGCGTTCTGACGCGCCGCCGCCGAAAAGTTCTGCGGGCGGACCTTCCGCCTCGACAACGCCCTTGTGCAGAAACATCACCCGGGACGAGACATCGCGGGCAAAGGCCATTTCATGGGTGACGACGAGCATGGTCCGGCCTTCCTCGGCCAGAGCGCGCATCACGCGCAGCACCTCGCCCACCAGTTCGGGGTCCAGCGCGGATGTCGGCTCATCGAAAAGCATGACTTTGGGCTTCATGCACAGCGCGCGGGCGATGGCGGCGCGCTGTTGCTGGCCGCCGGAAAGATGCGAAGGGTAGAAATTGCGCTTATCGGCTATGCCCACCTTTTCGAGCAGGGCTTCGGCCTCGGGAATAACTTCCGATTTCGGCCGCTTCTGCACGTGAACCGGCGCTTCGATGAGGTTTTCGAGGATTGTCATATGCGACCAGAGATTGAAATTCTGGAACACCATCCCGAGCTCTGAGCGGATTCGCTCCACCTGGCTCATGCTGACCGGCTCGGCCACGCCCTTTCGGTTGCGGCGCATCTCGATTTTTTCGCCTGCGACGATCACATCGCCTGAATCCGGCGTCTCCAGCAGGTTGATGCAGCGCAAAAACGTGCTTTTTCCCGAGCCGGAAGCGCCCAGAATGGAAATGACGTCACCTTCATGCGCGGTGAGCGAGATGCCTTTGAGCACTTCGAGCGTGCCGAATGTCTTGCGGATGTCGCGGGTTTCAAGAGCGATTGTCGGGTTCATCTTGGCTCCGCTAGAGAACATTGCCGGGTTCGTTCACCCGCTGCGAGGACGGCACTGACCGCAGATGCGGCGAAAGATAATATTCAATCGCGGCAATGGCGCGGGCGATAAGAAAATTCAGCACGAGATAGATGAGGCCCGCACACAGATAGGCTTCAAGGGCGCGATAGGTATCGTTCTTGATTTTCTGGGCAAGGCCGGTGACCTCCATCAATGTCACCAGCGAGCCAAGGGCGGTGGCCTTTGTCATCAGGATGATCTCGGTCGAGTAGGCGGGCAGGGCGTTGCGCAGCGCCACGGGGAAGATGATGCGGCGGAACAGGGTCCAGCGCGACATGCCGCAGGCAATTCCCGCTTCGATCTGGCCGAACGGCACCGCCGCCAGAGCGCCGCGGAAAATTTCGCTGGCATAGGCGGCGGTATTCATCGCCATGGCCAGAACGGCGCAGAAAAACGGCTCGCGCAGGAAATCCCAGAGGAAGCTGTGCCTTATCCAGTAAATCTGGCCGAGCCCGTAATAGATTACGTACAGCTGCACAAGCAGCGGCGTTCCGCGAAAAACAAAAACATAGCCGGTGGAAAGCCCATAGGCGATCTTGTTTTTCCGGCTGCGCAGATAGGCCAGACCGAGTGCGAGAATCGCGCCGAATGATATCGACAGCGACCAGAGCTCCAATGTCAGCGGCAGCGCGCCCAGCAGACGCAGCATTGTGGCCGAGAGGAAGGCGAAATCCATCCGGTCTCCTAACTGCGCCGCAGGCCGCGCGTTGCGCGCGCTTCTGCTGATGCGAAGAACAGGCCGGAAAATGTGGTCAGAAGCAAATAGAGCGCCCCCGCCGCCATGTAAAACACGAGATGTTCGCGGGTGGAGCCTGCGGCAACACTGCTCTGGCGCATGAGATCGGCGATGCCAGTGACGGAAACCAGCGCCGAATCCTTGAGGGTCAGTTGCCAGACATTGCCCAGACCGGGCAGCGCGTAACGCATCACCTGCGGCACGAGAATGCGGCGGAACATCAGGCTGCGGCTCATGCCAACGGCGCGCGCGGCTTCGATCTCGCCCTTTGCAATGGCCAGATAGGCGCCGCGGTAGACTTCCGCCTGATAGGAGCCGGAGATCATGCCCACGGCCAGAGCCCCGGCCAGAAAGGGCGGAATGCCAATGAACCCCTGCATGCCGATCGCATGGCCAAAGGCGGTCAGGATGGATGATCCGCCGAAATAGAACAGGTAGATGACCAGCAGTTCCGGAACGCCGCGAAAAATTGTCGTGTAGGCATCGCCAAGAATATGGCCGGGAACGCTGCGGCCCAGTTTGGCGGCGGCCACGGCAGAACCAAAGGCCGAACCGATGATCAGAGCGACAATGGATACGAGCAGCGTGACGAAAGCCCCGATCAGAAGGGTAAGGCCCCACCCTTTCTGTCCAAATCCGAGGAGTTCGATCAATGTCATCCTGCTGTCCGCAAAATAAGCCCGCCGGAACGTTATGGCTCCGGCGGGTTCAGGTCAATTACGGCGCTGTGTCCATCTTGAACCATTGCATGGAATATTTCTTGATCGAGCCGTCGGCGAAAGCCGCATCAAGCGCCGCATTCAGCTGCTTTGTGAGGTCCGGGTCGGTCTTGCGGATGCCCATGCCGACGCCGGAGCCAAAGATCGGACCGCCGGTGAACTGGGTGCCTGCAAACATGAGGTCCTTGCCCTCCGGCTTATTGAGCGTCGAGATCAGGGCGGTGGAATCGCCCAGCACCGCATCGAGACGCCCGGCCATCAGGTCGCTGTCATGTTCGTCGGTGGTCTTGTATTCGCGAACGGTCGCTATGTCCTTGAAATATTTGTCGGCAAAGGCCGAATGGGTTGTGGACACCTGCACGCCGATCGTCTTGCCTTTCAGCGCGGCGCGCAGCTTCTGGATTGCTGCATCGCCTTCTGCGGCATTTTTGGTCAGATTGATGGTGGTGCCGGTGCCTTCCAGCTTGGCCAGCGGGCCGCTCTTGCTGACCATGAGCGTTGCCGGCGTCGTGGCATATGGCTTGGTGAAATCGATTGTTTTCAGGCGCTCTTCCGTGATCGACATGCCATCCATGATGACATCGAATTTGCCGGCCAGCAGGCCGGGAATCATGCCGTCCCAATCCTGCGGGATAATCTTGCATTCAGCGTTCATGCGCTTGCACAGGTCGTTGGCCACATCCACCTCGAAACCGACGATCTTGCCGTTCGGATCGGTCAGGTTCCATGGCTCGTAAGCGCCCTCCATCGCGAAGGTGATTGTCTTGTATTCCTTGGCTGTCGCGGCGCCCATGTGAAGGACAAGCAGGGCGCTTGCCAGTCCGAGGCCGATCTTTTTAATGTTCAACATTCAAGTTCTCCCCACTTCAAAGTAAAATGCCGTATAGGCGCGCCTGTCCTGCGGCCGCGTACAGCAGGCTGCCGCTACACTGGGATAAAATCAGCGTGAGGAAAAGAGCGTTTCTCAGCTGATGGTGAATAATAATCAGGTGGAGTTTTGCCGGTTGATTGGCCGGTTGAGCGCTCTAACGTCATGTTTATGCAGCGAAAATTTCATCCGGAATTCCAAGGGCGCAATCAGGCTTATTCTAAGGTTGAATAGGGGCTGAGGGGCGGGCGACAACGCTCCGGCCGAACAGGCTGCCGATCAGGTCGATGAACAATGCGGCGCTTTTTCCGCGTTCGTCCAGAATGGGATTGAGCTCGACCATGTCCACCGAGCCGACAAGGCCGGAATCGTGCAGCATTTCCATGATAAGGTGGGCTTCGCGGTAAGTGGCGCCGCCGGGGACGGTGGTGCCCACGGCGCAGGCGATGGCAGGATCGAGAAAGTCGATGTCGAAACTTACATGCAGATGCGCCCCGGCTTCGGCCACCTGAGCCAGTATCCGCTCAAGTTCGACCGCGACGCCGAATTCGTCGATGCGGCGCATGTCGATGATCTGAATGCCGCGCGCCTGCAGCAATTGCCGCTCCTCCGTATCCACGGAGCGCAGTCCGAACAGGAACACCCGTTCCGGCGGCACGATGACGCGCGAGTCGGCGGGCAATATATGGTCGAGGCCCGGCTCGCCGCATAACAACGCAACGGACATGCCGTGCATGTTGCCGGAAGGCGAGGTCAGCGGCGTATTGAAATCGGCGTGCGCGTCAAGCCACAGTACGAAAAGCGGCCTGTGCTGCGCGGCGCAATGGCGGGCGACACCATGCACCGACCCCATCGAAAGGCTGTGATCGCCGCCGATGATCAGAGGAAGCCTGCCGCTTTGCAGCGCGTTGAACACCGCGTTATCGAGGGCGCGCGCCGCTGCCGCAACTTCCGGCGCATTGTTTTGGTTTGCTACTTTCAGCAAGGCGGGGTCGCCGGGCGATTCTGGCTTAATGTCACCCATATCCTCAACGGCGTGGCCGAGATGGCGCAGTGTCTGGTCAATGCCGAGCGTGCGCAGGGCAGCCGGGCCCATCGCACATCCACCTATGCCGGCTCCGGCTCCGATCGGCGCGCCGATAAGCGCTATGGTTCTAGCCTTATTGCCCATGGATAAATCCTGAAAAACGGGTGATGGCTTTGCAGCATGGCGTGCCGCGTGCGGCATTGTAAAGCGTCGCTGAAACTGCGCCGGCGCGAATTTTGTTTCAGCGGAACCTTTCCGCCAGAGTTCGGAGCGCCTCCATGGCGTCCTGGCTCCGGGAGGCCGGCACGAAAAGATGGTCGTGATGCAGCGCTGAAACCACGTTGACGCTGATGTCCTGCGCCGCCAGATGCGTCGCGATGCGCGCTATGAATCCCACAGCCTCCAGCGACGAACTTACCTGCAGACTGATGTGCCTGCAGGGGTAGGTGAAGGCCAGATCGTGTTCCAGTGCGGCCTCGCGTGTTATTATGCAGGTTGTGCCTTCCGCTTCGGTGAAGGTCAGAAGCGGTCTGATTTCCTCTGGCAGGTGCTGTGCGTCGGCAAGGCCGATGAACACGTAAATGTCGGACGAAAGTCTCGGCTTCATTCCGGCAATCAACTGGTCGAGGTCGGAAAGTCCCGGCGGTCTGTATGGACCGTCTTACGGATCGGATGCGGATGTCGGCTTGAGGCTCATGCTCAATTGAACCGCATCGGAAAGGCCAGAGTCAATTCGAGGATGCCATTCTCACGCAATGCCGTTGTCTGACTGAACTTGCCACGCCCGAAAAATGGTTCGAAAAAGCCGGGCAGGGTAATTTTATCGGTCGAGGTCCCGGGTCGCGCCTTGCCGGAAATCCGCACCTGCGTGCGGCCGGTATGCGTCGAGAGCTCAATCGTAATCTCGTTGTCCCTGATCGTCTCCTGGCTGACAAGATGCAGCAATTCGATCAGGATGATCATCGTATTGATGGGATCGGGCGTGGTGATGGGATAAAAATTGCTGAACGTGAACGAGGCCGTTTGCTGCTTACGGTTAAGAATAGGCGTCATGGCTTTGATCGCGTCGTCGACAACATCGCAGACATGGACGATATCCTGGCAGCCGGATTGGCAAGACCGCCGCGACAGATGTACGATCGGGTCAAGTTCGTAGTGTAGCGCTGTCACTTCAGCGCGCAGTTCATCGAGACTCGGGGTCTCGCATCGTCCTGCTTCCCGGCCATAATCAGATTGCGGCGCGATGAGGCCCGGTGTCCTGCAGGGGCTTTCCCCTGCGTTTTCCGGGGTTTTGGATGGACTTGACTGAACCAGATCGCTCGCCGGACGGCGTACGCGGAAAAGGCCCTGCCCACCGATGGCCTGTTCCAGCGCATGAGCAAGGGAGGCGACACATAATTCCTCCTTACCGAGGAAATATTGCGCTCCCTGACTTATGCCTTCATCAATCATGAGGCTGTTTGTGATGTTTGTCAGAATGATCACAGGCAGCTCGTTGCATGCGCATGATAATTCTTGCAGCAGCGGCAGACTCAATTGTGTCCGGAGCCATATGTCCGAGATACAAAGATCGAATGTCTCGTGATTAAGAGTTTGCCTTGCCTCTGCAATCGAGCGCACCCTATGAATAAAAATGTCAATATCCGGTATCGCGTTGGCGAAATAAACCAATTTATTCGCATCGATATCGTCAGATTCGATATGCAAAATCCGAACGACATCATTAAGTTTGCGCAGATTTGAAAATATTTCAATCTTATGTTCGTATCGCATGGCATATCTCTTTATTCTAAAGGCCTTTTTCGTTCTTTCTCTCTAAACTGTTCAAATTTATATAATAAGATCAATTAAAAGATTTGAACCTATGTCTTGAATTTGTCAATTGTATTTTTATACTCATGAATATTACACGAAGCTGAACGATAATATTTTAAGCTATATTTAAAAAATGTAGAGTGCGAATTGACATATGCCTGACGCTGAAAAAAAGATCGGGCTTTACGGAATTCTTCTCCCTGACCGATTGACAAAGAGTTGTGTGTTTTGTAGGAGTGTTTTCACGAACGGCGCACCGCTGTGCAGAGCAGCGGAGGGTGTAGTTTTGTTCCTATTGGATTGACTTTCTGCT
>NZ_JBVYWO010000020.1:0-23097 GCF_056032725.1 Methylocystis sp. sgz306128
CGATGCATATTTCCAGGAAATCATCAAAGGCGGCATAATCGTCGCTGCCGTCGTCGTCGATCAGTACAGACAACGTAAACGCGCAAAAGCTTGATCAACCAGGCTGAAGGCGGCCCTTAACCCAAGCCGGACGGGCCTTCGCCGCCGGCAGACAAGAGATGACACATGAGCAAGATCAGAATGGGCCTCCTCGGGGCCGGACGTATTGGCAAAGTACACGCCAGCGCCATCGCCTCCATAGCCGATGCGCAGCTCGTGGCCGTGGGCGATGCTTTCCCCGAGGCTGCCAAGGCACTGGCGCAGAGCACCGGCGCAGAAGTGCGCGATGTTGACGCCATCATCAATGCCAAGGATATTGACGCAGTACTCATCACCACGCCGACGGACCTGCATGCCACGATGATTGAACAGGCTGCCCGTGCCGGAAAAGCCATATTTTGCGAAAAGCCGATCGACCTCGATCTGGAGCGCGTGAAAGCCTGCCTCGGCGTCGTAGCCAAGGAAAAGGCACAGCTGATGGTCGGCTTCAACCGCCGTTTCGACCCCAATTTCATGGAAGTGCGCCGCCAGATCGAGGCCGGCGCCATCGGCGATGTCGAGATGGTGGCCATCACCTCGCGCGACCCCGCCCCGCCGCCGGTCGACTATATCAAGCGTTCGGGCGGCCTTTTCCGCGACATGATGATCCACGATTTCGACATGGCCCGGTTCCTGCTGAGCGAAGAGCCGGTCAGCGTCTATGCGACGGCATCCGTGCTGGTCGATCCGGCCATCGGTGCGGCTGGAGACGTGGACAGCGCCGCTGTCATCCTCAGGACCAAATCCGGCAAGATCTGCCAGATCAATAATTCGCGCCGCGCCACATATGGCTATGATCAGCGCGTCGAGGTGCATGGCTCGAAGGGGCTGGTGAGCGCCGAGAACATGCGCGCCACAACTGTGGAAGTGGCCAATGAGGCCGGTTATTCCCGCGAACCTCTGCTCAATTTCTTCATGACGCGCTACACCGCCGCCTATCGCAACGAGATTTCGGCCTTCATCGCCGCCCTCAAAGGCAAGACCGCCATGCATCCGTCGGGCGAAGACGGCATGAAGGCCCTGCTGCTTGCCGACGCAGCCGCGCTGTCGGTAAAGGAAGGGCGACCCGTCAGTCTGTGATTTTCCGGCGGGGAGAGCGCCTCTTGCAGCTCCCCGCCTTAATCAGATTGCAGCGCCGTTTTTTTATGAATTTCGCCGCGTGTCGAAATAGGTAGATTTGCGTCATCAATATGTCGGTTTGCTCCACACAGGAGCAACCGACCTCTGACAGCATTTGCCAGTCATTCAAACTGAGGATCGATCATGAGCCAGGAGTTCATTCTCACCCTGTCCTGCCAGGACCGCCCCCGCATCGTGGCGAGCGTTACGGCCACGCTGGCGGATCTGGGTGCGAATATTGCCGAAAGCGCCCAATACTGGGATCGCTCGACCAATAATTTCTTCATGCGGATCGCGTTCGAAACGCCGGGACAGGTGAACGAGAAGCAGATCCGGGAGGCGCTGGCCCCCGCTATTGCCACATTCGGCATGGTGCTGCATCTCACCAATGCCAAGATCCTGCCGAAGATCATCATCATGGTGTCGAAATTCGACCATTGCCTGCAGCACCTGCTCTATCAGTTGCGGATGAACTGGCTGAAAGCGGAAGTCGTTGCTGTTATTTCCAACCACGAGGACAGCCGCAAATTCGTCGAATCTCAGGGCATTCCGTTTCATTGCATCCCCGTGGACAAGAATAACAAATTGTCGCAGGAACAGCAGCAGCTCAAGATCGTCGAACAGACCGGCGCAGAACTGATCATCCTCGCCCGTTACATGCAGGTGCTCTCGGATGAGCTTTCGACGCGCCTTTCAGGCCGTGTCATAAACATTCACCACTCGTTCCTGCCGAGCTTCAAGGGCGCCAAGCCCTATCATCAGGCCTATGAGCGCGGCGTCAAGCTGATCGGGGCGACGGCGCATTATGTCACCGCCGATCTTGACGAAGGCCCGATCATCGAGCAGGAAAGCGAGCGTGTCAGCCACGCCCAGACCGGCGACGATCTCGTTGCCGTGGGCCGCGATATCGAAAGCCGGGTTCTGGCCCGCGCCGTCAAGATGCATCTTGAGCGCCGCGTGCTGCTGAACGGCCGGAAAACCGTCGTATTTGCCTGAACCCGAGGACAGATCGTGAGCACCACAATCATTGACGGCAAGGCCGCCGCCAGCGCCCTGACAGAAAAAGTTCGCCTCGACAGCGAGGCCCTGATTGCAAAAACAGGCGTCAGGCCGGGTCTGGCCGTGGTGATTGTGGGCGAAGATCCCGCCAGCAAGGTCTATGTCGCCGCCAAGGGCCGGATGGCCAAGACCTGCGGCTTTCTCTCGATCGAACACAAGCTGCCGGAAACGACGAGCGAGGATGAATTGCTCGCCCTCGTCGAAGCGCTCAACAATGATCCCGCGATCCACGGCATTCTCGTGCAGTTGCCACTGCCAAAGCATATGGATTCGACCAAGGTCATCCAGACCATCAATCCCGACAAGGATGTCGACGGATTCCACGTCGTCAATGCCGGACGTATCGCCACCGGCATACCCGGCGGGTTCGCGCCCTGCACGCCCGCTGGCTCGATGCTCCTTATCGAACAGGTGGCCGGGAAGAACCTTGCCGGCAAACATGCGGTCGTGATCGGCCGTTCAAACATTGTCGGCAAGCCCATGGCGCAATTGCTGCTGGCAGCCGATTGCACGGTGACCATCGCCCATTCCCGCACCAGAAACATCGCCGATCTGTGCCGTCAGGCCGATATTCTGGTGGCGGCGGTCGGCCGTCCCGAAATGGTGCGCGGCGATTGGGTGAAGGAGGGCGCCATTGTCATCGACGTCGGCATCAACCGCGTCCCCGCCGCCGAGGGCAAGACGCGCCTTGTCGGCGACGTCGCCTTTGCAGAGGCGGCCCGGCATGCCTCGGCCATTACCCCCGTTCCGGGCGGCGTCGGCCCGATGACCATCGCCATGCTGATGGCCAATACACTCCGATCGGCGCAGGCGGCGGCCACAAAAGCCTGAACCGGACCAGATTCCTCCTGTACTCATGGCCCGCCCGCTCATTGCGCGCGGGCCTCTTCTTTCCTGCGGCATCGACCTGAAAATTCTGACCATCTGCTCAGGATTTATATTTGCCAATACCGAAAAAAGAGAATTTGATAGTTGCCCGGACATGGCGCTTCTCGCTGACGCCATGCGGCAATGTCATCACTGGGGGTCTCGATGCGAAAATTCAATTGGAAGCATACGCTCGGCACGGCTGCTGCCATCATTCTTCTGGGCAGCACGGCTCTCTCCGCCAAAACATTGGTTTACTGCTCCGAAGGCAGCCCCGAAAACTTCACCCCGGCGCTCAACACCACAGGCACCAGCCTTGACGCGGCCCGTCCGGTTTACAGCCAGCTGGTTCAGTTCGAGCGCGGCTCCACCAACGTCATTCCTGATCTGGCCGAAAAGTGGGATGTCTCGGCAGATGGCAAAACCATCGTGTTCCATCTGCGCAAGGGTGTGAAATTTCATTCGGGCGTCAATGGCTTTACCCCGACGCGCGATTTCAACGCCGACGACGTGCTGTTCTCTTTCGATCGCCAGTGGAAACCCGATCATCCCTATTCCAAGGTTTCCGGCGGCAAATATGACTATTTCAACGACATGGACATGCCGACCCTGCTCGACAAGATCGAGAAAGTCGATGATTACACGGTAAAATTCACCCTGAAGGAGGCCAATGCGCCCATTCTCGCCAATCTGGCGATGGATTTTGCCACCATCCATTCCGCTGAATATGCCGATTTCCTGACCAAGGCCGGCAAGCAGGAGCAGTTCGACCAGATTCCGGTCGGAACCGGTCCGTTCCAGTTTGTCGCCTATCAGAAGGATGCCGTTATCCGCTATAAGGCCTTCGACAAATATTACGCCGGAAAGGCCAAGATCGACGACCTCGTCTATGCCATCACACCCGATCCCACGGCCCGTCTCGCCAAACTCAAGGCGGGCGAATGCCATGTGGCGATTGCGCCTCGGCCCGCAGATCTCGCGGAAATTGCCAAGGACCCCGATCTCAAACTGCTGCAGCAGCCGGGCCTCAACGTGGCCTATCTCGCCTTCAACACGCAAAAGAAGCCGCTGGATGACAAACGCGTGCGTCAGGCCCTGAGCATGGCCATAGACAAGGCCGCCATCATCAAGGATGTATATCTGGGCGCGGGTCAGGCCGCAAAGAACCTCATTCCGCCGACCATCTGGTCCTACAACGACAAGGTGACGGATTATGCCTACGATCCGGCCAAGGCCGCAGCCCTGCTCAAGGCGGCGGGCGTCACCGGGCCTCTGGATATCGATCTGTGGTGGATGCCGGTGCAGCGCCCCTATAATCCCAATGCCAAGAAGATCGCCGAAATGATGCAGGCCGATCTCGCCAAGGTGGGCTTCAATGCCAAGCTCGTGTCCTACGAGTGGGGCGAATACCGCAAGCGCCTGCAGAACGGCGAGCACATGCTTGGCCAGCTGGGCTGGACGGGCGACAATGGCGACCCGGATAATTTCTTCTTCCTGCTGAGCTGCGCGGCCGCGCGACCGGGCGGACAGAACCTTGCCAAATGGTGCGACAAGGACTTCGACGACCGCCTGCTGAAAGCCCGCACCTCTTTCGACAAGGCCGAGCGTACCAAGCTCTATGAGGAAATGCAGGTCATCGAGCATGAGGAGGCTCCGGTCTTCCCCATCGCGCATTCCATCGTGTTTGAGCCAGTGCGCAAGGAGGTGGTTGACTGGAAGATCAGCCCGCTTGGCCGCCACGAATTTTATGGCGTGGACATCAAGGGCTGAGCACGGCGCGCCGGACTTCAGGCATATCATATCGGGAACGGGCAGGTGCGCGTAAGCACCTGCCCTTTTCATCCGGACGCAGTTGAGGCAATCTTGTCTTTGTGACGCGATGTCACAAAAGAATCGCTGAGTTTATGATCAAATATATTCTCAACCGCATTGCGCTTACGGTGCCCACCTTCATCGCGCTGATGTTCGTGACCTTCGTCGCCATTCGTCTCGTGCCGGGCGATCCGGTTGAGGTGCGCACCGGCGAACATGGCATCTCGCCCGAACGGCTGGCCTATTTCCGCCACCAGCTGGGACTGGATCTGCCGGTCTGGAAACAGTTCCTGCATTATGCATGGGGGCTGCTGCACGGCGATTTCGGCACTTCCGTCGTCACCAACAACAAAGTGACGAGCGAGTTTTTCACGCTGTTTCCGGCGACGCTGGAACTTTCTCTCTTTGCCATGCTGATCGCCATTGCGCTGGGGATTCCTGCTGGCGCGATTGCCGCCGTCAAGCGCGGTTCAATCTTTGATCAGGCCTTGATGGGCGTTTCGCTGATCGGTTATTCAATGCCGATTTTCTGGTGGGGCCTGCTGCTGATCATGTTTATTGCGGAGGGGCTGCATCTGACGCCGGTTTCCGGCCGCATCGACCTCATCCGCTTCTATTTTCCCGCCGTTACCGGTTTCATGACCATCGATGCGCTGCTCTCGGACCAGAAGGGTGCTTTTCTGGACGCGCTGCATCATCTCATCCTGCCGTCCATCGTGCTTGGCACCATTCCGCTGGCTGTCATTGCGCGCATGACGCGTTCGTCGATGCTGGAAGTGCTCTCCGAGGATTATGTGCGCACAGCGCGCGCCAAGGGCCTGTCCGCCTATCGCGTCATCGGCATACATGCGCTGCGCAATGCGCTTATTCCGGTCGTCACGGTCATCGGGCTTCAGGTCGGCACGCTCATGGCCGGCGCCGTGCTGACCGAAACCATATTTTCATGGCCGGGCGTCGGCAAATGGCTGATCGAATCGCTGTCGCGGCGTGATTATCCGGCCCTGCAGGGCGGCATCATGCTGGTGTCCATGGTGGTCATATTCGTCAATCTTGTTGTCGACCTGCTTTACGGCATCATCAATCCGAGGATCCGGCATGGATAATCAGCGCGCTGATCCGCAGCCTCCCGGCCTGTTGGCAGCCTTCTGGGCGGCCTTTGCCGAAAATCGCGGGGCACTTGCCGGCTTCTGGCTGGTCATGGCCATCATTCTCACCGCCATACTCGCAAGCCTGATCGCACCGCATTCGCCCTATGAGCAGTTCCGTGACGCCATATTGGCGCCGCCCGTATGGGCCGGAGGAAGCTGGCGCTTCATCCTCGGGACGGACGATCTGGGCCGCGACATGCTCTCGCGGTTGCTGTATGGCGCGCGCGTCTCGCTCTTCATCGGCATTTCCGTGATGAGCGTATCACTGGCCACCGGCATCATACTGGGCCTGATCGCCGCCATTACCGGCGGAATTGTCGATGTCGTCATCACCCGCATCATGGATCTGATCATGGCGGTGCCGAGTCTGGTGCTGGCCATTCTCATTGTTGCCGTGATGGGGCCAAGCCTCACCAACACCATTGTCGCGGTGACCATCGTCTATCTGCCGCGCTATGTGCGCCTTGTGCGCGCCTCGGCCCTCGCCGAACTGACCAAGGATTATGTCACCGCAGCACGGGTGATCGGGGTGCGGCCGCTGCGCCTGATGTTTGTGACCATTCTGCCCAATTGCCTAGCGCCGCTCATGGTGCAGGCGGCGCTGGGCATTTCCGACGCCATTCTGGAGGCGGCAGCGCTGGGATTTCTCGGCCTTGGCGCACAGCCGCCAACACCGGAATGGGGCTCGATGCTGGCGGATGCGCGCAACCTCATCCGCTCCAACCCCGGCATTGTCACCATGCCCGGCCTGTGCATTCTCTTCACCGTGATTGCCATCAACCTCACGGGCGACGGTTTGCGCGACGCGCTTGATCCCAAAATGCGGAGATCGTGATGCCGTTGCTCGATATCCGCAATCTTTCGGTCTCCTTCGCCACCCGCAACGGCCTGTTCAAGGCCGTTGACAGCATCGACATAGCCGTCGATCCGGATGAGACACTGGCCATAGTCGGCGAGTCAGGCTCCGGTAAATCGGTCGCCATGCTGGCCGTCATGGGGCTGCTGCCCTGGACAGCGCGGGTCAGCGCCGATGTGATGACCTTCAACAATCTTGACCTGCGCACGCTTTCGTCGCGCCAGCGCCGCAGCATCATCGGGCGCGATCTTGCAATGATCTTTCAGGAGCCGATGTCCTCGCTCAACCCGTGTTTCACCGTCGGGTTTCAGATTGGCGAGGTTTTGCGCGTTCATCTGGGCATGGGCCGCGCCGAGCGGCGCGCGCGCAGCATTGAATTGCTCGCCGAAGTCGGCATCACCGATCCCGAACGCCGCCTCTCCGCCTTTCCGCATCAACTTTCCGGCGGCATGAGCCAGCGCGTGATGATCGCCATGGCGCTGGCCTGCAAACCCAAACTGCTTATCGCCGATGAACCCACCACCGCGCTTGATGTGACGATACAGGCGCAAATTCTCGATCTGCTGATCAAACTGCGTCAGGAAAATCACATGGGTCTTGTGCTGATCACCCATGACATGGGCGTGGTCGCGGAAACGGCGGAACGGGTCATCGTCCAATATGCCGGACGGCAGATCGAGCGCAACGCCACGCTCCCCCTCTTCGATACGCCGCGCCACCCCTATACTGCGGCACTGCTCGATGCCCTGCCCGAGCGCGCTAAGGACAAGCTCCTGCCCGCCATTCCCGGCGTGGTGCCGGGCCAGTTCGACAGGCCGGAAGGCTGCCTGTTTGCGCCGCGCTGCAGCCATGTGCAGGACATCTGCCGCCGGATTGCGCCTGCACGCGCCAGCGCCGCTCTCGGCGAGGCGCTGTGCCACTTCCCGCTTGGCGCCGGAACGGAGGCCCAAACATGAGCCCGGTGCTGGAAGCCCTCGATCTCAAACGTTATTACCGGCAGAAGCCCGGCCTTTTTGCCGCCGAGGCAACCGTGAAAGCGCTCGACGGCGTTTCCTTCTCGCTGGAAGCTGGCAGGACGCTGGCTGTGGTTGGCGAATCCGGCTCCGGCAAATCGACACTGGCGCGCCTGCTGACCCTGATAGAAACACCTACCGCCGGCATATTGAAAATCAACGGGCAGGATGTCGGCGCCGATCCGGCGCTGCGGCGCAGCCTGCGCCAGCATATCCAGATCGTCTTTCAGAATCCGCACGGTTCGCTCAACCCGCGCCAGACCATCGGCGCAGCGCTCGAAGAGCCGCTGCTGGTCAACACCTCTCTGACCAAACCCGAACGCGAGGCCCGGGCCCGCGCCATGATGGCGCGCGTCGGCCTGCGTCCGGAAGTCTATAACCGTTATCCTCATATGTTCTCCGGCGGACAGAAGCAGCGCATAGCGATCGCGCGGGCCCTGATGCTCAACCCCAAAATTCTTGTGCTTGACGAACCCGTCTCGGCGCTCGATGTGTCTATCCGCGCGCAGGTGCTCAACCTGCTGGCCGAACTGCAAACCGAGTTCCGGCTGGCCTATGTCTTCGTTTCACATGATCTCTCGGTGGTGCGCCACATCGCCGACGAGGTGATGGTGATCTATCTGGGCCATGCGGTGGAAACCGGATCGCGCGACGCCATATTCAACACGCCGAAGCACCCCTACACGCAGGCCCTGCTCTCGGCGACGCCAAAAGCCGATCCCCATGTCAGGCGCAGCCGCATTGTGCTGAGCGGCGAATTGCCTTCGCCCTTCAATCCGCCCTCAGGCTGCGCTTTTCACCCGCGCTGCCCGCTCGCCTTTGATCTGTGCCGCGCCGAGGCTCCGCCCTCCGTCCTCAAGCACAACCGGCATGTGGCCTGCTGGGCCGTCAACGCAAGCTGAGACCAATCATGGACATCATCGACACCCATCTGCATACGATCGATCTCTCCCGGCTGCATTATCCCTGGCTTGCGGGCGTACCGGCCCTCAACCGCGATTTCTCCTATGAAAGCTGGGCTCAGGAAGCCCGCCGCTGCGGCATAACCGGCGCTCTGCACATGGAAGTGGATGTCGCCCCGGCAGATATTGAAAAGGAAACCGCCGCGGTGGCCGAGAAGGCGCGCAGCGGCAGCACGCTGCTGCGCGGCATCATCAGCGCCTGCCGCCCGGAAAATGCCGACTTTCCTGCCTTTCTCGAACGCCAGCTGGCCAATCCCATGGTCAAGGGCTTCCGCCGGGTGCTGCATGTCGTCGATGACGAACTGAGCCGGACCGCGACGTTCCGCGCCAATATTTCGCGGCTCAACGGCAAGGGTCTGCCGTTCGATCTCGTGGTGCTGCCGCGCCAGATCGCCATCGTGCAGGAGATGGTGGATCAAAACAGAGATATTCAGTTCGTACTGGACCATTGCGGCGTGCCCGACATCAAGGGCGAAGGCTTTGCCGTCTGGCAGGGCCTCATCCGCGAGATAGCCCGGCGGCCCAATGTGGCAGCCAAGATTTCCGGCATCTGCGCCTATGCGCGGCCGGATTGGACGCTGGACGACCTGCGTCCCTATGTCGAGCACACGATCGCCTGTTTTGGCTGGAGCCGGCTGGTCTGGGGCAGCGACTGGCCGGTGTGCACGACCAATGGATCACTCTCGATATGGTTAGCGGCGACACAGGCGATTATCGCCGGCTGCAGCCATGACGAACGCACCCGCCTGCTCTCGGAAAACGCAAAAAACATCTGGAAAATCTGAAAAAGCCCTTCATGGCTGACAAAAACGCATCCCGGACATCCGGACGGGCAACGCCATATCTATGCCCATATCGCCCGCTCTTCTACCATATATAGAATATTTCAGCATCAGGATCGGCAAAAATCATAAATCTCAAATATGACAAGAGTCGATTATCAAAGCTGAAAAATTTCTGAAATTAACCTTAATAATTAAGTCTGTCTCAACGATAACCTTAACGATTATTGTAAACAACCGTTAACCGGGCTAAACAGACATGGTTACTTTTGAGTGAATGCGTGAGGGTAATCATGAGTAGTTTACAGACGGCAAATGCTGATACAAATGAACTCGAGCCGAATCTCATCAGTACGAGATTGGTTGAAGATTCTGTTCATTCATCCCCAAAAAACGGCGAGAGCAGCAAACTCTACAACGGTGTCGCGCCACAACTGCACCATCCGGCTCAGCACAAAAAGCAGCCAAAAGCCAGGCCAGTTATACCCGTCACGGCGGATCGCGTTATCAAATGCTTCAACACCTGGTCGTTCAAGCGCGAGCAACCTTCGGATATTGGTCTGCTGACGAAACAAGTGGACGAAGCGATTGCCGCCAACGTGCCCGTGCAGTTTGTCTGCTACTGGGGCAAGGGACCGCGCAACCACCTCGCCTTCCCGGATATCGCCTGCATCAACTTTCTCAACAGCATCGGCCGCAATATACGCCAGATCTATGGACAGGGTGCCGACATCAAGCTTATCCAGACGGATACGCATGCCCGGCTCAACGGCCACAGCGAGGATGCTATCGAAAGCTATTTCTCGGCCGTACGCGAACATGCCGACGAATTCGGCCTGAGCTGCGCGAGGCTGAGCGCCATCGTAGACAAGGCGGGCGAGGCCGCGAAAGATGAAATTCATCTCGATCCGCTTCCGCCGGAATTGCATGAAATGCTGAATTCCATGGCCAGAAAGTGGTATCGCGGCGGTGAAAATGTCGAAAACGGCGCGGCCAAATATTACCGCATGAATATGATCGAAAAGCGCGCCATCGAGCTTGAATATCCGAAATCGATCTTCGTGACATTCAACAACAGCGACCTGCGCTGCCTTTTCCCGCGCCGTCTGCCGATCTTCTATATGTATTCCATGCGCCGCGGCGTCAGCGTCAAGCCTTGGTTCATCGCAGATCAGGCCGACGGACAGCAAAGCAGCAAGCCTGAGGCAAGCGCCGCGCAACTTTGAACAATCAGGGTTCGGGATCATGCTGTCGTACAAGATTCTGCCTGCCGGGGATATGGCGATCGTCGTGGAATTTGGCACGACGATCGACCGCAAGGTGAGCGCGCTGGTGCTGGCGCTCTCGCAGCATCTTGATGATTGCGCTCCGGCCGGACTGCAGGAAACAATCCCCACCTTCCGCTCGGTGCTGGTGCAATTTGACCCGGTTGTCCTGCCGCTGGAGCGCCTGCGGGCCCAGATCGACGCGTTCGTTCAGGGCTTCTCTCAGGCAACACTGAGCGGACGCCTGTGGAACCTGCCGGTCTGCTATGACCGGAGTCTGGCACCTGATCTTGACGACGTGGCGCAAAGGGCAAACATTGCTCCTGCCCGCGTGGCCGAATTGCACCTTGCGGCAACCTATCACGTCTACATGCTCGGCTTCCTGCCCGGACAGGCCTATATGGGCGATGTCGCCCCCGAACTGGCCCTGAGCCGCCGCGAAACACCGCGGATGAAGGTTCCGGCAGGCGTTGTCGGCATAGCCGGTGGCATGACCTGCATTTTCCCGATGGAGACACCCTGCGGCTGGCACATTATCGGGCGCTCGCCGGCACGACTGTGGCAGCAGGGCCCTGAAGCCGGTGCATTGCTCCGGGCTGGCGACAAGGTCAGATTTCACGCAATATCCCTGCGCGAATATGAAGAGATTCTGGCACGCATCGCCGCCGGAACCTACAATCTGAATCCCCAGCCTTTGATGGAAGCGGCGGCATGAGCCCGGCCCTCGCCATACTTGCGCCGGGCCTGCTGAGCAGCATTCAGGATCTCGGCCGCTATGGCGCGCAGCGTCTGGGCGTGCCGACCAGCGGCGCGCTGGATGCTATTGCCCTGCGCGCAGCCAACCTCCTTGTCGGCAACGATCCGGGCTGCGGTGCGCTGGAAATCAATTATACCGGCCCGCATTTCCGGGTCGAGGCCGAGTCCGTACGTCTCGCCTTTACCGGCGCACCGGCGCGCATCGAAATCCTCGATGAAGGCACGGCGCCAACGCGCATGGAAATGATGCGCTCCTTTGTCGCCCGTCGCGGCCAGATCATCCGCGTTGGTTCGCTCAATTCCGGCTGCGTCGCCTATATGGCGGTAGAAGGCGGTTTCGCGATAGAGCCTGTGCTGGGCAGCGTCTCGACTTTCATGCGCGGCGCCATCGGCGGCTGGCAGGGGCGCGCGCTCGCCGCCGGCGACAAGCTTCCCTTGCGTAATGGTTCCGCGGATGAGCGCGCCGATCTGCGCTTTGACAACCTCGATCTTGCGCCGCCGTCGCATCTGCGGGTCGTTCTCGGTCCGCAGGACGACTATTTCACACCGGAGGCGCTGACCACATTCTGCACGTCGGAATACCGGATCGGCGCTGGCGCCGATCGCATGGGGATACGCCTTGAAGGTGCACCGCTGGCCCATAGCCGCGGCTTCAATATCACGTCGGACGCCATTGCCGCGGGCTCGGTTCAGGTGCCGGGCGATGGTCTGCCCATCGTCCTGCGCTCCGACCGGCAGACCACCGGCGGCTATCCCAAGATCGCGACCGTGATCTCGGCCGATCTTGCCGCCCTTGGCCGTCTGCCAACGGGCGCGAAAATCCGCTTCGCGCCGGTGAGTCTGGAGGAGGCTCTTGCGGCCCGCTGCGCCTATGATCAGTTTCTGGCAGACCTGCCCGGCAAATTAGTGGAAATTGCACCCCGGCACGCTGATTTTTCCGACCGCCTTTTTGATTGCAATCTTATCAGCGGCGTATACCACGCCTTTCAGAGCCCGGAGACGGCAGGAAATGACATTGGCCAGTTCGCGTCCTGAGGCCGGAGCCTCCCGAATGAGCATTGCCGCCGATACGGCAGCAGCGCAGCCTGCCAGCATCCAGCGCGATCATATCCCGCTCGGCATCGCCTTCATGGCGGCGGCTACATTTCTCTTCGCCTTGTCCAGCGCCATAGCCAAATGGTCAGTGGCCCGCTACCCGGTGGGCGAGGTGATGTTCTTCCGCTCCATGTCGTCATTTATGGCCTGTTCGCTTGTCATCCTGCCGTTTCAGGGGCTCGCTGTGTTCCGCACGAAACGCCCGCGCGACCACATAGCCCGCGGCCTGTCGCAATCCATCTCGCAAACGCTCACGGTGCTGGCGCTTGGCCTCATGCCACTGGCCGGCGTCACGGCCATAGGCTTTTCCGCACCGCTCTGGGCCACGCTGATCACCGTGCTCTGGCTCAAGGAAAAAGCCAGCCTGCCGCGCTGGAGCGCGCTGGTCATCGGACTTGTCGGCGTGCTCATCGTCACCAAGCCCGGCGCCGATTCCATCCAGCTTGGCGCCCTGTTCGCACTGGGCAACGCGATCATGTATGGCAGCGTCACCGTCGCCGTGCGCGGCATGACCAAAACCGAACCCGCCAACACGCTGCTCATGTGGCAGATGGCAACCTTGGCAGTATTTCACTCGCTGCTCCTCGTCTTCGGATTTCACATGCCGGACAGGTTCGACTTCATCATGCTGTGCTCAAGCGGCATCGCTAATGCGCTGGCGCAATATTGCTGGACCAAGGCGCTGCATCTGGCACCCACCAGCGCCGTCTCGCCGTTCTATTATCTCATTCTGGTCTGGGCCATGCTCATCGGCTTTGTCGGATGGGGGCAGATTCCCAGCCCCGCCCTCATCATCGGCTCCATGATCGTGGTCGGCTCCGGCCTGTTCCTGCTCTGGAACGAAGTGCAGAGGCCGGTCGCAAAAGCGGCCTGACATGCAGCGCCGGTTCAGGCCGCCTGTACGCCCTTGAACTGGCAATGCGCGATGAAATCGGCAATTTCTGCGACGGGCATGGCCGGGCTGAACAGATAACCCTGCACGAGATCACAGCCGAGGACGCCAAGGAATTCACGCTGATCCTCGGTTTCGACGCCCTCTGCCGTCACCTTCATGCCAAAGGCGCGGGCAATGCTGATCACGGCCTGGACGATTGTGATCTGCTCATGCGCGCCGTGGCCAAGCCCGGAGACAAAGCTGCGGTCGATCTTGATCTTGTCGAAGGGGAACTTGCGCAGGTAGCTCAGCGAGGAATAGCCCGTTCCGAAATCGTCAAGCGCGATGCCGACACCAAGTTCCTTGATCGAGGCAAGCATCTGCTGGGTATAGTCCGTCTCGTTCATGCAGGTCTGTTCGGTCAGTTCGAGTTCCAGACGCTGCGGCGCCAGTCCGGTGGAGGCCAGCACCTGACGGATGTTGTCGAGCAGCTTGGGATCGGTAAAGCTCACCGGCGAAAGATTGACGGCGATATTGATATGCTCCGGCCAGGTCTGCGCCTGCTTGCACGCCTCCGTCATCACCCAATGGGTCAGGGGTTTGATAAGGCCGCTCTCTTCCGCCACCGTGATGAAATCCATCGGCGAAACCATGCCGCGGACCGCATGCTTCCAGCGGCACAGGGCTTCAAAGCCTTCAATCTCGCCCGTCTGCAGGCCGATGACCGGCTGATAATAGACCTCAAGCTCATTATTGGCGAGCGCTGCGCGCAGATCGATCTCCAGCTTGCGACGCTCGTTCAGCACCTGCGTCATGCTGGGCTGGAAGAACTTGTAGCTGCCCCTGCCCTCGGATTTGACGGCGTAAAGCGCCAGATCGGCAGCAATCAGCAATTCGTCGACCGGCTCGCGGTTCTCGGTCTGCACAGCGATACCGACACTGCCGCTGGTGCAGATCAGTTGCCCCTCGATTTCATAGGGCTGGGCGACGGTCTGGTTCAAAGTCTGCGCCAGAGCTTCCAGCCGCGGCCTGTCGGTCATGCCGCGAATGATCAGTGCGAATTCATCACCGCCAAGGCGGGCGACGACATCCCAGGCCTCGGCAACATTCCGCAGGCGCTGGGCAACCTCACACAGCAGCAGATCACCGATGCGATGCCCCAGCGTATCGTTGATGATCTTGAAGCGATCGAGATCGACAAAGAGCAGGGTCATGGCCGTCCCATTGTCCTTTTGTTCGGACAGGGCCTTGTAAAAGCCGCGGCGGTTGAACAGGCCGGTCAAAGAATCTTCACAAGCAAGACGGGCAGCCTGGCTCTCCGCCACCCAACGCGCGGTGATATCAGTGAAGGTGCAGACATAGCCCTGCTCGGGCAGCCTGACGATACGCTGTTCAATCACCGACTGATCGGACAGAACATGCTCGCTGATGGCAACCCGGCTATCGGCAGAACCTGCGCTCTCGTTCGTCTTGCCGACCTTCTGAAGAAGACCGCGCACCAGTCCGTCGCGGTTGCTGCTTTCGTCCTCGCCAAGCAGATTGGCCAGCGGCAGTTCCACTGCGGACGTTAAGGGCGGCAGATCAAAAATCTCAACGCATTTTCTGTTGATCACCGGGACGGTCTGATCGGGCGTGATCAGCATGATGCCCTGGGTCATGTTCTCAAGAGTGAGCTTGAGCTGTTCCGCCTTTTTACGGGCGATCGACTCCGAGCGCAAAATTCTCTGCACCGCCAGCAGAACCAACAATGAAAGAGCCGCGGCCACCAGAATGTCCTGCAGCAGATCTTCGCGCGTATTCTGGTAGATGGAATTTTTATCCGTGCTGATGGCCACCCAGAAATCGGTGCCGCGAATATGATGCAATATGGTCAGACGATCAGCCGCGCCATAGGAACGATCATCGAAGGTGGTATCCTGTCCAGTCTTGATCTCTCTGAAAAGCTGCGTGCTCCGGATATCCTGTCCCAGCCCGAAACCCGCTATCGTGCCGCCACTGGCCCGAACGATGCCGTCTGCGCCTATCAGCGAGATTGAGGTTGGTGCCTGGAAATGAATCTGGTCGTAGAAACCCATAAGATGTTCAGGCTTCAGCGATGCGACGACGACGCCGCCAAAAGAATGATCCGGCTTGAGAACACGGCGCGAGAACTGAATCGACCATGCCTTGCTGGAGCGCCCGATCAGCGGCTTGCCGATGAATACCTTGTCGTCAGTGGCATGAACCTGAGCGCGGTAATGCTCGCGATCGCTCAGATCCATCGGCGGCGTGGGCTGCTCGCCGGCGCTGGAGGCCCGCAATATGCCGTTCTCGTCAATGAAGGACACCTGAACGATGATATCGCTCATCAGATCCGTGCTGTGAACAAGACGCAGCAGGTCCGGCTGGCCCTGACTTTCCTGCACACGGTTGCGCAGATAAAAAAGAACCTTGTCGATTTCACCGATGAAGCGAAGAAAATTTTCCTCAAACACCATCGCGAAGTTGCGATTGACGCTATGGGTCTCCTGCTCGTCGCGATGCAGCGAAACAGAATAATTGAGAACGACATTGCCCCACAACATCGCCACCACAATAAGACCAAAGATAACCGTGGTCCTGTTGGTGAGATATTTCCTGAGCTTTTGTGGTTCCATCACCATAACGCTTTTCTCTGCCAAGGATGACCCCTGCTCCGACCGGTAGACGAAAGCCTTGCCCAAGTTTTTCCGCCTATCGAACGGGCATTTCGCAATGTCGGCCACAAACTGGAATTCATTAAAATTTGAATAAAATTTTTACCGACTTAGCGTGGGCGCCAAAACAGTTCCATCACAGACTGGGGCAAAAATTCTTATAAATTATTAATAATGAAATGATTTCAGAAAATCAGCGCTCAGACCATGCAAAATCTCACATGGGGCGGCTATCTCAAATCATCTATATTTCTGGATTATTAGCCACAGCCGCCCCGGATTGGCCGGCTAGCTATCCTGACGCGAGGCGTTGATCGTCGGCGGCAAAGCGCAAGACCAACAAAAAAAGCGCCCTGCGGGGCAGGACGCTTCTTCAGACTGCAAGACATATCCGGCGCTAGCGCAGATCGATCACCGTGGCCGCATCGACAACCTGCCCGTCCGCGTAAAGCACCGCTTCGTCATAATTGCAGAAACTGTCCTTGAGCACGGTCAGATTGGCGACATTATTAACTGCTGTCAGTGTTTTAACCAAAATGTCCGGCCCACTGCCCCCGCGCAGCAGAACGGTGTGGGGATCAAGAACCGAAAAGCTGGTCTTGCTTTCTGCCCGGTAAGCGCAATCAGCCAGAGCCTGCCCCGAAAATATTGCACCAAACATCAAGGCGACGCCTGACAAAAGCCGAACTACCCTCGCCCGATCAAACATAATTTTCTCCCTAAAAATACTATTGGTAAAATGACCATCGACCAACATTCCCAGAGCCTGCGACACCTGCCGGTGCCGTCTCAAGCCCGCCGAACCAGCCTGGATGCCCAGAAAAAATGCACCTGTTTGCGTAATAATTTCTCTATTAGAATTGCCTAATAAAGAAACAATCAAATATAATTTGTAATATATTTGTAAAAACATGAAAATCTAATTTAATATACTTATATCCAAATTGAGTATTTATGAATTTATTTCAAATAATTCATATGAATTAGATTAGAAAATGGCGATTTAAAATAAATTATTATTGAATATAAACTTTTATTAATTCCGCAACAAACGCATTTATTGCCAGGTTGCACACAGAAAATCTCAAAGGCGTGGAACCGCGTCGGTCAAAACATTCATGACTCGCCGGCAGTTGCTCGCGGCGCGCAGATGAAGCCGCCGGTCGGATGCTGAGGCAGATGAAACGAAATTGCCCGGCACGGGCGGGACTGCTGGTCTGCGGCAGGGATCAGGCCCGCCGGGACGGCAATGCCGCCAGATGCGGCGGCGACATAACAAGGTCGCGGCCATAGCCGCATTGGAAAGAGCGGCGCCACGCAGCGCCGCGCTCATCTTCGGACAATCAATCGTTGCAGCAAAACTTAATAGGTGGCGCGTCCGCCGGACAGGTCAAATGCTGAGGCTGTCGTGAAGCTGTTTTCCTTTGAGACCAGCCAGGCCACCATGGCGGCGGCCTCGTCCACTTCAAGAAAACGTCCGCGCGGGATCTTTCCGCGCATATATTCAATGAATTCGGGGGTCAACTGCTCCAGAATCCGTGTCTGGGCGGTTGCCGGCGTGATGCAATTCACCGCAATATCATAAGCGGCCAGTTCCTTGCCAAGGGATTTGGTCAGTCCGATGACCGCAGCCTTTGAGGCCGAATAGGCTGAGGCATTCGGATTGCCCTCTTTTCCCGCCACAGAGGCAATATTGACGATGCGGCCATAATTGCGGGCCTTCATCCCCGGAACCACGACACGGTTGACATAAAACGTGCCATTGACGTTGATGTCCATGATCTTCTTCCACATATGGACATCATAGACATCGAGCGGCGCCGCCGGCCCGGCGATCCCGGCCGAATTCACCAGAATGGAAACAGGACCGCCCTGCGCCTGTGTCTTTTGGAACGCGCGCTCGACCGCCTCATGATCGGAAATATCCACAACGACCCCCGAAGCCGCAGAACCCAGCGCGGCCGTCGCCTGATCCAGCAGCGGGCCGTCCATGTCCCAAAGGCTCACTTTTGCCCCGGACGCAACGAAACGCCGGGCCATGGCAAACCCCAGCCCCTGCGCACCACCCGTAACAATGGCGTGCTGGCCGTTCAAATCAATCTGGTTCATTGGCGACTCCCTTTACACGTGTAAAATTCTGCACAGAGTGTGCAGAAATACCCCGCATTCGGCAACCTTTGTCGCAAAAATAAGCCCGGAAACAGCCAGAAAACAAAACAGCCGCGCCGGTCCCTGTCGTCCAACTCGCCCAGAAGGGCAATTAAAATCGCTCGAACGAAATCAAATATGGATAAAACTTGGTGGCAAGGTCAGAGACATATTAGAATTCCTAACTAAGGGTTATTCGCGTTAATTTTCAACCAGCCTTAACCGTTGAGGGTGCAGAGCGCACACGCTCCGTGACAGATTTTGGGGCAAAAGTAAGCGCTGTATATACGAGCAAACCAATGACGAGACCCCAGAAAGCCGAGCCAAGTCCTAGAAAAGATGTACCAGATGCCGTCACAAGGAAGGTCATCAAGGCACTTTCTCGTGCCTTTTCATCGGCCATGGCAGAGGTCAAGCCGCTAGCGATAGCCCCCAGCAGAGCAAGGCCCGCCAATGTTGCAATCATAGCCTTTGGCAATGCCGCAAAAAGACCAGCAAGTGTTGCACCAAAAATACCTGCAATAATATAAAAGATACCTAAAGCTACACCCGCAACGTAACGCTTGGAAGGATTCGGATGTGCTTCCGAGCCCGAACATATGGCAGCTGTAATAGCCGCCAAATTCACACCATGAGAGCCAAAAGGGGCAAGCAACAGTGAAATACCCGAAGTCACCCAAACCAATGGATTGGCTGGTGTGTCGAAGCCAAAAGTGCGCAAAACTGCAATTCCCGGCACAAATTGACCTGTCAATGTGACCAAAGCCAGCGGCACACCAAGGCTGATGATGCTGGCCCATGAGAACTGTGGCCAAGTCAGCATCGGGATTGCCAATTCAAGCCTTAATTCCTGTGTTTGGATTTCGCCGACTGCAAAAGAGGTCAGCAGCCCAATAGCCAATACAATCGTGATTGCATAACGCGGCGACAGGCGCTTTGCCACCAGATAACCTGCAATCATAAGGCCGACAATTTTAGGTTCAGCTTTAAATGCTGTAAAAATTTCTGTTCCGAAATGAAACAAAATTCCAGCAAGCATGGCAGCCGCAATCGCTTTGGGGATGCGTGAAACAAATGTATCAAACAGGCCTGATAATCCCAAAAATGTACAGACGGCTGCGGCAAATACAAAGGCACTGATCGCTTCGGGATAGGGTGTGTTCGGTAAAGCCAGCACGAGAAGCGCAGCTCCGGGGGTAGACCAAGCCGTAATGATTGGGGCCTTGTAGACGAGGCTCAAAATAATGGCCGAAATGCCAGACCCGATGGAGATTGCACCAATCCAACTCGAAATTGTGGCGTGATCAAGCCCGGCTGCATGGGCCGCCTGAAAGACGATAACCAGCGGGCCGGCATAAGAAATAATCACAGCTATTAATCCCGCAACCACTGCTGAAAGTGATAAATCCTTATTCATTGATTTTGGCTTTCTGTATTCACAACAATATTCAATGTTTAATTAGATTCTTGTTGCAAAACTTGATAGAAGCAGAATTCATATTTTATATAGGTGCAGATTAATTTTATGGGAGCACATATCTATTGGCGCTTCGCTCGTTTCTTTATTTAGAAATACTTGAATTTTTCATCCAGGCCATTGAACAAGGCACCTATAGTTCTGGCGATAAATTGCCATCTCTGCGTCAAATGATGCGGGAGAAGAACATCAGTCAGGCGACCGCAACCCGTGTCATGGTTGAATTGGAAACCCGCGGCTATGTTACCGCCAAGCAACGATCTGGTTTTGTGGTCTCTGCGGCGTATCGTGAAACTGCGAAAACGCGTCATTCATGCGAAGAGCACAATGTGCCGGATGCGACTGTTTCATCCGAGTTCGCTACGCCGGTAAATATTCAATCGCTGACAACAGATTTATTCAGAGCATTCGCTATGCCTCATCTCATCGCGCTTGGCGCCGCTGAGATCGAGCCCAGCCTGTTGCCGACGGCGGAATTGACTGCCGCAAATGTACGTGCTTTGCGAAAGCATGGACCCAAAATATATGAGCCCCGCAGCCCTTTCGGCATAAGAGCTTTGCGGCAGGGTATTGCGCGACTGATGTCCCGTAAAGGCATGTCCGTATCTCCGGATGAAATTATTATTACCGCAGGTGAGACAGACGCAATGGCGCTTGCATTGCGAGCAGTGACCAAGCCTGGGGATACCGTTGCGGTCGAATCACCGACATTTTTCGGAATTCTTCAGGAAATTGAACTTGCTGGCTTACACGCCGTCGAAATTGCGACCGATCCGCATAGGGGCATTGACGTTGCGGATTTGAGCCGTGTGGCTGATGACATCGGGTTTCAGGCTGTTATTTTAAATCCGGTCTTTGAAAATCCATTTGGATTTTCTATGCCACCCGACGCAATGCGGGCCGTAGCCGAGGCAATGGCCTTACGGGGCATTCCGGTGATTGAGGATGATGTCTATAGCGACCTGGGCTTTCATAAACGCCCGATCCATCCGCTTGCCAGTTTTGATCCGGCGGGCAATACGATTTATTGTGCCTCTTTCTCCAAAACCTTGTCTCCGGGACTACGAATTGGCTGGTGTCTACCGGGGAGGCATCGGGATAATATTCGCCTTTTTCAGGAATTACGTCCGGCAACAGTTTCAATACTTCCACAATATATACTTGCTGATTATTTGTCGGGTCGGCGGTATATGCACCACCTTAATCGATTATGTGAGGTTTTCTCATCACAACAAGCGACGGTGCGACAAATTATACGCGATCATTTTCCTGTTGGAACGACAGCAACAGCACCGGAAGGCGGTTTTTTATTTTGGATTGAAGTGCCGCCCCCCTTCGATGCCATGAAGTTTTATTATAAAGCGCTTTCATCTGGAATTTCGATAGCGCCCGGACCTATCTTTTCGTCGAGCGGACGATTTAAACGCGCTTTTCGGATCAGTGTTGGCCGTAAGTTAACGCCAAATATTGTACGAGCCCTGCAAACACTTGGACAAATTGCCCATATGGAATAAAAATCTCACGAACACCTCGCGCAATCCGTTGCATCCATAGCTGGCTGATGATCACATTGGGCGAATTGCAAGCCGCACTGTGACAAGCCGCTGCACGCCGCTCCAAATCATACCCCCGACAGAGCTGCGCCTCACATGTCATCCTCGGCATCATGCGCAAGAAGCTCACACCCAAAACGATTGATGCCCTGCCTCCCCCGACGGGAAAGCGCTACGAAGCCCGTGACGAGATTGTCACCGGCCTTCTGATCGGAGTTTCTTCAACGGGCAACAAAGTCTGGTATCTCGCAACGCGGATCAACGATGCGGCGCGGCGCCTTCACCTCGGCACCTATCCTGTGCTCAGTCTTGCCGATGCGCGCGCCAAAGCCCGTGAGGTGTTACGCCAAATTCAAATGGGCGAGTTCGTCGAGGCAAAGGCCGAGCCGAAGGTCCTGACACTTGGCGACACGATTCCCAAATTCATTGCGCTCTGGGCCAAGCCGCGCAATCGCAGCTGGAAGGAAGCTGAGAGGATGCTGGGCAAGTTCTCTGCCCTTTATGACCGCCCCTTGGCCGAGATCAGGCGACGCGATGTTGTGGTCATCCTCGATCAGATTATGGCCGAGGGCAAAGGCATGAGCGCCAACCGTGCGCTTTCCTCTATCAAAAGGCTCTTCGCTTGGAACGTGGATCGCGGCGATATCGAGTTCAACCCGCTTGCCGGATTACGCCCGCCTGCAAAGGAGCGACCTCGCGACCGCGTTTTGAGCGAAGCCGAACTCATTGGTTGCTGGCGCGCCGCCGAAGCCGAAGGCTTTCCATTTGAGCCCTTCACCAAGCTCGTCATCCTGACCGGACAGCGGCGCGGCGAAGTGGCTGAGATGGAATGGACAGAGATCGACTTTGAGCGCGCGACATGGACTATCCCCGCCAAGCGCGCTAAGAACGCCACGCAACACGCCGTGCCGTTGGCCCCCTTGGCTGTCTCGTTGCTAAAATCGGTGCCGCGTTTCTTAAATTGCCCCTACGTCTTCACCACCACCGGCAACACGCCGATATCCGGCTTTAGAAAGCTCAAGGATAGGCTCGAAGACGCGGTTGGGAGCAAAGACTGGCGACTGCACGACATCCGCCGCACGGTGGCAACTAATATGGCGATGCTCGGCATTCAGCCGCATGTAATCGAGGCCGTTCTCAACCACAAAAGCGGTATCATCTCCGGCGTTGCCGCCATCTACAATCGCCATGCCTACACCCATGAATAGCGCGAAGCGTTGACGAAATGGGCCGAGCATGTCGAGCGCCTCATAATCGATGCAGACCATTGCGAACAGGCCGCCTGATGTCGCTTTCAAAACTGATCTTTACCCGAAAGGATCTCAAACACTTCGGGACAGAACAATCGAATATTACGCTGCTGCGTTGAGAGACGGCCGGTCAATTTCCTCGGGGTCGTCGTCTGAGCACAAAGTCGGTCGCGTGGTTAGTGTTGGACATTGCCAGATGGTTGAATAGCCCCGAGTTTTCTAGACACCTTGCAGTTTCAATTTTTGCTGCTGCTCGAAGTCAGCCGGTGACAGCATGCCGTTTCTGACATGCTTACGTTGCGGGTTAT
>NZ_JBVYWO010000021.1:0-17421 GCF_056032725.1 Methylocystis sp. sgz306128
TAACCCGCAACGTAAGCATGTCAGAAACGGCATGCTGTCACCGGCTGACTTCGAGCAGCAGCAAAAATTGAAACTGCAAGGTGTCTAGAAAACTCGGGGCTATTCAAGGAATAGGTCTAGGGGATCCTGCAACTGTCCTGAAATCATTGAATAGGAAGAGATAGCACCCTTGGAGTCAGCAATGGATTTATGGAGCGCAGCAATCCAGCTTGACGGGCTGGAGCCATCGGCCCCAGCCTTGTAGGAGTTGAAATATGCCACGAAATTCTGAACAATGATCTGCAGAAAATTCGGTGCATCAAATTCACCCTGACCGACCATAAAATCGCCGACAATATCGCCACTGTGATCAGTAACCGGCTGATCGAGCCGGGTCATCGAAAAATCTCTACTGCTGACCCAGATGTGATCACTCGTGTTCAGAACGTAAGAGATGACCTGATTTTCAAACGACGCCGGAAGCTCAGTGTTGTTTTGCAGATCATAATAGAGGGTCGGATCGCCGTCAGCCGCCGTCTCCAGCAGTTGCACGTCATGCGCCAAAACCGTTTCACCTGCATCAGCCAGAGACAATCGCCGCGTAGGCACATCACCTGCGATGTAGTACTTGATTGATGGCGTCATCATTGATCCCAGCGTTAAAGCAAGGGAAAGTCCACCAGTAGACGAGGAAATAGCCGCTATAAGGGCGAGGTTGAGAGCTAGCTCAACACTGTCTGCACCTGCTTCGAGGGCGGTGCGCTTGCCGGAGCGGTAATTATAAACGATATCTATTGCCGGTATCACGCCGGCCAGCACACCCATGCTTCTTACGAACGGCGCAGTTCTGGCTAAAGCAAACTGGAAGTTATCCGCGGCGTTAGCGGCCGTATAAAATACCGTGTAATAGTCATATCGGGCTACATCGTAATATGCCCTGGTGCCCAGCGCTCCTTTTACGATGTTATAAACAACCGAAGACGTACTCTGATCGGCCTGGATTCCGCCGATGGCGCCCGCAATAAACCACGCCATTCCAGCCGGGCCGTTAAGAAGCGATACCCATGCACCGTGGCGGCTTATAGCATCCCAGTAAGTACCGTCAGCTCGCCTTATGGTCGGATAATCCACAGCCTTTCCATAAGACAGCCAGGTGCCGAATTTGAAAATATCCTCATGGCCTCTGAACGCGGTTCTCGCCGCGGTCATATGAGTGCTGTCAAGCCAGTTGAATGTGGGCCAATCAAATTTGACTGAGTCAGAAACCAGACGTGAAAGCCTGGACGTCCAGGTCAACTCTGCAACGTTACCATTATTAAAAGGCACGAAGGGATGATGTCTTCCATAAAGCGGATCGTTAAATACAAGATTCAAAGCAATCTTGTAGCGTTCTAAATTGACTGAGCTCAGCCAAGGCCAGCCAAACCACTTTATTCCGTCGATCAAACCACCTCCTTTCTGGGGCGGTAAGTTTAAATTTTTATAGTTACTTGAGAGTAAATAATAAAACGTACCCTGAATCTGAACAGGCACGCGCAAGGCCTGCACCATAGAAGTGGTCGTTTTAAGAATATCAGTCAGATATAAAGCGGTATTTTTATATTTACCGCTCTTCTTTTTTTCACTGATCGCTACTACCTGGAAATAGCCTGATATCATAGAAAGCGGCAAAACGAGCGCGCGATTGAGGCGGGCGGCAAAAACACCATCGTTCGCCTGACCCATGAAGCCGTTTAATGCCGGTGAGACGCCCTCAGCTGAGGCGTACGTCGACTGTGCTGTTAATTGATCTCTATTTTTCACAAGCCCCATCAGCTTGGTGTAAATGCCCATAGTATCGCGTGTATTTTGGAGAGCAGCCAGATTTTTATAATTTCTTTCATTTTCATACTGCGCCAGTTCATTGGCGAAAGTAATAGTTAGTTCTTTGTATGCTTCATTTACGTCATTCAAACTTAAATCGACAGAACTTTTGCCAGCAAATTTATTAACGCCAGTTAATCCCGAAATCTGAGTGAGTATTTTGCCTACAGCAACAATACTTTTATCAAGAACACTTTGAATATTAGCTTGTACATCTCTTGCACTGAAAGCCACTGAGCGCCACATCCAGATTGTCTGGGCGAAGAAGTTCACACTCACCGGGTTGATGAAGCTTTGCGCGAACACCTTATAAATAAAGTCCCTGATGATGCCTGCCTGACTTACATGCGCAAAGTCGCTTGTGCTGTTGGTCGAGGTAAAATTACTCGTGAAGGGCATGGTGGGCAGCAACGTCGGCTGATTAGAGGGGGCCGGCGAAGGCGCAGCGGATGGCCAAGGAGGCGTCGGGGAATACGACGGTGTTTGTGTGGCGTTTTGACCGCTCAGTTCTCCCGTGGGATTGACGAGATTCAGCTGCGAATCGCTTAACTTGCTTCGATCGCCCGGGTTTATCATCAGACTGCGCTTCGGCGCCGACGATAAATTGGTCAGGTTGAGGTATGCAAACTGCGCCTTGGAAAATATGCTTAGCCGGTTGATGCCTATGGCTGTTATCGTCTCCCAATCCAGAGACGCAATTTGTGAATTCGACAAGGACGAAAGGTCAGCATCCGAAAGCAGGTAGGCCGGCTTTATCGCAAAGCTGCTCCTTTGGGAATCAGTGAGATCCAGCCATTTATCCGGCGTTATATTGAGCAGCAGCGAAGTGGAGATGCCCGAGAAATCCTTGATCTCGCTTAGAGCATCCGCAGAAAATTGCATGAACGTGCTGAGAGGTATGGCGTTGATCTGAGCAATGGTCATATCGCTAAGGGTATGGGTCACATGGCTGTATAGATCGATCAAGCCCGATGAAGACCCGCCAGACTCGTTCCAGGCCCTCTCCATGCCAACCGTGAGATAGCGCCATTCGGCAGTTGAAAGGCTCATCACCGCCAGCCCGGACAGGCTGCCGAGCGCATCTCCCGCCGAGGACAGACCGTTCGCGCTGATATAGGCTTTAGTTGCCGCATAACCGAGCGCGGAGAGCTGATCGGAGCTCATGGCCGTCAACTGGTCCACAGAAAATTTACCCAGAGCAGCGCTGTTCAGCCTGCCAATTACACTGGCGCTCAGGTCAGAGAGGCTGGATTTATCAATAAAGCCAATGGCCTCCGGACTTACATTCAGGATATCGGAACCAAGGCCCGCCGCACAATTGAGCTCAATGTTAAATTTTTGATCTGTAGTTAGTGCAGACCAGGTCGAAGTGCTGATCGCGCCCGCCTCACTCAGAGTCAGTTCTAACATCTGATCCGGCACAAGATGCGTGAACCAATCGGTATTAGTATAGGCGGGCGCCATAGCCGCCACATCAACGCTACTAAAGTCCGATTCCGCCTGTCCCATAGAGCCGATCTTGCCGTCTGACAACGTGCCGTTGAAATAGCTCAGGGGCAACAGCGTCTGCCCGGAATTCAGCGGATGGTTGCTTGCCCAGATCAACTGCTGCACCGAAAAACTCGACGCTATTCCCGACGGCATCCTTGCGCCGTTGAGCACCCCCCCATAGACTGACATCAGGTCATCAAATGCGGCCTCGTCGGTCTTTCGCAAAAGCACCCCGACAATTTTTTCACTAATATTTCTGCGATCGAGAAGGCCGACGCTTGCGCTGACAGCGGTCCACACAGCGCTGGCTGCGCCGTTATCCGCCAGTGCGGACCAGGTGTCGGCAGTCAGCTCTAAAGCCTGCGCTACCGAAACATTGGCAAGCAGCGCCCCATTCAGACTCTTGAACCAGTCCGTGTTGACATACATCGTGCCCATCATTGCGACATCGGCCGCCGTGAACATCGATCGCGGCTGCCCCATGATGCCGACGTAATCGTCAATGACTTTACCGTTAAAATAGCTTTCCGGCACCAGTACCTGCATAGCATTGCCGACACTATGGGCGACAAGCGCAAGCTGATGCGCGGTCAGCAGCGGTACAAAATTTGACTGGAAATTGGTCAGCATAGAAGCACTGGGGCCTGTTGCGACAAAGTCGCTGACCATTGTGTTGAAATCAGAATCGGACAAGTTGCCGGGTGCACCGATCGAGCCCCTGAACTTTTCTTCAAAGGAATGGCGCTCAGCATTTTCTGAACCTTGCGCCCCGCTGGCGGTCCAGATAACCAGCCGCTGCGACCAGGAAAGCATATCCCAGGTGCTCGTTCCGTGGACCGTGATCGCTTCTGCCTGCGCCAGCGTCACCTGTGTCAGCTGGCTAAGCGCCAGATCGGCAAACCAGTTGCTGTTGACATAATAGGGATGGAACCGCGCGACATCCGAACTGGAGAAGGACGACAGCCTCTGCCCCATCTTGCCGACCTTGCCATTTTTCAGAGTGCCGTTGAAATAGCTCAGATTCAGGAGCACAGGCGTATCCGAAGGTGTAACAATCCTGCCACGGCCATCGTTAAAATATTGGTAGGTGTTCCAATTTTCGTCACAGGTTGACATGCGTGCCAACTGCCGGCAGGTCAGCCAGCTTTTAGGTAAATAATTCCATGGTTGCGACCTCCCAACCGCCATTGCCTTCGGCGCGCCAAAGGCGGCAGCCGCCGCAGCAGGATCGTCGGGATTTTCCACATCGGTGGCAAAATCGGTCACCATCGCGTCAAAATCCGCATCGCTCATGCTGTCGATACCGGTCACGGGATCGGTCATGCCGAGATAAAGCGCCGATGTTTGACTCAGACTATCGCCAGCAGCAGCGGCAATAATTAATCTGGGCCCCCAGCCCAGCGCGGAATATGTTGCAGCATTGATCGCATTGGCCTGATCGGCCGTGACATTGACAAGCTCGTTACCATCCAGCTGGGCAAACCAGTTCGTGTTGACATAGGCCGACGGCATGGCTGCAACATCAACATCGGTAAAGGCCGACGCCGCCTGTCCCATGGTGCCATTGAAATAGCTCACAGGCAGCAGGGCCTGATTGGCGTTGGACGAATGATTGGCCAGCCAGACTATCTGCTGGACGGACAGGCTATTCAGTGTTGCGTTGGGCACGGCTGCGCCGCCATTGTGCGCGAAGACGTAATTACTGACAGCGGTGTTGAACGAAGCCTGGTCAGCCGCAGAGACAATCGCACTCAGAAGTCCGGCATCGAAGCCATTACGGATGTCAGCGCTGAGCGACGCCCCGGCGACCTTAGAGATTTGCAGCTGATCAGCATACGACATTGCGTTCCATGTCGACAAGGTTATCGCCGCCGCCTGCGCGGACGTGACCCGGTCAAGCTGAGATGCCGCGAGGTTTTTAAACCAGTCCGTATTGACATAGGCCGCAGACATTGCAGCCACATCTGTATCGCTGAAGGCGGATTCCGCCTGCCCCATCGAACCGATCTTGCCATTGGTCAGACTGCCGTTGAAATAGCTCAGAGGCAGCAAACTCTGCGAGGCATTGTTGCGATTGCTTGACAGCCAGCCAAGATGCGCAATGCTGAGGCTTTGTAGCGTGGCATTGGGCACAGCAACGCCCGGGCTAGCCGAAGCATAATAGCTGACAGCGGTGTTGAAGCTGGCTTGGTCCGCAGCTGAAACCATCACACTGAGGAGAATGCCAGAGCTAAGTGACGCCCCGGCAGCTCCAAGTATTGCCAGCTGATCGGCAGACGACATTGCGTCCCATGTATCCAAAGTTATCGCAGCCGCCTGTGCGGACGTAACCCTGTCAAGCTGAGATGCCGAAAGATTTATAAACCAGTCCGTATTGACATAGGCCGCTTGCATGCCCGCGACATCGGTGTCAAGGAAGGCGGATTCCGCCTGCCCCATCGAACCGATCTTGCCATTGATCAGACTGCCGCTGAAATAGCTGAGAGGCAACAAACTCTGCGAGGCATTATTGGGATTGTTTGCCAGCCAGCCAAGCTGCGCAATGCTGAGGCTTTGCAGCGTGGAGGTTGGCACGGCAGTGCCAGGCAGATCGGCGACATAATAGCTGACAGCGGTGTTGAATGTGGCTTGGTCCGCAGCTGAAACCATCACAGTGAGGAGAATGCCGGATCTAAGTGACGCCCCGGCAGCTCCAAGTATTGCCAGCTGATCGGCATACGACATTGCGTCCCATGTATCCAAAGTTATCGCAGCCGCCTGTGCGGACGTAACCCTGTCAAGCTGAGATGCCGAAAGATTTATAAACCAGTCCGTATTGACATAGGCCGCTTGCATGCCCGCGACATCGGTGTCAAGGAAGGCGGATTCCGCCTGCCCCATCGAACCGATCTTGCCATTGATCAGACTGCCGCTGAAATAGCTGAGAGGCAACAAAGTCTGCGAGGCATTATTGGGATTGTTTGCCAGCCAGCCAAGCTGCGCAATGCTGAGGCTTTGCAGCTTGGAGGTTGGCACGGCAGTGCCAGGCAGACCGGCGACATAATAGCTGACAGCGGTGTTGAAGCTGGCTTGGTCCGCAGCTGAAACCATCACACTGAGGAGAATGCCAGAGCTAAGTGACGCCCCGGCAGCTCCAAGTATTGCCAGCTGATCGGCAGACGACATTGCATTCCATGTCGATGAAGTTATTGCTGCCGCCTGCGCGCTGGTAACCTTGTCAAGCTGAGATGCCGCGAGGTTTTTAAACCAGTCCGTATTGACATAGGCCGCTTGCATGCCCGCGACATCGGTGTCAAGGAAGGCGGATTCCGCCTGCCCCATCGACCCGATCTTGCCATTGGTCAGACTGCCGTTGAAATAGCTCAGAGGCAGCAACGCCTGAGACGTATTGTGTGTGTCGTTCGCGACTAAAAGCAGCTGGCCAATCGTCAGATTGGACAAAAGATTGCTTGGCAGAGCGATGGAAGGGTTCTGAGCCGCATAAACACTCAACATCCGCCCGACATGGGCGGCTGATAGTCCTTGAAGCGCGGAAGTTGATATGTAACATCCGGCTGGCTTTATCGCCACGCCCATGAATGCATCATAACTGCTGTCACTCAGTCCATTGAGTTGCGAGGCTGTGTAGTAACCAAGCTGCGTTTGCGCCAGAATGAAATTGCGGGTCAAGTTGCTGGCGCCGAACGTGGAAATAACACTGTCGAGCTTGGAGGCCGTAATGCTCTGATAATACGACGCCGTCCACCGGGAGCCAAGATGCTGCTCACTCTCTACGTAATTTGTATCAACATTGAGAAAGTCGAGGCACTGCTGGGCATTTCCCTGGGCACCTGGGTCATTAAATAACACACGACTAGTGTCGCCGTTCGCTCCCGCAGGAAAAAGCCACGGCGCTCCGGTATTGTATAGATTCACGAGCTGCCCGAGAACAAAATCGGGATTAAAGTTATATGTTAAACCACCAGCGTCGGTTGAGAACGGCATCCATTCCCCGTAGCCCATAGCAGCAAATGAATTTGTATAATAGCCGCTGATCATGGCGTAACTCCCCTGTTCTTTTATTCTCACTTCGTTTCAACCCAACCGCAGCCTGTCCTAGACAAACTGCGTCAAACACCCGGGCAACCGGGCTCCGGCACAACCAAACGGAGCGTCGAAACAGCGACGTCCGGACTGATACGCCCACGCTTCCCAAATCGCTGGCCAGTCGCCCAGCTCAGCGCGTGTCCAACTCACGACAAAACATTCTGTAATCGCGCAATCCCAGAATGCCGGAAACGTTTCCGGCACATTGATGAAGCGTCAGCTTCGACATTTCACGAGAATGCGTAAGGAGTGCCCGTCGGCCGGATTTGAAACCTGGCCGAAATTAAGAGACAGCCCAACCCCGCGGCCACAAGCCGACGCGATCAACCCATCCGGACATTTGAGTATGAAGATCTGACTCTGCCGATCCCGGCATTTTTTAGTCAAAATAAATTTTGTGATATAAATTCAAGATGCAATGACCATACGTCACAGAACAATAATAAATGAATAATAATTTGCAATACACTATCGCAACGTTAACTATGATTACTTCAAATAAATATTAGATGGACATAACTTATATTTCGAATGAGGTTTTCAATATCTTTGAGTAAGAATCTGAATATTACTGATAGTTGAATTTAAATTTTGAAAAAGGCCCGGTTCATCCGAACCGGCTGATCGTGGGATATTACGTTCAAAGCTCTCCGGGGATCGTCCGATAGACTTCGCTCAATACCTACGCCCACTCATAAAGAGCCGATTTCCAAAGATTCAGATCATCATCTGGACAAAACGCCCCATTTCACCAAGCCGGATGCGCGGCAGCCAGATACATAATTTATTAATCTATATTTCAGATTATACAACTATAGGTTGCATAATCCGTGAGCGCTATGAAAAAGTATCATTTCAAAATCCTGAGAGCCGGCGCGCGTGACGACACCGCATCCGTGGCCGTGGAATTTGGGATGATCATCGCGCCCTTCGCGCTGATCACGATGGGCCTCATTCAATCCTGCTATAATTATTATGTGAGCCAGCTATTTGATAATTACATAAAAAATATCGGAGAGAACATAAGGCTCGGAATCGTTCAGACCGACGGATCAACCACAAACGCAGCCGGCTTCAAAACCAGCTACATCTGCGGACCGCAGAAACCTTCAAGCCTGAACTGCAACAATATCCTCGTGAATGTGCAGAAACTGACCGTTGCGCCAGCGAGTGTGAGCGCCTTGCTGCAGAATGTGTCGGGGACAGGCTATTATACCTTGCCCGCACCGGCGCTCTCGGACACGGCTCAGTTCTGTCCCGGCGCCGCCTCAGATTTTGTGTTCGTTCAGGCTGTATACGGATCAACGAATTTTGCCGGACTGCTCGACACATTCTTCTCGTCGCAGGTGGGAAGCGCCAAAGGATTTCTGGCCGCAACGACGATGCTGTTCCGAAATGAGCCCTTCACCGGGTCCTCATTCGTTCCGTCGGGCTGCTGACCATGTGCCGCAGCTTGATGGCTCTGCTGAACAGATTTGGCATCAATCGCATGGCAAGGCATTTCAATGCCTGTGAGCGCGCGGCCGTGGCTATGGAATTTGCGCTAATCGTGCCGGTCATGTTCACCATGACGATGGCCAGTTTCGAACTTCAGCACGCCATTGACGCCTGCAAGCGACTCAATTCGGTTGTCACATCCATCGCCGATCTCGTCTCCCAGAACCCGGGCGCAACGCTGAGTGCGAATGACGCCAACACCTTCCTCTCCGCCAGCACCCTGATCTTCCCGGCAATGCTGACAGATGCGATGCGCAACAATACGCAGTGGAGCAACCTTCTTGGCATCGATATTCTTTATATAACCTTCACGGCGGCGCCGGCCGGCTGCGTGAACTACAGCACTTGCACCTATACGCCGAAATTATCGTGGTACATCACGTTTGACAGCGCCGGCAGAATAGCGGCGCCCGTTTGCGGACAGGCATTCGCGCCTTCGGCATCGAATCTGGAGACACCGGCCACGAACAAGCTGCCAGCGAATGTCTATGGCCCCAATCCCGTGATCATGGTTCTGGCGGAATATGCCTATCCGACATACCTGCAGATGCGGTTCGTCGGTTCATTCACAATCACGCGCGCAGCCTTCGAAGCACCCCGCTATGTCAGCACGCTGGGGCTCGACAGCACAAATCTTGCGGCTTACGGCAATGCCGCCATTTGTCCATAACAGGAAAACAACATGGCTCTCCCTCTGCCTTCGGCCCGCCGCTCTCTCGCCCGCTTTTTTTCCGACAGGCGCGGAACAGTGGCGATTGTTTTTGCATTGCTGCTCATCCCGATGGCCGGCCTCGCCGGGCTCGGAGTCGATCTTTCGCGGGAGCTTGAACTGAAGACCCGGCTCGACAAGGCGGCGCATATTGCCGCCCTTGCCGCAGTTTCCGCCAGCAAGGATTACCTGACCTCCAATGCCAGCAGCTCGGGCTGGACCGATTATGCGCAAAAGGCCGCCACACAGGCTTTCAACGCCAATGCCGCAGGCCCCGGCATTCAGCCAGAAAGCACGCCCACCATCTCTTTCCCAACGCTTCAACTGAACGGCACGCTTGTTGAAGCCAAGATCACCTATCAGGCACAGCTTGCAACAACACTGGGCAATGTCATCGGCATCAAAACATTGAACTTGACCGGCTCGGCGATGAGTATGACCTCTATAGCACCCTATATTGATTTTCACATTCTGCTCGACACATCGGCATCCATGGATATCGGCGCAACCTCAAGCGATATCACGGCCATGCGGGGGCTGTTCAATTGCGAATTCGCCTGCCACGGAACACAATATTATCCAACCAAGGGCGGCGTTGCCTCAAACTATACCAGCGGAAATTCGACTTATCAGGTTTTGAGGACCTATAACGCGCAAAACCCCGCCACCCCGATCACACTCAGACTCGATGCCGCAACCTCGGGCCTCGCATCCATGATCGATCAGGCCTATGCGGTTGAAAGCGGCTGGAGTGTCACCGATCACATCCGCGTCAGCGTATGGACCTTCGACAATTATTTCAGGAACGCCATCCCGCTGCAGAAAGTCCAGACAACGACGTCCCCAACAACAGCGGACAGCATCAGGTCGGTGACCAGCTACGCCATCAACACAACAGATTCCAGCCAGCCCTATTCCGGAAGCGGCTCCGATATCTACACCGCCCTTTATCAGCTCAATCTTGCGCTCGATAACAGCAAAGGCGGGCTCTATTCACTTCCGCTGTCAAATTCAACGGCAGGTTCTTCCGCGTCAAACCCGATTGTCTATGTTCTCATCGTCACCGATGGCGTCATCGACAATCTGCGCATGACCACCCCGAGCAATCAGAACCTTGACAATTATCCGACCGGCTATTCCGCGCTTGCGAGTAGCCAGTTCATCGACTTCGGCAAGAGCTGGCAGGCGACCGGTACGCTCGACCCGGCCTGGTGCAGCACCCTATTCAAAAACAACAACATCAATGTCGCCGTCATAAACGCGAGCTATTTCGCCAGCTTCTCAATTTACAACACGATCATCGCCAAATATTACGCAAATCTCTGGTCACAATTGCAGAGTTCGTCCGCCTCCCGTGCTGCGGCCCTGCAAAGCTGCGCGACGCCAGTCCAGAACAACAGCCTCTATATCATGCCGTCAGATGGCTCAACCACAGCCTTCACCGCCGCAGCCCAGAGCATCATGGGCCAGATGCTCTCCGTCAAGACGCAACTGGTCAATAATTTCTGAGCCCGGCCGGTGAGTGCGCCTTAAAAAACCTATCCCACGGAAGCGCCGGTTTTGATGAAGGTGCCATTCTGAAGCTCGCGCACAGCCGTGACAAGCTCCTCGCGCGTGTTCATCACGATCGGACCATGCCAGGCTACCGGTTCGCGGATGGGTGCGCCGGAAACAAGCAGAAAACGAACGCCGTTCTCGCCGGCCTGCACCACAACCTCATCACCCGTGCCGAAGACGACGAGCGTGCGATTGCCGCTCATGTCGCGCAAGTGTATTTCCTCGCCGTTCACTTCCTTTTCTACAAGAACCCCGAACGGCTGGGAGGCGTCGCGGAACGTTGCTGAGCCTTCAAAAATATAGGCAAATGCCGAACGGTAGGTATCGACCGGGAACACCTTTCGCCGTCCTGGCGGCACGTAAATATCGAGATATTGCGGCTCAGCGGCGACACCATCGACAGGGCCGGTCTTGCCCCAGAACGAGCCGACAATCACCCGCACCCGCGTACCGTCATCTTCGATGATCTCCGGAATTTCGCTGCCGCGCACATCCTGATACCGCGGCGTCGTCATTTTAAGGTTCGACGGCAGATTGGCCCATAGCTGGAAGCCATGCATGCGGCCCTTTTCATCGCCCTTCGGCATTTCCTGATGCATGATGCCAGATCCGGCCGTCATCCACTGCACGTCGCCCGCGCCAAGCAAGCCGCGGTTGCCGAGGCTGTCGCCGTGCTCCACCGTACCCGCCAGCACATAGGTGATGGTCTCTATGCCGCGATGCGGATGCCAGGGAAATCCCTTGAGATAATCCTGCGGCCTGTCATTGCGAAAATCGTCCATCATCAGGAAAGGATCGGTCAGGCTTGTGTCGCCAAAGCCAAACACGCGCTGCAAATGCACGCCTGCACCTTCAATGTGCGGCGTGGCGGCGGAGATATGCCGAACGGGACGAATAGACATGATGAAAAATCCTCGTTGAGAGTGGTGCGCCGCTGAGCGGACGCTGTATTGGCCTTAATATAAGGACTTGCGCCACCTTCACAACCATTCAACAACGACAACGCGCCCGCGCTCTGCCGGTGGATGTGCATCAGCAAGCCTGATTGAACTATATCTGCATATACGCGCCCAAAAAATTGGGCTTCCGCGAACAAGCGACAAATAAATATTTCTGCTTAATTCATGAATTAAAATATATATAAGTAATATTAAACAATCAAATTAATGTTAATATTGGTATTAATTATATTAACCATATCAGAAACTTGAATTATTTAAGATTTAATTAATATAATGTCAGATATCGCCCGCATGTGACTGCGGCAAACTTCAAGAATTCACGCCAGCGGGGTTGCACAAGCTGTGTTGGCAAATTTGCAAGGATCGAACCATGGCTGGCAATACGATTAAAGCGACCGCGACCACCCCGCCCAACAAGCTGATTTCTTCAAACACCACACTGACAATCGGCAGTGCCGAAAGCCAGCAATGGTGGATCTATGGCCAGTTCGACACGCTCACCGGCGGCTCGGGCAATGATACGCTCATCACCTTCAATTCCGACAATGTGCTCTTTGCCGGCAGCAATGCGCGCGCCAACTACAGCCTTTACGCGTTCGGCACGCGCACGAAGCTGAATGGCGGCGCCGGAAACAATATGCTGTATCTCTACGGCACCAACAGCTCTGCCATTGGCGGATCGGGAACCAACAGATTCATCGCCACGCGCCCCAACGCCAATATCACGGGCGGCAATGGTACCAATATTGTTGATTACAGCTGGGTAAAGAACTACACCTCTGGCAATACCACCTGCATCGGCAACCTCACCGTTGACCTGAGCACAGGCGATGTCACCATTTCAGAAGCGGCAACAGTCAGCACTTCGAGCTACATCTATTCCTACCAGAATAGCATCGTTAAGCAGCATGTCTCGAACATCCAGACCGTTATCGGCGGCTCAGGCAACAACACATTCATCGCCGGCCTCGGCAACGAAACGTTCATCGGCGGCGGCTATACCACGCTCTCGCTGGCCAGTATAACCGACGCGCTGACGTTCAATTACACAAACAGCACATCAGGTTCATTTTCCTACACGCACGACAACGTCAGCTATAGCGGCGCCTACAGCAATATAACAACGCTTTCGGGTGGCAATATCAGCATATGGAACATTGCCGCCAATCAGGCGATCAACATCACCGCCAGCAATGGCACCATTAATCTCGGCACCAATGACACGCTGAACCTGACCGGTTCGGCACTGATTAACGGCTCGAACGACACCATCAATCTCGGCGCGAACACGGCCCTGACCGCCGGATATGGCAATATGACCATCAATGGCGGCGGCAACAGTTCGCTCTCCTTTGCGGGAGTGAACGAAAGCGTTGCGGTCAATCTCACCAGCAACAGCAGCGGTGTTGCCACATATACGCACAATAATGTCTCGTATCAGGACAAGTTCCAGAACATCACCAGCTTCAGCGGCGCGACCATGTTCAATGTCGCATCAAATCTGGCGCTGAGCCTCACGGCAAGCGACGTCAACGTCACGCTGGGCGCCAACGACACACTCACGTATTCCGGCACAAAGGCAAATGTCACGATCAAGGGCGCAAACAGCCAGATCAAACTGTCCGGCACGACCGACCTCACGACGTCCAATGCCCAGGTCAACCTTGCCAACGGCACCAATGCCACGATATCCGGCGCGAACAATTCAATAAATGTCGTCGCCAACCAGTCCGCGAAACTGGCCGTCAATGATGCAAAAATTACTGTGCGCGCCAACAGCACGCTGAACCTGACAGGCCTCAACAACACCCTCAGCGCAACGGGTGCGAACTGGCGCGTCAATCTGTTTGGCACGAGCATTCTCTCCGCGTCGAATATGACCCTGAACGTCGCGGACAATGCCAATGCTACAATCAATGGTAATGATACGATCAATCTCGCCGACGCTATCTCCGCCACGCTCACCGCCAGCGCCAGCACCATCAAACTGGGCGCCAATGACACACTGTCTCTCACCGGAACAAACAATTCCGTCAATCTCACGACCAGCGATATCGTCAATCTCACCGGCACGGCCACGCTCAGCGGCTCAAACGCCACCATCAATCTAGCCGATGGCGCCAATGCCACAATCAATGGCAATGACACCGTCAATCTCGCCGCAAATGCTTCCGCCACGCTCACCGCCAGCGCCAGCACCGTCAATCTGGGCGCCAATGACACACTGTCCCTCACCGGAACAAACAATTCCGTTAATGTCACCACCGGCGATATCGTCAATCTCACCGGCTCGGCCACGATCAGCGGCTCAAACGCCACCATCAATCTCGCCAATGGCGCCAATGACACAATCAATGGCAATGACACGGTAAACCTTGCCGCAAATGCGGCGGCGACACTCGTCGCCAGCGCCAGCACCATCAACATGGGCGCCAATGACACGCTGAACCTCACCGGCGACGATACTGTCAATCTTGGAGACAACGCCTCCCTGACCGCAGGTCTCGGCAATATGACCATCAATGGCGGCGGCAACAGTTCGCTCTCCTTTGCGGGTGTGAGCGAAAGTGTTGCGGTCGACCTCACCAGCAGCAGCAGTGGCGTTGCCACATATACGCATAATGGCGTTTCGTATCAGGACATTTTCCAGAACATCACCAGCCTCAGCGGCGTGACCATGTTCAACGTCGCGTCAAATCTGGCGCTGAGCCTCACCGCCAGCGCCAGCACCATCAATCTGGGCGCCGAAGACACGCTGAATCTCACTGGAACAAACAATTCCGTCAATCTCACCACCGGCGATATCGTCAATCTCACCGGCTCGGCCACGCTCAGCGGCTCAAACGCCACCATCAATCTCGCCAATGGCGCCAATGCCACAATCAATGGCGACGACACGGTCAACCTTGGAACAAACACATCCCTGACCGCCGGATATGGCAATATAACTATAAATGGCGGCAGAAACAGTTCGCTCTCCTTTGCGGGTGTGAACGAAAGTGTTGCGGTCAATTTCACCTCCAGCAGCAGCGGTGTTGCCACATATATGCACAATAATGTCTCGTATCAGGACAATTTCCAGAACATCACCAGCCTCAGCGGCGTGACAATCAATCTCGCTGACAATATCTCCGCTATGCTTCCAGTCAGCGCCAGCGCCATCAACATGGGCGCCGAAGACACGCTGAATCTCACCGGCTCAAATGATATGATTTTCGTCAAAAATGTTGCGAACGGTACAGTCAGCGGCGTCGCCGGCAATGCCAACAACACCCTGGCCTTCGAAGGCGTAAATGCTGACGTGACCGTCAATTACACCAGCAGCAGCAGCGGCATCGCCAGCTACACCTCGAACGACATCACCTATACCAATACGTTTTCCTACATCGACAATCTCATCAGCCGCGGCGGTCAAACCATGCGCGTCTATATTGGCGATAATCAGACGATCACACTGGGGATAAGCAACACCGGCGGAACCGCTTCCATCATCAATCTGGGCACCAATGACACGCTGAACCTCAACGGCTCTGGCAACACCAACGTCAACATCAATGACGCTGGAGATATCGTCAATCTCACCGGCTCGGCCACGATCAGCGGCTCAAACGCCACCATCAATCTCGCCAATGGCGCCAATGACACAATCAATGGCAATGACACGGTAAACCTTTCCGCAAATGCGGCGGCGACACTCGTCGCCAACGCCAGCACCGTCAATCTGGGCACCAATGACACACTGTCCCTCACAGGAACAAACAATTCCGTTAATGTCACCACCGGCGATATCGTCAATCTCACCGGTTCGGCCACGCTCAGCGGCTCAAACGCCACCATCAATCTCGCCAATGGCGCCAATGACACAATCAATGGCAATGACACGGTCAACCTTGCCGCAAATGCGGCGGCGACACTCGTCGCCAGCGCCAGCACCGTCAATCTGGGCACCAATGACACACTGAACCTCACCGGAACAAACAATTCCGTCAATGTCACCACCGGCGATATCGTCAATCTCACCGGCTCGGCCATGCTTAACGGCTCAAACGCCACCATCAATCTCGCCAATGGCGCCAATGCAACAATCAATGGCAATGACACGGTAAACCTTGCCGAAAATGCTTCCGCCACGCTGTCAACCAGTGCCAGCACCGTCAATCTGGGCACCAATGACACACTGTCCCTCACAGGAACAAACAATTCCGTTAATGTCACCACCGGCGATATCGTCAATCTCACCGGCTCGGCCACGCTCAGCGGCTCAAACGCCACCATCAATCTCGCCAATGGCGCCAATGACACAATAAATGGCAATGACACGGTAAACCTTGCCGCAAATGCGGCGGCGACTCTCGTCGCCAGCGCCAGCACCATCAATCTGGGCACCAATGACACACTGTCCCTCACCGGAACAAACAATTCCGTTAATGTCACCACCGGCGATATCGTCAATCTCACCGGCTCGGCCACGATCAGCGGCTCAAACGCCACGATCAATCTCGCCAATGGCGCCAATGCAACAATCAATGGCAATGACACGGTAAACCTTGCCGCAAATGCGGCGGCGACACTCGTCGCCAACGCCAGCACCATCAATCTGGGCGCCAATGACACACTGTCCCTCACCGGAACAAACAATTCCGTTAATGTCACCACCGGCGATATCGTCAATCTCACCGGCTCAGCCACGCTCAGCGGCTCAAACGCCACCATCAATCTCGCCAATGGCGCCAATGCCACAATCAATGGCGACGACACGGTCAACCTTGCCGCAAATGCGGCGGCGACACTCGTCGCCAGCTCCAGCACCGTCAATCTGGGCGCTAATGACACACTGAACCTCACCGGAACAAACAATTCCGTCAATGTCACCACCGGCGATATCGTCAATCTCACCGGTTCGGCCACGCTTAACGGCTCAAACGCCACGATCAATCTCGTCACTGGCGCCAATGACACACTGTCCCTCACAGGAACAAACAATTCCGTTAATGTCACCACCGGCGATATCGTCAATCTCACTGGCTCGGCCACGATCAGCGGCTCAAACGCCACCATCAATCTCGCCAATGGCGCCAATGACACAATCAGTGGCAATGACACGGTAAACCTTGCCGCAAATGCGGCGGCGACACTCGTCGCCAGCGCCAGCACCATCAATCTGGGCGCTAATGACACACTGTCCCTCACAGGAACAAACAATTCCGTTAATGTCACCACCGGCGATATCGTCAATCTCACCGGTTCGGCCACGCTCAGCGGCTCAAACGCCACCAT
>NZ_JBVYWO010000022.1:0-10996 GCF_056032725.1 Methylocystis sp. sgz306128
TAACCCGCAACGTAAGCATGTCAGAAACGGCATGCTGTCACCGGCTGACTTCGAGCAGCAGCAAAAATTGAAACTGCAAGGTGTCTAGAAAACTCGGGGCTATTCAGCCCGACTCGGCGATGGAGAGAAAATAAAGGCTCAAGGGCCGCGTCTGACCATAAGGCAGCTCCACATTTGCAAGTGCCTGGCAGGCCAGCGACGCGACCGCCAGAACGCTCTGCGCCGCAATGGCATCGGGTACCTGGACACGGGCCGCAATCGCCCGCGCTGCCTTGCCCAAGGTGTTGCCCAACGCCTCGGTGGGATAGGGCTCCGGTGCGGCCGGAGTGTCGAATAGCGGCAGTGGTTCATCCGCCTGAACGACGTGCAGCTTGGCGTCATCAACCAGGCGGCGCACCGCCTCACGTCCGAAGGCCATCAGGATGGCGTTGGCGTCCTTGTAAGCCGGATCGTCCGGCATGGCGATTGTGACGCGATGGCCATTTTCGTGTAGTTTTGTCACTTCGTTGATGAGTGATTTCGAAACGTCCGGCCCGTCACGATCGGCCACAATCGTGACGGGCATTTCTTTATCAATCGGGACATAGGCAAAGTTGCTCTGACCGAAGGCGCATTTGACCGGTCTGCCCGTCGCCTGCCACAGGCTCAAAGCATCCTCGGGGCCATCACAAATCAGAACCTCTCCTTCGCCGTTCAGAGTCATAGCGGCGCCCTTGAGCACGCCGTTGGTGATTTTGAGCTTGCGGCGTTTGCCGCTCTGCGAGGGTTCGGTCTCCTTAGCGTTGCCGTCCGGCTCAAGCATCACGCGCTGAACGGCTTTGCCCTTTCCTTCGCCATCGCGCGCGAGAAACACGATCGCGCAAGACGCAGCATGAAACTTAACGGCACTGACCGGTACGTCGCTTGGGTCAATGCCGCGCGAGGCCAGATACAGCGCCGCAGGCGTGTCTTTGATCGGTACGGATTGCCTGACAATCTCCCGCGCTTTTGCAATGCGGGTTGTCTCGTCGCGATCTGGCCCTTCGTCCTTCGACGCCGCCGCCAGTTCAGCAGTGGTCAGGGGTTCAAGGAATTGATCAATCATTTCCGCCCCCTTTCAGCCCCAGCATCGCGGTCAGCAGGCGGGCAGCCTCGCCCTGGCTGATGTTTTCGAGGTAAGCCACGAGGGCGATAATATCGCCGCCCTTATCGCCGGTGGCGAAGTCGGCCCAGCGGCCGTTGATCAGCGAAATCCGGAAAGATCCGGCATGGCGGTCGGCGCGCGTCGGATTGCGGGCGATCCATTCCCCGGCGACAGCTTTGCCGTCGGGGAGGATGCGGGCCAGAACGGCAGGAAGCGCAGCCATCGCCGCACTGTTGATTTTGGAAAAATAGGGGCGGCTCATGAGCGTGACCCCTCAGCCAGAATGCGCGCGACTTCAGAGCTTGGGATGATCGTGCGGCCGCCCAGCCGCACAACCCTGATCTTGCCGGCCTTCACCAGGCGATAAAACACCGTGCGGCCGATGCCGAAGGCGCAGAGAAATTCTGGCACAGAGTAAGCCAACTTCTCTGGCCGATTTTTCTGTGATTTGTCTTTCTCGTCATCCATCTTGAATTGTCCTCGTTCTTGACAATCCAAGTGAGCACCGATTCGGCTCCTGCGTCGAAAAGTCCATTCGAACCGAATTGGCCCGTGCAACGGGCTAATTGATTTTGCGCGGTCTTCTTCCGGATTTAGCGTTTGGATTCAATAGCTTAACTTCCTCAACAATTATTTTGCGAGGCTCGGTATAACCCGCAGCTCGGGCCAATTCGAAGGCAAACTTTTGTTGCAGATGGCCGTTTCGCTCCTTAAAACTTGCTGTCAAGAATTCTCGCAAACTCGGACGGCCGTCCTGCACCGGAAGCGGAAAGCAATCGATGATTTGTTCTCGCTCGAATCGCAACTCGGAAAGCGTCTGCTCTGATAAAAAGGCAAGATCGTCACGCGCAAGCTTGCCCTTCTGGGGATGAAAGGCGGCAATTTTGTCGGCCTGAAGACACTCAAGAAGCGTTCCTCTTGGGTTAGCGTCAAACACTGTTGCGTGCGTCGTCGACGGGTCATCATAAAAAACTGCGGCTCGCCAGCCCGAATTAATTTTCGTTGGATCACGGTAGGTGATCCAAGCTAATGCCTGATTTGCTGTCCAATATCTGCGTTCAAAATCGACAGAGGCTTGGTCGAGTCTTTGCCGATCATTCGAATTTTCGTCTTCTTCTTCAGCCATGTCATGTCCTCACGAAAAAACAGGCAATACCTCAGCACTTTGGCTCTCGATCATAGCAACAGCTCTGATACCAACAAAATAGGCCACAAACAGGCGAGCTAAGGAGGTTGTTGAAGATCTCGGCACAGCTTCAAAGCGTTTGAAAGCAACACGTATGCTGTAGCTTGTGTCTCTGCCTCGACGTAAACACGAAATTCCGGTGCGTTTCCGGAGGGGCGAAAATGCATCACTCGACCCGACTTAAGCTGCACGCGTAATCCATCTGTTTGGTTAATAGCGACTGGCTCTTCATCTAACTTTTTAAAGAACGTTATGAGCCGTTCCGAAATCGTTTCAAATTCAACAATAAAGGAATGAGCAACTTCACTGGGTACATGCTGCAAACGATCAGTAGCAGTGAATCGCGCGGACTCCTTAGCTATAAGCGCCGCAAGTCCCTCAGTCTGGATACAAGAGAGTGTGGCTAAGATAGGTAATAAGCTGTCACGCGTTGCGAGCGGGGGCAGAATACCCTTCGAAAGGTTAGCAGCAAAGCCTAAAAGAAAGCCACCATTTGCCTCATAGCCAACTACGCGTCCACCAAGTTGTTTCATCCCGGCTATGACAAACGGCGAGCCGATTTTTGTACGCAAAACGTGAGAGAATATTCCTTTAGCTTCAATACCTGTGTTGCAATTGATAGGTGTAACTACATGTTCGGCGCCTACTACCGAAGCCGTAATTTGCCCCAGAACATCGCCCGGTATCACTCGACCGGTATTATCGACTACTAGGGGCCTGTCGCCGTCGCCGTCGGTCGAAATCAGTGCGTCCAGTTTATGTTCGACGACCCAATCCGCAAGGCGGGATCGTACCGATGCCGAGATAGATTCTGTATCAACGGCCACGAACTCCGTTGTTCGGCCCACTTCAACGACCTCGGCACCCATTTCACATAAGGCTCTCATCAACAAAGTTCGGCATACTGCGCTATGCGCCCAAACACCTATTTTGAGCCCCCCCAGCGCCGTTGTTCCGAATGCGTTTACATATCGCTTGACCCAGGCGGGGCCTGGGTCAGCTTGAGAAATCGTCCCCCGGTGGGTGTTTTTAAAAGCGGACCAATGACGCACGGCAGCCAGAATTGCACTTTCATCTGCCTTAGATATTTCGCCGCCAGGCAGATAGAATTTTAATCCATTGCGGTCGGCTGGAATATGGCTGCCAGTGACCATAATCGCCGCTGCACCCGCGTTCATCGAAGCCAGCGCAAGAGCAGGCGTAGGCGTCTCGCCGCAATCGGTAACGTTAATTCCTGCTACGCGGGCTGTCTCGATTACTAACGCAGCTAACTGAGGTGAAGACGGACGAAGATCACGTGCCACGTAAAGCCCACTGCCCGTTGGACAAGCACTAAGAAAGGCGTTGACATACGTGGTCACGAACTCGGGAGTTAGATCGATGACGAGACCTCTTATTCCGCTGGTCCCGAATTTTGGTGTCATTAATGCTCTCACAAACCGATTGACGCAATTTGCGAAGTTTAGGCCGGTTCTCGCTTATCGTGGCCATGCGCATCTTCGAGGCGCACGATATCGTCCTCTCCAAGGTAGGAGCCAGTCTGCACTTCAATTAATTCGAGATCAATTTTGCCCGGATTACCTAGGCGATGCACCGCGCCTATAGGAATATAGATCGATTGATTTTCATGCAGAATCTCCACATCAGTGCCGCGCGTCACCTCGGCTGTTCCCTGAACGACAATCCAATGTTCTGCTCGGTGATAGTGCCTTTGTAGTGACAGCGTTCTGCCAGGCCTAACAACGATGCGCTTAACCTGATAGCGGGTGCCAAGGTCAATACTTTGATAATAACCCCAAGGACGATACATGCGCTGGTGATTGGTAGCCTCCGGTTCGCCATCTTGCTCTAATTGCGCCACCAACTGTTTGACTTTATCAGTCTGACTGGCATGAGTAACCAGCACTGCATCCGCTGTTGTCACCACTATCACGTCTTCAAGTCCAATAACTGCAGTTAATCGCTCCTGCGATCGAACCAGCAAATTACGCGACTGCATTGCGACGGCCCGGCCTTGCAAAACATTGCCAGCACCATCCTTCGAAGATAGCCGCCAGATTGTCTCCCAGAGACCGACGTCCGACCAGCCGACATCGGCATTAATAACAGCAGCCTTTTTTGTGTGTTCCATAACAGCGTAATCTATCGATATTTTTGGCGCCTTGGCGAAAGCCACAGCACCGAGCCGCAAAAAATCAAGATCGGGCTCCATGTCGGCCACAGCTGCTTCGGCTGCCTCTACCATCTCTGGTTGGAACTCACGCATTTCTGCCAACATCACGTCGGCACGAAACACGAAATTGCCCGAATTCCACAAATAACCCTGCTCTATAAAGCGCTGAGCAAGTACGGCATCAGGCTTTTCCACGAATCCATCAACTTCTCGAATGTTTACTACAGTATCCAATTCCTGACCTGGCTTGATGTAACCGTAGGACGTCGCGGCATGATCGGGGACAACACCAAAAGTGATAATACACCCTTTTGCTGCTGCTCGCGCGGCCTGCCTGCACAATTCAGCAAAGCCCGAACCATCCTGAATAACATGATCTGCTGCAAAAACTGCAACGATAGCCTCAGCATTCTGCTGGGCAGCCAGAACTGCTGCAACAGCAACTGCTGGCCCACTGTCGCGCGGACATGGTTCAAGTACGATCGTGGCTTTTTGTCCGATATCCGCCAATTGCTCAGCTACGCGAAAGGCGTAATCTGTATTGCTAAGCACCAATGGCTCTTCGAAAAGTGTACGGTCGCTTACGATCTCAATAATAGACTGAAACGTAGAGAGCTTACCCATTAGCGGAATGAATTGCTTCGGTAGGCTGCGGCGTGATTCCGGCCACATCCTCGTTCCCGAGCCGCCACACATTATTACCGGCAGTATTTTCATATTTTTTTACCCTAAAATGCCTCACCGATTCCAAACGCAAAAATTATCTTGCATGTATTCAATACACATTTTGTTCGCACTTTCGCGACCCACGCCATTTTCAATATGAGTATATAATGGATTATGCTTCAAAATATATAAATCTGAGTGCGGCGCATATCCGTTATGATTAGTCCAGATGTTAACGCCCTTTAAATTCAACATGCCAGACAGCCAGACATCATCGACAGTCCAAATTACAGCGGGTATATTCTACGCAGTGTCGTCAAAATAGTCGGGCTTGATGCAGGCGCCGCAATGACCCCCTAAAACATCAATGTAACGGTTATGTGTTGATTTTCTTCTCGGGGTGACCCGTTTTTCCATTTAGTGTTGATCCGCTTTATCTAAAAATTTTTTATAAATTTCAGTACTTTAATTAAGTCAAAACGGATCAGCGTAGAGTGAACAACTGAGTTAATCTGAAGCGAGAATTAACAATTTTGAAGCTTCGCTCAGCTTTAACGGAAGTGAACCCGTCTGGCGCTTCCGTGTTCTGGCTGTTGTCGATGACTTCACGCGGGAATGCTTTGCGCTTATGGCGGACACGTCTCTATCAGGCCTGCGTGTGGCGCAGGAACCGTATCCCATAATCGTCCGTCGAGGATGACCGCTAACAATTATCCGGCAACGGCACGGAACTGACCTTGATGGCCATCCTGAAACGGTGCCAGGAAAGCGGTATTGAACGGCACCACATCGCATCAGGCAAACTAATGCTAAAAGGCTTCCTCGAAAGCTTCACGGGTAGCGTCCGCGATGAATACCTTAACCAAACGCTGTTTTCATCAATAGCGCAAGAGTGAGCGCAGACCGCGACATGGAAGGAGAATTACAGCCGCAACAGGCCATATACTTCACTAGGCAACATGACTCCCAATGAGTTTGCAGTGAAAATCGTTGTGGAAAAAAGCTTCGCATGATGTCAAGTTGCAAGCCTCAAGCTCTCCCAGAATAATGGAGGGAGATCGGGTCAAATATCGTGACCAGCTAAGATCTAGGAAGAAATCCGTGTCTGTTTCAATACCAATCTCATTTGGCGAACTTATTGATAAAATTACCATTCTTGAAATAAAATTAGATCGGATAAAAGATGAAGTAAAATTGAAAAATGTAAAAAGCGAATACGAAAAACTAATAAAAATCTGCAAAATTGCCATTAAAAATGATAATAGAGTTGAAATTTTGCAACGTGAGCTCAAGCAGATCAACGAGAAACTTTGGGACATAGAGGATAATATCCGCGCCCTCGAACTCAAAAAGGATTTTAGTGAAAAATTCATCGAACTTGCGCGTGCCGTTTATCAGATTAACGACCAGCGCGCTACAGTGAAAAAAATCATAAATGAATATTTATTGAGCGATATAATTGAAGAGAAAAGTTATTTCAAATATAATAAAGCTGATATTATATAAATCAGATTTTAAATTATAAAATTAAAATAATTAAAATTCAAAAATATCGGGCAGGAATCAAATTTGGCGAAAGATCAGCTCTCAACAGATTTCGACGGTGCGGTCTATTCATTTAAAATTGGTAATTACGGCAATGCCGAGGCCATTTTAAACAAAATTTTGAAAAGGCATCCAAAGCACGTCGATTCCTTAAGTCTTCTTGGCCTCATTGGCATGAAGACACGGCGTCCCACCCTGAGCGTTCATGCTTTAAAGAAAGCAGCAAGGCTTGCGCCAGACCGTGCAAATGTTTTTCATTGGCTGGGGGATGTCTTATTCGATCTTGGCGAAAAAAATGAGGCTCTCGCCGCGTACAAAAGAGCCATATCCTTGGATTCGACGTCCTCAAATGCGCATTACAATGCCGCTCTTTGCCTGCATGCGCTCCGGCGGTTCAGCGAAGCTGTCAGTCATTTCGACAAAGCGATTATGATCTCGGCAGACGATGTTTCCGCCTATATAGGCAAAGGCTTAGCCCTGTATGAAATCGGAAATTTTGAAGAATCCATCGAAAACTATACAGTGGCTTTACGCATTCAGCCAAAATCTCACATTGCCTATTTTAACATGGGAAATTCTTTAACAGCTCTTGGAAAGACAAAAGAAGCCATTGTGAACTATAATAAAGCCCTCGAGTTCGATACAAAATTTCTGCCTGCGCTCATTAACCGCGGCAATTTATTCAAAGATGTCGACGAGTTTCAATTAGCGCTCAACGATTACGACGCAGCCATTCTTAATAATAGCGGGCTTCCCTCACTCTATTTGAACAGGGCTCTGGCGCTTGAAGGACTAGGACGCTCGCAAGAGGCGCTGGATAATCTTGAGAAGGCTCTTTGTCTTAATCCGAATTTTGCTGAGGCTTATAATAATAAGGCAAATATTTTATTTTTCATGGGAAGATTTGAAGAGGCTTTGCGAACCTATGATCAGGCACTAGAGCGTGATCCGCACTATACGGAAGCCAAATTTAATAAAGCGCTCAGACTTCTTGCCCTAGGCGACTTTGATCAGGGCTGGAAGCTCTATGAATGGAGAAAATTTAAAAAAGAACCGTTGGGTCATCGGACTTTCGACAAGCCGCTTTGGCTTGGGCATGAAGAGATTAAAGACAAAACCATACTCGTTCATGCTGAGCAGGGGCTTGGAGATACGATCCAGTTCTGTAGATATATCCTTTGTCTTGAAGCGCTAGGAGCCAAGATTTTATTCACGCCGCAAAAGCGGCTGTTGAGGCTGATGCAGAGTTTAAATACCAAGGCCACATTTGTGGATGCGGGATGTGAAGCATTGCAATTTGATTTTCATTGCCCCCTGATGAGTTTACCGGGTGCTTTGAAAAACTCGGTTTCGGACATTCCTTCTCAAGCGTCATATTTACGTGCCGATCCGGCGCGTATTGAGCATTGGCATCGTATTATTGGAGATCACGGATTTAAGATCGGCGTATGTTGGCAGGGCAGCACACAAAAAATTGACCGAGGGCGCTCATTTCGCCTCGAAGAATTCGCACCCCTAGCGGCCGACCCCCGAGTCAGGCTCATAAGTCTGCACCGGGGGGCGGGGGAAAGCCAGATCAACTCACTGCCAGAAGGAATGCGAGTTGAGACGCTCGGGGCGGAATTTGACGCTGGGGACAATGCCTTTCTGGATAGTGCTGCCGTCATGATGAATTGCGATCTAATCATCACGTCGGACACAGCCATTGCTCATCTGGCAGGCGCTCTCGGACGGCCCACCTGGGTCGCCCTACAATTTGTTCCCGACTGGCGCTGGATGCTAGAGCGGGAAGATAGCCCTTGGTATCCATCGGTCAGACTGTTTCGACAGAAAACCGTAGGAGATTGGAAAGGAGTATTCCGCGAAATCAAACAGGCGCTAAATTTTTGAGCTACTCGCCATTGACTGGACAGTATCCTAGGTCAATTAAGCTACTTTCTGATGCTGCTGGGAGGCGATGCGAATGAGCCTTCAGCCGCTTGGCGTCGGACACACCCATGCCGCCAAACTTAGCTTTCCAATTGTAAAACGTTGCCTCGGAGATTGCGTGTTTGCGCTTGAGATCGGCGACTTTCGCACCGCTCTCCTGTTTACGCAAAATGCCAATAATCTGTTCCTCTGTGAACCTTGTCGTCTTCATGTGTCCGTTCCTCATAGGACCGGACTCTAGTTCCAAATGGAGGAAATTTGCAGTGGCAGGTCACCCCATGATAAAAAATTCATACAAACGGAGCCCTCGCACAACATCCCCGGTACTATAGTCTCTCCACGGAAATCGCTTCGGACATTATCTCGGCCGACGAACCAGCCTTTGAGGACAACAGCACAGCATTCGCTGTTACACCGACAAGTCAAACTTTCAGGCGCGCAAACCAAGCAGCTTTCAACTCTTCCGCTTTTTATCTCGGTAATATGAAATAATGCTCCTAGACAAACCAAGCTCACGCGCAATTTGGGTGACTGGACGGCCTTCGAGTAATTTCAGATTAATTTTTTGAGCCACTTCAGGAGTGATTGGGGTCGGCTTTCTGCCGAGGTGTTTGTTTAACTGTCGAGCCGCTTGATGGCCTTCCAATGTTCGCTCAGAAAGGCGCTTGGATTCAAATTCCAGAACTGCGCAGAACGCGGAAATGATCAAGCTTCCTGCACTTCCAAGAACATTTACAGGACCGAACGTTGCACAATAGAGCTCTATCTCTTTGGCACGCATTATTTCAACGGTTGCAAGCACATCAGCTAAGTTCTTTCCAAGCCCATCGATTTTGTCGACGACCAGGCGATCGCCCCTATTTAGCTTTTCCAGCAGAGCTTTAAATTTGGGTCTGACAGCTGCCTCAATGATGATTGGTGCAATTTCTGACACGACTTCGTCAGGCTGAATGTCGAAGGTTCGAAGGTCGTGATTAAAATTTTCAGAGAGTTCTGAAAATCGAACATACCCATAAGTTTTCGGCATGGCTAGAACTCACAAAGAAAAAGGCCCCGGAGAACCGGGGCCTTTCTGAAAGCTTACGCCTCGCTCTTCAGATCAGAAGGAGCGGATGACGCGGAAGTCGACCTGGAAGTCGTCAGACTTCTTAGCCAAGCCGCTTTCAGCTGCAACACCAGAAGCATAGGCATTCAGCTTGTCTTCGTAGCGGATGTAGGTGGTATCGATACCGAACTCGAGGCCCTTGACCGGGGTCCACTTGGTAACCTGACCAATAGCCCATGCATTGTAGTTAAATGCAGTTGTGCCACCGGCGCCAGAGTTATCAAGACCATCAACGTTCGAGTAGCGGTTTTCACCATAGCTGCCACCGATCGTGGTCGAAACCGTCGGGGTCCAGTTGTGCTGGAAGTCGGCGATCACGTTCCAGGCATGCTGGTTGTGGCCGGTATCGGTGTCGTCGTAAGCATAGTCAGCATTGGTCACGCCGAGGCCGAAACGCTGGCCTGAACGGGTCATGCCGCTCCAGTTGATTGCGTTCTGGTCGTAGTTAGCCTGGAAGCCAATGAAGTCGCCAGCAGCAAGCATCGGCAGGTTGATCTTGACGAACGCGCCAAGGCCGTAGCCGGTCTTGGTGGTGCTGCCGAGATAATTCAAACCGGTACCATTAGGTCCGTAGGTCGAAATCGAAGCGCTGTGAATGCCGCCATCGATACCGGCTTCACCCCAGCCCTGCTTGACGGCGAGTTCTGCAACAACGTCCGGAGCACGACCGCCGTTGTAAGCCTGATCAACTATCGGCGCAGATGAAGTGCCATAATTGTAGGCATACAGACCACCGCGATTGTAAACGGCGTCTTCGATACCGATCGTGGCCGAGAAGCCGCCGCCGAAGGCTGCGGTGTACCACATGCCGTTCGACTTGAAGTCCGGGTTGAACATGGCATGGTTGTAGCCAGATTCAATGTGGTTGAAGAGGGTTTCCTTACGACCAGCGGTCAGGCCGGCGAAGGTCAGGTAAGCCTGGTCGATGTAAGCCGAGGCGTTGCCGTTGAAGGAGTTCGAAGCGCCCGAGTCAGCTTCGTAGCCGATGTGGGTGGTCAGATCGCCGTAGGAGGTCTTGGTGACGGTGTCGACAGTGATTTCAACGTCGGTCGAGATGTCGAAAGCGTTCTGGCCGCGGTGAGCAGCGGTGTCGCTCTTGATGTTCTTGCCCCATGCGTCGACTTCAACGTAGCCGCCGACCTTCAGGCAGGTGTCCGAACCCGGAATGTAGAAATAGCCAGCGCCAGCAGCGTCGCAAACCTTGACGTACTGAGCCGGTGCAGCCTTCTTCGAAGGAAGGTCAGCAGCATGCGCGGAAACAGCAGCCAC
>NZ_JBVYWO010000023.1:2500-5855 GCF_056032725.1 Methylocystis sp. sgz306128
CGTTTAAGGCGCGGGGATGATCTGCCATCGCGGACGGGCTGTCTTCGGACGGCTGACGACATGGTCTTTCTGCGGGCTCAGGCCTGCGGTTGGGCGCGCGTGTCGTGAATGGATATTGATAATGCGAGTGATCAAGTGTCTTAAGGGTATCTGGTGGATGCCTTGGTGCTAAGAGGCGATGAAGGACGTGGTACGCTGCGATAAGTCCCGGGGAGCTGCGAACGAGCTTTGATCCGGGAATGTCCGAATGGGGAAACCCACCTTCGATCTCTGTTATTGTGAAGAATTTTGATTGAACGTCACGGTTCATATCAAGATTTGGTTCTGTTTGAACAAAAGCTTTTTGAAGCTTGGTTCCGCAAAATTGCGTCAGCAATTTTTAGGAGCGAATGCGACGCCGAGCTGATGCGAGGAACATCTTCACACTAACAGAGGTCAATAAGAAGGTATTTAGACCTGAATAGATAGGGTTTAAAAGCGAACCCGGGGAACTGAAACATCTAAGTACCCGGAGGAAAGGATATCAACGAAACTCCGTTAGTAGTGGCGAGCGAACGCGGATCAGGCCAGTGATATGGAAGATTCAACCGGAAATGTCTGGAAAGGCATGCCGCAGTGGGTGACAGCCCCGTATGGGTTCAGATCTTTCATATCCACGAGTAGGGCGGGACACGTGTAATCCTGTCTGAACATGGGGGGACCACCCTCCAAGCCTAAGTACTCCTTAGCGACCGATAGCGAACAAGTACCGTGAGGGAAAGGTGAAAAGCACCCCGACGAGGGGAGTGAAATAGTTCCTGAAACCGGATACCTACAAACAGTAGGAGGGCGAAAGCCTGACTGCGTACCTTTTGTATAATGGGTCAGCGACTTAAAGTTGCGAGCAAGCTTAAGCCGATAGGTGTAGGCGCAGCGAAAGCGAGTCTGAACAGGGCGTTTCAGTTCGTAGCTTTAGACCCGAAACCGAGTGATCTAGCCATGAGCAGGTTGAAGGTGGGGTAACACCCACTGGAGGACCGAACCGGTGCCTGTTGAAAAAGTCTCGGATGACTTGTGGTTAGGGGTGAAAGGCCAATCAAACTCGGAAATAGCTGGTTCTCCGCGAAAACTATTTAGGTAGTTCCTCGCACGAATATTCCAGGGGGTAGAGCACTGGATGGGCTAGGGGGTCCTACAGACTTACCAAACCCAACCAAACTCCGAATACCTGGAAATACTATGCGGGAGACACACAGTGGGTGCTAACGTCCATTGTGGAGAGGGAAACAACCCAGACCAACAGCTAAGGCCCCAAATTCGTGGCTAAGTGGGAAAGGATGTGGAAATCCCAAAACAACCAGGAGGTTGGCTTAGAAGCAGCCATCCTTTAAAGAAAGCGTAACAGCTCACTGGTCTAAATAAGGGTATCTGCGCCGAAGATGTACCGGGGCTCAAGCCACGAGCCGAAGCTTTGGGTTTGCCGTAAGGCAAGCGGTAGCGGAGCGTTCTGTAAGCTGGTGAAGGGAGACCCGTGAGGGCTCCTGGAGGTATCAGAAGAGCGAATGCTGACATGAGTAACGACAAATACTGTGAAAGACAGTATCGCCGAAAGTCCAAGGGTTCCTGCGTAAAGTTAATCTTCGCAGGGTTAGCCGGCCCCTAAGGCGAGGCCGAAAGGCGTAGTCGATGGGAACCACGTTAATATTCGTGGGCCAGCGGGTGGTGACGGATCCAGCCCGTCGTGAGTTCTTATTGGATTGAACTTGCGGCTTATGGGTTCCAGGAAATAGCCCCCGCATGAGACCGTACCCGAAACCGACACAGGTGGACAGGTAGAGTATACCAAGGCGCTTGAGAGAATGACGTTGAAGGAACTCGGCAATTTACCTCCGTAACTTCGGGATAAGGAGGCCCGGTGCATACGCAAGTGTGTATCGGGGGCACAGACCAGGGGGTGGCAACTGTTTAGCAAAAACACAGGGCTCTGCGAAATCGCAAGATGACGTATAGGGTCTGACGCCTGCCCGGTGCCGGAAGGTTAAGAGGAGGAGTGCAAGCTCTGAATTGAAGCCCCGGTAAACGGCGGCCGTAACTATAACGGTCCTAAGGTAGCGAAATTCCTTGTCGGGTAAGTTCCGACCTGCACGAATGGCGTAATGACTTCCCCGCTGTCTCCAACGTCAGCTCAGTGAAATTGAATTCCCCGTGAAGATGCGGGGTTCCTGCGGTCAGACGGAAAGACCCCGTGCACCTTTACTGCAACTTTGCGCTGGCATTCGTGTCGGCATGTGTAGGATAGGTGGTAGGCTATGAAGTGGGGGCGCCAGCTCTCATGGAGCCATCCTTGAAATACCACCCTTATCTACATGGATGTCTAACCGTGTCCCGTCATCCGGGACCGGGACAGCGCATGGTGGGCAGTTTGACTGGGGCGGTCGCCTCCCAAAGAGTAACGGAGGCGCGCGATGGTTGGCTCAGACCGGTCGGAAATCGGTCGTCGAGTGCAATGGCATAAGCCAGCCTGACTGCGAGACTGACAAGTCGAGCAGAGACGAAAGTCGGTCATAGTGATCCGGTGGTCCCTCGTGGAAGGGCCATCGCTCAACGGATAAAAGGTACGCCGGGGATAACAGGCTGATAACCCCCAAGAGTCCATATCGACGGGGTTGTTTGGCACCTCGATGTCGGCTCATCACATCCTGGGGCTGGAGAAGGTCCCAAGGGTTCGGCTGTTCGCCGATTAAAGTGGTACGTGAGCTGGGTTCAAAACGTCGTGAGACAGTTTGGTCCCTATCTGCCGTGGGCGTCGGAGTATTGAGAGGATTTGACCCTAGTACGAGAGGACCGGGTTGAACACACCTCTGGTGGACCTGTTGTGGCGCCAGCCGCAGTGCAGGGTAGCTATGTGTGGACGGGATAACCGCTGAAGGCATCTAAGCGGGAAACCCACCTCAAGACGAGTACTCCCTTGAGAGCCGTGGAAGACCACCACGTTGATAGGCCGGGTGTGGAAGTGCAGCAATGCATGCAGCTTACCGGTACTAATCGCTCGATCGACTTGATCACTCCCATTAATCAATATCCATGCTTCCCGATATACGGCGCGGCCCATCTGCGCCGCGCCGCTTCGCTCCTGAAACACTGCCCCTCAAAGGGGCCTGAACATCAGAGCGTCATCGTTCATGCAAATAATGTGCATATCCCAAACCCAGTTTTGCTTCCCTTATTGTGCTTCGCCGGCCTGGTGGCTTTTGCGTAGCGATCAGACCCGATCCCATCCCGAACTCGGCCGTCAAACGCTTCCGCGCCAATGGTACTCTGTCTCAAGACATGGGAGAGTAGGTCGCTGCCAGGCCTGCAAATCACAATAAGTGCC
>NZ_JBVYWO010000024.1:0-3791 GCF_056032725.1 Methylocystis sp. sgz306128
TCAGCCTGGTTGATCAAGCTTTTGCGCGTTTACGTTGTCTGTACTGATCGACGACGACGGCAGCGACGATTATGCCGCCTTTGATGATTTCCTGGAAATATGCATCGATCCTGAGGAAGGTAAAGCCTGAAGTGAGGATTCCGAGGATGATTGTCCCGATGACGGTTCCGGTGATGCGTCCGACGCCGCCGGTGAGGGAGGTTCCGCCGATGACGGTTGCGGCGATGGCGTCGAGTTCATAGCCGACGCCCATGCCGGACTGGGCCGAGTCCTGGCGTGCGGCGGCGACGATGCCGGCGAGGCCGGACAGGGTGCCGGCGATGGCATAGACATAGACCAGATGGCGCGAGACATTGATGCCGGAGACGCGGGCAGCCTGCCGGTTGGCGCCGATGGCATAGGTGAACTTGCCGTAGCGCGTATAGGACAGCATGATCTGGAAGATCAGGGCGACGAAGAGGAAGATGAAGACCGGCGCCAGCCCGGAGCCGATGAAATCGAAGCTGGAGGTGAATTCGCTGATCGGCTGGCCCTTGGTGTACCATTTTGCCGCGCCCCGGGCCGAGACATAGGTGCCGAGCGTGGCGATGAAGGGCGGAATGCCGGTATAGGCGATCAGGCTGCCGTTGACGAGCCCGACGAAGAGCCCGACGGCGAGGCCGATCAGGATGGGGGCGATGACCGGCAGATCGACGAGGTTCGGGAAAATGACATGGGTGGCGCCGCTGGCCTGGGCGAAGCTTGCCGCCACCATGACGGTGACGCCCACCACCGATCCGGACGAGAGATCGATGCCCGATGTGATGATGACCTGCGTCACGCCGATGGCGATGATGCCGATCACCGACATCTGGAGGACGATGATCTCAAGGCGCTGGGCATTGTACAGGAAGCTCTGGCCGATGAAGAGCCAGCCCAGAGCCTCGAAAACCAGCGCGATGCCGATCATCACCAGAAGAATGCTGGCTTCCGGCGGCAGTTTGCGGCGGCGCGCGACACTTTGCGCTTTGCCTGGATTGGTCAGTTCGCTCATCCCGTTCCACCCTTGCTTTTGAATGCGCGGCTGCGCGGCGGCGCAGCCTGCACACGGCCCCTTACCGGGAGGCCAATTCCATGATCCTGACCTGATCCGCGTCCTTGCGGTCCAGTATGCCGGTGCAATGGCCTTCATGCATCACCAGGACGCGGTCGCTCATGCCGAGAATTTCCGGCATTTCCGAAGAAATCATGATGACGCCGACGCCCTCGCCGGCCAGCTTGCTGATGAGGCGGTGAATTTCCGCCTTGGCGCCGACATCGATGCCGCGCGTCGGCTCATCGAGGATGAGGATGCGCGGCCGGGTCAGCAGCCAGCGGCCGATCAGCACTTTCTGCTGGTTGCCGCCGGACAGATTTTCGATCTTCTCGTCGAGGCCCGGCGTCTTGACGCGCAGCGCCTGGCTCATTTCGGCGCAGGCGCTGGTCAGCTGGCCCTGCTGCACGAACCCGCCGCCGGCATAAGCGCGGGTGAGCACGGCCACCTGCATGTTCTCCAGCACATCGAGAATGAGGAAGCAACCGGTTTCCTTGCGGTCCTCCGTGAGGAAGGCGAGGCCCTGTTCCATCGCCTTGCGCGGGCTGTCGATGACGACATCCTTGCCCTCGATGGCGATCGTGCCCGCTGTGGCCGGGGTGACGCCGAACAAAGCCTCGGCGACATTGGAGCGCCCGGAGCCGACAAGCCCCGCCAGACCCAGAATCTCGCCCTTGCGCAGGTCGAAGGATATGTCGTGGAACACGCCCTTCACCGAAAGATTGCGCACCGACATCACCACCTCGCCGATCGGCACTTCCTGCTTGGGAAACATCTGGGTGATCTCGCGCCCGACCATCATGCGGATGATGTCGTCGCGCGTGACCTCGCCAGAGCTTCGCGTGGCGATATAGCGGCCGTCGCGGAACACCGAGACCTCGTCGGCGATCTCGAACAATTCGTTCATCTTGTGGGTGATGTAGACAATGCCCTTACCCTGGGCGCGCAGATCCCGGATGATGCGGAACAGATGCCCCACCTCGCGCTCCGTCAGGGCGGATGTCGGCTCGTCCATGATCAGCACGTCGGAATTGAAAGATACGGCCTTGGCGATCTCCACCATCTGCCGGTTGGCGATGGTCAGGTCGCGCACCTCCACGTCCGGATCTATGTCGATCTTCAGTTCATCGAACAGTTTCTGCGTCATGTCGTGCATGGCGCCATGATCGACGAAGCCGAAGCGGTTCAGCGGCTCGCGCCGGATCCAGATATTCTCGGCCACGCTCATGTAGGGCATCAGGTTCAGCTCCTGATGGATCATGGCAATGCCGTTTTCGAGCGCGTCCAGCGGCGAGGTCAGGCGGATATCGACGCCGCGCAGGCGGAACGCGCCGTGGTCGGGCGTGTAAACCCCGGCAATGATCTTCATCAGCGTGGATTTGCCCGCGCCATTCTCGCCCATCAGGGCGTGAACCGAGCCGCGCTTCAGGCGGAACTCGACATTATCGAGCGCGACGACGCCCGGAAAGGATTTGCGCACGCCCTCCACTTCCAGCAGATAGGCCGAATGCGGCACGGCGCCGCTTTCGCGCACAGCCTTCATGGTCGAGGGACTCAGCATATCGGTCTCCAGCAAGCGTGTTCACCAGCAAGCATATTCTCCGGCGCCGGCATGCGGGCGCTTAAGGCCCGGCAGCGCATCTCTGGCATGGGCGCGCGGGCGCGCCCATGCTCAAACCATCCGCCAGTCCGGCCGGGGCCGGATCCCCCGGGCTGGCCCGGGGGCGACTCTTTGAGATATATCGGCTTTTGGCGATATATCAGTTCTTGGCGATATATTTGTCCATATTGGCCGGGGTGATCAGTTCGAAAGGCACCCAGACCATTGAATCGACCTTCTCGCCCTTGGAGAGCTTCATGGCCGTGTCGATGGCGCCCTTGCCCTGTGCCGCGGCATTCTGGAACACGGTCACCTTCAGGTTGCCCGCCTTCATCGCCGCCAGCGCGTCGGCCGTGCCGTCGACGCCGCCAACGACCACATTGTCCATCTTGGCGGCCTTCAGCGCCTTGATCGCGCCAATGGCCATCTCGTCATTGTTGGCGATAACCGCGGCCGGCTTCAGGCCGGCGGTGATCCAGTTGGTCATCAGGTCGGCAGCCTGGGTGCGGTCCCAGTTGGCCGTCTGTTCCTGGAGGATCTTCATGCCCGAGCATTCCGGGGTCTTGAGCACGTCGTGGATGTCGGCGGTGCGCTGCACGGCGGCCTGATTGGACAATTCGCCCATCATGACCAGAATGTCGCCCTTGCCGCCCAGAAGCTTGCACACTTCCTTGGTCTCGAGCGTGCCCGAGTCAGCCTCGTTCGAGCCGACAAACGACACTTTCGGCGGCAGAGTCTTGTCCGAAGGCATGCGGTTGACAAACACCAGCGGAATGCCGGCCGCGACAGCCAGAGCCGTCATCTTCGGCGTCGCCGACGTGTCAACCGGGTTCACCACCATCGCGTCAACCTTGGCCGCAATGAAATTCTGCATCTGGCTCAGCTGCTTGCTCACGTCGTTGCCAGCGTCCTCAACCTGAAGATCAACCTTCTGATCCTTCGCATAGCTGATCATGCCGTTGCGCAGAACCGTCAGAAAATTGTCGTCAAACTTCGCCATCGATACGCCGATCTTCTCAGCAAATGCCGCCGTCGAAAGCGCCGAAAGCATCGTCCCAGCCGCTAAGGCTATCACTAGTCGCTTCATCCTCGTCTCCTCCTGTGGTGCCCGGATGCACC
>NZ_JBVYWO010000025.1:0-2888 GCF_056032725.1 Methylocystis sp. sgz306128
AACGAGCTGGAAATCACCGACGTGAACCGCATCTATCTCCAGCGCGGCCAGCTTTCCGTTGAAACATTGGGCAGGGGCTATGCCTGGCTCGATACCGGCACGCCGGAGTCGCTTGTCGATGCGGCGACATTCGTGCGCGCGCTGGAAAAGCGGCAGGGCGTGCGCATCTGCGCGCCGGAGGAAATCGCTTATCGCAGCGGCTTCATCTCGAAAGCCGACCTCGCCCGTCTGGCCGAAAAACTGGGCAAGAGCGGCTATGGACAATATCTCCAAGAAATTGCTGAAGAATAAATAAAATATTTTAAATAATATATAATAATAAATTTAAAAATTTGATTATTTAAAATTCACGGATAGAGTAAATATTTAAGGGAATATCTTATGAATTCACCAATTAAATTTATTCTTTCTGGCCCTGGGCTTATTGGCAGGCGGCATGCCGAGTTAATCGAGGCGAGGGACGATTGTGACCTCGTCGCGGTCGTCGCGCCTGATTCTGAAGAAAATCGTGCTTTTGCGAACCGGCATGCGGTCGACTTTTATACCGATTTCGCTCACGCTCTTGCGACGGAAAAATTTGACGCTGCTATCATTAGTTCGCCAAACGCCGTGCATTACAGTCAGGCAATGGCCTGTATCGAGCACGGCATTCCTGTGCTTATCGAAAAGCCCATAACTGATAACGTCAAAGAAGCGGAGAGTCTGCTCTCGGCTGTTAAACGTTCGGATGTGCCAGTGTTGGTTGGTCATCACCGGACATATAGCCTACTTCTTGATGCTGCTATGCCTTTCCTACGTTCCGAGCGCTTCGGTCGGTTAGTTGCTCTTCAAGGTTCAGCCCTATTTTATAAGCCCAAACAATACTTTCTCGATGGTCCTTGGCGCTCGTTGCGGGGCGGGGGGCCAATATTAATTAATCTGATTCATGAGATCGGATTGATGCGGAGTTTTTGTGGAGAGATAGCATCAATAAGTGCAATTGCGGGGCACAACATCCGTAATTTTGACGTAGAAGATACCGTTTCTATATCACTTGCGTTTCGAAGTGGTGCGTTGGGTACTTTTCTGCTTTCAGACACAGCTGCGAGCACAAAAAGTTGGGAAATGACAAGTGGCGAAAACGCTGCTTATCCATTCTATCCGAGCGAATATTGTTATCACTTTTCAGGAACGAATGGCTCGTTGGATTTTCCAAGCATGCACGCGCGCGCCTACAAGAGCGAAGCAGATCGGTCGTGGTGGAAGCCATTCGATGAATTTGTGCTCCAATTGGAGCGTCAAGATCCGCTAAAACTCCAACTTGATCATTTTGTGGACGTCATTCGCGGCAAGGTAAAGCCTCGGATATCAGCCGAAGATGGATACCGTAACCTTCTGGTAGTTCAGGCTATCCAGCGCTCGATTGAAACGCGTGCAGTAGTTGATATCGACGAAGTTTAATGAGCATTAATTTAGGGTAACGCGCCTATGAAAGTACTTCTGGTGGACACCGCATTTTCTTCGTTGCCAATATACGAATATCTCGTGGAAAGTGGACACGAGGTTTGGGTAATGGGAAACCGTCCAGCAGATATTCTGGCACAAAGGGCAGGGCGGCGCTGGGTTGAACAAGACTATAGTCAGATACCGGAAGTAGACCGTCATGTTAACCGACTGGGTATTGAACGCATTATCCCAGGTTGTACTGATGTGTCTATGGACACATGCGTACAGATTGGCGGCGCCATGCTTGATGACGTCAGCGCTAATGGGAAATTAGCCAATAAGCGCCAATTTCGCAGGCTCTGTATGGAACTCGATCTGCCCGCGCCACTTGAGCGCTCAGAAAGCCAGTTTCCAACAGTAGGACAGTTTATTTGCAAGCCTGTCGATGCTTTCAGCGGCCGTGGGATATCGGTGTTTGACGGAGCAAATCCCGAGCGGGTTACTGCAGCTTTTAAAATGGCTCGGCAGGCTAGCATTACACAGCAAGCTCTAGCGGAACCATTTGTCGTTGGCGAACTTTTTAGTTACACCACATTTATTGAGAACTGCGTTCCTCAGGATGCTTTTTTAGTGCGCGAGGCCTCATCAATTAATCCGTTTGCCGTAGATACGAGTTATGTTTCCGGAGCTCTGCCTGAAGATTGTCAACAGACTCTCTCTGAAAGTATTGTCCGCCTGGCACGGGCACTATCACTAAAAGACGGCCTTGTTCACACGCAATTTCTCTGGACAGGGGACCGGCCGTCGATTGTAGAAGTTTCACGTCGATGTCCGGGCGATCTATATGCACTTCTTATCGAATATAGTACTGACTTTCGTTATGCAGCAAAATATGCTTCCTATTTTATTGGTACCCCTTGTAATACGTCGCCTAATCAACTGCGCTATATTATGAGACACACCGTTACTGCTGACGAGAGGACGATTTTCAGTGGTCTTCGACTGCAGAACGCGCTGCCTGTCAAAAGTTTTTTTCCACTTCATCGTCTTGGCGAAGAATTAGCCGGAGGTCATAACGGGCGTGCTGGAATACTATTCTGTGAATTTTCAAATCAAAGAGAAATGCTCTTGGCAGAACGAAATTTTCTCGACAGGTCAGCTTATATCGTTGATTAAGTCCCGATAATAATTCGGATAAAAATATCATATATTTGGCGCCAAAGCGCGCGCCGAATTTTAATAAAATAAGAAATTTGATGTTAATTTCCAACATATTTTTATTTATTATATCAATATATTTAATATTTATTTTCAATAAATTTGACAGAAATTTTAATATATATAATTAGATATGGTTGACCTGAGCCCCGACTTCCCTCCAGTTTTGGGGAGAGTCTTAGATTTGCATTTTGACCTCAAGCGGCCCTTTTTTCCATAGTGATTTTCATTGCAAACTCATTGGG
>NZ_JBVYWO010000026.1:0-2399 GCF_056032725.1 Methylocystis sp. sgz306128
AGAATATAGGCCTGCGCCAGTCCGTCCGGGCTTGGCTGCACGATATAGGACAGGTCGATGCCCCATTGGCTGCCATCGCCCAGCAATTCCCGGAACAGAGGCAGATCGCGCGGTGTCGAGATGATGAGGATTTCGCGGATGCCCGCCAGCATCAGCACGCTCAGCGGGTAATAGATCATCGGCTTGTCATAAACCGGCAGGATCTGTTTGGAGATGCCGAGGGTCATGGGGTGAAGACGCGTACCGCTGCCGCCCGCGAGAATGATGCCTTTCATGCCGGGTGACCCTCATATATTTTCTTGACCGCAATGGCGAGGCTGCCCTGCCAATGCGGCAGCGTGATGCCATGAATATGCGCCAGTCTGGTTGTATCGAGGCAGGAATAGGCCGGACGACGCGCTGGCGTCGGATATTCGGCGGTGGTAATGGGGATTATTCTGGCCTGCGGCCCGCCCAGAGGCCGGGCAAGCGCGAAAATGGCAACAGCGAAATCGGCCCAGCTTATCGGCCCGCCCGCAGCGCTCAGATGAAAAATGCCGCGCAGGCGCGGATCGTCGGGCGCGGATAAAATATTGCGCGCAACCTGAACAATCGCCGCGGCAATATCCGAAGCGGATGTCGGCGTGCCCAGCTGATCGGCAACAACGCGGATCTCGTCGCGCGTACCGGCCAGACGCAGCATGGTGCGCAGAAAATTGGCGCCGTCGGGCGCATAGACCCAGGCGGTGCGCAAAATGACGGCCCGAGGATGCGCGCGCAGAACCGCCAACTCCCCGGCGCGCTTGCTTGCGCCATAGACGCCAAGCGGACGCGCCTCATCCTCCTCGCGCAAAGGCCGGGTGGACGTGCCGTCAAAAACATAATCGGTGGAAATCTGGATGAACGGAACACCTATATCCGCAGCAGCAGCCGCCAGCGCCCCGGCGCCGTCGGCATTGACAGCGAAAGCCGTTTCCGGCTCGGATTCGGCTTTGTCCACGGCCGTATAGGCAGCAGCATTGACGATCATGTCCGGCGCAAGAAGGCGGAGTTTCAAACCCGCATCGCCCGGCGCGGCGAGGTCGAGTTCCGGGCGGCCAAGTGTGATCACATCGAGACCGGCTCCCGAAAGCTGCCGCAGGGCCGATGCAACCTGCCCGTGGAGACCCGTCACCAGCAGGCGCATCACTCGGCAGCCTTCATCAGCCCGAGACGCTCGCCGGCATAGACCTTTTCCCGCAGCGGACGCCACCAATCCTCGTGATCGAGATACCAATGCACGGTTTTGACGAGGCCGGTTTCAAATGTTTCCTCGGGCCGCCAGCCCAGTTCATTCCGGATCTTCGATGCATCGATGGCATAGCGGTGGTCATGGCCCGGACGGTCGGCGACATGGCGGATCAGCTCCCGCCGGGGCCGGTTTGCCGGGACCGCATTGTCGAGAATATCGCAGACCGCGTGCACAATATCGATATTCCGGCGTTCATTGCCGCCACCGACATTATAGGTCTCGCCGGGGCGTCCGCGCGTCAGCACCAGATAGAGCGCGCGGGCATGATCGTCGACATAAAGCCAGTCCCGCACCTGCGTGCCGCTGCCATAGACCGGCAACTCCCGGCTATGCAGACCGTTGAGGATCATGAGCGGGATCAGCTTTTCGGGGAAATGGTAGGGGCCGTAATTGTTGGAGCAATTCGAGACAACCACCGGCAACCCATAGGTGCGATGCCAGGCGATGGCCAGATGATCTGACGCGGCCTTCGACGCCGAATAAGGCGAAGACGGATCATAAGGCGTCGTTTCGGTGAACAAGCCCTCATTGCCCAGCGAGCCATAGACCTCGTCGGTGGAGACATGAAGAAACCGGAACCGCGCCTTGCGCACCGGATCGAGGCTCTGCCAATACACGCGCGCCGCCTCAAGCAGCACGAAGCTCCCCACAATATTGGTCTGGATAAAATCCGCCGCGCCGGTGATGGACCGGTCGACATGGCTTTCAGCCGCCAGATGCATCACATGATCCGGCTGAAAATTGGCAAAGGCCGCCGCCATGGCGGACGCATCGGCAATGTCAGCTCTCACCAGCCGGAAGCGGGCGTCAGAGCTGACATCCTGCAACGAGGCCAGATTGCCGGCATAGGTGAGTTTGTCGACCACGAGCACGTCCACCCCGAGGTGGATCAGATGCCGCACCAGAGCCGAACCGATAAAACCCGCACCGCCAGTGACAAGAATTCTCATGCGCACCCCGCAAGTTCTTCGAGGGGCATCAATGGACATCCGTCGTAAGCGAACGGACTTTGGAATTGCGACAATCTGGGGAGGTTTTCGTCCTTGGCGGACAAAACAGGGGCCAGCCCCGCCGCCAGCGGCCATTGAACGGCGATGTCGGGATCATTCCAGAACAAGCCGCCGTCATG
>NZ_JBVYWO010000027.1:0-1667 GCF_056032725.1 Methylocystis sp. sgz306128
GCGACGAGGCCATAATCGGCGACCTGGAAGATCGGAGCTTCCTCGTCCTTGTTGATGGCGACGATGACCTTCGAGTCCTTCATGCCGGCCAGATGCTGGATCGCGCCGGAAATGCCCACCGCAATATAAAGATCGGGCGCGACCACCTTGCCGGTCTGGCCCACCTGCCAGTCGTTCGGCGCATAGCCCGCATCGACCGCGGCGCGCGAGGCGCCCATGGCCGCGCCCAGCTTATCCGCCACCGGCTCGATATAGGTCTTGAAATTCTCGGCGTTCTGCATCGCCCGCCCGCCCGAGATGATGATCTTGGCCGAGGTCAGCTCCGGACGGTCCGATTTCGACAAAGCCTCGCCCTTGAACGAGGACAAAGCCGGATCGCCCGCCGCCGCAACGGCCTCCACCGGCGCCGCGCCGCCCGCTTCCGTCGCCGCAAACGAGGCCGTGCGCACCGTCACAACCTTGATCCGGTCGGTGCTCTGCACCGTCTGGATGGCATTGCCCGCATAAATCGGTCGCTCGAACGTGTCAGCCGAGATAACCTTGGTGATTTCCGAGACCTGCATCACGTCCAGCAGCGCCGCAACGCGCGGCATCACGTTCTTCGCCCCCGCCGTGGCGCAGCCGACAATCGCCGAATAGGAACCGGCCAGCGCGACGATCAGCGCCGAAAGCGGCTCGGCCAGACCATGCGCATAAAGCGCGGCATCGGCGACGCGCACCCTGGCCACGCCCGAAAGCTTCGCCGCCTCGGCAGCAATCGATCCGACATTTTCGCCGGCCACAAGCACATCGACCGGCGCGCCAAGCTCCAGCGCCGCCGTCAGCGCCTTGGCGGTGACATCCGAGAGCTGGCCGTTGTGATGATCTGCAACAAGAAGCGTCGTCATCAGATTACTCCTGCTTCATTCTTCAGTTTCGACACGAGTTCGGCCACCGAGGCCACCTTGACGCCCGCCTTGCGGCCCGACGGCTCAACCGTCTTGAGCACATTGAGCCGCGGCGTCACGTCGACACCGAAATCGGCCGGGGTCTTCTCGTCGATCGGCTTCTTCTTGGCCTTCATGATATTGGGCAAAGAGGCATAGCGCGGTTCATTGAGGCGCAGATCCGTCGTGACGATCGCCGGAAGCTTCAGTTCCACCGTCTGCAGCCCGCCGTCCACTTCGCGGATAACATCCAGACTGCCCTCGCCGATTGTCACCTTCGAGGCAAATGTGCCCTGCGCCCAGCCCAGCAATGCCGCCAGCATCTGTCCGGTCTGGTTCGAATCGTCATCAATCGCCTGCTTGCCCAGAATGATCAGACCCGGCCCTTCCGCATCGGCCACGCCCTTGAGAATCTTGGCCACCGCCAGCGGCTCCACAACGCCCTCGGCCTTGACCAGAATGCCGCGGTCCGCGCCCATGGCCAGGCCGGTGCGCAAGGTCTCCGCCGCCTGCGCTGGGCCGATCGACACAACGATCACCTCGTCCGCCTTGCCCGCTTCCTTCAGACGCAGCGCCTCCTCAACGGCGATCTCGTCAAAAGGGTTCATCGACATCTTGACATTCGCAAGGTCAACCCCGCTCCCGTCCGCCTTGACCCGGATCTTCACGTTGTAATCAACAACCCGCTTTACGGGCACGAGAATCTTCATTTCGATGTGCTCCCGATCTTTGGCCAAAACC
>NZ_JBVYWO010000028.1:0-1225 GCF_056032725.1 Methylocystis sp. sgz306128
TTGACCTGAGCCCCTAAATCTCCTCCAAAAATTTGGTAGAGTCTGTCGCTAGAGGAGACGGATAGGATGAAGCGTTCACGGTTCACGGAAGAGCAGATCATCGGGATTTTGAAGGAGCAGGAAAGCGGCCAGACAACAGCCGCTGTGTGCCGCAAGCACGGCATATCGGGAGCAACCTTTTACAAATACAAAGCCAAGTATGGCGGGATGGACGTATCGGAGGCGCGGAAGCTGAAGGCGCTCGAAGACGAGAACGCCAAATTGAAGAAATTGCTGGCGGAACTGATGCTGGATAATGCCATTTTGAAAGATGTTGCCGCAAAAAAATGGTAACGCCCGATGCCAAGCGGGACGCTGTGGCGCATGTCTGCGAGAAGCATGATGTGAGCCAGCGTCGGGCGTGTGAAGTTCTGTCGGTTGATCGGTCAAGCGTTCGCTACCAGAGCGTTCGCCCGGATGACACACCTATTCGGGAGGCCATGAAGAAGATCGCGTCCGAACGCCGACGGTTTGGCTATCGACGCATCCATGTCATGCTGGATCGGCAGGGCATTGTCCTGAACCTGAAGAAGCTCAGGCGGCTTTATTGCGAAGAGAAGCTGACTGTTCGTAAACGCGGAGGTCGCAAGCGCGCCCTGGGAACCAGACGGCCTCTGGTTTTACCATCTCGCGCGAACGAACGCTGGAGCCTCGATTTTGTCAGCGATGCCTTCACAGATGGACGGCGGTTTCGTGTTCTGGCTGTTGTCGATGACTTCACGCGGGAGTGCCTGGCGCTCGTCGCGGACACGTCTCTATCAGGCCTGCGTGTGGCGCGGGAACTGGATGCCATTATCGGCCGGCGAGGACGACCACTAACCATTGTCTCCGACAACGGCACGGAACTGACCTCGATGGCCATCCTGAAATGGTGCCAGGAAAGCGGCATTGAATGGCACTACATCGCGCCGGGCAAGCCGATGCAAAATGGCTTCGTCGAAAGCTTCAATGGCAGCTTCCGTGATGAATGCCTCAACGAAACGCTGTTTTCATCAATGGCGCAAGCCCGAGCGCAGATCGCAACATGGAAGGAGGATTACAACCGAAACAGACCACATTCATCGCTGGGCAACATCACGCCCAATGAGTTTGCAATGAAAATCACTATGGAAAAAAGGGCCGCTTGAGGTCAAAATGCAAATCTAAGACTCTCCCCAAAACTGGAGGGAAGTCGGGGCTCAGGTCA
>NZ_JBVYWO010000029.1:0-1195 GCF_056032725.1 Methylocystis sp. sgz306128
TGAATAGCCCCTAGAATTGTAGACACCTTGTCCCTTAAAAATGAGGCAAGGAGATCGTCATGGGTAATGCCAATTTCACAGAAGAATTCAAACAGGACGCGGTTAAACAAATCACGGAGCGCGGCTATTCGGTTGCTGATGTTTCGAAGCGTCTGGGGGTCAGCACGCATTCCCTTTACGGTTGGATGAAGCGCTACCGGGCACCGGCCAAACCTGTCGTCAAGGACGAGCAAGCCTCAGAGATCCGGCGGCTTAAGCTGGAACTGGCCCGCGTCACCGAGGAGCGTGACATATTAAAAAAAGCGACCGCGTATTTCGCCAGAGATGCAAAGTGAAGTACGCGTTCATCAAGGCGCATCGTCCGCAATTCAATATCCGGGTCATGTGCCGCATGCTTCGCGTCCATCCAAGCGGGTTTTACGCATGGCTGAAGCAACCGCTCAGCAAGCGCGCGGCGGAAGATGCCCGCCAGACAGAACTGCTGAAAGAGGCATGGGAAGATAGCGGCAAGGTTTATGGCTATCGCAAGCTGCATGACGACCTGCGTGACCTGGGTGAGCCATGCTGCCCAAATCGTGTGGCAAGATTGGCGAGAATTGCGGGAGTGAAGGCGCAAATCGGCTATAATCGCCGTTCCGGCACCTATGGTGGCAAGCCATCAATCGCTGTCGACAATACGCTGGATCGCCAGTTTGATGTCATGGCGCCGGATACGGTCTGGGTCACCGATATTACCTATATCAGAACCTACGAAGGGTTCACGTATCTGGCGGTCGTGATTGACCTGTTTTCCCGTCGTGTGGTCGGCTGGGCTATGCAAAGCAGACAGCCCACTGATCTTGTCTTGCAAGCCCTGCTCATGGCGGTGTGGCGCAGGAAGCCGAAAGGCAAAGTGCTGATCCATTCTGACCAAGGCTCGCAATTTACCAGCATCGAGTGGGCGTCGTTCCTGACACAGCACAATCTTGAGCACAGCATGAGCCGACGCGGCAACTGCCACGATAACGCCGTGGCGGAGAGTTTCTTCAACCTGCTCAAACGCGAACGCATTCGCCGTAAAACCTACCAAACCAGAGACCAGGCAAGGCAGGATGTGTTCGACTACATCGAGATGTTCTATAACCCGCAACGTAAGCATGTCAGAAACGGCATGCTGTCACCGGCTGACTTCGAGCAGCAGCAAAAATTGAAACTG
>NZ_JBVYWO010000030.1:0-1176 GCF_056032725.1 Methylocystis sp. sgz306128
GCTTATCCGGGCTGTCGAGGCCAAGAACGGAGCCGAAGCCAAGCTGCGTACCGAACTGACGGGCGTTCGTGAGAATGCCGAAATCATCGCGCTGGTTGGCGGGGACAATGACGAGCGCGCCAAGCTGGAAAGCAGCCTCGGCTTTGTGATCAGCAGATGGTACCGCGTTATAGTGCAGCAGGCGAACCTCACCTGGGTTCTGAACAGCAATGCGATCCTGGCTCCGGTCATCCCGCTGCTGCTGGCCGGGCCAAAATATCTTGATGGTTCGCTGACCCTTGGCAGCCTCATGCAGATAGCCACCGCATTCGTTCAGGTGCAGATGGCGTTGAGCTGGTTTGTCGACAATACGATCAGAATTGCCGAATGGCTGGCGTCGGCACTCAGGGTGATTGAACTGAACGAGGCCATGGACAAGCTTGACGTCACCATCGGGCGTGCGTCGCAGGACACGATAGAACTTGGCGACAGTTCCGATGGCGCCCTGCATCTTGTTCATCTCTATATCACCCAGCACGACGGCAAGCTGATGATTGATGACGCGGAAGTGGTTATTGCCAAGGGCGAGAAAGTGCTTGTCAAAGGCGATTCCGGTTCCGGCAAAAGCACCCTTATCCGGGCGATGGCAGGACTCTGGCCATGGGGTTCTGGCAAAATACTTCGTCCGCCGGGTGCTTCCGTCGCTTTCATGCCGCAACGTCCGTTTCTCCCGGATGGAAGCTTGCGCATGTGCCTGATGTATCCGGTCAATGCGAGATCGGTCAGCGACGAAACAATCATAGACACGCTGAAGCGATGCGGCCTTGCCCATCTCGCTGTCAGTCTGGATGAAGAAGCCCAGTGGAGCCATAAGTTGTCGGGAGGCGAGCAACAGCGGCTTGCCTTTGCCAGATTGCTGCTCAACCCGCCCGATATTGCCATTATGGATGAGGCAACATCCGCACTCGACGAGGAAGGGCAGGCCCGGATGATGGAATTCCTGCGCACGGATCTGGTCAATGCCATGGTTTTGAGCGTCGGGCATCGGCCGGGTCTCGAGCTGTATCACCAACGCGAGCTCAAGCTGTCCCGCCAACCGGGACAGAGCCAGTTTCATGCCACAAACCGCATGCTGCCGGTGGATGACGGCTTTTGGCAACATTTCATCGCCAGCCTGTTCGACGATAAGATTCCATA
>NZ_JBVYWO010000031.1:0-911 GCF_056032725.1 Methylocystis sp. sgz306128
TTGATCGCCCCCATCGCGACAGTCATTGACCAACCTGACAGAGGAATGGGTGCAATTATGGTGCGCGGTTCACGATCGTAACTGTTTGCTCAGCCCATCGGACTTGAAATTTGCAGAATATTTGCCGGACGGGCGCCCTCACAATAATCGCACCAGTCCTGCATTAGCATCCGGCGCTTGTCGAGCGCGTCGCCGCGCCGATATGCGCGCTCTGATTTGCTGGAGATGGTGTGGGCAAGAACCTGCTCGATCACTTCGCGCGGATAATGGGTGCAGTCGCCAGCCCAGTCCCGGCAGGTGGAACGAAACCCGTGGGTTGTTATATGCCGACCAGCCGCGCGCGCCTGCGGCCCATTGCGACCCATCCGCTTGAGCAGTTGAAGCATGGCCATGTTGGAGAGTGGTCGGTCACGCTGGGCAATAAACACGAAGTCATTGATCTGCATGGGCCGCAGAGTGTCGAGAATTTCCATGGCGCGCGAGGACAGCGGCACACGGTGCTCCTTCTTCGCCTTCATCCGCCCGGCAGGGACAATCCAGAGCTTCTCGTCCAGATCGAACTCCGACCATTTGGCGCCGATGATCTCGCCGGTTCGCCCGCCGGCAAGAATGGCAAATTCCAGAGCCAGCGCCGCCACGGATTCTCGCTGGCGCAATTCAGAGATAAAGGCTGGAATTTCCTTGTAAGGCAAAGCCTCGTGATGCCGGTCGCTCTTTGGCTGTTTCGGCAGGAGGTTCTCGAGATGGCCTTTCCAGCGGGCCGGGTTCGGCCTGTCCTCCGGAATATGCCCCAGGCTTTGCGCCGCATTGAGAATCATCTCGATGCGCCCGCGCAGGCGTGAGGCGCTCTCGGGGATTTTCAGCCAGAGCGGTTTCAGAACGCTCAGGACATGTTCGGTTCTGATCTGGTC
>NZ_JBVYWO010000032.1:0-699 GCF_056032725.1 Methylocystis sp. sgz306128
GACGATGCTCCTGTTGCTGTTAATGACATAAATTCGGTTTCTGATGGCGGCTTGCTGTCAGTACCGAGCACGACGACATCGGGTGTTCTTTCCAACGACAAGACGGGTGCGGATTCTCCGATACATGTGACGGGTGCTGTCGCTGATAATTCTGGTACTTCCAGCAGCGATTATACGGGTCAACCGAGCGGATCTTTGACGGCTTATCATGTTACGGGCGAATATGGCGCGCTGACGCTGAATTCGGACGGCAGCTACAGCTATCAGGCGAACAACAACGTCGCTATAAATGAACAAACTCCGCCGCAGGACGTGTTCACCTATACGATCACGGATGCGGACGGCACGACCAGGACAGCGACGCTGACGATCACGCTGGGTCTTGGTGATGGCCCGACGACATCGACGCCGACGGCGTCCGAGTTGGTCTATGAGAGTGCTTTGGCGCCGGATGGCTCTGGCACGCAGATTAATCCTGATGCCTCGGGTGCAAACCTGACGTTCCATGCGGGCGCGGATGATGCAACAGTAACGCTGAAGTCGATTGCGCTGGCGTCGATTACGCCGACCACGACTTATTCAGCGTTGAGTCCGGTAGTTGTCAGTGGCAGCGAGATTGATATTTACCAGGTTCAGAACGGAAAGACGGTTGAGGTTGCGACCATCACGTTGAGCGGAACCACTTCGATCTTGGCTGGC